>DBQQ01000046.1 GCA_002305315.1 Clostridiales bacterium UBA1390
GTCCAGTTTTAGTTTACCACTTCATCGCTCCCGGAATTTGTTACATCCCACCCCAGACTAATGAGAAATCGGGGTTTTTTCTCATTAGTCACTCCCGGAATTTGTTACATCGCTTCATGCACTAATGAGAAATCAGGGGGTTTTCTCATTAGTCACTCCCGGAATTTGTTACATCGCCCATGTACTAATGAGAAATCGAAGAGGACCCTCTCCCTTTTTTAAGATTGTTTTTTCCTCCTCTTTGTGATATGATAACCATAAACAACATTACGAGGGGGCGACGCCTATGACCATCGAGATCATCCCAGAGGGACTCTGGTATCATGGATCTCCCATGCTGTTATCCGAATTACGTGCTGGTAGTACGATCACGCAGTGGCGCGCATTGGCCGAGGCATTCTCGCATAAGCCGCATCGTCTTTGCTATGACGATATGGGCCGAATTGAGCATGATGGACAGGAAAAGGGATATCTATACGTTATTGATGAACCAGTAGAAATCGGACAAGACATATACCCTCATCCTCGGTCTACAATGGATGCCAATGCAGAGTTCCTCACAAAACGTCCTCTGCGCGTTAAGCTCGTTGCAGAGTTGTGAGCCTTTGCCGGGAGGTATGGATGCTATGAAACATAAAGTTTCCCTACATGATTTATTCTGTACGTACTTTTTCTCCTATCCTTTCTTTGCTGTGGCCATCTATGCCCTGATGACTATAACGGGCAATCCTCTCAATTATCTCTTGGTTCATGCTATGCTCTGGATCCCCGGATACCTGTACTGGCTGCGAGGACATGCGGATCGATTTCCCAATCACGGTACACTGGTGGCACTTCACTTGCCCATCTTTCTCATGTTCCTCCCCTACCTCTTGCTGGGATGGACGGACACATTCTTCGTGGTCCTGCCCTTGCTCCTCTTCCTTTTCTTTTTCTCTTTATCTATGCTGACCACAGGATTGCATCTTACCATCACCTCAGGACCCCTTGCGCTCTTCGGCGCACTCTTTCTAGTGCTTTTCTTCAACACGCAATCCGATGATCTCCGTTTCTATCTGACACTGACGGTGGCTATTCTGATTCTTCTCTATTGGGCAGATCTTCATTACACCCATGTGGATTCGATCCTGGATCACTCCTCATCCGTCCTTCATCAGGATGAAAAATCAACTCGAAGACGCAGCCATTCTCTTTTTCTCGGCGCTTGTCTTTGTACCTTGGTCATCGCTCTTGTTTCGATTTTTCTAGGACTGGATGAAGGACTGGGATACCTCATTACGCCCATCTTGCAGACCGCACAGCATCTCTTTCGCCAGGTCTTTCCTCTGGCAGAAGATGCAGAAGAGCTGCTCCCCTTTGATGATCCAGAGTGGTTCGAACCTCAGGGGCGCAAATGGTGGGAAGAATTACGCAACGGTCATGAATCCGTCTTCTGGCAGTCCATGGAATACCTCGTGTTCCTTCTATTTGCTATCCTCCTAGTTCTTGTGATCGCCTGGTTCTTCCGCCGTATGCGAAGAAAATATGCTCCCTCCGTTGTGTCCAAAGAAACGGCCTATCATGAAGAAAAAGATCTATACGTCGAAAATCTGACATCTGTGAAGCCCTCCGTCCGTATCAAAGATTCTTCCAACGCCCGCAAGGTCCGGCGGATCTATCAGAAAACGGTCGAGAAGAAAATCAACGAGGGGCTTTCCATTACACCCGATAAAACCCCCGGCGAGATTCGCCAGATGGTCGATACTCCGGTTTTTAATCAATTAACAGCCCTATATGAAAGGGCCCGTTATACCGAAGAACCCATCTCTTCTCAAGAACTGAGGGAGGTCGGACGACACCACTCCCAATAAAACATGAGGGCGTCCTTCAAGTCCATGCAGACTTTGAGGACGCCCTCTTATCATTTGTTTCAAGCGGTCTCCTGGAACTGGGAATTATAGAGCTCCGCATACGCACCGCCTTTAGCCAGCAGCTCGTCATGCGTTCCCTGCTCTACCACATCGCCATCTTTCAGGAAAAGAATCCAGTCCGCGTTGCGAATCGTGGACAATCTATGCGCGATGATAAAGCTGGTACGCCCTTCCATCAGATGATCCATAGCCTCCTGAATCTGAATCTCCGTTCGGGTATCTACCGAACTGGTCGCTTCATCCAGGATCAGGATCTTATTATTAGCCAGAATGGCTCTCGCAATCGTCAGGAGCTGTTTCTGCCCCTGAGAGATATTGGTGACCTCTTCATTCAGCACCATCTGATAGCCGCCTGGCAGCGTCTGAATAAAGTGATGCACCTTCGCCGCCTTCGCTGCCTCGATGACTTCTTCATCTGTGGCATCCAGCCTTCCATAACGAATATTCTCCATGATCGTACCATTAAAGAGCCATGTATCCTGCAATACCATGCCAAAAGCCTCTCGCAGTTCGCTGCGATCAAACGCAGGCAATGGATATCCATCAATACGAATTTCACCGCCATTCAGATCATAGAAGCGCATCAGGAGCTTCACAATCGTCGTCTTTCCCGCGCCGGTAGGACCTACGATCGCGATCTTCTGACCATTCTTCACCTTCACACTGAAATCATGAATGATGATTTTGTCGGGACGATAGCCAAACTGCACATGATCAAACTCCACATTGCCAGAGAGATCCGCAATCGTCACCTTCCGGCGTTCTCCTGTGACAGGATCCACCATCGACGCATGTTCTTTGGCCTTCTGCTCTTCTTCCGGCTCTTCCAGAAACTCAAATACTCTTTCCGCCGCTGCCACTGCTGACTGCAGCATGTTCGATACCTGCGCCATCTGTCCGATGGGCTGTGTGAACTGTCTCACATACTGAATGAAGGACTGAATGTCTCCGACACGAATCGTGCCCTGAATACTCAGATATCCGCCTACCACCGCAACCGCAACGTATCCGATATTTCCGATAAAGTTCATTACCGGCTGCATGAGACCGGACAGGAACTGGGATTTCCAGGCTGACTCACAGAGCACATCGTTGACTTTGGTAAAATCCTCCTGCGCCTGTTCTTCCCGACAGAACAGCTTAATAACATTATGACCGCCAAACACTTCTTCTTCCTGTCCATTCACATGTCCCAGGTATTCCTGCTGCTTACGGAAGAAACGCTGAGACTTACTCACGATCAGCATCACTAGCACGCCCGATACCGGCAGGATCAACACCGCAATCAACGTCATGAGCGGGCTGATACTCATCATCATGCAGAAGATTCCGATGAGCATCGCCACCGAACTGATGAGCTGGGTGATCGTCTGCGACAGACTCTGCCCCAGAAGATCCACATCGTTCGTGATACGAGACAGGATCTCGCCATACGTTCTCTGGTCATAGTAGTTCATGGGGAGCAGATGCATCTTATGAGATAGCTCCTTACGCATCTGATACGCGATCTTCTGTGAAATGGTGGACATGATAAAGCCCTGTATCCAGTTGAACAGCGCGCTGATGGCATACAGCCCCAGGAGCATCAGGAGGGTGAATCCGATGGCCTCGAAGTCAATGCCCAGACCGCCGTTCACTTTATCCATCATCCCCGCGAAGATGTCGCTGGTGATGTTTCCCAGAAGTTTCGGACCGAAGATATTAAAGACAGTGCTGCCTATGGTAAAGATCAGGGCGATGAAAATTCCCACCTTGAACCGTCCCATATAGCGTATCAGTTTCATCACCGTGCCCTTGAAGTCCTTTGCCTTCTCGACCGGCACTCCGCCGCCGCGGTGCATGGGTCCCCGGTGCGTTCCTTTCTCACTCATGGTGAACCTCCTTTCCAGAGCCCGCCAGTTCTTCCTGCGAGAGCTGACTCTGCGCGATCTGCCGATATACATCGTTATGGGCTAACAGCTCCTCGTGGGTTCCTTCGCCCACAATCTTCCCCTCATCCAACACCAGAATCTTATCCGCATGCAGGATGGTATTGATTCGCTGCGCCACGATGACGACGGTCGCCTGAGACACCTTGGAAGAAAGCGCCTGACGCAGCTTGAAATCCGTCTTATAATCCAGAGCCGAGAAGCTGTCATCAAATACATAAATCTTCGGATTCTTCGCGATAGCACGCGCAATCGACAACCGCTGCTTCTGTCCGCCAGAAACGTTAGTTCCGCCCTGTGCGATCGGCGCTTCAAATCCTTCCGGTTTCTCTTCTATGAAGTCCAGTGCCTGCGCGATTTCTGCAGCCTCCCGAATCTGGGCTTCCGATGCATCCTGCGCGCCAAAACGCAGATTAGAATCGATCGTTCCGCTGAACAGCACGCCCTTCTGCGGAACATAGCCGATATTGCCGCGCAGTTCGTGAAGATCCATATTCCGCACATCCACGCCGTCAATCGTAATCTGCCCATCTGTCACGTCAAACAGACGGGGGATCAGTTGTACCAATGTGGATTTTCCGCTGCCGGTGCTGCCGATGATGGCCGTCGTCTGTCCCGGCTCCGCCGTGAAATTCATATCTGTCAAGACATCCTCATCACTGCCCGGATAGCGGAAAGACACATGATCGAAAACAATTCGTCCGCTGTGCCAAGCTGCCCGTTCCGGCTGTTCCGGATTCTCAATCTTTGTCTCACTGTCCAGCACTTCCTGAATTCGTTCTGCCGCCACGGCCGCACGAGGCAGCATGACAGAAACCATTGTAATCATCAGAAACGCCATCACGATCTGCATGGTATAAGTGATAAATGCCATCATATCCCCGACCTGCAGTGTACCCATGTCGATGCCATGCGCACCGACCCATACGATCAGTACCGTGATTCCATTCATGACAAACATCATGGCTGGCATCATCAAGGCCATTGTCCGGCTGGTAAACAGCTGCGTCTTCATCAGGTTCTGGCTCGCACCGTCAAAACGCTTCTCTTCATACGTCTCTCGGCTGAAAGCACGGATGACCGATGTACCCGTCAGGATCTCTCTGCTGACCAGGTTCAGACGGTCTACCAACTTCTGCATGATCTTGAACTTCGGCATGGCAACCGCCATCAGGACCGCGACCAGCGCCAGCTCTGCAACAACCGCCACCACAATGATCCATTCCATATGCGTCCGCGTCTGCAGTACCTTCAGGATACCGCCAATTCCCAGGATCGGCGCGTAAATGACCATACGGAACATCAGCATCAACACCATCTGGACCTGCTGTACGTCATTGGTACACCGAGTAATCAAGGAAGATGTGGAAAACTGACTCATCTCTTCATTGGAAAAAGAAACCACCTTATGGAATATCCGGCTTCGCAGGTCTCGGCTGGTACGCGCCGCCATGCGCGAAGACAGGAAGGCCACCGCAATCGTAAAAAGCATGCCCAGAAGCGCCAGTCCCAGCATCTGAAGGCCTACGCTGCCCAGATAGCCCATCTGTGTTCCTTCCATATCCATGCCCATCTGTGCGTATTCATCCTTCACAAACGCGACGCCCATGGAAGACAGCATCGTATCTCCCATATTTCCCATTTCTTCTATGATACCTTCCTTGATCGCCTGCAGAGCCTCATCCGGCAGCATGGACAGAGCCTGATTAAGATCTGTATCTGCACTCAGCCCCATCTGCGCCAGGACGGTCTCTCGCATCGCCTGTGCCTCTTCTCCCTCGGAACGAAGCGTCATGAGGACAGTCTCCGCTGGCACCAGGATCTCCTCGATCTCTTCCCGGTTCTCTCCTTCCAGAACATAGACACCCTCCGTCTCGGCCGCGGGATAATCTTCCAGGATGCTATCCTCTGCCTCTCCGGCTCCATACAGTACATAGGCTCCCTGCACCGTTTGTTTTTCCTGCTCATTCAGAAACCGCAATAAAAGTTCCATCGTCTCTTGACGCATCACCTCGGGCGCCTCGGTTTCGATCCCTCCATTCTGGATCCCCACATCCACAATATTGGAGGTATACTGCGGCAATGCCAATTCACACACTGCTTGCCCCACCAACAGTGCGATGATGACAAGCATAGATGCCCAGTATTTCTTCGCAAACTTAAGTATTGTGATCATGCTTTTCCTCCCCGATATAATCCTCAAAAAAAACTTCCATCTTCCGCAAGACTTTTTCAAAGCCCTCCAGTTCCATATCCGCCATCGTTGTCAGCAAGCCTCGATGCAGCTTGGATACAGCCGGCGTTACTTCCTTTAGCTTATCCTTGCCCTTCTGCGTCAATTCCATGCAGATTTCCCGTCGGCTATTTGGTGATTCCAAGCGCAAAAGGAATCCCTGTTCCTCCAGCACCCGCAGAATCTTTGTAATCGCGGGCCGACTTAGCCGCATCATGCAGGCTGCCTCTGATGGATGCAGCTCCGCATTCCGCTCCACATACCGAAGCAGCGTATATTGGCTGAATCCCAGGTCAAACTGACGACAGGTCATCTCCATGCTTCTTATCATATTCCTTAGCATGAAGAACATCCGATATATATTTTCCTCCGCTTGCTTTTCCTGCACTGTCAGTCCTTCCAGTGTCAAAAAATCCCACAAGCGCCTCTCCTCCTTCCTTTTCGAACTATTCGAAGGTTAATTATACAGTTCTCTTTTCTTCCTGTCAATCGGAAAATTGTAAAATATCTGTGTATCTCCCTGGAAAAAACGCAAAAAACTCCCAGGATTTTCTCCTGGGAGTAAAGGCAGCCCGCTCAGGGCCTGATGGATTCCCCTTATGCCGCAGCATCCGTAGGCTCTGTCGGCAGGTTCGTATTGGTATCCGATACGGAATCCAACGTAATGCTAATCGTCATCACGTTCTGGGAATCCCGGTTCCGGATTACTTCCACTTCGACGGTATCTCCGCCCTGCAGCGTAGCCAAGATGTCATTGAGAGAATTCTCATCTGTCAATGCAATCCCATTCACCGATGTGATCACATCTCCTATCTCCAGCCCCGCACGTTCCGCAGCACCGCCGGCTTCCAGCTGATAGATGAACAGGCCGCTGGGCACGCGGTACAGCTGTGCCAGTTCTTCATCGATATACGTAGAACTTGTGATACCGATGGATGCCTTTTCTATAGATCCATTCGCAAAGATCTCATCGATCACTTCTTTGGCGCGATTGATGGAGATCGCAAAACCCAGTCCTTCCGTGGTATCGCTTCGAATCCCCGCAGAATTGATGCCGATCACTTCACCGTTTTCATTGAACAATGCGCCGCCGGAGTTACCGGGATTCAGTGCCGCATCGGTCTGAATCACGTTTAATACACGATCCTCGATCTCAAAATCCTGATCGACTCCTGTCACAATCCCGACCGTGGTCGTATGTGCCATGTTCTGGCTGTAGGGGCTGCCAATCGCAATGGCCAGATCGCCCTTCCGTACGGTATCGCTGTCACCCAATGTCGCGACCTTCAGCTGATTCAGAATCTCCTCGGAAAGCTCCGACTTATTCACATAGATAACCGCCAGGTCGTTCGAAACACTCTCTCCCACCAGATACACCGGCGCTGTGGTCTTTTCATCAAAATACAGATATGCCTCTTCCGCGTCTTCCAACACGTGCGCATTGGTCAGAATGTACAGCCGATCATCCTCCTCCCGGAAGATCACGCCAGAACCCAACGCAGAATACTCCTGTACATAACTCTGTCCAAAGATCGTCTGTACCTCTTCCTGGGCTCGTGTGATGATTACCACTACGGAGTCCTTCACATTTTCTGTTATATTCTTGACATTCTCTCCCACGAGCGGATTTGCCAGCAAAGTCTGATCCGAATTTCCAGTGTATCCATTATCTCGCAGCATATAAGATGCGCCGCCTTCCGTGTTGGTGTCCTGCGGCTGTCTGGACAATGTATAGCCCACACCGAAGGAACCGCCGATGACAGCACCAATCAACAAGAAACAAAGTACCCACCGCAGACCTCGTCCAAAGGTCATTTTTTTGCTTTCCATACTCTCTATCTCCTTTCCAGAGCGGAGCTCTGTATATGTTTTTTCCAACACAACTTAGTATACTCATTACCTGTATCAAAAGTATGAACGGCAGATAAATATTTTTAGAAAAGGATTTTCTCGGTTCCGGCCTTACGATAACCGATAGATTTTCGTGTACTTCTGTGTCAGATAATCCAGGTAATACTGCGGATCGAACTCTTCCCCGCAGCAGCGCCTGAACAGCTCCGCCGGTGAATAGAAACAGCCATACTGATGAATATGCGTATCGAGCCAGGCGTTGATCGTCTGGAAGTCTCCCTGCGCCACGAGCTCATAGACCGGGATATCCTGCTCCATCCGATGTATGAACTGCGCCGCGTAGGCGCTGCCTAACGCATAGGACGGGAAATATCCGATGGACCCTCCGCTCCAATGGGAATCCTGCAGGATCCCGTCGCGATCGTTAGGCACTTCCACCCCCAGGTATTCCTTCATCAGCTCGGCCCATAACGCCGGCAGCTCACTGACTGCCACCTCACCGGCGATCATCTTCTTCTCGATCTCGTAACGTACCATGATGTGCAGGCAGTAGGTCAGCTCGTCCGCATCAATTCGTATGAGACTCGGCTCCACCTGATTGACTGCCAGATACAGATCCTGCGCGGTCACGCCGGACAGCTGCTTGGGAAAAAGCTCCACAAGCTTCGGATAGATCCGCTGAATGAAGGCCTCGCTCCGTCCCAGCATGTTTTCATACAGACGCGACTGGCTCTCATGGATCCCCATGGATACGCCACCGGCCAGGATCGTATACTGATATTCATCGCCAACGCCCAGCTCATATAAAGCGTGACCAGACTCGTGGATCACCGAATACATGGAACTCGTAAAGTTGTTTTTATGATACTTGGTCGTGATCCGCACATCCTCCTTGTCGAAATTCATCGTGAACGGATGCTCCGTCTCACCGATCGTACAGTGCGCCCGGTCGATGCCCAGGATTTCCATGAGATAGTCCGACAGTTCTCTTTGTTTTTCTATCGGATATTCCTGATACAAAAAGCTGTCGTCGATGACTCTTCCCTGTTCCCGAATCCGCTTCAATAACGGCACAATCGTCTCCCGAAGGCGCGCAAAGAAGGAGTCCAGCTGCGCCGTCGTCAGCCCCTGCTCGTACAATCCCAGCAGCACATCATAGGGCGGCTGGGACTCATCCATATAAGCGGCTTTCTTGCGGTTCGCTTCTATAATGCGCTCCAGGTACGGGGCAAACGCCTGATAATCATCCTGCGCCTTGGCCTTATGCCACACATCCTGCGCGTCGTTGAGCAGCATGGAATACGCTGTATTTTCCTCTTCCGGCATCCTGTGGATCTCATCATATTTGCGCTGCAGCTCCTCCACCTGCCGCGCCGAGAGCGGCGTCAGTTCCTCCTTGTGTTCTGTCAGATAGGTGAGCAAATCCCCCGTCTCCTTGCCCGAGAACAAAGGATATAAATACCCGCTGATCACGCCCTGTGCCAGGGAACGCCCCTTCGCCGTATCCGGCGGCGCCACCGTCACCGCATCCAATGAGATCGCGGCCTCTGCGTATTGCAGCGCGTATATTTTGCGCTGCAGTTCTTCCAGCTGCTGTAATGCCTTTTCGACTGTCATGTTCATTCTCCTTATCTAAAAGATTCTTCGATTCTTGTTGCTTCTTCTATAGACGATGCAGGTGCCGCTACAGAATCCCCCCCCGCTTTCCACAAAAAACTCGTCAAATATGCCATTCACCCATAAGTGTCCTGTCGTAATGCCATCGCGACGAGAAGGCGAGTACCATGAAATGGAATCATGTTGCTTTCCCATACCCATCTTTCATTTCATAATAGCATACTTCCATGGGTTCTTCAATAGAGATTCATACAAAAAACTGCCCCCATGATGTTCTACACCATGAGGACAGATTCTCTCACCGTTTTTCACTTCTTGTCTTCTTCCCAGAGCTGATGCTCGTGGCTCTTATGCACGCCTGTGATGGAGTATTCCACCCACTCGGCGATGTTCACCGCATGATCCCCGATACGCTCCAGATATTTGCCCGCCATCAGGATATCCAAGCCCTCTCTGGCTTCGATCTCGCTGCGCGCCATCATGTTGGGCAGCTCCATGCGAATCTTATCGAAGATTTCATCCACCTGGTCATCCTGCTCGATCACCTTTCGCGCCTTCTCCAGATCGTTCTCCACGAATGCGGAAATGCTTTCATTCACCATCTGTACGGCTTCCTTGGCCATCTTCTGCAGATGCTCCTTACTGGGAAGCTTGCTGTCTGCCACATACTTGGCCAGCTCCGCAATATCTGCCGCCTGATCCCCAATCCGTTCCATATCGGAGATCATCTTCAACGCAGAAGAGATCACCCGCAGATCCTTAGCCACCGGTTGCTGCTGCAACAACAGTTGCAGACACAGATTCTCGATCTTACGCTCCAGCGCGTCGATCTGCTCATCCGACTGATATGCCTTGTTTCTCTGTTCCGGATTTCTCTCCATGAGAGATGCGGCGGCGGCCGAAATGGCCTCTTCGCACAAATTTCCCATCTGAATCATGTTCTCATGCAGCTCTTTGAGCTGTCCCATAAATTGGTCTCGCATTAACCGAACCTCCCTGTGATATACTCTTCTGTCCGCGGATCCTTCGGCATACTGAAGATCTGGTTGGTTTCCCCAAACTCCACTACCTCTCCCAGAAGGAAGAACGCGGTTTTATCCGATATACGGGCTGCCTGCTGCATATTATGCGTGACCATGACGATGGTATAATCCTTCTTCAGTTCCACAGCCAGATCCTCAATCTTAGATGTGGAAATAGGATCCAATGCCGATGTGGGTTCATCCATCAGAAGGACTTCCGGCTTCACCGCCAATGCACGCGCAATGCACAGACGCTGCTGCTGACCGCCGGAGAGACCCAGCGCACTCTTCTTCAGTCGGTCCTTCACCTCATCCCAGATCGCAGCATCACGCAACGATTCCTCCACGATCTGATCCAGCTTGGACTTAGAGCGAATACCATGCGTACGCGGCCCAAAAGCAATGTTATCGTATACGCTCATGGGGAAGGGATTCGGCTTCTGAAAAACCATACCTACACGCTTCCGCAGCAGACTCACATCCATTCCCTTATAGATATTCTCATCGTTCAGTAAAATCTCGCCCGTGATCCGGCACCCCTCTACCAGATCATTCATTCGATTCAGCGTCTTCAGCAGAGTAGACTTACCACAGCCGGAAGGCCCGATAAACGCTGTAATCTCCTTCTCCGGAATCTTCATACTGATATCCTTCAGGGCCTTAAAGTCATTATACCACAATTCCAAGTGATTGATTGTAAATTTATCCATGCGTGTATCCTCATCCCTTATTGGATTGAATTTTCTTAGCGACAAAGCTCGACAGCGCATTGATCAGAATCACCATGATCAACAGAATCACTGCTGTCGCATAGGCCTCTTCTGTATGCAGGCCCTCTGACAATAGTGCGTACATATGAACAGACAACGTACGGCCTGATCCCATCAGATTGTCCGGAATACCTGCTACCGTACCCGAAGTATAAATCAGGGCGGCTGTTTCTCCAACAATACGTCCGATCGCCAGAATCACACCGGATAGGATACCCGGAACGGCTGACGGCAATACGACACGAAATACCGTACGGAGACGACCCGCACCCAAGCCGAAACTTCCTTCCCGGTAACTGTCCGGTACCGCCTGCAGGGCTTCCTCTGTTGTCCGCATGATGGTTGGCAAAACCATGATCGCCAATGTCAATGCGCCCGACAACATGGACAGACCAAATTTCAGCGCAATGACAAAGATCAGATATCCAAACAGACCATATACAATGGAAGGAATACCTGCCAGCGTCTCTGTCGTCATTCGGACGATTCCCACCAATTTATTCCCCCGCTTCGCATACTCTACCAGGTAAATGGCTGAAAAAACACCTACGGGAACTGCGATCAGAAGCGTAACCCCCGTCATAGTCAGAGTATTGATGATGGCTGGCATCATGGATACGTTGTCGCTTGTATATTTCCAGGCAAACAGATCCGGCGTGATATTCGGAATGCCCCGAATCAGAATGTATCCGACCAGAAGCAATAAAATGAATACGGTAACGACTGCCGCCAGACAGACGATGACGACGGCAAGAAGGGAAAATGGATGCTTCGCATAGTGACGCATCTTCTCTCCAAAAGACTGATAATTGATACTCTGCACCTTATTCATTGTTTCTTCCTCCTTTTCAATGCCGAGAAAGAAAGGTTAATGATCAAAATAAACACAAACAGAACGACCGCTGTGGCAATCAATGCTTCTCTATGCAGATCTGTCGCATACCCCATTTCCAGGACGATATTCGCCGTCAACGTTCTGACACCGGACAGAATACTTTCCGGGATGATGGGCTGGTTACCCGCCACCATACTGACTGCCATGGCTTCACCAATCGCACGGCCGATCCCCAGAATAACACCTGCCAGCACACCTGAACTTGCCGCCGGCAGAACGACTTTGAACACGCTGCGTTCATGGGTAGCTCCTAATGCCAGTGCTCCCTCGTAATAGCTGTTATCCACCGCGCGCAGCGCCGATTCTGACACACTGATGATAGTGGGCAGAATCATGATTCCCAGCATGATAGACGCTGTCAGAACATTTTTTCCGCTTGTGTCTGTCAGTTCCTGAATCCACGGAACGATGACAACTAGGCCAAAAAAGCCATAGACGATGGAAGGAATGCCTGCTAACAAGTCGATGGCTGGTTTCAGAATACGATGCAGTTTCGGCGGACAGAATCGTGCCATGAAAATAGCGCACAAAAGTCCGATTGGCACACCAATAATGATAGCACCCGCCGTGACATAGATACTTCCGATAATCATGGGGAAGATCCCATATAGATCCTGACCCGGTTTCCACGAGGTTCCGCACAGAAAATCCAGGAAACCGATCTCCTGCATCGCCGGTACGCCGTTCGCAAATAAGAAGACACAAATCAGGATAACTGCCAGTATGGAGATGCATGCGGTCAGGAAAAAGACCACATGCATCAGTAATTCTCTAAAGTTTTTCATTCGAAAGCTCCTCTTTTATTTCTTTGAAGCTCTTGATTATTGAAGATCCTCCCACTGAGTCACCTCGCCAGTATAGATCTGCATGATCTGCTCGCTGGTCAGGTTCTCTGCCGGGTTCTCTAGGTTGACAATGACTGCGATACCATCCAGGGCGATCACCGTGTTCTGAAGACCTGCCTCCAGCTCGCTGTCGCTCACTTCACGGGATGCCATACCGATGTCGTAAGATCCATCGATGGCTGAGTTCATACCCGTCGTGGAGTCGCTCTGCTGCAGCTGAATGTTTGCGTTAGCATTCAGTGCCTGATATCCCTCGATCAGCTTCTCCATGACCGGAGTTACGGAGGAAGAACCACCTACCGTGATCTCGCCTTCCGGCAGGGTTCCTTCAAAAGCACCCGTGCTGCCCTGGCTGATGTAACCCTCTTCCTCTACGATCGCCTGTCCCTCATCACTCATGATGAAGTTGATGAAGTCTGCGGCCAGTCCTTCCGGCTCACCCATCGTCGCGATGTTGAACGGTCTGGACACGCTGTAGCTGCCGTCCTTTACCGCATCTGCGGAAGGCGCTACGCCATTCACCTGTACGGCCTTTACCTGTGTCTCATCCAGAGATCCCAGGGATACATATCCGATTGCCTGCGTGTTGCCGGCTACTGTCGTCATCATGACGGAGGTGCTGTTTGTGATCTCAGCCATCTCTGTCGTCATATCCACATCATCCTGCTCGATACCCATCAGCTCGATGAAGGCGCTCCGGGTTCCGGATCCATCCTCACGAGAGATGACGGAGATCGCGCCCGTCATACCAGCTGTTGCTGTACTACTTTCCTCTGCCGCACTGCTCTCATCTGCGGTGCTGCTTTCCTCTACTGCACTGCTGTCTGATCCGTAGCTTTCCTGTGCGCTGGAGTTCCCGTCAGAAGAACATCCTGCTAAACTTGCTACTACCAACATCAGACCAAGCATAAATGAAATCATCTTTTTCATCTTAGATTTCTCCTCTATTGCTTATTTTTAACTGACGGGGTCAGTATAAAGGAGCCGTGTAAAATCTATATTCATCTCTATGTGAAATCTATGTAAAGTTTTCATTTAAAAAAGGACTTCACGAAAAATCGTGAAGTCCCTTTGCATATTAGCACTATTTTCTTTTACCCGTTGGATGCCCAATTCGTATACGCTTCCTGATAGATGCTCACATAATCGTTCGCGCCCATGCCTTCCAGCTCCGCGATCATGCTATCCCAATCGGCTTCCACGTCCCGCTTGCCAGTAATGAACTCACCGACTGCGATCTCCAAGTAATTCTTAAGATCGGCCAGAATCGACGCGGCCTTTTCTGTATCATCCGGAGACAGATATACATCGGGGAAGGCGAGTTTCCAATAGGGTTTGAGCTGTGTCTCTACCTGCAGATTGATCCAGTCGTTGAGCGGATTCACGACCTGCGGCAGCGTACCACCGCCGATACCCGGGGTGCTGGAACCGGAGTTCGGGGTAATCTCCTTGGCACGATATGTCTCAAAGTTATCGTACCCTTCCGGCCACTGTACCACGCAGGTCTCGTGATTCTCATCCTGGTAGACGAAATCCACGCCTTCTTCACCACGCATCTGATACAGCGCACCTTCCTTGCCATAGACCCAGTCTACCATACGCAGCGCCGCTTCCGGATACTTGCATCCGCTAGTGATGGTAAACGTGCCTCTCTTCAGTCCGCTGGTACGGAACCATTCCTGCTTGCCATTATCTGCCTTCAGCGCTGTAATGGCAATGTAGTCTTCATTATATTCTTGTGGAATCGTGATATAGGGACCCGCGGAGGTGAACGCACCCAGAATCAGTTCATCTCCCTGACCTTTTGCCTTCAGCTGATTGCTGTCCTGCTCAAAGATTTCACTATCCAGCAAACCATCTGCCCAGGCATTCGCAAACCACTGTACCATTTGCTTAAACGCATCAGTAAACGGTCCATAGAACACCGTTCCATCATCCTCGTAGCCCATCATCGTAGTCGTATCAAAAGTCGCTCCGAACCAGGATGTGGTCTTATAGAAATTCTCGATACCTTTCGACCAGGAAAGCGGAATCTCGTCGCTGGTATCCCCGTTGCCGTTCATATCCTCATCCCGGAATCCTTCCAGAATCGTATACAGCTCATCGGCTGTCGTAGGCGCCTCCATCCCCAACTGTTCAATCCATGTAGAATTGATCCAGTACTTGGTGGTCAGATCCCGATCCATGTCATTGATATAGGGCAGGCAATAGATCGCCCCGGAAGGTGTGGTGATACTGCTTCTGACCGTCGGATTCGCCTCCAGCACCGAAATCAGATTGGGACAATAGGTATCGATCAGACCCGAAATATCTAAAAGCATCTTCTGGTCGTCCCCATAATCCAGCTCTTCCGCAGTCGTAAAACTTCCTGCATAGAAGATATCCGGCAGCGTATTACTGGCAAACGCCAAGTTCTTCTGGGTATCCCAGTTATCTGATAACACCGCGTCCATATCCAGCGTGATACCTGTCAGTTCCTGCCACTTCTTGAAGAACTTCAAGTCCTCCCATTCTCCCTGCGATCCACTGCGAGATCCCATGAGAGTCAGCGTAATGGGTGTGTTGACAACCGGATAGTCTGACTCGGTATTCAATACCGCCAGATTCTCTGGTAAATCCTCATCGGCAGAGCCCCCGGATGCTTCCGTTCCCGATGTTCCGCCCTGCGACGCATCCGGCGTAGACGCATCTTCTCCACCGCTGCATCCCGCGAGTGTTCCCAGTAGCAGAATGACCATCAACATCCACGCAATACCCTTTTTCCGCATAAAAATTCCTCCTTTATAATGGATTTTATAATAATCCCACTTCGGCCGTGGGGATTATCCTTTCAAAGAACCGATCATCACACCTTTAACAAAATACTTCTGCACAAATGGATAGATGATCAGCATCGGTACGCTGGCCACGATAATCAGCGCGTATTTTAATACTTCCGAGACCTCCTGCAGCTGCGCCGCCTCCAGATTATCCGTCATCGCCTCGCTGGCCTGCGCCTCGATCAGGATTTCCCGCAGGATCAGCTGCAGCGTATACTTTTCTCGATCTTTCAGATAGATCATCGCATTGAAATACTGATTCCAATATCCTACCGCATAATACAGACAGAGTACCGCGATGATCGCCTGGGACAATGGCAGTACAATGCTGAAGAAATACCGGCTGTTGCTGCACCCGTCCAGCTGTGCCGCTTCCAGCAAATCGATCGGAATCGAATTCGCAAAGAACGTCCGTGCGATAATGATATTGCTCATACTCACACAGCTGGGCAAAATGACAGACCACATGCTATCCAGCAATCCCAGATCTCGAATAATCAGATACGAAGGAATCAGACCTCCGCTAAAGAACATGGTGAATACCAGGAGCCCTGTAACCACGCCGCGCCCCGGCAAATCCCTTCTGGACAGCGCATAGGCCGATGTGGTAGTCAAGGCTACGCTCAATAGCGTACCGACAAGCGTATAGAGAATCGTGTTCCGATATCCAACCCACACTTTCGATTCCCGAAAGACTCTTTCATATCCTTCTAACGTGACATCCACGGGCCATAGCACCACTTCGCCTCCATAAACCGCCGTCGGCGAGCTAAAGGAAGCACTGATGACAAAAATCAGCACATAGATAAAAGACAGAGCCAGCAGTGTCAACACCGTATAATTGATCGCATTAAAGATCTTGTCTCCTCTTGTTTTTCCAATCGCCATCTGACTCCCTCCTTTACCACAGACTGGTCTCGCTGACTCGGCCAGAAATGAAGTTCACAAACATGATCATGATAAAATTCACGATCGAATTGAAGAACCCCACCGCCGCCGAGAAGCTGAAATCCGCATCCACCAATCCTACCTGGTATACATATGTAGAAATCACCTGTGAACGTTTGAGATTCAGGGAGGTTTGCATGAGAAAGACCTTTTCGAATCCCACGCTCATGATACTGCCCGACTTCATGATCAGCAGAATTGTGATCGTCGGCAAAATACCGGGAATATCAATATGCCAGATTCTCTGCAGCTTATTCGCCCCATCGATGATGGCCGCCTCATGCAATTCTGCACTGATTCCTGCCAGCGCCGCGATATAGATGATGGCAGAAAAGCCCATCTCCTGCCAGATTCCCGAGACGACATATGTGCCTCGAAAATATTCCGCATCTCTCATGAAAGGCACGGCCGTTCCACCGAACATCTCAATGATGCGATTCACGATTCCATTTCGTGTAGACAGGAGACAATACAGCAAGCTGACCATGACCACCGTCGAGATGAAATGCGGCGCATACGTCACGCCCTGTACAATTTTCTTAAACTTCTGATTCTCTACCTGATTGAGCATCAGCGCCAGAATGATCGGAGGAAAGAATCCAAAGATCAAACTTTCCAGACTGAGAATGATCGTATTTAGCAGAATGTCCCAAAACTGGGCCGAATGAAAGAAGCGAATGAAATGTTCAAACCCAACCCATTCACTTCCCCAGATGCCTTTTGTCGCCTTGAAGTCCTTAAAAGCAATCTGCAGGCCATACATAGGCGCATAATGAAAAATCGCAAAATAGATCAATGTCGGTAAAAGAAACAAATACAGATCTGCATTACGAATCGCGTTTCTTTTCATTAGACTGCGCCTTTTCCTGCGTCCCTGCTTCTGCAGAGACTTCGCCGAACCCTGTGCCAATTGTGTGATCACGTCATCGCCTCCTTGTTGAATTTCCCGTTCCACGTTCCATACGGGTCACGCCTTATATGGGGATTATATAACAAAGTATCTCTTTTGTCAATATCCACAAAATCTTTTTTCTTCTTAAATTTTTATCGTGCTCATTCTCATCTTATTCTATTTCTTTTATTCTATTCCATTTCCTTTTCGCACAAATTCAAGCCTTCTCTTTCACTTTAGTATATCCATATTTACATAATCTCCCAGTATTCCATCTCGAATCTGTTATTTCCTACTAGGTTGATTCTGTAATTACACTCTCCGCGTCGAAACTATCGGCTTGCGTTTCCGGGTTTGGGCAGATGATTGGTGTTTATAGTGAAGTGCTAGGGCTGTATACTCAATGTGATACGAATCAGGCTCACCTGGATCCTAGCTTTTTGAGTATGCTGTATACGTCAGCGAGCAGGAATCTATCTGGGCCTGGACTTCTCGAGCTTTTTGTATACGCCCCAGATCGGGAGCCTGCCCTGCCCCTGAAAATTTGAGTATACTGATTCTGCCCAGGGCCAGTTTTTTCGAGTATCTTGTATACGCTCCAGACCCGGAACCTGTCCGAGCACTGAATTTTTGAGTATACAGGTTCTGCCCAGGCCCGGCTCTTCAAGCTTTCTGTATACGCTATCGACCGAGAGCTTGCTCTGACCCTGAAAATTTGAGTATACAGATTCTGCCCAGGCCCGGACTTTTCGAGCTTTTTGTATACGCTCCAGATCGGGAGCCTGCCCTGCCCCTGAAAATTTGAGTATACAGATTCTGCCCGGGCCCAGACTTTTCGAGTATATTGTATACGCTCCAGATCGGGAGCCTGCCCTGCCCCGAAAAATTCGAGTATACTGTATACGCCAACGACTAAGATCCTGACCTGGATCCTGAAAATTTGAGTATACAGATTCTGCCCGGGCCCGGACTTTTCGAGCTTTTTGTATACGCTCCAGATCGGGAGCCTGCCCTGCCCCCGAAAAATTCGAGTATACTGTATACGCCAACGACCAAGATCCTGACCTGGGCTCTGATTTTTTGAGTATACTGATTCTGCCCGGATCCAGGCTCTTCGAGCAGGCTGTATACGCCTCAGAATAGGAACCTGCCTGGGCCCTGAAAAATTGAGTATACTGTATACGCTCCAGACCACGAACCTGCCCAGCCCCTGAAAATTCGAGTATACAGGCCCGGGCAACCTGACGAGAAATTCCCAGTTTCTTCCATCATCAGGGCATAAAAAATCCCCTTCCTGGGGTCTGAGGCTTCATTTTCGTGCAGGGACAGATCTTGTCCCCGGAAGAAGCCAATTTTTCAACTTTTACATATTTTTCCAGTCCGCTTTAGGTTGGGCGTCATATCTCATCCGAATCGGCTTCCGATTCTGGGCTCTTGTTTTTCGAAACAGGCTCCTGGCCAGGCGCGTAGAGATCAGCTGGAACTCTACAAACTTCTTCACGATCTCCTGCAAATTCAGCACAGAGGTCTTCTTTTCAGGATTGTAGATCTCTGTCGTGAACATCAGCTTGTCGATGCCAAGGGCCCTGTATTCTTTCAGCTTCTGGCGCTGAACAACAGCATAAGATGCATCATCCATTTTTCCCAAGTGTTCCCAGAGAATCTGGCGATTCAAGATGAAATCAGGCTTGCGATAGCTTCCGTCGCGTGTCTGCAGCTCGGTATTGTAGTAATAGGTGATCTTCAAGAACTCCAGAAGCAGTGAAATGATGAGCTCACTCTTGGAGTCACGCGTCGTGCCATCCAGGTAGACGTTGGGTTCATTGCGAGGCTTCACCTGCTCAGGATCGAAGGGATTCCGGGGCAAGCCGAACTGCGTGAAGAAGCGCACGCGGGCCCGGACATTCTGTATCTCTTCGCATGGCACGCTGGCCTGCAGGGCCTTGAGCTGTCGTTTCAATTCCTGCTTGCGCGCGAAGTCTGCCAGAGCCTGTTTCACGTCTTTCGAAGGAATGAGCTTTTGCTTGCGCTTGTGATCTTTTGTGTACTGATAATAGTACTGGGTCTTCTGCGTCCCTTTGGAGCGTTTGGCTGAGATGCTGTAGGCCACGCACTGCTTGATTTCCTGCATCAGCTTCACGATGCGAATGGCAATATCTTCCATAGAAATCCCCCTTTCGTAAAGGGGGATTATAGCACAAAAATGGCTTAATTGCAAGGTTTCTGGGGGACAGATATAGTTTCACTTTTTTTATTTATCGTATAAATCGCGCCATGCGGACATGCCTTTTTACAGTCGCCGCATCGAATACATTCCACGCTATTCGGTTTCTGATAGACAGGAATATCTAACTTCCAGGTCTTCTGGCAGATGCCGCACTTTGTACAGCGCGCTTCGTCGATCCGAAAACGATATAGTGAAATGGGATTAAACAGGCCATAGACCGCGCCCAGAGGACATAGATAGCGACAGAATGGCCTATATACCAAAATAGATAAGAGCGCCACTACGACCAGGATCCCTACTTTCCATAGAAAGAGTCCGCCCATACCGGCGCGAATCGCCGGATTCAGAACGGCCAGCGGAAAGCCGGCCATCAGAGTCCCCGATGGGCATATGTATTTGCAGAACCAGGGACTTCCCTGTCCCACCAGATCCAGCACTGTCATCGGCAACAAAACCACGAAGACTAGCAAAATGACATATTTCAGATAACGAAGCCATTTGTCTCCGGGGAGCTTACGAAGCTTCTTCACGAAAGGAATCTTATATAGAAGCTCCTGTATCCAGCCAAAGGGACAAAGCCAGCCGCAGACAAGGCGCCCCATCAGGGCCCCCACAAAAATCAGGAAGCCTGCGACATAAAAGGCGAAATGATAGTTTCTATTGCCAATGACGGCCTGAAATGCGCCAATGGGACAGGCGCCCAGGGCCCCAGGGCAGGAATAGCAGTTGAGACCCGGCAGACAGATTGCCTTCGTGTTGCCCCGATAGATGTTTCCATGAAGAAAACCCGCGACATAACCGTTACTGAGAGCCGTTACGACAAACTGCACGCATCCGCGCAGATGTCTGATTCCCCATTGCCTTATTTTACCCAATGCCAATACACTCCAAACAAATATTCACAGCCTGGCGCAGAACGACCTCTGCCTCTCCCCGAAAAACGCCGATGGCTATGAAAAGGATCCCGATCGCCAATAACCCATAGGCGATATGGTTTCTCCCATGTTCTGTCATGATCTCACCTGACTCAGCGCATCCTCAATGGCCTGCGCCCACTGTTCTTTATCCTGTGCCTGCAGATACGCATACCCTACCTGATTTCCATCTTTATCCACAAAAAGGGTGGTTGGCACCGCATAGATCTGGCTCAGCAATCCTACCAGGCTCTCCGAAGGTACCATATGCGTATAATCAGCGCCCGTACTGGAAACGATCTCGCGTGCCAGATCCATCTGCGACTCATTCAGTGTTCCATCCGAATTGATCACATCCGTGACCATCCCCATGATTCTAACGCCATCGTCCGCGTATTCTCTGGACAGTTCTCCCAGTGCGCCCATCTCATCCAGGCAATAGCCGCAATAAGTCGTCCATATATTGACCATGGTCACATCATAGTCCTGAAATGCTGTCTGATCCACCGGATTCCCATCCAGATCCGTCGTAGAAAACTGCCCCAACACGCCCATCGTAGTCTGCTCTTCCTGACAGGCTCCGCAGGTCAACACAATCAACAGCACAACGATCATCCATACAGATTGCTTTCTCATTCTTACCCCTCCTATGAAAGTTATGCCTATTATATCAATCCTGCCAGCTTCTGTCAATCTGGAAGAAAAATGCTGATACACAGGGAATCACCTTTTCCTCTGCTGGCTGTCATCTTGCCCTTGTGTACGCCCACAATCGCCTGTGCGATCGACAAGCCCAACCCATATCCTCCGGATCGAGAGTTTCTGGAAGGATCTGCTCGATAAAACCGCTCAAAAAGTCTGTTCAAATTCTCCGGTAATGCTTCTTTCGTGCTGTTTTCTACCTGCAGCAAAATCATCTTCCCCTGCTTCTCCATCCGAAATACGATCCAGCCTCCTTCCGGAGAATATTTCAGCGCATTATCCAGGAGAATCGAGATAAGCTGTCGCAGCGCGCTCTCGTCTCCTGTATAAGAAAGCATGGGCGTGATGAAAAGATCGAACTTCTTATTTTGTACTAGCGCCCGGCTCTGGAATGACTGTGCTGTTTCTTCCGCCAGATCCGACAGCGAAAACTCCAGCTGCGGACTCTGTCTCCGATCTTCCTCCATTCTTGACAGATAGACTAGGTCCTTGGTCAGGGCCGTGAGTCGCCTGATCTGTGTCTGAATATCCTCCAGCCATTCATTCTCGCCCGTTTCCAGCTTTAATACTTCCGTATCGGCATCGATGATGGTGATTGGCGTTCGCAGCTCATGTCCCGCGTCGGTAATAAACTGTTTTTGCTTCTCATAGCTCTCCACAATCGGCCGGATGATCCGCCCGGAAAAGAACAGGATCAGGGCCGATACGGCCAAAAGTCCTAATGCCGAAATCCCAATGCTGGCCCACAGAAACGTTCGAAACGTGGACAGGCTTCGGGAACAGTCCAGAAAAATGATTCGCGTTCCGTCTGCTTCCTCATATTGTATGAACCGATATACCGAAAAAAATCCTTGTTCTTTGCCGGTTTGCCAGATCTCCTGGGCCATATCCATAGCACTGCTCTCATCGATTGCCGCGATTCTGCCTGTATCCACCATGATTACCTGACCATCGACAGAAAGCAAAACTGAAAAGTATCGTGACTCGAAAGGAAGTTCTGGCGAGATCATTCCCGGTTCTCTCAGCGGAAAACGCCCCTCGTTCTCTTTGAGGATTCCCAGGATTTGATCGGCGTCCCGCAGGATCTGCTGGTAATTGAGAATGTTGACTGTTCCCATTATCAAAAACAGGACGACCAACAATGATCCAATCGACACAACAACCAATCTCATGCGCAGCTTACGAATCATGGAATCTCCTCCAGAGAATATCCGGCATTCCGCGTAGCTTTAATCTGGACACGACTCTCCAGAGAGGCCAGCTTCTTGCGCAAATATGAAATATAGACCCAGACAACGCTCGTCTCCACTTCGCTGTCATATCCCCAGATTCTCTCCATAAATCGATTGGTGGAGATCAGTGTCTTCGGATTGCGCATGAGAAGTTCCATCATCTGAAACTCCTTATTGGCTAATCGGAAGCTTCCGCTGGGAGAAGAGAGTTCGAATGTGGCACAGTCCAATGTGAGATTTCCAAAATGAAGCTTTGCATCCGCCTGTGTCCACGGATTTCTAGTCATGGCCCGAATACGCGCTAACAACTCCTGGACCGCGAATGGCTTCGTCAAATAGTCATTGGCTCCGCTGTCTAATCCCAGCACCTTGTCATCCACTTCCGATTTTGCAGTCAAAATCAGGATGGGTGTTTTATCTCCACTCTGCCTGACCGTTCGCAGCACTGTAATGCCATCGATTTCTGGCATCATCAGATCCAGAATCACGCCATCGTACTCATCGGCTCTCATATACTCTAAGGCTTCTCGCCCATTATATACAGCATCCACCGTGTAGCCATTTTTCTGCAGGATCGCGGTTATCGCCCTGGATAACGAAAGTTCATCCTCTACCAATAACAGTTTCAACGACCTCTCCTCCTTTCTATACGGATATCATTGTATCGAGTCAACATTAAGTCAAGTTAAAAGCGGACTTTCTATTTGAGTATAACATATCTCTTCTTAAAATACCACGCACTATCCGGCCCATCTACAGGAGACAACAGTGTATTAGATTATGGCTCAGAAGCTACCATCTCCGGTGGAATCTTTGTGGCTGCAGGTTCCTCTCAGATGACCGAAAACGTTCGACTCTGTCATACTCAGTTGTCCTGAGCTCACCGTCGGAGACACGTATACTCTGACTGCCGGTAGTGCCGAATGCGAAGTTACACTGAGTTCCCTGATCTACAGCTCTGTGCAGCAAATGGGTATGGGAGCCGGTCCGGGCGGACCCTTTCGCTGAGTTATCTAAATAAAAGACGCCTGAGAATGCCTCAGACGTCTTTTTTCTGTTTTTAGAAATCTACTTCTGTGTCGTAGTAGCAAGCCTTCAGGAGCTTCTCCATCTCTTCCTGGGTCGGGATCCGGGGATTCGATCCTGTGCAGGCATCTCCGATCGCCAGCTCCGCTACCTGCGGCAGCTTCTCTAAGAACTCGTCCTCTGGCACCATGCCATCCTCGTAGTCCTTGATACAGCTGGGAATATTCAACAGTACATTGTAGTCGCGAATCTTCTTGATCAATGCATCTACCAGCTCTTCGGTATTCGAACCGGTCAGACCTACTGCCAGTGCGATCTGCGCATAGCGAGCAGCCGCTTCCGGGTTCTTAGAATTGTACTTGATGACCTTGGGCAGATACATGGCATTTGCGCATCCATGTACGATATGTCCATTCTTATAGGCAGCACCCGTCTTATGCGCCATAGAGTGTACGATACCCAAAAGCGCATTGGAGAATGCCATACCTGCCATACACTGTGCATAATGCATATGTTCTCTAGCCTTCACATCTCCATCGTAAGAGGTTTTCAGATAGCTAAATACCATCTTGATCGCCTCCAGCGCCAATGGATCTGTAAACGGGCCATGCAATGTAGACACATATGCCTCGATCGCATGTGTCAAAGCATCCATACCGGTATGAGCCGTCAGCTTCTTCGGCATTGTCTCAGCCAACTCCGGATCTACAATGGCCACATCCGGTGTGATATTGAAGTCCGCCAGAGGATACTTGATACCCTTCTGATAATCGGTGATGACAGAGAAGGCAGTCACTTCTGTCGCCGTACCGGACGTCGAAGGAATCGCCAGGAACTTAGCCTTCTGACGCAGCGTGGGGAAGGAGAACGGAGTAATCAGATCTTCAAAAGAAGTCTCCGGATACTCATAGAAAACCCACATCGCTTTGGCAGCGTCGATGGGAGAACCTCCGCCCATGGCAATAATCCAATCCGGCTCAAATTCCCGCATCGCAGCGGCGCCCTTCATAACAGTTTCCACAGACGGATCCGGTTCTACATTCTCAAATAGACGAACCTCCATACCCGCCTCTTTCAAATATGCCTCTGCCTTACCCAGGAAGCCAAAACGCTTCATGGAACCACCGCCTACGACGATGATGGCCTTCTTACCGGTCAGAGTCTTCAGAGTTTCCAAAGAACCTTTGCCCCAGTACAAATCTCGGGGAAGAGTAAAACGTGCCATTGCACATACCTCCTATTTCCTATGAAAATCAAACTGAGATCTCTCTCTGTTTGACAATATTTTAACATTGCTTTTTCGGCGCGGGTAATGTATAATTAGCGTGTATTCTATATCAAAAAATACATGGCCAGGAGGATCTTTATGAACACATTATCCTTACGTTATGCACTAGAAGTCAATCGTACCCGCTCCATCACGAAAGCCGCACAGAATCTATACATGGGACAGCCCAATCTGAGTCGCGCCATTCGAGATCTGGAAAAAGATCTCGGCATCGTGATCTTTGAACGAACCACCAAGGGTGTCACTCCCACTGAAAAAGGACGCATTTTCCTGGAACGCGCTGCCAGCATCTTAGCACAGCTGGATGACCTGGAAGCATTATACCGTTCTGACAATGCAGATTCCATCTATTTAAATGTCGCCTTGCCCAGAGTTACTTATGCGTCTTTTGCCTTTACCCGCTTTCTGAACACCCTACACCCTGCTCATGAAATGAGTATTCATTTCAAAGAGGAGGCTCCTATGAATGCGGTACAGGATGTGGTTCGGGGAGACATGGATTTTGCAGTCATACGTTACCAAGAGCCTTACTTTGGCTTTTTTCTGAATTTGATGGAAGAATGGAATCTGGATTATGAACCGCTTTTTTCGTTTCAACAGCTGGCTCTTGTAAGTCGTTCTCATCCACTGGCCGGGCGCACGCAGATCTGTGCTCAAGATTTGATGCCTTACATAGAAGTCGTACATGGAGATTATCAGGTTCCTGCGCTCACGCTTGCCGAATTTCCGACTTCTCTTTCCCCCACCGCTTCTCATAATCAGAAAATCTATGTCTATGACCGCGGCAGCCAATTTGAGGTTCTGCGCCAGGTAACAGGCTCTTATATGTGGGTGTCTCCCATGCCTCAGGAGACGCTCGATGAGTACCAGATGATCACGCTTCCCTGCCAGGACTTCGATACCACCAGCTGCGATGCCATCATCTATTCCAAAAACAAAAAACTGTCTGATTGGTCAAAACGCTGCATTGCGTTTATGAAAAACTATGTGAAGTCCCTTCGCTGAAACCCTATTCAAGAAAAGACGCATTGCCGATAAACTTAGCAATGCGTCCTTTCTTTATACCCGCAAAATTCTCATCATGTTACACTGGTCACCCTTCTCCAAAGAAGTACCAGAAAGTACAATGACCAAGTCTCCCGGCGATACCGCCCCCACCTCTAAGGCACGCAGTTTGGCATACTCTACCAACTGTTCCGGAGACTCCTGTTCAGTAGCCCGCACTGGCGACACGCCCCAAGCCAAGCTTAACTGCTCGTACCCTTTCTGGCTCACCGTGGCGCCGATAATCGGACATGCCGGGCGATAATTGGAAAGTGTCCTTGCCGTCATCCCCGAGCGAGTAACAACCAGAATCGCCTTCGCATCCAGATAATGTGCCGCGTCGCAAGCTGCCTGCGCTAATGCATCAACAATCTCATGTCCCAGCTGCAGATGCGCCTGATTGAAAATTTTCACATAGTCCTGCGCCCGTTCTGCCGCTTCTGCAATGGATGCCATCGTTTTCACCGTTTCCTCCGGGTATTTTCCCACAGAAACCTCTCCCGACAGCATGATTGCCGTCGTACCATCATAAATCGCATTGGCCACATCGGATACCTCTGCCCGTGTCGGACGTGGATTATTGATCATGGATTCCAGCATCTGTGTAGCTGTCACTACATGCTTTCCCTTTCGATAACATTTCTCAATAATCATCTTCTGCAGCGCCGGCAGTTCCTTAAATGCTACTTCCACTCCCATATCTCCGCGCGCGACCATGATTCCGTCGCTTACATCAATGATCTCATCCAGGTGCTCGATTCCCTGCGTATTCTCAATCTTAGAGATGATCTGTATATCCTCTGCGCCATATAAAGACAACAACGCGCGTACTTGACGCACATCATCCGCAGACCGCACAAAAGAGCATGCGATAAAGTCCACGCCCTGCTCGATGCCAAATACAATATCCTCCAGATCTGCTTTACTGATGTACGGTGTAGGGATTGCTACGTTGGGCACATTTACACTTTTATGGTTGCTGATGCGTCCGCTGTTCAACACGCGACATACCACATCCTGCCCCTTCACTTCTGTGACCTCCATATCAATCTTACCATCATCCAACAAAATATGGGTTCCTCGCTTTACTACTTTTGCCAAGAACTCATACGTAAGAGAAGCACGCTGCGCTGTCCCCATCTCTTCCTTCGGCGTCAGCGTAAAGATATCCCCTTCTTTAAGCATCGCAAAACCATTCTCAAAATTCTGCAGCCGAATCTCAGGGCCCTTGGTGTCCAGAAGCAATGCTACCGGCAAATCCAACTCCTCTCGGATCTCCTTTACCATCTGTATCCTCTGGCGCTGTTCCTCATGATCTCCATGAGAAAAATTAAACCGGGCACAGTTCATTCCACTTAACATCAGCTCTTTGATCTTGGCCGGATCATCTACTGCCGGCCCTAAAGTACAAATAATCTTGGTTCTTCTCATCTTCTATAACCTCACTCCGATTTATGACCCTATCTTTTGTTTTTTCTTTCTGCATTATAACACAGGATATCTGAAAAGAAAAGCTTGAATTTTTACGAAATTCAAAGTAATATATTATCATGATGCCACAAATGCGTCAAAAAACAGATCAGGAGGAACACCATGCAGCAGATCGAAACGATGTGCCACATTCAAACATGCAATACGATTATTGTTGGCAGCGGTGCGGCAGGATATAGCGCCGCGGAACGCTTATGGCAGTTGGGACAGCACGACATACTTTTGTTGACAGAGGGTAAAAACGCAGGTACTTCCCGGAACACAGGTTCCGATAAGCAAACCTATTATAAGCTGACCTTATCTGGTGATGGTCAGGATTCCTACACCGAAATGGCGCAGACACTGTTTCAGGGAGGGTCCATCGACGGAGATCAGGCATTAGCCGAAGCGGTTGGCTCCGTCCCCTGTTTTATACATCTGGCGGAGTTAGGTGTTCCTTTTCCCACGAATCGTTGGGGAGAATATGTGGGATACAAGACGGATCATGATCCCAGAGACCGCGCTACATCCGCCGGTCCCTTAACCTCCCGCATGATGACAGAGGCCTTAGAACGCTCCGTGAATCAGCTTGGCGTCCCGATTTTGGATCACCATCTGCTGCTGCAGATTCTCACAGAGCAGAATCAGGTGCAAGGTGTGATCTGCCTGGACATGGATCTGGAAAAGCTGGTACTCATTCGCTGTCGTAATCTGATTCTGGCTACCGGAGGACCTGCCTGCCTATATGCGGACTCCGTATATCCCGCCAGTCAGCATGGGGCGAACGGCATTGCTTTTGCCTGCGGCGCCCATGGTCAGAACCTGACCGAATGGCAGTATGGTATCGCCTCACTGCATCCCCGTTGGAATGTGTCTGGAACCTATATGCAAGTTCTTCCCCGGTTCTTTTCTACCGAACAGGACGGAAGCGATCCACGAGAATTCTTGCAAGAGGCTTTCCCCTGCTATGAGGATATGTTGAACCAGATCTTCCTGAAAGGCTATCAATGGCCTTTTGACAGTCGTAAAGCATTGGACGGCTCTTCGCGTCTGGATCTTCTTGTCTATCAGGAACGTTCTTTGCGCGGACGCCGTGTGTTTCTGGATTATCGCCAGAATCCCGAAAATCGGGAAATTGTCTGGGATCTGCTGTCTCCAGAAGCGTCAGCTTATCTGCGAAAAGCCGGCGCCCTGCAAGATACTCCTTTTGCGCGTCTTTCTCATATGAATCAGCCTGCTGTAGACTTCTACCGCAGCCGTGGCGTGAATCTTGCGGCAGAACCTTTAGAGATTGCTCTCTGTGCCCAGCATAACAACGGTGGTATCGCTGTAAATTCCTGGTGGCATACCCAGGTCGAGGGACTGTTTGCCATTGGGGAAGCTGCTGGAACACATGGCGTCTATCGTCCCGGCGGTACTGCGCTGAATGCCGGTCAAGTCGGGGCTCTTCGCTGCGCCCGCTACATTGCTGCCAATCGAAAAGGGGATCCCGATGATCTTTCTTCTTCGAATCAAGATCATCTTCATATCTGGAAAGAATGGATTGCTGCCCTGCGTTCTCGTCCTGAGAATGCGCAAAATATCGCGGCTCATCTTCGTCGATCCATGAGCGACGGTGCCGGCGCCTTCCGCTCTCTTTCCCGTATGGAAGAATTACATGAACAGGTGCAGTCCCTATTGTCACATTTTCCTGACCCTATTGGTGCAGGATCCGGCAAAACGGGTTTGATTCAGGCTCTTCGGCTCCGTGACCAGCTTCTGACTATGGAAGTATACTTAACTGCCATGATGGATTATGCCAAACATTGTCAGCATAGCCGCGGCAGCGCTCTATATCAGACAGTTGACGGATATCTTCCTCATATATCCAGTGCCGTCATTCCTGAGCTCTTTCGATTTCTTCCTGACGATGGCAGCTTGAATCACCAGATTCAGGAGACAATATACTCTCCTGAGGGAAGCACAACAAACTGGCGTCCTGTGCGCCCTATCCCTGACCGAAGCAGCGACTTTTTCGAAAATATCTGGCGCGGATATCGAGAAAATCAAAATATATCGGATGAATGAACCCTCTGCCAGTTTCTAAAACATAATCTCTAAAGAAAGGTAATACCATGGTCGATCAGAAAAAAACAATTCTTTTTGAACAAATGCCTGTTCCCAAGGCTGTTATGAAACTTGCTGTTCCCACAGTTCTCAGCTCTCTTGTCATGGTTTTCTACAATTTGGCTGATACATATTTTGTTGGTATGTTGAATGACCCGATTGAAAATGCAGGAGTAGCTTTGGCTGCTCCCGTTCTCTTAGCCTTCAATGCCATTAACAATCTGTTCGGTGTAGGTTCCTCCAGTATGATGAGCCGTGCTTTAGGCCGCAAAGACTATGATACGGTATATCGCAGTTCTGCGTTTGGCTTCTACTGCTCTGTCATCTCCGGCCTTCTGTTTTCTCTATTATGCACAATATGCAAAAATCCCTTACTTTCTCTTCTGGGGGCCGATGCGCAGACCTATGCGGCAACCGATGGCTACATGTTTTGGACAGTGACCCTAGGGGCTGCACCTTCCATCCTCAATGTAGTTATGGCCTATATGGTGCGCGCTGAAGGCGCTTCGCTGCATGCTAGTCTGGGAACTATGAGTGGATGCCTTTTAAATATCCTTCTGGATCCTATATTTATTCTCCCCTGGGGCTTCAATATGGGAGCCGCCGGCGCCGGGCTGGCTACATTCATCTCCAACTGTGTAGCATGCTTGTATTTCTTTATTCTGCTTTTTATCAAACGAAAAACTACATATGTATGTATCCGTCCCCAGATGTTTCGCGTCCGTAAGACCGTGGCGCTGGGCATCTTCGGCGTAGGTATTCCTGCTGCCATCCAGAATCTTTTGAATGTAACCGGCATGACTGTGCTCAACAATTTTACCTCTGCCTTTGGAGCAGACGCTGTCGCCGCCATGGGAATCACGCAAAAAATCAATATGGTTCCTATGAACATTTCTCAAGGGCTCTCTCAGGGCATTATGCCGCTGATCAGTTATAACTATTCCAGCGGGAACATTCCTCGAATGAGAAAAACCCTGACCTTCACTATGAAAATTGCGCTAAGTTTTATCGTCTGCATGTCTGCCATCTACTTCTTTGCGGCCGATACGGTGGTCAATCTCTTCATGGAGAATGAGAGTATCATCTCCTACGGTTCCCGATTCCTGCGCGGTTTCTGTCTGGGGCTTCCCTTCCTGTGTTTGGACTTTATCGCCGTGGGTGTGTTCCAGGCTGTGGGTATGGGAATGAAATCTCTGATTTTTGCTATCTTGCGAAAGATTGTTTTAGAGATTCCGGCATTATTTATCCTAAACTGGCTCTTTCCATTATACGGTCTGGCCTACGCGCAGTTTTTTGCAGAACTGATTCTATCCCTTGTCGCGATCTTCGTGCTACTGCGTATGTTTCGCGATTTGAAACAGCAGTACGAAAGACAACAGAACGCTTAATCAGAAAAGACCGGAATGTTGGATTCTGAAAAGAATCTCATTCCGGTCTTTTTCTTAGACAAAACCTGGCATTCGCACTATTTATTCGATTCCATATAACACTTCACCCAAACGGGTATGAATATCATCCAAATATGGGACTAATACCATCATTCCATTGATCACCGCATCATAATATTCCCCATCATCCGGCACATGGTACTGCTGAATCTCCTGGATACCCAACATCTCACTGCCATAGGAGAGGATCGTCCCCGCATCCATATCCGTATATACCAAGTCTAAAACCTGATTTGCAGCTCCTAAAATTTCCGCCCAGCCCAGATCCTTAAACCGCATGAACAGCGAATTGAGTACGGTTCTCTGTCGGTTGGTACGTCCGAAATCGCTATCAATATAACGGATACGCGAATACCTCATGGCCAGTTCACCGTCCATATGATATTCGCCGGCTCCAGATAATCCCAGATAATCGGATTCAGCCTGCGTCAGCGTGATATCCACACCACCCAGCGCATCAATCACTTGTGGGAACGTGTTGAAGTCCACCATCACATGTCCATCCACATGAATCCCAAAATTAAGTTCCAGCGTGGCATCCAAAAGATCTGTCCCTCCGAAGGCATATGCTGCATTCAGCCGGTTATCGCTGTATCCTGGAATCTGTACATATAGATCCCTCAAAAACGAAGTCATGGAAACTGTTTTTTCCGTACGATTCAGCGTACAGAGAATCATCGTATCCGATCGCCCCGAATACTCTCGTCCGTCAATCCCGATCAGAAGAATGTTGACAATATTGGGATCAGAATATACCCATTCTCCATCATAGGTATTTCCACTGTCATCGTCTGATGGATTCGTCACTGGCCATGTCACATCTTCCGGATCCACTACTACCGTAGAGTTTTCCTCTCCAATACTATCCTGTTCAAAAGTCTCTGTGACAGAGCTTTGCTGTACTTCCGGAATCCTTTGAATACTATTAAGACGCAGGTAGATATACCCCAGCGCCAAAAGCGCTACAACTACAATAATTAACACAATTGCCGTAACGACAATCCCAGCGATCAATGCTGCGTTCTTTTTCTTTTTTGGTCCTTTGGCAGCCACCCGATCCGGTCTCCTTTCTTACTATCAGAATGAATTTAGTATAAGCGCGTGCTCTTCATTTGTCAAGATACCCATTCTTACGATTTTATGAATTTCCATTTTCCTAGTATCCTCGCTGATAACGGGTATATTCATAAAATTGCTGCTTTCTTTCATACATCTGCTTCTCTTCGGACTTTACCAGTGTATCCATGTCGGATATAGCTTTCTCCCACGCAATTCCCACCGATACGTAGATTCCATTCTCCTCTAGTTTTCGTCTTATATCCTCGCCTTTATAACGTACATTTTTCTCCTCTTCGTCAACGACAAAAGCAACAAACTCATCGCCTCCTATTCTATATGTAAAGGAAAATCCGTACTGACGCTGCAATTCTTCCGCTACTCGCTTCAGTGCCTGATCTCCTGCGCCGTGTCCCTGCTGATTATTCAGTTCATGCAGTCCATTCACATCCATATAGACGCAGGCTAAGGAGGTATGATACATCTTCGGATACTTGGGAAGATCCGCCTCATAGCGATTTCGATTATAGATGCCCAGCAAAGCATCTGTCTCCCCCTGCTCTCGCATCGAATCGTAAGACTGCATATTCCGATACAGCATGCTAAAATTGAGTCCCATGCTCTTAAACAATTCTACCAAATCTCCTGTATCCGCAGCATTGCAAGCCAGAAGTACGCCATATAGATGCCCATCCGCATTCTTAATGGGAACAGCGATCATATTTTTCATATTTTTTTCCCACGGAAGCCACTTCTGCAGCACGGCCGCGTCATGAGCCGCAAAGTAATCATGTCCTTCTCTAAAATATGCCAGCAATGCGAGCATATTGCGTTCCCACTTCTCTTTTTTCTTCTCTTTATGTTTGTCTTCTTTTTGCCAAAGATATGTCAGCTTCTCTTGATTCGCTGCTGACATCTGTAAAACAACCTCATCGGCCGCTATTGTCTCTCCCACCTTCGCTAAGGCTAACTGAATGTTCTCATGTTTCACATGTGCATCAAATAAAAGTTTTCCCACATCATATATATAATGCGCCACATCCAAGCTGCGCTGTTTTTCTTTACTTTCTTCACGGACAAACCAGACGCCGGATAAAAAGACCAGTAAAAAACAAGCCCCTTCAAACACGAGAAAACAATTCGTAATCGAACGAATTTCATGGGCGTCTGATAAAACTACCTCTTCCGGCACCGATAACGCGATTCGCCAATCATTTATCGCAAGCGGCATATAGTACATATATAAGAAAGAGCCTGTCGTCTGAGAAACAAAAACCACATAGTCTCTTTTTCCATCAATCAGACCCTGCTTCAATTGTTCGTGATTATACCCAGGAGCCATTGTCCGAGTTCCCTCTGCCCATATATTGCCCAATTCCTCGTCTTCATGCCAGGTATCCACCAAAAAATCCCCATCCGATCCTTCGATGATATAGATGGCTGCCTGATCGTCATACGGCCGCACAATAAAATTTTGGGGCAGACTTCCCAGTTCCACCACACCATAGAGCATGGCTATCGTTTCTCCCTCTCGAACAACCGGAACATAGTGACGAAGAATGTATTCATGTTCCCCGCTCCAGTCCCGCGTTCTCTCCGAAATATGGGCTCCTCGTTCCGCCTCTTCTGCAAAAGAGATTTGTCCATTCACATTTACTTTTTTTCGTTCTCGGATCAGCACTGTATCATCTGGCAGCAGCAACTCTAGACGAGACATCATGCCAATTGTGATGTAAGATCCTAAAATATCCCATACCTCTTGCGAGGCTAGATCATCACAACCGGCAATCACCGTTGCCAAAAGTTCCAGCTGTTCCCGATCTGCTTTCGCATGCGCTTCTATCTCTCGCGCCATTTCTTCTGCTTCCTGATACAATTGCTCAAAGCTTCTTTCTTCTTCCACACGATCTATCCATTCCTTCTCTACCAAAAACCCTATCACCATCAAAAAAATCAAGATCATCATGGCTACCATAGAACGATGTCTAAAGATTCTTCTTACGCTTCTCATATACCCTTCCTCAACTTGCCAACACTTTCACATAGGATCCTCATCTGTATGCCGTTTCCGCATCACTATTTGCTGCAATTGCTCCGATAAAATCCGAAAATCAATCGGCTTAGAAATATGTCCATCCATCCCTGCCGCTTTTGTAGCAGCCAGGTCCTCGGCAAACGCATTAGCTGTTACTGCGATTATCGGGACTATCTTTGCGTCACTGCGATTCAGATTTCGAATAGTCCGCGCCGCCGTACATCCATCCATCTCCGGCATTTGCATATCCATCAAAATCACTTGAATCTCCGACTCTTTTGATGATGCAAAGATTTCCACAGCCTCTCGGCCATTCCAAGCCTGCAGAACTTTAGCTCCAAACATTGTCAGAAATTCTTCTGCTACTTCCATGTTGATCTCATTATCCTCTGCTACTAAAATGGTTTTTCCCTCCAAAAAGTCTTCCCTACATTCCGTCTTTTTTTCTTCTTCCTCTTCGGCTCCATAGACTCGCTGAAAAGGAAGGGTCACAGTAAATGTGCTTCCCTCCCCCAGTTGGCTTTCCACCGAAATCTCTCCATTCATTTGCGTGATGATGTTCTTGGTAATAGCCATACCTAACCCTGTTCCTGAAATACTTCTGGCACTGAATCTCGTCTCTCGTTCATAAGGCTCAAAAACTTTCTGCAAAAACTCCTGTGACATGCCGATACCTGTATCCTTCACTACAATCTGATACTTGGCATACTCTTGTTGATTCACCTCAAAAACCGAAAGAGAGATCTCATCTCCCGCCTCTGTAAACTTGACCGCATTGGATAATAAATTATTTAGAATCTGTGTAAGTCGGAATTCGTCTCCATAAACCTCCGTATTCAGCAGAGTATAGGATGTCCGACATATTTTGCCCTCTTGTTCTATCTGCGGTATGAACTGACTCATACAGTCCTCCATACATCGCCGCAGGTTGAAATGTTTGTTCTCTAACGTCAGTCTCCCATTCTGCATGCGGGACATTTCCAGAATATCGTTAATCAGCCCCAGGAGCTGTCGTGCAGAATATCGAAGCTTCCCTACATATTCTTTTACTCGTTTCGGATCCTCCGCATATTTCTCACAGAGTTCCAGCATCCCCAGTATCGCATTCAACGGCGTCCGCATATCATGAGACATGTTGGAGAAGAAATCGTTCTTGGATTTTTCACTTTCTTTCGCTGCTTCTAAAGATTCACGCAGCAGCCGCATCTGCCCTAATTGCTCTTTCTTTTCATCATTCACCTCTCGGAAGCAGAGAATAACCTCTTCTGGATTCAATGATTCATCAAAAAGCAAACGTACATCCACCCAGCGATACTCGTCTCCAAATTTTCTCAGAAAATCACCGCCATAATTCCGTACACGCTTCGATACCAGGTCCCGAATATGTTCGGTGGAAAAACTTATGCAGAAATCCTCAAAAGCGTTCTTTTCAATCACCTCTCCCGCCGTATGAATCAATTGATCATAATCTCCCTGTGCGGGGATACGCTGCCGCACATAATCGGATCCCTTGATCATGTCATACATATTCTGCGCATAGTTGACCCGATAAATCGCATAATATGAATTTCCCAATGCCCGCATGGTGTCATTCGTGTGGCGGTACATTTTGTTTGCCTTCTTTTCTCGAAGGCTCATAATAATCATCACTACAAAAAACAAGGTTAAGATGACAATATACAGATTGGATAGTTCGTATACTCCCTGCAAAAGCACCTGCTGCGGTATCGCCACAATGGAAATCCACCCATTAGACGCTATATCATAGTAAACCGACAGACGTTCTCCATCCGCATTGGTCACATAGGAATTAAAATCCTGAAAAGCCCCCTGACGAATCATATCTAAAATCATCGTAAAATTTTCCTGTGTGACATGGGAAGGAGACTGCGCATACAGAAGCGTTCCTTTAGAATCCCCCAACAAATAGGAGCTTTTTTCCGGCATATCATCGTACGCCGCGCTGCGAAGAAAATACTTAGGAAAAATATCAAACGCCACCACATTATCCGTTCCCGGAATCGCCTGGGCAATGGTCACGACCATCTCCCCCGTGATTGCATCCGTATACCCATCTGTATATATGACGCTTCCCTCTGCCGCAATGGCTTTCTGATACCATTCGGTTTCCTTGGCATCATAAGTCTCGTCCCCTGCCCATGGATTCGCCGCTGCAATCTCTCCATCAATAACCGCATATGGATCAATAATGTTAGCGCTCAAAGTATCCGCTACTGTCTGTAAATACGTCTTGATCCAACCTGCAGGATTCTCACTTCTCTCCAACTGATCCCCAATATACTTTGTACTCACCTGCATCAGTGTCTCATAAATGACAATATCCTTCTCGCCATCCACGGAATAACTGTGCGCCATCTCATTTCCCATTTTCTGAGCATTTTCCAGTAGGATCTTTCGAATCATAACAAGACTGCAAAGTGCGAGCGCTGTCAATAAAAACCAGACTATCACCCAACGATACAATTTGTATTGTCGCTCTTTCACCGGAGTTCTCATGATCTTCTCCTTTGCATTATTATAAATTACATGTTTTTATCTGTACAATTTGCGAATTTCTTTTTCCTGGCTGAGAAAACACCCCAATAATCTGTCATTAAATATGCCGCATGCCCCATCCAAAATCATCCGCACAGCCGCATCTCCATCATAAGCTTCTTTATATACTCGATGACTTACCAAAGCGTCATATGCGTCTACCAGAGATACAATCTGGGCCCATAAAGAAATCTCTCCCCCTTTTAACCCATCCGGATACCCACGACCGTCCCACCTTTCATGATGATGCCTGGCAATGTCATACGCATAGTGAAACAACGGCATTTCTTTGAACTGAGGAATCTTTTCTAACAGTCGCGCGCCCTGTATCGTATGCATTTTCATGATCTCATACTCCTCCGCGGTCAACCTGCCTGGTTTATTCAAGATTGTATCGGGTACCGCTATCTTTCCTACATCGTGAAGCATCGCTGCCTCTGCAATCTGCTCTGCCTCATACGGTGAGATCCCCTCTCCCAATGCCGTGTACGTCAAAAGGTACTTCGTCATGTCTCGAATTCGCTTTACATGTTCGCCAGATTCTTCACTTCGAAACTCCACCGCTGCCGAAAGCGCCTCCATAATCCCCTCCTGCACACGGTTGTGTTCCATCTGTTTCCTCCTCACTTCGCTTGATGAGCACATTTATCTGTCTTTATTTTTCCCCTCTGTACCAAAACTATGCATTCTCTCTCTGCTCATGACAGCGAATGACATGAATAAAACGAATGATATTCTCCATCGTCAGCCGCAAGTCCTCCGGCGCACGCAGCTTTGATTTTTCATAGGGAATCGCTAACCGGTTGATGCTGAATACCGCACTGACTCCCTGCTGATACGCTTCTTCCATATCGTCCCCGATATCCCCGACAACGGCGACAAGCGGTACACCCGCTGCCTTTGTACGCTTTGCGATTCCGCTGATCACCTTGCCGCGTACACTCTGACTGTCGATCTTTCCTTCTCCTGAAAAGACCATGGTCGCCCCGGCCAGCTTCTCATCAAAATGCACCGTATCCAAAACCGTCTCGATTCCCATTTGCAGCCTGGCCCCTAAAAACGCCTGCATTCCGTATCCGAGCCCTCCAGCCGCACCAGCACCCGGGCAGTTTTCCTGGTCGCTCCCTACCGTCTCCCGCATGATCTGCGCCAAGTGTCTCAGTCCCTGATCCAGAAGCTCTACACAGGCTGGGTCTGCTCCCTTCTGCGGTCCAAAAACATAGGCAGCTCCCTCCGGCCCGAATAGTGGATTATCAATATCGCACATCGCCACGATTTCCATCTTCGCCAGCCGAGGATCCAAACCGTCGAGATCCACGCTGTGAATTCGATGCAGAGTTCCTCCTACGGGCACAAAGGCTTTTCCCTGCTCATCGCGAAAGACCACTCCTAATGCCGCCGCCATTCCGCAGCCGCCATCCGTCGTCGCGCTGCCTCCCAGTCCCAGAATCAATTTTGTACAGCCCACTTTTAAGGCATGCCGTATGAGTTCTCCTACCCCATATGTGGTGGCACCGGCTGCATCCGGTGTGCTTCCTACCTGGGGGAGACCCGCTGCAGCCGCCATCTCAATGACCGCCGTCTTCCCATCCTGCAAAAGCCCCCAAAAAGAATCTACCGTTTTCCCAAGAGGGCCTGTCACTCGCTCCACTCGTTTTTCTCCTCCTAATGCCGTCAGAAAGGCGTCCACGCTTCCCTCTCCACCATCCGCTACCGGAATCGAAATAATCTCCGCGTCTGGTTCAAAGCGTCGAATCGCCTTTTCCATAATCTGGCATATTGTCGCGGAACTCATCGTCCCCTTAAATGAGTCTGGCATAAGTATATAACGATTCATTGATTGATTTCCCCTTTCCTATGCGCATTTGTATTCAGTATATCATATTTGTTCCATCCTGAAAAGCCATTTTTATCACATACGTTTCGTATTCGGCAGATACTTGTTGGATAAAACGCTCTTTTTTCACACAAAATATGGTAGAGTATAGATAGTAAAACCGGGGAAGGGAGTGGTATTCTTGTATACAGAATTAAGCCGCCGGATCCGTTCTTTGCGAGAACAATATGGATTTAATCAGAAGTATGCGGCCGAAAAACTTTGTATCAGTCCACAAGCGTATTCCCATTATGAAAATGGCCGTCGTACACCAGATATTGAAATGTTGCATAAGCTCTCTAAGCTCTACCACGTATCTATGGAATTTCTGTTGACCGGTGATTCCAGCGCGGATCTTCCTATTCCAGAAAACTCCATTGTTTTTCGCGATACACGGGATCTCACACGGGAAGAAATAGAAGAAGTTCGAATATTCATTGATTATCTTAAGTTTCGAAAATATCGTCATCAATTCTAAGAAGAAGGGCACGGCGCCAGTTGGCGCCGTGCCCTTCTTCTTAGATATTATGCTCTCATCTTCGCCGTGAAGACGGCTCTCTTCAAAAGCTCCTTTGGTGGATAGTTTCGATAGATTTCCCGTACCGTCTCTTGATACTGCTGCATGGAAAAATCCGTCCGCTCCTGATCCTCCAAAATTAAATCGCGCATCTTGAAGGATGACGCTGTATCCAGATGCATGAGCCGATGCTCCATCAGGACATTGGTATCGCAGTCTACCAGAAAAGCATCCACCGCGTATCCCTGATTGGGTTTGAGATCCGGAAAGCGCTTAAACGACTCCGACAAATGTGTACTGTATGGCACATCCATCCAGCTCATAGGCGCAAATCGGGATAAGATAAACAGGGTATCCTTCAGTTTGGCAACTGCTAACTGTGCATTCCCCTGGCAAAATGCCTCCCTCTCTTGTCCTGTGGGCTTCCGGAAATAATAAATCAACATCATCGTATAGGGTTCGACGGAGAAGACCACGCCCTCCTCTGTCTGCGGTGGCAGCGGAAACTTCTCGCCCTTCTGAAACGACAGCATATAGATTCCCTCTTCCTTATATGTTCAGCCATTCATTGACAGGGCCCCAGGATACGATTTTATTGCGTCCCGATCCCATTTCTAATACCATGACCTTCGCACCCGTCAATTCTTCGATTCGCTCTACGAAGTCCTTTGCGGCCTGCGGCAGTTCCTCATAGGCGTTACAGCCTTCAATCTGTCCCCAACCTGGTAGTGTTTCGTACACGGGTTCACATTCTGACAGCCATTCCGAATTCGCCGGAAATACCTGGATCAGATCGTCACCATGCCGATACCCCACACAGATCTTGACTTCCTTTATATCCCGCAACGCATTCATCTTGGTCAGAGCCAGGCCCTCCAATCCATTGACTCGTACCGCATACCGCGCAGCTACCGCATCGAACCACCCAATCCGTCGAAAATTTCCATTGGGCTCATATTCATCTCCCCGCTCTCTAAGTTCGCTGCCCTCCGGTCCAAAAATCTCTGTCGGGAAGGGGCCCCGTCCGGTTCTCGTCGTATATGCTTTCATGACGCCCAGCGTATGTGTAATGCTTCCCAATCCTACACCACAACCGCAGGCCACACCGCCGATCGTCGGATGAGACGACGTGACATAAGGGTATGTTCCATAGTCCGGATCTAGCATCGTTGCCTGCGCGCCCTCAAAGATAACCCTCTTACCCTCTTTCAGCATGTCATCCAGGAGTTTTCCAGTATCCATGATATAAGGCTGAAGCTGTTTACCATATTCCAAATATTTTTCAATGATCTCCTCAGCGTCTACCTGCTGAACGCCACCATAGATCCGAGTGATGATCCGATTCTTCACGGCGACATTGCTGCGTACTTTTTTGGTGAAGGTGTCTGGATCCAGAAGATCACACATCCGGATTCCTATGCCCTCTACCTTATCCATATAACAGGGACGAATCCCCTTTCGCGCACCGGCCGGATCGCCTTCCTCCCGATCCTCTCTGGCTTCATCCATCAAGCCGTCCAGAATCAGGTGGTAGGGCATTACCAGATGTGCTCTTGAGCTGATGCGAATATTATCTACATATAATCCCTTATCACGCAGGAAATTTATTTCCTCAAGGAGTTCGGGTGGATTCAGCGCCGTACCATTTCCAAGAATACCTAGCACATGTGGATACAATATTCCACAAGGAATCGAGCGGAACCGATACTTCGTCCCGGCTACAACGACCGAGTGTCCCGCATTGTTCCCTCCAGATGTGCGAACTACCGCATCCGCGCTACCCGCCAACAGATCGACGATCTTTGCCTTTCCTTCGTCCCCCCACTGCGTTCCAATGATTGCAATACTGGACATGTTCTCACTCCTCCTTCTTATTTACACTCTCGTGTATCTTTTATATTACACCATTTTGTCGAAAAATGCAACCTTTCTATGCCTCATCCAGAATATACAAATAACTCTCTTGTGCAAAATTCATCGTATTAAAAAGGAATAAGGTATCCGTCACCTGATTTTCTTCCGCGAATTGCCATATATCCTGTAAAAAATATCGCGGGTCAATGAGATACACCGTCTCGAAGTCCTGTGCTGCCAGCATTCCCAGACTATGCGCATAAGAATCCTTGATAATCAGCAGCACACGGCCGTTTTTCTCTCCACCCTGAATCTCTACCAAGCCGTTATTCCCATACAGATAAGAAGCATACTTGTCCTTTTCCTGCAATTTGGCCGGGTCATACAATCCATTGCGCCCCTCTTCTGAGCCCTCCAAATACACTCTGTATTCCTGCTGAGGATCCTTCTCAAAATAGAGCATCGTATCTGCCTCCGCGCTTGCCGTCGGCGCCTTGGAATAAGTAGTTCCCAGGAAGTCCTCACTCAGCGTCACCTGTTCATAATCGTCCAGGCTCACCGTCCCATATCCTTTCTGACTCATCCACTGCTGATAGGCATAAAAAGCACCCGTCATCGTCCAATGATGATCTGTGCGATAGAAGATGTATTCATCTTTATGCTGATCCAGTACCGATTGCACATCGATCCATGCTTCGTCTCCCACCTGTTCCTCGGCCCGTCTCAGCAGTTCTTTTTGGTCATACAGCATTCCTTCTGCAAATTCGGGCAGCTTGTCCGAAAGCACTTCCGAAGCTGTGGGTACCAGCATGACGGATGTATGCTCCAGCCCCACCAACTCCTTGGACTTTTCCACAAATCCATGCAAACGCTGCAAATTTTTATTTACCAATTCCGGGTCAATATCCTGCGGTTTATACATCTGAATCATGTAATGATCGTCTGCAAATAGAACTCCATTCACGTCTTTCTTTCCTATGCCTCGTTCAGTCATTACATTCAGCTCTACCCAAGTATCCCGCCCGATAAACTGATCCGTGATATAGCTTTCAAATTCGCTCTGCCACTTTCCGTTCAGCAGCTTCTCTAACGTGAAGCTGGGCATTTGATCCAAATATTTATTTTCATTATAGGAAAACTCCCGATCGGGCGTCAGCAAATTCCAGATCGTCAAGCCAAATAAGAGCACTAGAAAAACGGCTATGGTGATGATTGCTTCTTTCTTTTTCATCGCTTTCTCCTTTCCCCTTCTTAGAACCGAAAATACAGAAACGGATTATAAGATGAATTTACCAGGTACGCTACAGACAGCAGAAACACCGCCACCAAAAAGACATTCTGCACTACCGCACTGGTGATTTCCCGATTCTTTAGACGCAGCATGAAAGACAGCGCAATCCGTTTCGGCCAGTCCGTGGATGCCAGCGCCAGGATCACCAAGAGAATCAGATTGGATGTTAGCAAATACAAAGACGCTTCATTGGCAAATCCTGCACCATTTAAACCAAACATGGCCGCCAGATAGGCACCCACCTGGTTCAGATCCGTCAGAGCGAACAACACCCATCCGATGACTACCAGAAACATTGCATAAAAATGCTGCAGAAAACCAGGCCACCGCTTCATCCACTTCAGCAGGAACAGCTTTTCGGCAATCAGAATGACACCGAAGTAACATCCCCATAGCAGGAAGTTCCAGGATGCGCCATGCCATATACCCGTCAGCGCCCAGACTACTGCGAGATTGAAGATTTGCCTGCCCTTTCCCTTTCGATTCCCTCCCAACGGAATATAAACATATTCACGAAACCAGGTTCCCAGGGAAATATGCCATCGTCTCCAAAACTCGGTGATGCTCTTGGACAGATACGGATAATCGAAGTTCTCTAAGAAATGAAAACCAAACATTCTTCCCAGCCCAATAGCCATATCCGAATAGCCCGCAAAGTCAAAATAGATCTGGAAAGTAAAGGCCAGAATCCCAATCCACGCTGTCAGAACCGGCAGTGTATCAATACCCATAGCACAGATCTGTTCCCATATCATACCGATACTATTTGCTAAAAGCACCTTCTTCCCAAGGCCCACCATAAATCGACCGATTCCCTGCGAAAAATCATCCATGTTTTCTCTGCGGTTGACCAGTTCATCAGCCACGGTCTGAAATCGTACAATAGGGCAGGCAATGAGCTGCGGGAAAAGAGCGACATATGCGCCAAATGCGATAAAATTGGGCTGCATCTTCGCCTCATCCCGATAGACATCTATACTATATGACATTGCCTGGAACGTATAGAAAGAAATACCAATGGGCAGTTCCAACCGCGGCAGCGGAATTGCCAGTCCTAGAATTTGATTTATATTTTCTACGACAAAATCCGAATACTTGAAAATACCCAAGAGCAGCAGATTCAAAATCACCGAAATCGTCAGTGCTCCCTTTGCTTTTCCCCATTGATCCTGTTTCTTATATTTGTCTACCAGGTATCCGGTCACAAAGTTCAGCAGCATCGAAAATAACATTAGCACAACATATACCGGTTCTCCCCAGGCATAAAAAATCATACTGAAGAAAAACAATATACCATTGCGGAGTTTCCTGGGAGCCACAAAATATAAAACTAACACCAGTGGCAAAAAATAAAATAAGACTAATAAACTTGAGAATACCATCTCTACTATACCACAATCACAAATAACTGAACCCGACAGCCCTGCACTACAGAAAGCGGTCTTATCGAGCCTGCTATACTATGATTTCCCTTTCTCCAAGATTCTAGGCAATATCCTCTTTACAAAATATGCGTTCTCGTTTATAATCAATAGCAATCCCTTTTCTACCCTTAACCGGCTTTTGAAAGGAGATGATATGATGAAAGCCGAACGCATTAACCAAAATCAGATCCGCTTTACGCTGAGCGCAGAGGATCTATCTCAGCGGAATATTCAGATTTCAGAACTATCCTACGGCTCTGATAAGGCTAAGGCTTTATTTCACGATATGATGGTGGCCGCAAAGCAGGAGTTTGGGTTTGATTTTTCTTCTCAACCCGTTGTTATTGAAGCGGTTCCTCTCGCGAAGGACAGCATTATGATCACGGTGACAAAGATTCGAAAAGCAGGATCAAATGGATCTATGCCGGATTCTGTTCCCCTTCGATCCAAAGATTCCTACGATAGTGATCTTTCTCGAGATCTGCATTCCCCGCTTTCGGAAGCGGATGACCTTCAGATGCTTTTAACAGAACGCACATCTCTATTTACGTTCTCTGATTTTTCAACTCTATGCCGAGCCGCTTCCATGATTCCGGACGACTTATCCATGAAAAACCGCTTATACTGGGATACGCAATCCAATCTATATTATATTCACGCTCAGTATAAACTCGACAACGAAAAAACTCATTATGCGATCTGCATTTTATACGAGTTCGCCTCTGAGGTGGATGACGATCCGATGACGGTTGCCTATCTAAAAGAACACACTCAGTGTCTCCTCGGCGCTCGTGCGCTTCAAAAGCTGAAACAGATAACCTAAAAAGCCGCTGCAAACTAGCACTACGTTAGATTGCAGCGGCCTTCTTTTCCATGCCGATAGCTGCTTATTCGTTCTTCAACTGCAGATACTCGTTCAGCTTACTCTCCACATCATTCGGATCCAGCCCATGCACAAAGCATGCCTCTTCCAAAGACTCTCCTCTGGATGCAGGGCATCCTACACAGTGCATACCGCTCTGCATCAGGATCGTCACCAGATTTTGATCTATATTGATGATATCATCGATAATCATGTCCTTTGTTACCTTTGTTGCCATGATGATAAACCTCCTCGTCTTGTGTGTCGCGTACCCGCGCAGGACATATTATAATACATTTTCGCCTAAATTACAACTCCATTCCCGACAAAAAAAAACTATAAAAAAGCAAAAACCGGAAGGTTTTTCGCCTTCCGATCCTTGCCGCACAAATAATTCGCTCGCCGCTTATACGGCAGCATTTTACGCCACGTAGGCTTACTGCTGTTCCGGAGCACCTACCGGACATACACCTGCACAAGCGCCGCACTCGATACATTTCTCCGGATCGATTACGTAATGCTCATCGCCCTGGCTGATTGCCTCTACAGGGCACTCTGCCTCGCAAGCGCCGCAGCTGATGCAAGCGTCACTGATTGCATATGCCATGTTCACGCACCTCCTAGCTAGACTCACCGATCTTGGTCGGTGTACTCATTGTATCCCATTTCTATCAATTTTGCAAGTAAAAAATATGCAAACTTATAGTTCGGTTTGATATGCCCGCCATCTCTCGCCGGTATTGCTCATCAGATACAGTGTCCAATCGCCCGCAGGCAAGACAAAAGACCCATCGGACTCAGGCTGCGGATACAGAAAACAATCATTGGCATCCATCCTCGGGTTCGGGTACTCTCGCCGGGCACGAATCATCATCGTCATCCTTCCCGGCACTCGTCTCTTCTCTGTCAGCATTTCCGGGAATACCGGAAATGGACGTTCCTGCAGAACCCACTGATACCGTCCCGAAGATGTCTTTTTCACGCGCACATCCTGAAATGCAGGCACAGAAAGCCCCTCCTGTGTTTCCGGCTCCGCATCCACCAAGTAACAAAGCCGTCCACTCCACGCCTCTAAAAACTGCTCTTTACGATACCGCAGATGCGCTTCTTCGTCCCGCTCAGCGGCTGAGTCACACACATATACATACTCCTGCCCCTCTTCTGTGCCAAATCCACGCACTGTCAGGATATGCCCCGGCGTTGTGCAGGGCGCTCCCTCTAAATAGGGCAAGTTCCTCTCCTCTGCCTTCTCCCGTGAGTTCGCGTAATGTACGCTGACCCCTACGCTGCGCCCAGCCGCGATCTCCCTACGAAGCAGATCATAGTCTCCAAATCGGGCATAAGCCCGATATCCATACATGCCGACTGCAGCAGCAGCATACGTCCAGTTTCCAAATCCTTCGACGAGATCGACACAGGATAGTCCCATCTCTTCCGGCAAGACCTGCGTTCCCCGCCCCGCCAAAAGAACCGTCATCGTCGTCGGATTGCAAATAATATTCCCAATCTCTGGATCCCGGACCATCTGCGAACAGGCGGGTACCTCCAGAATCTTTTCCGCCGGCATATCTTCTGCCATGGATTCTCCCGTCGGGATTTCCGGCAGGCTGCGGTTTCGCAGCGATGCGGTAAGGCGGCGCAGGCGCGGTAAGGCCTCTCCGTCCTCCCGAACCAGACGCGCTCGCAGCTGCAGTTTCGTCCCTGCACCACATAAAGGCTCCAGAATATCGCAATTCATTCGGATCAGAGGATCGTCTACTGGATACTCTCCGCTCCGATTCCTTCTCTCTATGTAAGGACTCCATCTTCCCCAGCTGCCCCAGGGACTCCAGGTCTTCTTCTCCTGCAAATATATCCGGGCCGATACCTCTACCCAGCTTCCTTCTGGTGTGTCCGCATTCCAGCATGCCACCAGATTCTCGAAGGGAATGGTCTCCACTTCCTGTGTCGTATAGATGCCTTCAGAAGCGCCTTCTTCCAGCATAAGCCAACCCTGTTCGGTCACGCGCAATCCCTGCATCGTCCCCAGCTTCCATCTCTCTCGTTGATTCCATTCTATGAAATTTGTCGTGTACAGCATCTATCTCCCCTGATTCTGTGTATATTCTGTTCTCTCCAGATTTGCGAACTTCGTGTACTGTCCCAACCAGGCCAGTTTGATCGTCCCTGTCGCGCCATTTCTCTGTTTTGCCACAATCACTTCCGCGATGTTATGATCCTTAGATTCCTTGTTATAATACTCATCTCGATACAGAAACATCACCACGTCCGCGTCCTGCTCGATCGCGCCGGATTCTCGCAGATCCGACAACATGGGCCGTTTGTCGGAACGACCTTCCAAGGCTCTCGAAAGCTGCGACAACGCCAAAACCGGCACCTGCATCTCTCGGGCCAGCGCCTTCAGCCCTCGGGAAATGTCGGAGATCTCCTGCTGTCTGTTCTCTCCGTTACTACTTTTAGATCCGCTCATCAGCTGCAGATAGTCGATCATGATCAGATCGAGTCCCTTCTCCAGCTTCAGCTTTCGGCATCTCGAGCGTAGCTCCCCCAGTGTGATACCCGGCGTATCATCGATGTAGATCGGCGCCTCCGACAGGGGTGCCAGGGCCTCCAGCAGCTTTTCCCAGTCTTCGTTCTCCAAGGTGCCCCGTCGAATCCTCTCAGAATCCACCAGGGATTCCGCGCATAAGAGACGATTTGCCAACTGTTTCTTTGACATTTCCAGACTGAAGATGGCGCATACTCTATGTTCTCGTACCGCCGCGTGCTGCACGATATTGAGGGCAAATGCCGTCTTTCCCATGGAAGGACGCGCGCCCAAGAGCACCAGATCCGAAGGCTGCAAGCCCGTGGTCTGACGATCCAGATCCGTAAACCCGGTAGGCACGCCGGTGATCGTCCCCGGATTGCTGGCTATACGCTCAATGTCCTCATAGGTTTCCAACAGCACATCATGAATGTGTGAGAATCCCTCGCCTCGCTGATGGGACAGGATCTGAAACACATCCTTCTCCACATTCTCCGAGAGTTCACTGATCGGCATCTCTCCGGCATACCCACTCTGTACCATGGTTTCACCGATGCTGATGAATCGACGATACTGCGCCTTATCCTTGACAATCTGTGCGTAATGCTTGGCATTCACCGAGCTGGGCACTGCAGCCGCGATCTGTCCTAGATACACCAGACCGCCGATGGTCTCCAGGGTTCCTCCCTGTTCCAGCCTGTCCTTCAGCGTGATTAAGTCAATGGCCCTGTTTTCCCTGTATAGGTCCTGCATGCCGCGATATATGACACGATGCCTCTCGTTATAAAAATCCTCTGCCTCGAGGATCTCCATCACCGTATTCACCGCGTCTCGATCCATCAGCATAGAGCCCAAAACCGCCTGCTCCGCCTCCTCACTATGGGGGCGCACTCGAGGTGTCATCTTCTCCTCTGCCATGTCCATCCTCTTTTCTTAAAATAGCAGGATGCCCATTTTACTGGGCATCTACCTGTACACTCACCTTCGCTGTCGCCGCAGGATGCAGTTTGATCTCTACCTGATACGCACCTGCATTCTTGATTCCATCTTTCAGCTGTACCTTCTTCTTATCCACCTTGATACCAGCCTGTTTTTCTAAGGCATCCGCCACATCCTTCGCGGTCACGGAACCAAAGAGCCGTCCGCCTTCTCCGCCCTTTACCTGCAGTTTGATCTTGACCTTAGAAAGCTCTTCTGCCTGTGCAATCGCCGCCTGCTTCTCCTGCTCCCGCCGGTTAGCCTCGCTTCCCTTCTTCAGTTTCCACTCATTCAGCACTTCCTTCGTAGCTTCTTTACCGAGTTTCTGCGGCATGATAAAGTTCTTGGCGTATCCATCACTCACATCTACGATATCGCCGGCCTTTCCCAGCTTCTTTACATCTTGTAACAATAAAATCTTCATTCTATTCTGCCTCCCTATTTATTATTCTCCAGAAAATCCTGGATCGCCTGATTCAGCTTCTCCAGGGCCTCTTCCATAGTTGTCTCTCCAAGCTGCGCTCCCGCGATCGTCAGATGTCCGCCGCCGCCGATGGATTCCATGATCACCTGTACATTGATATCCCCCAGAGACCGCGCGCTGACATTGATCACATTCGGCATCTCCGTCAAGACAAACGAAGCTTCTACCCCGCGAATATCCAGGAGTTCATCCGCTGCCGCCGCCGCAAGCGCAAGCGCATTCGAGGTCTCCCGCCCATCCCAATGAGACAGCGCCATCTGCTGATGGATGATCTCTGCCTTACTGACGATTTGCGCCTTAGCGCGGTATTCTTTGATATCATTCTTGAATAGCTGACGCACTCGGAGCGAATCCGCGCCATTTCTTCGCAAAAATGCGGCGGCCTCGAAGGTTCTGATTCCCGTTTTGACGGTAAAATTCTTCGTATCCAAAGCAATTCCCGCAAAGAGCGCGTCCGTCTCCAATGGTTTCAGATGCGTTCTCTCTGTCATATACTGAATCAATTCTGTCACCATCTCGCTGGCCGAAGATGCGTAAGGCTCCACATAGGATACCACGGCGCTGGAAATATGATCCACACTGGTTCTATGATGATCGATGACGACAATATTCTTATTCAGATCCAATAATGGGGGGTGTGCTACAATCGACGGACGATTCACATCCACCACGATCAGCAGCGTCTTTTCTCCAGAAAGCGCTTCCGCCTGTACTCCTGTAATTATCTGCGCAGCATATTCTCTTTCTTCCATCACTCTCTCATAGAGAATATCAATCGCCGGATGCGGTTCATTGAGTACGATATTCACCTTTTTCTCAAAAGACGCGATAGTATGCGCCATCCCCAGCGCCGCACCAAAGCAATCTAGGTCAGGGTTGGCGTGTCCCATCACCAGCACCTGATCGGCATCCGCAATCACCTCTCGCAACGCATGCGCAATCAGACGCGCTCGTACTCGATTCGTCTTCTCCACGCCCCCCGACTTTCCACCATAGAAAGTCGTCTTCTCCCCATTTTTCAGCACTGCTTGATCACCGCCGCGTCCCAATGCCAGATCGACCGCCGCCCTGGCATACGTATGGGAATCTTCCAGGCGCTCTGCTACACCGATTCCGATACTCAACGTCACCGGCAGCCGGTTCCCGATGTTAATTTTGCGCACATCCTCCAACACCTTGAACTTCGTCTCCTTCAATCGTTCCAGTGCCTCATGCGGAAAGACCAGAAACAGCCGATCCTTCTCCATTCTTGTCAAGATGCCGTTCACATGCGCTGTCAAATCATTCAGCCGCTTATACACCATGGCCTCCAGCAGCGGTCTCCTGGTCTCTTCCATACTTCCCAGCGCCTGATCATAGTTGTCGATATAGATCAGAGCCACAATGGGCCGAATATTCTCATTCTCCAGTGCCAATGTCTTTTCTTTTGTAATATCCAGAAGACTCACTGAATACAGCAGTTCGGACAGCTCACCGCTTTCTGCCTCAAAAATTGACTCCTGTGTAAGGATCATGCGGTACGTTCTACCCGCCAATGAGATCTCCGTCGTCAGGCTGCCGCCCTCCTCCGGATATTTCAGGGTACCCAGCAATGTTTCTGCCCGTACCTCCTCCGAAGGCTCTGTTAATTGGGTCCGAAACAGTTCCAGAAACGTTTCGTTCCACCAAAATACTCTTCCATCCGTCTTAAGAAGCGCAAAAGGAAAGTCCCAATGCTGCATATATTGCATCTCTCGGTTGGCTATGGCCACCGAATCATTCAACACCTTATCATGCAGCGTTTTTCGAAAGGCCATGATTCCGATGACAGCCACTACCGCAATCATCACAATGGCTCCCAGCATGATTAACCCAAAGACATTCTGCTCTGCTATAAAATAAATAATCGCCAGCGCCACGGCCAACGCTAACACGCCATACAGCATTGCCGTATACATGGACAGGCTTTTTTTGAGCGTCTGATTCATCCCGTCTCTCTCCTTCTACCGCATTTCCTTATAAAAGCGGCAATCAATGTCTAGCTGAAATCATTATAGCATAGGCTTTTGCAAATGGCAAGAACCTCCTTTTTCGAACAAGGACGAAAGAGTTCCCCTCTTCCATTCGTTCCTTTTTTACACATTTTAAGATTTGTCCATACAAAAATCGAAAACTGCAAATGGCAGTCTGCCTCTTCTTCTGTCATAATGAACATGGAAAAGAAACATCTAGGGATACGGGCTTCTTTCTCCTTTTTCTTGCCCTCCCATCAAAGAAAGGACGTTAGCATTATGTTGGAACTCAAAAATATCAAGAAGGATTATCCAGCCGGCGGTGAGACCGTGGCTGCCCTGAAGGGTATTGATCTGCAGTTTCGCCGCAGTGAATTTGTTTCTATTCTGGGCCCCTCTGGCTGCGGTAAGACTACGCTGCTCAATATCATCGGCGGATTGGATCAATATACCTCGGGAGATCTCATAATCAATGGAAAATCCACCAAAGATTTTAAGGACCGGGATTGGGATTCTTACCGCAATCACTCCATAGGGTTTGTCTTTCAAAGTTATAATCTGATTCCCCACCAGACTGTGTTACAGAACGTGGAATTGGCCCTGACACTTTCCGGCGTCTCCAAGGCAGAACGACGCAAGCGGGCCAAGGAAGCGCTGGAAAAAGTAGGACTTGGCAATCAGCTCAAGAAAAAACCCAGTGAAATGTCCGGCGGACAAATGCAGCGAGTTGCGATCGCCCGGGCCATCGTGAATAATCCGGATATCATTCTGGCAGACGAACCGACAGGGGCGCTGGATACCAAGACCAGCCTGCAGGTCATGGAGATCCTCAAAGAAATCTCCAAAGATCGTCTGATCATCATGGTAACGCACAATCCCGCCTTAGCCGTACAATACTCCACTCGTATCATCAAAATATTGGACGGCCAAATCACAGATGATTCAGCTCCTCTGTCCCGCAAAGAGATCGAGCAAGAGCACGCCGCAGCGGAAGCACAGCGTCAAAAAGAGAAAAAGGTCAAAAAGCCTTCCATGTCCCTGGCCACCTCCTTTGGGCTCTCGCTGCGGAATCTGTTTCCCAAGAAGGGACGTACTGCTCTGACTTCCTTTGCCGGCAGTATTGGCATCATCGGGATTGCCCTGATATATGCCGTTTCTCAAGGGACGACCGCCTATATCGATACCATACAGGAAGATACTCTGTCCTCCTATCCCTTGACCCTGCAGACGCAAAGCATGGACCTGGGCGCGCTGATGCAGGAGTTTATCGGATCGGCGCGCTCTGATCAGGAACACGACAAAGACGCTGTCTATCAAAAGCCTATGGTCTACGATCTGGTCAATGCCCTGAACTCGTCAGACAATATCGAAAACGACCTGCGTTCCTTTAAAGCCTACCTGGAAGATCGCATGTACGATACGTCTGCGGAAAATTCCCTGCGGAATGCCATCAGCGGTATACAATATACCTATGACACGGATCTTCTGGTCTATACAGAAAACGTGGATGGTACTATTCTTCGTTCCGATTCTCGGGAGCTGATGCAGGATCTGCTGCTGGAATACTTCGGCTTAGATATGTCTTCTATGTTAGGCCTCAGCGAAGAATACGGCATCACCAACAGTATGAGTTCTCTATCGAGCCTCTCTCCTGCTGCTAGCTCCATGATCCTCTGGCAGGAAATGCTGCCGGGTGAAGATGGCAAACTGGTCAGTCCGCTTCTGGAAAGCCAATACGAAGTTGTGTATGGTTCCTGGCCTACAGAATATAATGAAATCGTTTTGGTCCTCGACGAAAATAACGAAATCGATGATATGGCGCTATATGCCCTAGGCTTGAAATCTGAAGAAGAGATCGATGCCATCATGGAAGCCGCTATTCAACAGACAGAAATAGAAGTTTCTGACGAACAATGGTCTTACGAGGAAATCTGCGATATGGGGTTCAAGACCATCCTGAATTCTGATTGTTATGCCCTTGATGAATCCACCGGACTCTATGTCGATCTTCGGGAAACCGATGCCGGTTTGAAATATCTCTATGATAATGGAATCTCCTTGAAAGTCTCCGGTATCATTCGCCCGCGCGAAGATACCGTCTCCACGATGCTCAGCGGTTCCATCGGCTATACCAGTGAACTGACAGAATATCTCATCGAACAGGCTAAGGATGCGGATGCTGTAACGGCGCAGCTGAACGATCCCTCTACAGACATCTTCACTGGCCTGCCCTTCCGGGAGAGTACAGCTGATCTGAGCGATGCCCAGAAGGAAGCAGATTTTAGAAGTTACATCTCCGCTCTCGATGAAGCCGAAAAGGCACAGGCTTATGTGGATATTATGAGCCTGCCTTCCCAAGAGGAAGTCGATGCCGCTGTGACTCAGACTCTTTCGGCTATGACGAGGGAAGATATGGAGAATGCACTGTATCAGAGTCTGAGCCAGCAGGCCGGTCTGCAAGAAGAAGAAATTCAAGAATACGTTTCTGCCATGAGCGATGAGGAATTGACCGAGCTTTTCACACAAATTGCTGAAGAACAATTCCGTACTGAATATAAGACGCAGGTTCAGGCACAGATGGGCAGCATGAATACCCAACAGCTGGCCGCTGCTCTGGATGCTGCTATGGAAACGTATACAACAACCCAGTGTGCTTCCTACTATGATGAGATTCTGCTCTTTTCCGATTCCAGCTACGAAGAAAACCTTCAGAAACTCGGATATGTGGATCTTGAAGAGCCCGCTTCCATCAATCTATACGCCTCCTCTTTTGAAAACAAAGATGTCATTGAGCAAGCGATCGCTGATTACAACGAGGCTGTGACAGATCTGGAGCAGATTCAGTACACGGACTATGTAGGATTGATGATGTCTTCTGTGACTTCGATCATCAATGCGATCACCTACGTGCTAATTGCTTTTGTTGCGGTTTCTCTGATTGTTTCTTCCATTATGATTGGCGTCATTACGCTGATTTCTGTTCAGGAACGTACTAAAGAAATCGGTATCCTTCGTGCTATCGGGGCGTCGAAGCGCAATGTTTCTTCCATGTTCAACGCAGAAACCCTCATCATTGGATTCACCTCTGGCGCATTAGGTGTTCTTCTCACCCATCTGCTATGCATTCCTGTGAACATGATTCTGCATCACTTTACCGGCATCAGCGCGCTGAACGCTTATCTTCCTCCCTCTGTTGCGGTGGTTCTCATTTTCATCAGTATGGCGCTGACACTTTTTTCCGGCATTATCCCCTCTCGCAGCGCTGCCAAGAAAGATCCTGTTGTCGCGCTGCGTACCGAATAATATTTCATATCTGCATTGATTCTCACCATAAGAAACCGGGTAAGAGATCCTCTCTTCCCGGTTTCTTTGTGATGGATGCTGATTCGCACAGGTATACGCTGTCGGGCCCTGCCTGAGCTCCTGGATTTTTGCGTATACTGTATACGCTACAGAACAGAAGCCTGCTCGAGTTCCTGGATTTTTGCGTATACGCTGCTGGGCATTGGCCTGCCTGGGATCCCGGAATTTTGCGTATACGCTGCTGGGCAGAGCCTTGCCCGGCTCCTGGATTTTGTGTATACGCTGCTGGGCAGGGCCCTGCCTGGGCTCCGGGATTTTTGCGTATACTGTATACGCTACAGAACAGAAGCCTCCCCGAGCTCCTGGATTTTTGCGTATACTGTATACGCTGCAAAACAGAAGCCTGCTCGAGTTCCTGGATTTTTGCGTATACGCTACAGAACAGAAGCATGCTCGAGTTCCTGGATTTTTGCGTACACAGCTGGGCAGGGGCCTGCCTGGGATCCCGGATTTTCGCCTATACTGTATACGCTGCAAAACAGAAGCCTGCTCGAGTTCCTGAATTTTGCGTATACGCTACAGAACAGAAGCCTCCCCAAGTTCCTGGATTTTGCGTATACGCTGCCGGACAGAAACCTGCCTGGATCCCTGGATTTTGCGTATACGCTGCAGAACAGAAACCTGCTCGAGTTCCTGGATTTTGCGTATACGCTGCCGGGCAGAAACCTGCCTGGATCCCTGGATTTTGCGTATACGCTACAGAACAGAAGCCTGCTCGAGTTCCTGGATTTTTGCGTATACAGCTGGGCAGGGCCCTGCCTGAGCTTCTGGATTTTCGCGTATACGCTGCCGAACACAGACTTGCTGATGACTCCAACAAACTCCAAGCATCTGTCTAATAGATTTTAAGTAACTAAAAAACCCGCCTAGATATTCACTATCTAAGCGGGTTTCGTGCGTCGGAATGACAGGACTTGAACCTGCGGCCTCTTGGTCCCGAACCAAGCGCTCATACCAAACTGAGCTACATTCCGAAATGTCTGGGTGACAGGAGTTGAACCTGCGGCCTCTTGAACCCCATTCAAGCGCTCTACCAAACTGAGCTACACCCAGATTCTCTCGCAAGCGTCATTTATTATACCATGCTCTTTATGCCGAGTCAATACTTTTATGAAAAAAAAACGTATATTCTCGCATAAAACTACGAAGGGCCTGATCGCATGATGCGAACAGGCCCCTTTATATTAAAGCTTCTCCTTTTCATGGACGCATGAAACGACCTGAAAAGAGCGCGTTGATGATAAAACCAATCCCTTGAAACACCAGCAAAATCCCACACAGCGTTGTGACCGCGATGATGCCTGCTACAGGGTTCATAAAGGATATAAAGCCGACGACAGTCATCAAAAGACCTGTCGCAGTCATCCAACACCAACCACGCACTCCAAAGTTCCGTAATTCAAAAGAATGTACAAATCGGCTTAATCCTGAAAAGATCAGCCACATCCCTAAGATGAAAGGCAGCGTCAGCGCTGTGAATACCTGATTCAGCAAAATGAATAGCGAGAGAATAATGCTCAGGATACCATCTACCAGGAACCAACCCGCGCCAAATAAGAAACGATTTCCTTTTGCGAAAATCACAATATCCACAATACCCGATAACAGGACAACCACGCCTAGAAAGACCGAAATCGTGCTAAGCGCGATATCCGGATTACCTAGGCAAATACAGCCTGCTATGATCAGAAGTATCCCTATGATCGCCCATAACACTCTCGAAACCGTATGTTTCATAACAAGACCTCCTTATTGAATAGAAAGGAGGGCGCTGCTGGCGGCGCCTGCCTTTTATTCAATCGAAATATACTTCTTAGTTTCTGTCGCAGATACGTCCTTCTTCGGAATAGAAAGCTTCAAAATGCCATCTTCAAACTTGGCAGCGATATCCTGTTCCGTCACGTTGTCTCCCACGTAAAAGCTTCTGCTGCAGGATCCGCTGTAACGCTCCTGACGGATGTATTTACTATTCTTCTCATCCTCCTTCTTCTCCATACCCTTCGACGCAGAGATTGTCAGATATCCATCCTCCAATTCTACCTGAATCTCTTCTTTCTTAAATCCAGGCAAGTCCACGTCCAGCTCATAGCTATTTTCTGTTTCTCTCACATCTGTACGCATCAGATTCTTTGCATGCTTGCCATACAGCGGATTTTTCTTTCCAAAAAACTCATTTTCAAATGGGAAGTCAAACCAATCATCCAGTAAACTCTCTCTAAAAATACTTGGTAACATAAGTCATTCCTCCATTCAATATCTTTCGGAGATGCTCTCCGGACTCCGGGATCTATCTATTCCCTTCATCTGCTACCATTATACACCAATTGTTAGCACTGTCAAGAGGCGAGTGCTAATATTCATAATTATTTAACAATTTTAAAATCTCCTTCAAAAAGGCTGTCTTCTCCATAAAAAAGAGCTTATGAAAAAACAGGAATCTGCTTTTCATAAGCCCTTTTCTACATGTTTTATTCAAAATCCTCTCCCATCGTAGGATCCAAATACCCTGTCACACAGGCATCCATACCTGTCAGGAGAGAATCCCCATAGGTTCTGCTGGACAGCGTCACCGTACCGTCCTCTGTAAAATGCAGCTGCAGCTGCAAAGAACCCAGGTTCTGATCGATCACATAAACTCGAATGAATAGAGTCTCCTCATCCGTCCAAGCCCCGGAAGCCAGACATTCCAGCGAAGGCTCCGGAAAGATCTGATGCTCATTATGTCCAAATCCAAAGCGAATCTCATGACTTCCCGTCTCTGTCACATACTCCAATGTCCCGTAATTGGGTCCGAAACCCACGGAAAGCTCCTTATATATAGAAGGATTATCATCCATTCGGAAACGTCGTCCCCCTACCTGTCTGGCGATCGGACTGTCCGTATTTCCTTCTACATGCCTTACGCGCAATGCGGCCAGCTTCTCGTACAGACATGCCGCGTCCTCGGCATCTTCTGGAATCGAATCATCCTGCAGCTCCTTATAGATCGTATCCCAAAACGCCTGGAAAATCAGATCGACTCCTCCTGGATTATCCATCACATCCGCCGTTGTCACCAACACCAGATTCTCCTGGGGCAGACAGATGGCCAGCTGGCCGCCCATTCCAAACATGCAGAACCCATTGTGATCCGTGCGCCAGAACTGATATCCATAGCCAAACGCTCCGTGACCCGGCTGCGCAAAATGTGTATCAATCTGTTTGGAAGTTGCCAATCGCATATAGTCCTTCGGAACCAGCTGAAATCCATACCAATTGCCCTGCTGCATACATAAGAGAGCAAACTTAGCCAGGTCATGCGCCGTACAGAGAAGTCCTGATCCCCCATGCGATACACTGCCGATCTTCTGACAGTACGCATTATCCGAGAATCCCATCTTGCTCAAAGCTTTCATGCGCAGATACTCCAACAGCGGCATGCGCGTACAACGCTCTACCAACGCTGAAAGAACCACGGAAGCACCCGTATCATAATTGAATACAGTACCCGGGCGATGAGACGGCGTGACATTAAAGAACGCCTTCAGAAGATCTGGATGCGGCACAATCTGTGTCGCTGTCCGCGTATGCACTGTGCTCATCCGCAATAAATCGCGTATCGTCATCTGCTCTGTATATGGATGTGGCTGCTTGATGACCTTATCCGGGAAATACGTGATCACAGGATCATCCAGGCGCACATATCCATCATATGCCAGAAGACCAATCGCCACTCCTACGAAACTTTTCGTCACAGAATACATACGCTGCAGACTCTCGGCCGTATAGGGCGCCCAGTACCCTTCACAGGCAATCGCGCCGTGCCGAACCAGTACAAAACTGTGCATGCAAAGCCTGCTCTCATCCAACTTCTCTAAAAATCGCAGAATCGAACCGGAGGAAATCCCCATATGTTCCGGAGGAAATGTAGACAAGGGAAAATGTTCTTGGCTGGACAACGCTGATACCTTCTTTCTTGTATATTTTACTCGATCATGTATGAATGTGCATACGCCGCTGTGCCGTAGCGCGAAGCAGACGGAACAACCCGTATCCCAGCATGGATCCCAGGACATTGAGAATCACATCATCTATATCCATTTCTCCCAGGCCGGTGTAAAACTGCGCTAATTCAATGCCCGCGGTCAAGAGCAGAGAAAACAAGAAGATCCGTATATACCCCAGTGATTTCTCCAAAATAATCGGCAGCAGAAAACCAAATGGCATCAACAAAAAGATATTCCCGAAAATATTCAGAAACCAATAGCGGAAGGAAAACTCATGATAAACAAAATAGTATTCAAAAAACATGCGAATACTTCGGAAAGGAACCAAATTATATTCCCGGAACGTACTCTCCCTAGATTCCATCAGAAACAAGAAATACAATAAAAACGCCAGATAGATACAGAAACAAACTCGGGCCGCGAGCACAGTCCGGCGATGGATCTTGGTCATATACAACCTCCTCAATCGGACCCATGCCGATAGAATAAACATATTGTACCCCAGATTCTCTTGACATGCAAGAGGCAACCTACGAAAAAGCAAAAGAAATTACAGAATTGGTATAAAAGGGGGTTGACAATCCTCATACTCTGGGCTATGATAATGCATGCATCGAAGGGTAAGTATGAAAAACCGCTTGCCTAGGCCTATTATCGATTTGCATGATCATCAAGGAGGAGAAAAAGAATGGTTTTTGAGAAGGTTCAGGAAATTATCGCTGAGAAACTGGGAATGGATGAATCAGAGATTACGATGGATTCCAGCTTGGAAGACGATCTGGAGGTAGATTCTCTGGATATTGTGGATATCGTAACCGCTTTAGAAGATGAGTTTCAGATCGAGATCCCTCAGGAAGACCTGAAGGATATGGAAAAGGTTTCTGATCTGGTTTCTTATATCGAATCGAAGTAATTTGAGCCATTAAAACGTATTTATGCAAGAAGGATGCTGTTCCACGCAGCATCCTTCGTTTTTTATACTCTCTCTTTCAACGCTTTGGATAATTGGTCCGGACAGGATGTCGGTTTCATGCCGCAACGGATTCCCTCCAGCCTGGAAATTGCCTCATGTACTTCCATTCCTTCAATCAAATGGCCGATCCCCTGCAGATTCCCATTGCATCCACCGGTAAACTTAACGTTATGTACCTTCCCATCCACAATATCAAAATCAATCTGTCTGGAACAGACGCCGGATGTCTTATACGTAAACATCTATACTCCTCCTTTCCCATCTTTGCCCCCCTATTCTATCAAAGAATATCGTATGAATCAAGAGCTCCGATGAATTTATGCTATCTTTTTCTTCCAATCTATGATACAATCGAGATAAGGGACGGATCCCTATTCTCATTGTTTACAAAGGAGTCGCCATGGAAATTACAAGAGATATCTATTATGTAGGCGTCAATGACCACCAAGTGGATCTCTTCGAGGGACAGTATCACGTTCCTCAAGGAATGTCTTATAATTCCTATGTCATTCTGGATGAGAAGATTGCCGTGCTGGATACGGTAGATATCCATTTCGGCCATGAATGGCTGGATCATCTTCAGAATGTACTGGGCAGCCGTAAGCCTGATTATCTGATTATTCAGCATATGGAACCGGATCACTCTGCGAATATTGCTGCCTTTGCGCAAGTGTATCCGGAAACCGTTCTCGTTTCCTCTCAGAAAGCCTTTATGATGATGAGCCAATTCTTTGGTACTGATTTCGCGGATCGCCGCATCGTAGTCGATGAAGGTAGCACCTTGGAACTCGGTACGCATGTTTTGACTTTTGTCACGGCGCCCATGGTCCATTGGCCTGAGGTTATTGTGACCTACGACAGTACCGACAAAGTACTCTTTTCCGCCGATGGTTTTGGTAAGTTTGGCGCTCTGGACGCTGCAGAACCCTGGGACGACGAAGCTCGCCGCTATTACATTGGGATCGTGGGAAAATATGGCCGCCAAGTACAGAATTTGCTGAAGAAAGCGTCCTGTTTGGATATTCGGACCATCTGCCCGCTGCATGGTCCGATTCTGACGGACAATCTGGCGCATTACCTGCGCTTATATGATCTCTGGTCCTCCTATACCCCCGAGACGGACGGCATTGTCATTGCTTATCCCTCCGTATATGGTCACACGCGAAAAGCGATAGCTCAGCTAGCCGAATCGCTGCGCGCCAAAGGATGTCCTCAGGTTGTACTTCATGACCTGGCCCGCTGTGACATGTCTGCGGCCGTTGCAGATGCTTTTCGTTATAGCAAATTGGTCTTGGCCACTACTACCTATAACGCGGATGTTTTTCCTCCGATGCGCGATTTTCTCTGCCATCTCACAGAGCGTAATTTTCAGAACCGCACGGTGGCCCTAGTCGAAAATGGTTCCTGGGCGCCGCAGGCCGCTAAGGTCATGCGTCAGATGCTGGCCAATTGCCCAAAACTCCATTTTGCAGATATCACAGTACAGATTCGTTCTGCATTGAACGCAGAAAGTCAGGAACAGCTTCTGGCACTTGCCGATGCGCTCTGTCAGGATTATCTGGCGCAACACAGTGAGACTGCCAATAAAAATGATCTGAAGGCTCTGTTTCATATCGGTTACGGACTCTATGTGGTGACCTCCCATGATGGCAAGAAAGACAATGGTCTGATTGTGAATACGGTTACCCAAGTGACCGATGCCCCGAATCGCGTGGCAGTTACCATCAATAAGAAGAACTATTCCCACCACGTCATCAAGCAAACGGGCATCATGAATGTCAACTGTCTTTCTGTTGACGCGCCCTTCAAGATCTTCGAGACCTTTGGTTTTCAAAGCGGCCGTACAGCTGATAAATTTGCGGATTTTGATACGCTGCGTTCTGACAACGGACTCCGTTTTCTGCCCCGGTATATCAATTCGTTCATGTCCCTCAAGGTAGAACAATACATAGATTTGGATACGCATGGGATGTTCATCTGTTCTGTCACAGAGGCTCGAGTCATCTCTTCTTCGGAAACGATGACCTATACCTACTATCAAAACAACGTCAAGCCCAAGCCGCAGACGGAAGGCAAAAAGGGCTTTGTCTGCAAAGTCTGCGGATATATCTATGAAGGAGATACCTTGCCGGATGATTTTGTATGTCCTCTCTGCAAGCATGGAGCGAACGATTTTGAACCGATCGTCTGAACAAAAACAAGGCTGTGAAAAACGAATTTACGTTTTTCACAGCCCATTTTTACGTCCAGACACGCAGCATCAACTCCAGGAGTCCATCTCGGAGGATTCCCAGCGGACGACTCAGCACCCCTGTATAAAGCAGCACAATCATCAGCAAGCCACCATAACGTTCATACCTCATCAACTGAAAATAAGTACGCTGCGGCAGGAAGATTCCCAGAACCTTCGAACCATCCAAGGGGGGAATGGGAATGAGATTGAACACACCGAGTCCAATATTCATGATCGCCGTATATTGCGCCAACAGCATCAGATATCCTAGAATTCCTTCTGTACTTCCTTCCGTCACATGAAACAATCCCACGAATATCCCCAGGAACAGAAACGCCAGAATCAGGTTCATCACCGGCCCGGCCAATGCTGTCAGAGCCATTCCTTGCTTGGGATTTTTGTAGTATTGTGGATTGACCTTGACTGGCTTGGCCCATCCAAAACGAAACACCAGCATGCAGATCGTTCCCACAAGATCCAGATGATGCAATGGATTCAAGGATAATCGACCGTCCCGTTTAGGCGTAGGATCTCCCAGCCAGTACGATACCAACCCATGCGCAAACTCATGGGCTGATATGGCAAGAAGTGTGGCCGGCGCCGTATAGATCAGGAGTTTGATCTGTTCCCAGATCAGTGGCCATTGATTCATACTAATCCACCTCGCCCAGGTATTCTTCCAAGGTGATTCCCTGGGTCATGATCTCCGTAGCGGCCTCCACTCCTACATACCGAAAATGCCAAGGCTCGTAGATAATCTGCGTGATATCTTCTTTTCCCTTAGGATAGCGGAGAATAAAGCCATACTTATAGCAATTCTCTTTGAGCCATTTTGCTTCGTCCGTCTCCTCGTACTCTTCGATCAACATCTGAAAATCCATGGCGCAAATATCCACAGTCAAGCCTGTGTTATGCTCACTGGCTCCCGGAATAGCCACAATCGTAGATGCCTCGATATACGCTTCCTCGTAAGTATACTCCGGATGTTCCGCCTGAATCTCCGCAATTTTATTATCAAACAAGGTCTGCTGAAAATCCACGCTGCGATATCCGGAACAAACCAGAAACTGACGGTCTGAATCCCGTTCGCCATCCTCCAGCATTTGCACTAAACTGTCATAGATTCGAGCATCCACTTCTTCGCTGAAAATCTGCTTGGTCTCCATTTCCAGATTCTCTGCCAGCCGATGTGTCTTATTGACCAGGAGCAAGTTCCAATCCGTCGCATCCGGGTCCACTGTCACATACTCCATTCCCAGAATCTCATCCACTTCTTTCTCTGGGGAGGACTCCTCTGCTCCGGATGACTCCTCTGGCAGCGAAGATTCCGACTGCGAAGATTCCTCTGGAGATGATTCCTCCGGCACACTCTCTGCCAGGGCAGAACTCTCACCCCCGCCGACACTTTCTTCTACCGCCGAACTCGTCTCCTCTGCCAAAGAATTCGGCACAAAAGATTCTTCCAACTGCGCCGTCGATGACTCTTCTATCGCACTCTCCTGCGATGAATTCCTCGCTGGCAGATACCCTACCAAATACCAGACCAAAAAGGCCAATAGAAAAACAACCACAATCGTAAACCATATTTGCCGACGGCGAATCTGCGCTTTTCTTTTACGCCGTGATGAAGAATCGGACATGTGTTATTCCCCTTTCTTTTGGTCAAGCGACACCTGAGCAGCCTGCCGAGCCTCGTCTTCTATACAAACTGCTTTATTCCGTCACATCCTCTTCGTGGCGATTCACTGCAGCTGCCGCTTTGAGCTTCTCATAATCTCCACGGACAGCTCGATACAAATCTCCACCCTTCTGAACACCCAATGCTCTGCGGAAGAACTGATAAAACTCGTTCTTTGCCCTTGTAGAGAGAATCGCCTGCGCCACTACCTTATCATATTTTTTTTGTTCCTCACTCGTATGCCCTTCCACAATGCCATGTACTCGTTCCAGGAAATCCTGAGGAACCTCTACCTGTTTGTATTCTCGTTTCTTCTCTGCCTTAGTCTGTCCCGAAACGTCCGATTCCTTGCGAGGTCTGCCCCGCCGCTTTGCTGCAGGTTTTCCCTCTGCCTGTTCCATCTTTTTCTCCGGATCAGCCACATCCTGCACCTCTGTTTTTTCTGCCGACTTTTCTGTCATTACCTCTTCCTGTACAGGCGTCTTCTCCATCTTTGGCTTGGTCTTCTTGGCCGCTTTCGTCTCCGACCCTGTCGTCTTAGGTGCTTCTGAAGCCGATTCTTCCTTTTCTTCATGTTTTGTCCTGCGAGGGCGACGAATATTCCGCACCTTACTCCGAATTGTGCTCTTTTCTTCCTCTGCGGCTATTTCTTTAGGTTCTTCTACCACAAGTACAACCTCTGGCTCCTCCGGCAATACCGGCGCGGATTCCAGCGCCATTGTTCCCCACTTTCGTATCCCCTTCTGAATGGAACTGGACAACAGCACATTCACATCCAGCTGATCGACTGCGTGATCCATAAAAAACTCCACCGGCGCCAGATAGCCATTATCCTGGCTGACGATGCAATACAGCCCTTTTCGTTCGCTGCCAATCAGAAAACCGAGCAGCGCGACAATCTGAAAATCCATGGCATTACGTCCACTCCGCTGTAGTCGCACGTATTCGATCTGGGCCCGGCTGTTGTTCATCGCCTGGATAATCGGAATACTCAATGAATTCGCGCTCTCACTGTAAAAGATAAAAACACGATCTTCCGGCGCCAAAAGCTCCACACCCACCAACCCCTGGTTCTTTACATTTTCCAGGTCAATTAAAAATGTCTTCATGCATTACCTCCAAATAAACTTTTGTAAAATTCATTTTGACGCATTGATAAGTATATGCGCCGCACATAGACCTCATGCTTCCCGCATGAGGTCTATCACTTGTCCACCATGAATTCTGGACTCTTCCGCCGCAAAGGCCATGTAATGACTTTCCATGGACTGATCGATTGAAGTCAATGCCTGCCCTTTGCCGTTGCCTTCGATCAGATCCAAGAGATCTTCCACCAGGCGATTGTCGCCGCCGCCATGCCCGCTGAAATCCTGCGCCAACGTACGGATATCGATTGTCCTGGGCTTTTCTCCAAATCGCATCACCGTGACTGTATTCTGATTCATGTCTCCCTGGATTTCCCCCAGCGTCCCCATGATCTTGATCGAACGGCCTCCCTGATTAAAAGCACACATCGTAAAAGAAATGGTGGAGCCATCAGCCATCTCCATGTTGACCACCTGATGATCGACCACATCATTATCACACCGATATACGCACCGGCCATAAGGGCCATTCTGCAAGGCCGCACGCACACGTTCCTCCGTAGGATGCGAGACCAGCACATTGGCTGGCCAGCCGGTATGTCCATGCTGAACCCCCGTCGCCTCATCGGTTATATAGATCTTCTCCGCATCATAGGGACATTCTCTGCGCACCGCCTCTGAACACGCAAGACACCGCTCCGCACTGCCGCAGGGTGCGTTTTCCGGGCGGAAATACGTCAGGCTTCCAAAAGAACTGATCCGCTTGCAGGGCTGTCCGGACAGCCAACGCAAAATATCCATATCGTGGCAGCTTTTCTGCAGAATCATCGGACTGCTTTCCTGACTGTTTCGCCAGTTCCCACGCACAAAACTATGGGCCTGATGCCAATACCCTACGTTCTCGATGGCCTGGATCGCCACCACCTGTCCGATCTCTCCGGAACGGACGGTCCGGTACAAGAACTGATAAAACGGCGTATATCGCAGAACATGACAGACTACCACTTTCCGCCCCAGACGCTCTGCGGTTTCCTGAATCTGCCGGCACTCTTCCAAACTGGGCGATATGGGCTTCTCGAGCAGAAGATCATATCCCTTTTCCATCGCTTTCATGGCATGCCCATAATGCTGACGATCCTGCGTACAGATGAACATGACATCTGCCAGCTTCTCCCTCTGCAACATTGCTTCCGCCGATGGAAAACACAGGGCAGGATCCACCTGATACTCTTCCCGTACCTCTCTAACCTTCTCCTCGATAGGATCTGCCACCGCAACAATTTTCATCCGGTCGGAAAAAATATGCTGGCACTTCGCATAAGTATCTTTTCCCCGGCTTCCTAATCCACTGATCGCAACTGTAATCATGTTACTGTACGACTCCTTTTTGCAGCATAATATTGGCATACAGCGCCTGTTCTCCGGTGGCCACAATCGCATAGGCCGTCTTGGATTTCTCATAAAAAGCAAATCTCTCTAAGGTACCAATGGCAGCCTCTCCTCGCGCGTCCTCTCGTGAGACCAATTTCTTATATTCTTCCCATATGGGAGTCTCTACCGGATCATTCGGCATGACCTCCATGAGTTCCACAGGATGTTCCACATACGTATCTAATGGGAACAGTGTCAGAATCGCTTCCAAGAGTTCTGGGATCCCATGCCCATCACATCGGATCACCTTCGCGTTTTTGCCCATCGTCTCCACCGGGAAATTACCATCTGCCAGGACAATGCGATCACTGTGCCCCATTTCACAAAGAACCTTCAGAAGTTCCGGCGACAAAATCTTTGGAATTCCTTTTAACATGTTTTTCTTCCTTTCAGGACCAGGCGGCGAAGCTCGCCTTCGCCGCCCTCCTAGATGATCATTTACTTGTATAAGGGGCCATATGCCTGGCAGGCACGATAATCCTGACCTTCCAGATCCATACCGAACGCATTCCAGCACGCCGGCCGGAAAATCTTCTCTTCCGGCACATTATGCATAGCTACCGGGATTCTTAAAATAGAACACAGCGTAATCAGATCCGCACCGATATGTCCATATGTGATGGCTCCATGATTCGCTCCCCAGTGATTCATCACCTCATAGGCCGATACGAAGGGACCCTTGCCCGTCAGACGCGGGGCAAACCAGGTACAAGGCCAGGTATAATCCGTCCGCTTCCACAAAGCATCCGAAACCTCTTCCGGAAGTGCGACCGTATATCCTTCCGCGATCTGCATCACGGGGCCTAACCCCTTCACCAGATTCAGCCGCATCATCGTCACCGGCATCTCGCTGCGTGTTTCAAAACGGGAAGAATAGCCGCCACCACGGAAATATCCCTGGTCAGCCGCGTTCCAAGTCGTTGCCTTGAGGCACGCTTCCTGATCCTTCTCTGTCATCTCCCAGAAAGGCTTCATGACAGCATTTCCATTCTCATCCTTTACCTCGCCGCAGGCATCCAGACACGCCGCGCCAGAATTGATCAGATGAATGAATCCTCCTGCTTCTTTGGCTTTTCCTTCCAGCGTATAACCTGTCGCTTCCTTCACAGCCTCCGGGCTCCAGAAAGTCCGTACGTCGGCAAAAATCTGCGCACGATTCGTCAACAGCTTACCAAACAGCATACTGACGCCGTTCAGCGTATCGTTTTCTGTCGCCAGAATATAGGGCTCTCTAGCTCCTTCCCAGTCGAATGTCGTGTTCAGCAAAGACTCCGCAAAGTCACAGTTCGGGTAGTAATCTGTCCACTGACGCTGGCCCTGGAAACCGCCTGCGATCGCGTTATGCCCTACCATCTCTTCCTCACGGCCTTCCGGCAGATCCTTCTGTCCGTTGAACAGATCCTTGATGATGCACATCATCTTCACTACGAATTCCCAGTCGGCGTCCTTCTCCTCTCGGCTCTTCTGCGCAGCCTCCGGATTCTTATCAAAACCCTCCTGGCAGTATTTCTTCGTCCATGCCAGGGCCTTCTCATACTCCTTCTGGCTATAGATCCCCTGTTCCATCCGACGGATGATCTCTACCTCATCCACAGATTCTACCCGCATCCCCAGATATTCCTCGAAGAACTCCGGACTGATGATGGAACCCGCGATTCCCATACAGATCGAGCCAATCTGCAGATAGGACTTTCCTCGCATGGTGGCTGCCGCCACCGCCGCGCGTCCAAACCGCAGCAGCTTCTCCCGCACATCCACAGGAATCTCCGTGGCGTCCGCATTCTGCACATCCCGGCCATAGATTCCGAATGCCGGCAGGCCCTTCTGCGCATGCCCAGCCAGCACTGCCGCCAGATATACCGCGCCCGGACGTTCCGTTCCGTTAAAGCCCCATACGCCCTTGATAGTCATAGGATCCATATCCATGGTTTCCGATCCATAACACCAGCAGGGTGTCACCGTCAGCGTGATATCCACGCCCTCCCGCTTGAACTGGTCTGCACAGCGTGCCGCTTCGGCCACTCGTCCAATCGTCGTTTCGGAAATGACGACTTTCACCGGTTCTCCATTAGAATAGCGAAGCTCCTCCTGAAACAGCTTCGCCGCGGAGCGCGCCATATTCATCGTCTGCTCCTCCAAAGACTCCCGTACCTTCAGCATGCCCCTGCGAGCATCGATCACAGGACGGATACCGATGACGGGATACTGCCCAATCAATCTGTTCTGTGCCATTGTGTTACCCCCTTTTGCATTAAAATAGGTACCTTTATTATAACGCATAAAAAGAACAAACACAAGCACAATCCGTTCCTTTTTAGTTACAGCAAAAAAGGCAGCTGCATCTATGAAACGCAACTGCCCCATTCTTCAATATGTTCTAATCAGGCCGCCCGCTGAATCTGTTCCGCCGTTCGATTGATCGAATGGTGGATAGGAGACCAGCCCACCTTTGCGAAAATCGCATGAATGGAGATTGGAATATATGTAATCATAAACAACGGGAAGGTAAATAATGACAAAATCTTTTTCCCTGCCTTACAATGAATATTGTTCCATTCCGTGATTAAAGTAATCAATCCCACAAGAAACATGAATCCATACATCTGTATACAAACTCCGGACAAGAACTTCAGCACATGATCCAACGCCTCTGGCACATTTCCCACAAAGACAGCGTAACTCACCTGGGCGATAGAACAAGTCAGTCCTAACATCATCAGAATTAACGCGGGAAAAATCGTCATCAGCATATCATAACACGCAAAACTGTGACGGCGGAAGATTCCCTTCACCAGATCTTTTCCATATTTCCCCAGCACCTGATAGAATCCCTTTGCCCAACGCAGGCGCTGAATCCAGGACTGTTTCAATGTAACCGGCTGCTCATCATAGAAAATCGCCTGTCCGCAGTAACCGATCTGCTCGCCCTGTACGGCACAGCTAGTACTGAATTCCACATCCTCTGTCAACGTATGATATTTCCAGCCGTTCATTTTATCAATGATATCGTGATGCACCAGAAAACCTGTGCCTGATACCGCGCAACTGGTATTCAGATTCATTCTCGCCTGATTCAAATACTTGGCCTCCCGCAGAAACCATAGCGAGTACCCGGCGCTGATCCAGTTTGATTCGTAATTTTTAGAATTTCGATAGGATGTAATCGCTCGATATCCCATGCTGAATGTATCATTCATCGCCCGAATGTAACCCTTATCCACAATATTATCCGCATCGAAAATCACGAATGCATCATAATCGTCAAATACCTGATCCTTCTTCATCTGTTTAAACAGATAATCCAGCGCGTATCCCTTGCCAACCTGTACGCGATTAAACCGCTCGTAAACATGAGCTCCTTTATTTCTGCACAGCGAAGCAGTATTGTCTGTACAATTATCTGCCACCACAAAGATATCAAGCAATTCCTTGGGATAATCCTGCTGCTGCAGGCTATCAATCAGACCGCCGATTACCTTTTCTTCATTTCTTGCCGATATGACAAAAGCGTACCGATGCAGCGCTTTACTCTTCGGCACATGCCTTGGCTTAGTTGCCAAAACGTCCATAACATAAAAGATTTGGTATGCATAGCATAGCAAGAACAGTAATCCGATACTATTCTCAATCAGATTCAACCACTCCATGTTCGGTCCCTTTCCCCCTGTCGGATTTACTCACCCTTTTTCTTTTTACAGACAGCCAATCCCGAAAACCGGCTTCGCTGTCAGCGCTCATTATAGCATTCTCCCCTCCCATATACAACCATCATTCTCCAGAAGATTTCTTAAGAATTGTTTAAGCTTCTCTTCGTTTTTCGTATTTTACACAAACCACACATTTATCCAATATCTTTTTCTTGACACTTCTTTTCCACCACACTATACTAAAGATATGTCAAATAGGAGGCGATACTCATGAGGCCCTTGCAGGTATCTCTGGACCAGGTGATCCAAAATCTATTAAATTCAAAAAAATATTCTTCTCTGCGGGACATGCTGATTATCATGAACCCTTCAGATATAGCCAGCCTGTTTCAAGATCTGCCAGTTGACTCCCTTCCTCTTTTATTCCGTCTGCTCCCCAAAGAACTGGCTGCAGACACTTTCGTAGAAATGGATGAGGAGATGCAGGAACTGCTGATTCAGGGTTTCAGCGACCGCGAATTAAAAGAGGTCATCAATGAACTCTATGTGGATGACGCCGTCGATCTGGTCGAAGAAATGCCCGCCTCCGTTGTAAAGCGAATTCTCCGCCAGGCTGCTCCTGAGATGCGCAAGATGATTAACGACATCCTGAAATATCCGGAGGACTCTGCCGGGAGTATGATGACCACCGAATATGTGAGTCTGCATCCGCAGATGAACGTATCGCAAGCCCTTTCTCGTATTCGACAGACCGGCGTCGATAAGGAAACGATTTACAACTGCTATGTCATCACCCCGGATCGCAAGCTATGCGGTATTGTCAGCGCTCGTTCCCTGCTTCTTTCTTCCGAACAGGCTCTGATCGAGGACATCATGGAATCCCATGTCATCTCCGTCAATACGATGATGGATCAGGAAGAGGTTGCCCTGATGTTCAATAAATATAATTTTCTCGCATTGCCTGTGGTCGATCAGGAAAATCGTCTTGTCGGCATCGTCACCGTCGATGATGCTATGGATGTCTTGCAGGAGGAGACCACGGAAGACATGGAAAAGATGGCGGCTATCGTCCCTTCAGAACGGCCTTATCTCAAGACCGGTATCTTCGCCACCTTTCGTCAGCGTATCCCCTGGCTTCTCGTCCTTATGATCTCGGCAACGGCCAGCAGTATGATTATTACCGCTTTCGAAGATGCTCTCGCCGCTCAAGTTGCCTTGACCGCCTTTATCCCTATGCTGATGAATACCGGCGGTAACTCGGGCAGCCAGGCTTCCGTCACCATCATACGTGGGCTGTCCCTGAATGAGATTCAATACAAAGACTTCTTTAAGGTGTTGTGGAAAGAGATTCGCGTCGGTGTTCTCTGTGGTGTGACACTGGCTGCGGCGAACTATGTTAAACTCTTGCTGCTGGATCGCGTGTCCTTCCTGATTGCTGCCGCGGTTTGTCTGACATTGGTATTGACTGTAATCCTCTCTAAAATCGTAGGCGCTCTGCTTCCCATGGGGGCTAAGAAAATCGGTCTGGACCCTGCTGTCATGGCCAGTCCCTTTATTTCCACCATTGTGGATATCTTGTCGCTGCTCGTCTATTTTCAGATTGCAACACTGCTTCTGGGTCTATAAATACCAGTCGACACGGATATGATATCGTTTCAATTCATTCTCCATACGTCTTTTCGCCGCTGCATATCGCTCTTTAATTTCATTCTGGTGGATCCCGCATAGATCTGCCAATTTTTGTAAAGTCAGATCGTGAAACCGAAAATACACATCCAGAATCATCCTCTCCTCCGAAGGAAACTTTTCTAACAACGACAATATAAGATCCAGGCACTCTTCTCCCGCAGGAAGTTTGCCTGCCTTCTTTTCTTTCTCCACTTTATATCTGTGACTCGCAGAATATACCATCCTGCGAATATACTGAATCGCCGGCACGTCTTCCATATCTGTCAGATTGTAGAATAGCCTGGAATCTTCCTGTATCTGGACAAATACGGATTGTACGATATCCTCGGCCTCTTCCACAGATCCTAATATCCGGTAGGCGTCCCTGATATACAAATTGTATGTTTTCTCGTATAGTCTGCGAAGCTTTTCTCTGTGCAAAAATCTCTTGCCGCCGGGAAAAAACTTCACAGATCTCCCCCACTCCCATCCACGAAAAAAGCTCCTTACAGGAAACCTTCCCGTAAGGAGCTTTGCAAATCGAATCCAATTTAATAGAATGCGTGATAAATATTTGCGATCGTATCTTCGAAGTCTTCTTCCCGAATCCCGAGAATGATATTTAACTCACTGGATCCCTGGTCGATCATTCGAATATTGACATCGGCCGAGGCTACTGCCGCGAAAACCTTCGAAGCCGTTCCCTTTGCCTCTCTCATGCCGCGTCCTACCACCGCTACCAAGGCCAAGCCCCGATCCATACAAATGAAATCCGGGTTGACTGCTCTAGCCAACGCGCTCAGCAGCAAGTTTTCCCGTCCGGCAATCTCCTGTACACTGACAACAACGCACATCGTATCAATGCCGGATGGCAAATGCTCGAAATTCACATTGAAGTCCTTCAATACCTGAAGCACCTTCAATACAAAACCAACTTCCTGGTTCATCATATCCTTCTCGATCCGAATGACCACAAATCCTTTGCGTCCTGCAATGCCTGTGATAATATCTCCACTCGGCTCCGCACCGGCATGAGGTACGATCATCGTTCCTTCTGCCTCTGGATCGTTCGTGTTCCGGATATTGATCGGAATGCCCGCCTCTTTCACTGGAAAGATCGATTCTGCATGCAGAACTGTGGCTCCCATGTAGGATAACTCCCGCAACTCGCGATACGTAATTGTACGAATCGGACGAGGATTTTCCACGATACGGGGATCGCACACCAGAAAACCGGAAACATCCGTCCAGTTCTCATATAGATCCGCATCGATCGCCTGCGCCACAATGGCTCCCGTAATGTCAGAACCGCCTCGCGAAAACGTCTTAATGCTTCCGTCGGGCATAGAACCATAGAATCCCGGGATGACTGCTCGCTCGATCCGAGCCAGCTGCATCCGCATGGTCTTAATTGTCTTTGCTGAATCATATCTTCCGTCTTCATCAAAAAAGACAACCTTTGCCGCGTCCAGAAACTCATAGCCCAAAAACTGTGCCAGAAGAATTCCATTCAGGTATTCTCCCCGGCTGGCCATATAATCCAGACTGCAACCGGACTGCAGGTGCTCTTCGATCTCTTCAAATTCATGCTTCAGCGTTGCCGCAAGTGCCAGCTCCGATGCGATAGAACGATAGCGGTCTTTGATCTTCTCCCAGATCGGCTGCCAATCGCCGCCCTCCTGGGCCGCCTTATGACAAGCGATCAGAAGATCTGTCACCTTATCGTCATTCGAATACCGCTTACCGGGAGCCGAAGGCACTACATAGCGGCGGCTTTCCTCTTCCAGAACGATCGCTGCGACCTTGCGGAACTGTCCCGCATCCGCCAGCGAACTGCCGCCAAACTTAACAACCTTCTTCATAATTCAAAACTCCAGTATCCCATTATGATGATTGATCTTACAAACCAACCGCAGCGGGGTAACCACCGCTGTTCTGATAGAATATCATATTTTAGGTTCTAACGCAAGAAATTTTTACATAAAAAACTGACAAAATTTCTCCCACAGTCCCTATCTCTTCCTTATAATGCAGCTGCGAGCTCCTGCATTTTTCGATCTTTTTCCCGTACCGTCTCTGCCATCTCTTCCTTGCTCTCTACCAGCCGTCTGGTCAGCTCTTCATCCCCCAGAGCCAGGATCTGCACCGCCAGCGTTCCCGCATTGGCTGCCGCATCAATTCCTACTGTCGCCACCGGTACGCCGGGGGGCATCTGTACCGTAGACAACAGAGCGTCCATCCCATCCAGCGCTGCGGATTTAAGAGGCAAACCAATGACCGGCAACACGGTATGCGCTGCCAGTACTCCACCCAGATGCGCCGCCATACCCGCTGCCGCGATGATGACTCCAAATCCGTTTGCTGCTGCGTTCTTCGCAAATTCACAAGCCTCCGTGGGCGTTCTGTGCGCGCTCATCACATGCACTTCCGTCTCCACTCCAAACGATTTCAACTTGCTGACTGCCTTTTGTACGACCGGCCAATCACTGTCACTTCCCATGATCACTGCTGCTTTTTTAGCCATCCATAACTTCCTCCTTTTCGTTCTCTAAGCTTAGTATAACGGCTTCCTGCCAAAAATGCAACAGCTTTCTGCAAATTCCCCCTTGTTATCGGGCATGCTTCATAGTATAATGAAAAATACATTCCCACAGAACAGAAAGGAGGATTCCGCATGGAATCTGTTTTACTGCGTGACCTTTACCAGAAGGATCATGCTCTTGCCTCGTCTCTGGATGGTCAAGAAATCACCGTCAGCGGATGGGTTCGTTCTATCCGCGATTCCAAAGCTTTGGGATTCATCGTATTACATGATGGAACCTGTTTTCAGACCCTGCAGATCGTCTATGAACATGGTACGCTGCAGTCTTATCAAGATGGATCCGCTTCCTATGAAGGCGAAGAAGCCTTCAAGGCTGTGAGCCATATCACCATCGGCTCCGCCATCTTCGTAACCGGCCGTCTGGTGCTGACGCCAGATGCCAAGCAGCCTTTCGAGCTGCATGCCAAGAGCATCCTGCTGGAGGGCGCTTCTGCCGCAGACTATCCGCTGCAGAAAAAGCGCCATACTATGGAATATCTGCGTACGGTCGCACACCTGCGCCCCCGCACGAATACGTTCCAGGCTGTCTTTCGCGTTCGTTCTCTGGCAGCCTACGCCATCCATCAGTTCTTCCAGGACCGTGGATTTGTCTATGTGCATACTCCTCTGATCACCGGCAGCGACTGCGAAGGCGCCGGCGAGATGTTCCATGTCACCACACAGCCGCTGGGCTCGTATCCGGTGGACGATGAGGGACATCCGGACACTTCCAAAGATTTCTTCGGAAAGCCGGCGAATCTGACCGTGAGCGGTCAGCTCAATGGAGAGACCTACGCTGCGGCTTTTCGCAACATCTATACCTTCGGCCCTACCTTCCGTGCCGAAAATTCCAATACCCCCCGGCATGCGGCGGAGTTTTGGATGATTGAGCCCGAGATCTCCTTTGCCGATCTCTCCGATGATATGGATCTGGCCGAAGCCATGATCAAATACATCGTGAACTACCTGATGGAACATGCCGCCGAAGAGCTCCAGTTCTTTGGCAATTTTGTAGACAAGACCCTGATGGATCGTCTGAATTCCATTGTACAGAACGAATTTGCCCGCTGCACCTATACAGAGGCCATTCGTCTGCTCAGTGAAAGCGGTCATGATTTTGAATACAAGCCCTACTGGGGATGCGATCTGCAGACAGAGCATGAACGCTATCTGACAGAGCATATCTTTGGCAAGCCTGTCTTTGTCATCGATTATCCGAAGGAAATCAAGGCTTTCTATATGAAGCTGAATCCGGACGGTAAGACCGTTGCCGCCATGGATATGCTGGTGCCCGGCGTAGGCGAGCTGATTGGAGGCAGTCAGCGTGAGGATCATCTGGACACACTGCTCGCACGGATTCATGAGCTGGGCCTGAAAGAAGAGGATTACTGGTGGTATCTGGACCTGCGCCGCTATGGCAGCAATCGTCATGCCGGCTTTGGTCTTGGTTTTGAGCGCCTGATCATGTATGTCACCGGTATGAGCAATATCCGTGACGTAATCCCCTATCCCCGTACCGTTAAAAATCTGGACTTTTAAGATCCTAGGAGGCTGGTGCAGATATGCCATCTGCGCCGGCCTTCTTTTTCTATATTATAGAATACAGAGAGGAGGCTCATTATGTTTTTTACCTTGGAAAAATTCGAAAGACGAGTGCAGGAACTGGCGCAGCGGCGATATCTGGGCCTGACGAGCATTGCGCCTTTGACGGCCATGCCGGGCACACTGAACCCGGACATGCCGTATCATGGCGCGCCGCCACAGATCATAGGCGATTCCATGACGATCGACGATACGTTCAATGGGCGCGACCGTTACCTTTGGCTGGAGAAGACAGTCTGTCTGCCGCCTGAAAGACCCGACTGTCAAGTGGTGGGATTATTTCATTTCGGAGAGACTGGCGGCGGCTTCAATCGCGGTTTCGAATCCCTGCTCTATGTGGATGGCCATCCCTATCAGGGTGTGGATAGTTATCACAATGAAGTGATCTTTTCTCCATATACGGAGGCACCGCTGCGTCTGACCTTCCTTCTGTGGACTGGGCTCGAGGGTGGCGGTCCGCAAAAAACACAATATCACCGGTTACAACAGGCGGATATCGGCTATCTCCATAAAACGACGGATACGCTGTATTACCTGGCGCGCGCCATTACGGAAACGCTGCGCCTTCTGCCCCAGGAAGACGAGCATGCCTCACTCCTTACTGCCGCCCTGGATCGCGCCCTGCTTTGTATCGACTGGGATGAAGAAACCTTCTATTCCTCTGTAGACGCTGCCTATCAGACGCTTTTGACTGAACTGAATCAGATCCCTAAGCATACGGATGTCACCGTGTATGGCATCGGACATACACATATCGATGTGGCCTGGCTCTGGCGTCTGAAACATACCCGGGAAAAAGCGCAACGTTCCTTTTCGACGGCACTTCATCTGATGAATCTATATGATGATTACATCTTCCTGCAAACCCAGCCTCAACTCTATCGATATATCCAGGAAGATCATCCCGAACTCTTCGAACGCATCCGTCGCAAAATCGCAGAGGGCCAATGGGAAGCGGATGGCGGCATGTGGGTGGAAGCAGATTGCAATATCCCCTCTGGAGAATCGTTGGTTCGCCAGTTTCTGCAGGGAACACGATTTCTTATGCAGGAATTCGGTCAGAAATGTTCCTATCTATGGCTGCCGGACGTGTTTGGCTACAGCTGGGCCCTGCCGCAGATTCTTAAGCTCTGCGAAATCCACACCTTTATGACCACGAAGATCAGCTGGAATCAATATAATACGATTCCCCATGATCTCTTCCTCTGGCGCGGCATCGATGGCAGTGAAGTCATGACCTATTTCATTGATACACCGGGAGAAGGCCAGGATACTTCCACACGCTATTCCACCTATAATGGCATGATGTCTCCGCATGCTGTCATTGGCAGCTGGCGAAAGTTCAAGAACAAAGAGCTCAGTCATGACATCCTGATCTCTTATGGATATGGGGACGGTGGCGGCGGTGTCACGCGAGATATGCTGGAAATGCGCCGGGCTATGGATCTTCTGCCCGGACTCCCTCATGTGAAAACAAGCACTGCGGGGCACTTCTTCGATATACTGCATACGCACCTCGCCCAGACAGATCGGTATATTCCCGTCTGGGATGGAGAGCTCTACCTGGAGTATCATCGAGGCACCTACACCTCGCAGGCCTATAACAAAAAGACCAATCGCCAGCTTGAGCATGATCTTCTGACAACCGAATGGCTCTCCTCTTTGGTCTATCTATCCGGCGCCTCCTATAACCAGGAGGATCTTGAGACCGTATGGCGCCTTCTGCTGCTGCACCAGTTCCATGACATCATTCCTGGTTCCTCGATCCATGAAGTATACGAGGATTCCCGCGTAAACTATGCCCAGGCGAACAAGATCCTATCTTCCGTTCGCGCTAAGGCCTTACAGCATCTTGTTACCCCTTCCGAATATACATTCAGCGTGTATTCCCCAAAGAGTTTTGCCGGATCTGAGCTCGTCCAGATTCCCGTCCAGGAGCCTGGCATCTTTCTGGATGAAGGCGGAAACCTTTTAGACTCCCAAAAGACCGACGAGGGCTATCTCGTCCTTATACAGACTTGGCCCTTCTCCACGACGTCTCTATGTTTCCTTTCCGGCGAGGCAGATGTGCCTCCTACCCCGTTTCATAGAGAGCGAAATCGACTGGAGACCCCCTTCTATTCCATCGCCTGGAACGAGGAAGGACAATGGACGGCGCTGTATGATAAAGAAGCCGAACGTTCGATCCTCGCCCCGGGCGCCCTGGGAAATGTATTGGAAGTCTTCGAGGATAAGCCCGTCAACTATGATGCCTGGGATGTGGATATCTTCTATACACAGAAGATGGAAACCATGCATCTTTGCCAGGAGCCCGAAGTATTGGAACTGGGTCCTCTGCGCGCTGTGCTTCGGTTTACGTATGTCTATCGTCATTCCCGTCTTACGCAGGATCTCTCCGTATACCGGGATTCTCGTCGTATTGATCTGCGTACTCATGTGGACTGGCATGAAGAGCATCGGCTCCTAAAGGCTGCCTTCTATACGGATATACGCTCTACCAAAGCCACCTATGACATTCAATTTGGACATGTGGAACGCCCCACGCACTGGAATACCAGCTGGGACTGGGCACGTTTTGAAGTCTGTGCGCAGCAGTGGGCCGATCTGTCCGAACAGGGCTATGGCGTCAGTCTGTTAAGCGATGGGAAGTATGGGTATAATATCAAGGATCGCGCCATGAAAATCAGCCTGTTAAAGAGTGCGAAGCATCCAGATACGCAGGCCGATATGGGCGAACATGATTTTACGTACTCCCTATATCCTCACAAGGGATCCGTGACAGAGGGCGGAACCATCGAAGAAGCCCATCGCCTGAATCTCCCGGCACAGGTTATTTCCGGTTCCTTCTCCGATACCCTCCGTATTCTTTGGCTCTCCTCGTCCCAGGTTCAGATTGATGCCATCAAAAAAGCGGAGGATGAGGACTGTCTGGTCGTGCATCTGCATGAATGCCGAGGCGGTAGGGCGCAAATCCACTTTGGCTCCGATTATCCTCTGCGCAAAGTGGTTCCCTGCAACCTGTTGGAACACGACCTATCCCCCGCCCCGCCTGAAGATACGCGGACTCTCCTATTTCATCCTTTCGAAATCAAGGCGCTCAAACTCTGGTTCTAACCATCGGCCAGTGAAAGGGGGCAGTGAAAAATCCTGTTTTTCACTGCCCCTTTATGATGCCTTCTTATTCGACTGACTTCAGTGATTCTACCATACTGATCTTTTTCAACGGCCGATGCATGACCAGATTCACGATGAAGGAGAATACCAGGGTCAGCAATGCAGCCCACACGTAACTCCATATCTGTACCTCTCTGCCAAACATCACCATATCAATCTCTGCCGTCTGAATGACAAATGCTGTGAGAAGACGCCCGAGAACCAGGCCAAAGGCGGTACCTAAGACAGTCAGAATGATGCTTTCCCGGAAAACATACTGGGATACTTCTTTATCGTTGAATCCCAACACCTCCAGGGTGGCGATTTCCCGCACTCTTTCTGCGATGTTAATATTCGACAGATTATACAGCACTACAAAGGCCAGCAGCCCTGCGGATACAATGAGAACCACAATCACCATGTCCAATGCTTCCAACATCTGATCGAAGGACTCCATGATATCCTGCTGTATCTGAATCGTCATGACATGGTCGTTCTGGTTGATTCTTTCTGCCATCTCGTGCTGACTTTCTTCGGATAGGCCCTCGTATTTGCCCAGCACCATGTTATATTCCGGCGCCTCTCCAAAGAGTGCCTGATACGTTTCCGGCAGCATATATACATAGTGCTCTGCATAGTTTTCCACAATGCCCTGCACCATAACCTGCACCGAATTGGTATCATCAATCTCTATGGTGATCATATCGCCTGGCGAAACACCCACATTACGTGCCAGTTTCTCCGTCACAAGCACCTGATTTTCTTCCAGAACGAAAACCTCATGGGAGGTTCGATTCTCCAGCTGAATGAACTCTGACAGTTTCTCCGTGGATTCCGGCACCATCAGATAGCCCGACATATCGCCATCCGGCCCAGACATCGTATACGTCTTCTGCATCGACAACATTTCGCTGGCAGACGCGTCGTAGTCCTGCATGATCGAAAGAATCTGTGTCAGATCCTCTTCCTCATAATCCTCTACCACAATGGTTGCCTCATACTTCCAGATCTTATCGAACTGATTCTCCACGATCTCGTTGATGGAGTCCTGCAGGCCGAATCCGGTCAAAGACAGGGCCGTACACCCCATGATTCCTACGATCGTCATAATCATACGTTTCTTATATCGGAAAATATTGCGCACAGTCACCTTATGACTGAAGGATAGGCGTTTCCAGAGCCAGCCGATCCTCTCCAGCATGACTCGTTTTCCGTTTTTGGGCGCTTTTGGTCGCATAAGCTGTGCCGGCATAGGTGTCAATACCCCGCGGCAGCACAGGTATACTGTCAGGGCTACCGCTGCCAGGCAGACCGCCATAATGATCGCCGCGTCTCCCCATAAAAATGGCGTGATCTGTACCGGCAAACGATACAGCATGCCATAGGCAGACATAATCACGCCTGGGAATAGCTGATATCCCACCACCAGTCCGACCGCCACGCCAATACCTGTCGCTAACAACGCGTAGAACATGTACTTGGACAGAATCGAACCATTGCTGTATCCAAGGGCTTTCATGGTACCAATCTGTGTACGCTCTTCTTCGATCATCCGCGTCATGGTCGTCAGGCACACCAACGCCGCAACCAGTACGAAGAACACAGGAAATACCTTGGCAATATTATCCACGCGTTCCGCGTTCTGTCCATATTCTTCGTAACCGGGACTGTCATCCCGCGTATTCACATACCATTCCGGTTCTGTCAGATCCGCCAGCTCCTGCTTGGCATCGGCCAACTCCTGTTCTCCCTGTGCCAGCTCCGCCTCCGCATCGGCCACCTTCTGCTCGTTTTCCGCAATCTCAAGACGGCCTTCTTCCAGTTCAATCCGGGCTTCCGCCAATTCCTGGCGCCCCTCTACAATCTGGGCTCGGGCTTCTTGAATCTGGGCTCTAGCAGATTCCAGCTGCGCTCTGGCTTCTGCGATCTGCGCTTCTCCTGCTCTGAGCTGATCCTGACCCACCACGATCTGGTTCCATGCCGCATCCAGTTCCGCCTCGGCAGCCTCTAGCTCCGCCTCAGCAGCCTCTTTCTGCTGCTCATACTGCGCGAGACCACTCTCATACTGTGCCTCTCCCGTCTCGTACTCCTCGCGGCCACTGGCAAGCTGCTCCGCAAAAGCGGCCAGACGATTTTCACCTTCCTGACGCTGCATATCCAATTGCGCCTGCGCCTGTTCCAACAAAGCCTCTCCCGCCTCTAGTTCAGACAATGTCTGATCCAATGTTTCCCGATTGGCAGTAAGGCTCGCCTCTGTCTGTGCCAGCGTCTCCTGTGTCTGTACCAGAGCACTGTTCCACTGCTCCAACTCTGCTCTACGCGTTTCCAAATCGGATTTGATCTGGTCTAACTGCGTCCGAGTTTCCGCTAACGCAGTCTCTTCCCCTTCCAGCCAGAGCCGCAGTGTCTCTCTTTCTTTTTTCTTATTTTCTAATTCATTCTCCTGTGTCGTAAGCGCCGTATATGCATCCTGCACCTGTTTTTCATGCGCGTCATACGCAGTCTTCGCAGCGAGATAGGCTGGATCCTCTTCCCCCACCTGTGCCAGCAACGCTTCCAACTCGATTCGCTCTGCTTCCAACTGCGCAGCCTCTTCCTTATATGATGCCAGCGCCTGATCGTATTCTGTCCGCAGACTTTCTATTTCTGCCGCCAACGCCTCGTATCTCTCATTTTCATTCTGATACTGCGTCAGATTCTGCTGATATATATTTTCCTGCTCTCCATATTGCGTCTCCTGTTCCTGGTAGGCTGCCAGACTCTGTTCATAGGAGGCCAGACTCTGTTCATACTGCGCAAGGGCTGCCTGGTAAACAGCCAATCCCTGCTGATAGGCGGCTTCCCCCGCCTCATACTGTTCTCTTCCCGCCGCTAACTGTTCACTCTGCGCATCTAGCTTCGCCTGGGCCTGTTCCATTTGTGACTGAAAAGCAGCCAAAGCCTGTTCGTACTGTGCCTCTCCACTTTGAAGCTCTAGTAGCGCCTGATCCAATTCCGCCTTCGCATCATCCAGCTTCTGCTTAGCTTCCGCCAATTCCTGCTCGGCCTGGGCTTTCCCCGCTTCCCATTGACTGCGCCCTTCTTCATAAGACTGCTGCGCCGCCTCTAAGGTCGCGCGTGTCTCATCCAGAATCGCCTGTTGTGAATCCAGTTCAGCTTCCCCACTCTCAAGGTCCGCCTCATTCTGCTCGATCTCCGCTTCGCCCTCATCCAGTTCCGCTTCACCATCCACAATCTCCGCCTCGCCGTCCGCCGCCTGCTGCTTGGCATCTTCTAACTGCTGTCTGGCGTCCGCAAGTTCCTGCCGTCCATCCTCCAGCTCCGCTTCGCCGTCCGCGATCTCCTGCTCGGCTTCTTCCACAGTCCGATCATATCGGTCTTTTGCCCGCGCCTCGCCAAAAATCTCCAATTCTTGCTGATGCGTCGCTTCCAATGCCGAATATTCTTCTGTATATGCCGTTGGCGCAATCATATCCTCATATACAAGGTAGACTTCTGTATAGTATTCCGATTTGAAGTTCTCTGCTGGCAGATAGATGATCTGCTCAATGGTACCTCCGCCGATATTGGTATTCCCCTTCTCCATATCAGACAAGTACATGGCGCTCTCGAAGACCCCTACCACCGTGTATTCCGTTCGTTCCAATGAGTCCTCCACATTGGAATCCGATGATCCATCTCCCATGACCTCCAGCGTAGAACCCACCGATACACCACTGGCGGCATCCACCAGACATTCGTCCGGACTCTCCGGCATACGTCCTTCTGTCAGCCATAACTGGTTGATTTCCGCATTGCTGTCATACGCATAAAGCCTGGCCACGTTCTCTCCCTGTTCGGAATTGACCAGACTGTCCAGAAAATAAGAAGGAAAGACCTCTACGCCCTCGATCTCCTGCAATGCTTCGATGTCCGCCTCTTCAAATCCCCAGGTAGACAACAGCCGATAATGCATCAGATTCTGCTGATCCGCATAGGAGTCCGCGGACCGCCACATATCCGGTCCGCTGGCTTTGACACCCGCAAAAAACCCCACGCCAATCATGACAATACATAATATAGAAAGAAAACGGTTCCGGGATTTACGAATTCCTCGCAAACTGTCCTTCCATTTTGCCTTCATCACCATTCAATCTCCTCTACCGGAAGCGGCTGATGATTTCTCACCACGCCTGTCACTTCCCCATTGCGCATATGAATCACACGATCTGCCATAGGCGTAATCGCCGTGTTATGCGTAACAATGATGACCGTCATCCCTTGCTCATGACAGGTATCCTGTAAAAGTTTTAGAATCATTTTTCCGGTATTATAATCCAAGGCGCCCGTAGGCTCATCGCACAGCAGAAGCTTGGGCTGTTTTGCCAGCGCTCTTGCGATCGCTACCCGCTGCTGTTCTCCTCCGGAAAGCTGTGCCGGGAAGTTATCGAGCCTCTCCCCCAGTCCTACCTCTTGCAGAATCTTAGCCGCCGGAATAAAATCCTTAGAAATCTGCGCTGCCAGTTCCACATTTTCACTAGCCGTCAGATTCGGAATCAGATTATAAAACTGAAACACAAAACCAATATCCTGACGCCGATACTGCATCAGCTGTTTGCGATTGTAATTCTGAATTTCCTTGCCATCTACCACAATACGCCCCTCATCGCAAGTATCCCTGCCGCCTAAAATATTCAGAATCGTTGTCTTACCAGAACCACTGGGGCCTACAATGATCGCCAGTTCTCCCTTCTCGATCTCAAAGGACATGCCTCTAGCTGCTTCTATCGTGATGTCACCCATGATATACCGTTTATACACCTTTTCCAGCGTCACAAAACTCATGGTTCCTCATCCCTTCTCTACAAATTGATTAGAAAATTCTTTATGCTGCACTATACTGCGCTCACTTCGGAGATGAACTCCTATTGACGAACATCTCAAGGCATGGCTCAATCTCTGTGATGCAGAAAGTCTTCTCACCATATTCATTATATCATGGATAATCGCGTGAATTGTGAACTTCCTGTGAAACTTTTTCCTATAGGAACTTTAAGCGGGGTCATCGCAGAATGATATTCTACGATGACCCCGACCGCTTACTTTTCAAGATATAAAATTGGTGCGGAGAGAATCCCAGTACGCCTGAGCTGATATTCATAGCTCCACGCTTCTCCCTCAGACCTCCAGGCCATAGGTCCAAACCAGGTTACTTTCTCATCACACAGGTGTACGGCCCCAAAACTATTGACCCTGTTTCCATAAGCCGTAATATCCACCGAATGCTCTCCCTCCAGTTGTCCCAACGAAATACGATATGGCGAGAAGGCCAGAATTCCCATATCCTTTCCGTCCACGGAAACTCGGAGCAACGGATTTCGATACTTCGGAACCTGCAGGACACATTCCTTTCCATGTCCTGTGACCGACATATGGTAGGTCACATTGCCGCCATAGAAAGGCAACCCTTGTACGGTCCAGTCTCCAAAATACAGACTCCTGACCGGTTCTATGATCTGTGCATGCTCTCCTCTCACCGAAACGCCAAAGTCTCCCAAGATATAACACCATTCCACATTGGTTTCTACCTTATAAGGCATCTCTACCACCAATGTGTTCGTCCCCCGGCGCACCTTGCCCAAGGGCAGCGTCTTGATATCTTCATCCACATAATATCCATCTGGCACAGTTCCCATCTGCTCTCCGTTCCAGGAGATCGCCATGTCCTCCGCCAGTTCGATCGCGAGATGCACATTGTCCACTTCTACCGCGCTGTCGATCGTATACCGCAGGCTCAATGTATGCTCTGCCGGCGCCTTCTTTCTCGTCCAGGGCTGCGCAAAGGCCTCTACCTTCAGCGGATATCCTAACCGCGTACGCAGAATGTTATCGATCCGAAGCACTTCCTCCTTCTCGGCCCATTCCTCGCCATCCAGGGAAGCCTCTGCCATATCCAGAAGCAGCACATTGGGCTCTGACAGGGTGACCGGCACGCTTTCGGTCGGCTTCTGCACGCGGATATAGGATTTCTCTTCCATGGGGCTCTTCATTTCCTTTCCTGTTTCACACGGTGTCAGACGCAGCAGCAGACTGTCATGATCCGCCATCTTCTGACGAACCACGGTCTCTCCCTGTCTATGCTCAACTGCAAGCGAAGCATGCGTTCCAGACAGCGTATCATAAAGTTCCGCATGATAGCAGCCCGGTATGCGGATGCTCAACGTACGCACATGGGGAATATCCAGATTCTCTGCCGGCAATCCCTGCGCAATGAAGAGCCATTTTCCTTCGTCCGTATTCCGCATCTGATATACATACCGATCCGCACGGCTGCCATCTTCCATCCGAATATCCACGGTACGTACACCTTCCAATGCTTCCAGAAGTTCTGTCTGACTGAAGCGGATATTCTGACAGTTCTGCGCCAACGCGGCGGCCTCCGCAGAAGGTACCGCATCCACCAGACGCGCTGGTTCTCCCATGAAGATCAATCGGCCGCCTGCCTTCTGGAAATCCACCAAACGCTCCAGTGTGCTACGCCGCAGTGTCACACATCCCGGCACCAGGATCGCGTCATATGCCATCTGACCAACATGGAATTTCTGATTCGCTGTCCCTCCATACAGTTCTGGCAACAGGGATTCTGCGATGAAATCAAAATCCAACTGTCCAAACAAAAGCCATTGGATGGTTTCCTCAAACTGCTCTTCCAGCTGTGCCTGCGCGGCCGCCGTCTGTTCCTGGGGACCCCAGCAGAGCCACATGCTTTCAATCGGGTGAATCACACCGATGCGCACATCTGGCTTTCCGTCTGTCAGCGCCGTATTCACCCGCGCAAAATGATCTTCGATGTAGGAATACTGCTGATACCAGGGAGACTGATAGAAAATGGAAGCCGGATAATCTCGCTTGGCTTCTCCCGCCATACTGGCCCAGGACAGGTGATGTACGCGCAGCGTCACGCCCAGCGCAGCCTGCCAATCGCCCTGCAGCTTATGTCCTCTGAAATCATAATCCCAGTTGGTCACGCCATACAGTTCACTGGTCATACCGCCCCGGCCATACTGATGCACCGCGCTCTGCGCCTGTTTCGCCGTGGAATACTCCCGCTTATCACACAACATGTCAATACCGGGCTGCTGAAAGCTTCGATAGGAACGCATCGCTTCGCCCAGCGCCTTCGTCTGAGACGCCAAGGTAGCCTCTGCCATCATGTGCCCGGTCAGCATCAAACCATGTTTCTCACACCAGTCTCCCAGACTGTCCGCAAAAGCCTCGGTAAAACGCTGCGCCACATGATCGTGAAAACGATACCTGGCTATGGACACACGGCCTTCCGGCAGCTCCCAGAAAATCTCTGGCAGGCTGTCCCAGAAGTCCGCCCCATACTGCGCCTGATACGTTGCCGGAAAATCATCCGTATACGGCAGGATACAGCATTTCTCCTCTTCCGCAAACCCCAGCGTCGTCTTATGCGCGAACTGCGGTTCATCCGTGAAGATCGCAGGCACGGTTTTCCCAAATTCCTCTCCGACCGCCTCGTAATATTTCTCATGTGTTTCTTCGATAAATCGCGCCACCGCCTTCGGATTCAGCGTGTCCAGATAGGCCTGATCGTTGAACCAACCGCTGTCTGGTGCGATCTCTTCGTACACATGCCATACGTGTCCTCCCTCCTTCGGCGCCTCATCCTCCGCCAAACGCCGATAGGAAACCATCACGCCCTCTTTCAGCACAACCTCGTAGCTGCCCATCCAGGTACCATTCCCCTGCTGGGCCAGATGTCCCATGCTGGAACCATGCGTCTGATGGCTGGGCGGCATGTCCTCCTGTTTCCAGGGCGAAAATACCAGATACCGGGCCCGATACGCCGGGTCCTTCGTCACAAGGCCGCCTGCCGCGCCGGAGGGCCAGCGATCCTCATCATACAGCCAGGCAAACATCTTTTCTTCCTTGGCCTTATTCACACAGTCCTTCACGATCTGGAGATACTCCGGGCTCATGTACGGTGTGTCCAGCCCGGTTCGGCAGTGCATATGAAAACCACCCAGTCCCATCTCCTTAAAATACTCAATCTGCTTTGTCATCCTCGCAGAATCCAATTTACAGTTCCACGCCCAGAAAGGAGCGCCTCGAAAACGGCTGTCCGGACACGCAAATTGCCGATCAAATTCCTGTTTCATCTTTTTCTCCTTTATTGCCATTGTTCTTTCCAAAATGCCAGGGCTTCCTCAATCCACCCTTCCACATCGCTGCCGCGGCCTTCCCCAATGCCATGGCCGCCCGTTGCTCCCAGCTTCATGCGGCAGGGAATCCCTTGGGCGCGGATCGCCTCCTGCAGGCATTCGCTGTGCCACGGAAGCACTCCCGGGTCGTCCTTACAATGTACGCTGAAGGTCGGAGGATATCCTTTCCACACATGGTTCTGCACCGAATATTCCCGCAGTGCCTTCTCCACATCGTCCCCGACGATCGTTTGGATGAATCCACCACCCCGTTTTACGATCAGATCCATGTCGATGACAGGATATACCGGAAAGATGGCGGCAGGCTTGGGCAATCCATAGGCGGCATATCCTACATTGTCGGCCCCCCATTCCGCCACCAGATGACCGCCCGCCGAAAAGCCGGCCACCGCATAGTTTTCCTTCGCCACGCCGAAGGAATCCGCTTTTTCCAGGATAAAACGGAGCGCCTGTGCCAGATCCTCCATGGGTGCAGGCAGCAGCGCTGGACCTCCCACTCGATAGCTGATCACAAAAGCGTCATATCCCAGCTGATTGATTCTGCGCGCTACTGGAAACGCCTCAACCAATGAGCAGACCGACGTGTATCCTCCGCCCGCACAGATCGCTACAAAAGGCTTCTTTTCTTCCGTCTTCTCATCCGCCGGCAGCCAAAACAACTTGGTGATCTGCTTCTTCGGAACACGCTGTTTCTCTTCTTCACTCCAGAAATCCCAGACCACCGGAACCCCCTGCCGAATCTTATCCAGCAGATGATTGACCCCATCGCACATGGAGTCGATATTCCGATTGGGATCTTTCTTTTTCAGATCCTGCAGCGTGGTCTCGTCCTGCAGACGCTGCCCCGGCGGATCCGTACTGATCCAGTAATCCACAATATCCTGGCACTCTTTCAGCCGGAATAATTCGCCCATCGGCGTATGCGTCGTAAAACGTTCCATATCTATAACCCCCTTGTTTATTTTTTTTCAGCATATCACACTTTCCCGAAAAAGAAAATGGAGAAAACATTTTCTCCCCTGTATAGAAGAAACCGATTGTGATATAATAGGCGTGGCTTGACAGCTTTCTGACATTGCAGGAACTGCGGCAAGCTCCGAAAGTCGCTATATTTACATTGAGGAGGTTTTTCCATGATTTTATCGGACGGAACGATTCGTCAATACCTGAAAGACGGCATCATCGGCATTGATCCTTTGACCCCAGAACAGATCCAACCTGCCAGCGTCGATATTCGCTTAGGCGATACATATTCTATTGTCGAGGATTCCAGCAATGGCATCATTCACTTGGGTTCTCCGGTTCCCTATCGCACTCTCAAGGCATCTACCTATCTGCTTCTTCCAGGACAATTCGTCTTAGCTACCACGATGGAGTATTTCCGTCTTCCGGATCATATGACGCCCTTTGTAGAAGGGCGCAGTTCAATTGGACGCTTAGGGCTTTTCATCCAAAATGCAGGGTGGGTGGATCCCGGCTTTGAGGGAGAAATCACGCTGGAACTCTTTAACGCCAGCCGCTGCGCGATCGAGCTTTGCGCGGGCCGCCGAATTGGACAGCTTGTCTTTGCACAGCTAGATAAAAACGCAGAAAATCCTTATCGCGGCAAATATCAGGGGCAGCGCGGTGCCACTGGATCCCGCGTGTTTTTGGACGCAGAAAAATAATGGGAAATCTTCCTGTTTTCCCATTACTTTCCGAGCCAATTGTTACAGTGTTCACATTTAAGGGCGGAAACAATGGGAAAAGGGGCGGCGGCACCGTAAGGCATGCCTGTTTCGTCGCGGCACAGCGGTGCCTAAACATATGTTATTC
>DBQQ01000015.1 GCA_002305315.1 Clostridiales bacterium UBA1390
CTGTCGTGCCACGCCTATTATACCATCTTTTCCCTCTTGAAATCAATGTATCATACAAAAAAACATACTTTCCCTGCATTTTACCCCTTTCCCTGCAGGACACTCATCAGCACCGGAGCAAAATGATCCATGGCCCGAAAACACTCTTCCAGCGTGTTTCCTTGTGCTCCCACTTCCAGAAGAATTCCCTTCTCTCTCATAAAAGCACTATATCTATAACTGGACAAGTAGATACCTCTCATTAGCCCTGGCCGCAACACCTCCGAGGCCATCTTCAGCCGAAAACTGAACGCCAGATTGGCAGAACGATTGGGATTATACAGATAGGACACGTCTTCCATCTGTCCCGATTCCCAGTTATACTCTGCACTGATTCCATTGACAATCATCAGCTGCGCCACATCCTGTCCTTCTATTTCCGTAACCAGGCGGCCATCCCCTCCGATTCCATCTCGATGCAGATCAATCGTCACCTGAATCGATGGATTCGCATCCAGAATGGGCTGTACTCCGGAAATCATCTGATCATACGCGTTAATCTGGCTATTTTGATCGTACAATGTCGTATCATGCATGACTTCCACACCATACTGACTTTCCAACACATCTTTTAAGTACTCCCCCACTTGTATGACTCCCTGGGGGCCTGAGTCTGCATACATTTCACTGCCATGCGTATGAAAGATCAGGATCTTCGGCCCTTCTACACTGAAATCCGTCGTGAGATCCCAATCCAAAAAGCTATCCAAATCAAAAAGTTCTGGTTCTGGCACAATGTAATCACTATCATATAAATATAAATTCTTTAAATTATCAAAATCTCGCAGCTGTTCTACTGGATATTGATCTCGCAAATCCGAAAGTTCCGGCTGGGAAACACTGCTCTCCTCTGTGACATACAGTTCCGGATATCCTAAAAAGGTCTCTGCGCTCGATTCCTGTATTTCTAGATCGGAGGATGCTTCCGGATTCTGAGAATTGCTAAGCACCTGCAGCAACTGCTGTCCGACTTCCGTCCCTTGTACCGCAATCACTGCCGCAACCTGCCCTGCCAGTACCAGAATCAATATAAAAAATGGATGCCACCTGCTTTTTCTGCGGCGCTTCCGTCTTCTTCGTCTTCTTTGATACACGTCCTCCGCCCCCCTTCCCCACAATCTATGCAGGGAAGGAGAAAAAAATGCGAACCATCCAATAGACGATCCCACATCCTCTGAATCGAGTTTTCAAGGATTCACGAGATCCAAAATAGTTCCTGAATCCCCCTTCTTGGCAATAGAAAAAAAGCCCCCGAGGAAGCCGTGAGATTGCTTCTTCTAGGGGTTCTTTCATACGTCCTTGCTTATGCGGTCAGCTTGTTGACTGCCTTTGTCAGTCGAGAAATCTTTCTCGCGGCATTGTTCTTGTGGAAAATACCTTTGCTCTTCGCCTTATCAATTGCGGAAATCGCTGCGGTCAGGCTCTCCTTCGCTGCTGCTGCATCCTTCGCCTCAATAGCGCTGAGCACCTTCTTCACTGCGGTCTTCACCTGCGACTTGATCATCTTGTTGCGAAGGGTCTTCTTCTCGATTACCAGAATTCTCTTCTTTGCGGACTTGATATTTGCCATGGAATCCTCTACTCCTCCTGTATCTTATAGTTCTATTTCTTGAGACACGAATAATAGAACGGACATACACGCATTCTATTGTACCTCTCATTCTCCTATTTGTCAACGCATATTTTTAAAAAACTGAAAAAAAATATATCTCAGGTCCGCTTACTCTGCAGGTCCAGTTTTCATCAACAAGGAGGTTTCATCATGTCCGATTCTGTGCATACCGATCTGGCACTGGAAGCCCGAGAAGCTCTGCTGCACGCTTCCCCCGGTGAGCCGGACGGCATCGTGTTTGAAGAAGAGCGCATCGGTTCCTTCCAGACTCTTGTTTCTACCGTACGCGTTCTCACTGCCGCAGGCGAACAGTCCGTAGGAAAGCCCATCGGAACTTATATCACTCTGGAAAATCCTCTCCTGCGGCAGAATGTTTTAGAGGCCCATGAGGAAATCACTGATCTACTTTGCCAGACACTCCATCGTCTTTTTCCATTGAAGAAAAAAGACCGGGTTCTCATCGTCGGCTTAGGCAATGCCGATGTGACGGCAGATGCCCTGGGTCCGCTATGCGTCTCCGGTCTTCTGGTCACCAGACATCTATCTGGCATTCTCCCCCATGAGCTGGAAGGCCGCCTGCGTTCCGTATGCGCCCTGGCACCTGGTGTCATGGGACAGACCGGTATCGAGACGCTGGAAATCATCCAGGGAATCCAGCAGAAAGTGGGCGCAGATGCCATCCTCCTCATCGATGCACTGGCCGCGGGCAACACCCAGCGTATCAATGCCACGATCCAACTGACAGATACCGGTGTCTGCCCAGGCTCCGGCATCGGAAATCGCAGACAAGCCCTTTCTCCCGAAACATTAGGCGTACCTGTCGCTGCCATCGGGATTCCCACCGTTGTAGATGCCCGAACCATCATCCGGGAAGCTGTACCCGAAGCCCCTACCGAGCGGCTCTCTTCCATCGACTCTCTGTATGTAACCCCCAAAGACATGGACGCTGTCGCCAAACGGTTGGCACGAATCCTTTCTGATGGACTGAACCGATATCTGCATGCACTATCTCCTGACGAGTTCCGCACCTATTTATATTAGATCAGACTTGCGCCATCAGACTCCAGATTCCGTCTTCCACATCCAGCTGTCCCGTTTTCACCTTCTCATCCGTTTCCGTCAGAAGGATCAGCCAATGCTCCAACTGCTCCTTAGAAAAACGTCCCGCCTGCTTTTGATACAACCATACCACCTTCGGCGAGATCCCAACAAAACTGGCACACTCTTCTTTGGAAAGTCTGCGGTTTCGACAAAGACTCATTCGGTACAGACGCCGCACCTGCTGTGCCAACATATAGAAGATGCGCTGCGGCGCCTCATTGTTTGAGATCAGTCTCTCGTAAATTCTGGCCGCTTCCCTTCGATTCCGGTTGCCCAGCGCATCGGTCAGTTTGAAGATATTATTCTCCGGCTGCGGCGTACAGATGGCATCAATATCCGCCATCGTAACAACCGGATTTTCCCCTTTATAGGCCGCCAGTTTGGCCAACTCCAGCTGCTGATACCGCATATCACCGCCTACCGTCTGCAGAAAATACCGCGCCGTCGCCTCGTCTAACATCTTCTGTTCTTTCGCCAGCTCTCTGGCGACAAAACGGATCATTCCGGCCTCATCCGGCTGGGACAGCTGCGCACAATACCCGCATTTCTGTACCGCTTTATAGAGAGCCGTTCTCTTATCCGCCTTCTCCTCCTCAAAAATCAAAAGAGCTGTATCCGGCATCTTTTCCAGCATCGCCCGCAGCTTATCTTCTTCCTCCGGCCCTTCTTTTCTCCCGGAAAACCAATGAGAATCCTTGACCCAGGTGACCCGTTTTTCTCCCATGAAGGGATACGTATCCACACTTTCTATAATACGATCAGCCGTGGCCTCTTCCCCCTCCAGAATACAGAGATTCATGAAGCGATCCTCGGGTGCCACGTTTCGATCCGCCAGCCTCGTCGCATAGAAATGGATCAGGTAATCCTCATCCCCAAACAACAAATAGACCGGTTTAAATGTCCCCTTCTTCAGATGCTCTGTCAAAACTTTCATAATTTTCCTCCTCAACCTGCTTTTCCGGTTACATACGTCCAGGTATTGTCTCGTACCAAGATCTGAACCGCGCCCACATCATCTGTGACCAGGACCTGGCTGCCTGCATTCTGAATCCGCTCCAGCGTCTCCTGATGGGGATGCCCATACCGATTCTCCCGATCGCAGCTGATCACGGTGAGTTCCGGCCGTACTCTCGACAACAGCGTGTCGCCCGTTGACGTCCGCGATCCATGATGCCCTGCTTTCAAGATCTGACAATGCCCTGCGTCCTGTACAAATCTCTCTTCGGCCGCCAGATCTGCGTCTCCACAAAACAGAATTGCCACATGTTCATCCTCCAGGCGAATCACCATGGACGCGCTGTTTCCATCCGTATACTCCACTCCGATTTCCGGCGACAAACAGGTAAATGTCAGTTCTCCTGCCTGAACCCTGTCTCCAGCCTCCATCAAATACACCCTTTGTCCCCATGCATACAATTCCTCCAGTTTCTCATTCTGATGCCATGGCCCGTCAGGAACATACCACGATTCTACCCGAATCTCTGCCTCCTCCAACAACGTGAACAGTCCCTCCACATGATCCCAATCAAAATGGCTGATCCAGATTCCATCAATCTGTGTGATCCCTCGGGATCTCAGATATGGACGCAATGCACTGCCATAAGCCGGTCCGGCGTCGATTAAGAACGTTTTGTCTCCACTTTCGATCACGGCACAATCCCCCTGTCCCACATTCAAAAAGGTACAGCGCCATCCAGCCTCTGGCCAGAATACTCGCAGCAAACACAGACTAAAAACCCCGATACAAAGCCAGGGAATCCCATTTCTTCGCATATTCTGCCAGAACAGGACAAGACCCCACCCCAGATAATATAAAAGAAGAAATCCCATATCTGGACGCCCCAAGGTCCACACTGCCCCTGGCCATGTCAGTACTTCCTGCACAAGGAGGCAGATTCCGTGCAATAAAGCATAGACTCCCCCCGCTAGAAAGGCTCCTGCCTCTTCCCAGACAAAAAGCAGGAGCAGTACCAATCCCCCCAGTACAAACAGTAGGCTCATCACTGGCAGAATAAGCAGGTTCAGAAAAATCTGATACGGGGAGACACGATAGAAATAATACAGGCTGAGAGGCGTCCCCAAGATAAGAATCGCCACGGAGGGCGCCAACTGTTTTCGCAACGTGGGCGGCAGAAAGAACGCCCGTCCAGGAATCCCCTGCAGCAGATGCAATGCCAGCACACATCCGAATGACAGTTGGAAACCAATGTCCAGCAAATACAACGGGTGAATCAGCAGCAAAATCGCAGCCGCTCCCGCCAGGGAATTAAGTGGATCCTGTCTCCCTCCCTCTATTCGCTGACCTGCAGACAATGTGCTCAGAATCCCTGCGCGCAGGGTCGATACCGCTGCGCCTGTGAATATCACATAAAACCACAAACACCACGTAGCCACTACAGCCGCTCTTCTGCGGGAAATCCATCTCTCCAAGGCTTTTCGCAAAAGGCCGTAAACTATGCCTACATGCAATCCGGAAATAGCCAGAATATGGGCAATTCCCACATCTTGAAATGCCTCCTCGATGCTTTTCTCCAGATAGCGATCCTCTCCTAAAAGAATGGCTGCCAGAAGCCCTCCCTCTTCCTGCGGTAGGATCTGCAAAATCTTCTGCGCCAGCATCCCTCTCCATGTTTCCAGGATGGGGCCATTTCCCTCTCGAACCACAGAAATCTCCGAAAGTTCCGCTTCATAATAAATCCCCCGCACTCTGCCATATGTCACCCGGTCGAACTCTCCTGGGTTTCCCGTATTCTGAATCGGTGTCAGGCGAACATCTGCTCGAATCCATTGTCCCGCTTCTACGCCGACTCCATAGGCTTCCGCTTTTCCTCGAAACGATTCGGAACGGATGATAATCCTGAGATCTCCGCTCACTGTTTCCTCAGCTTCCTCAATCTGACAGACCACCGCCGTCAACGTCCGGGAAGACTTCTCTATGCCCTGCTCCCAGAATAGGTGCAGGTTGATCCGCAGGCATCCGATAAACGCGGCGCCAGCCAGCAACCAGAAAAACCATTTTGGCCTCAGCCACGGTTTTACATATCCTGCGATGGGCAGAACCAGCAGCAGTCCCGCCCAAGAAAAAAGGAGAGCAGACAGCGCGCCCATGCCGCCTGCCGCGAATAACCATACAAACGGCCGTGCAACTCTCTGCTCTCCCGTCCTCTTTCTTTTCATTCCTTCTTCGCTTTGCGAATCCGGATTTTGCCTATTGAATCATTTCTTCATTATAAGATAAGGGGGTATTAATCCGTACGCTGGACTTATAAAACTCTCTCTGCTGTCCATCTATCAGGAATTGAACCGAATCCACTCCATAAATACGTGTCAGAGAATTCACGATCGAATAAATCGTCAGGTATTCCATCTCTTCTCCTGCGACCTGATTCCTCACGAAGGCTTCATTCAGATCTACATAACACACGCCATTTTGCACCATGACTTCGTTGATCTTCGTCCCCTCCGGGATCGAGGTCCTGTGCCCCTCTTCCTGTGGGCCGTCAATCAACATTGCCAAAACCTTCCCTTCCAGACGTTCCGACATCAGTACCGTAGCGGTTCGTGTCTCCTCTACCAACTGCGTACTGTCCTCATTCAGAAAGTAGAGTGTCACCTCCACCGTATCCCGAAAGAAGTTTTCATCTGCTTCATTCACGATCACGGTATCCTGAACCAGGTAGGATACCCTCTCTTCCTGCAATGTTCCTTCTTCATTCGCGCACCAGGCCCATAGTTCCACACTATAGACTTCCGGAATCCGAATCATGGACTTCATCAAACCCACCCGAAATACATTTTCTACGTTCGGAGTCAGACTTTCATAATCACCTACCACATGTAGGATCACACTTTCCGCTCCGTTCTCTTCGTTTTGAACCACCTCATAGGTTATATCCAAGCCCTGCGGCAGGATACTCACGTAATTATGTACAGGATTTTTCAGCGCTTCCATCACCGTCTCTACCCGTTCTGTCACCGACATATCCGTTGATAATTCCAAAGCATATTCTTGTAATGTAGTGGCTGTTTCATTCGTATAAAAAATGCCGACACTGTTTTCACTCGTCTGCTCCCGGCTCGCTTCTTCCTGGCTGGATTCTTCCTGACTGATACTCTGACACCCCGATAAAGCCTGTGTCATAAAAAGGAGCAGACATAAAACCAAACATAACCGTTTCATCTGTCCTTTTCCTCCTTTTCCGCGAGGTTCTTGGCATTCTGTACGGCAATCAAAGGAATCCGCACCGTAAAGGATGTTCCCACATCCTCCTTGCTGCGAATACTGATTGAACCATGATGCATGGTAATAATCTGATGCACAATCGCTAGCCCAAGCCCCGTGCCGCCTGTAGCGCGGTCTCTGGTCTTATCCACTCGATAAAACCGCTGATAAATCTTATTAAAATGCTCTTCGGCAATTCCGCAGCCCGTATCACTGATGGTAAGGATCGCATCTGCAAAATCGGAATCCACTTTCAGACGTACACTACCGCCCTCTTTATTATATTTGATTCCGTTTTCCACCAGATTCGATAAGGCCAGCGTCATCTTCATCTCATCTACCTCTGCCTCCACCCGTCCTCGATTCTCTAAAATCAACTCTACCTGTTTACGATCCGCCAAAGGCTGCAACCGCTTTAGGATAGACTCTGCCATATCATTCATCGAGATCATCTGCAGATTCAGTCCACTCTTACTGTCTTCCAGGCGGACCAGAGACAAGAGATCGTTGATCAATGCACTTTCCCGATCAATCTCTGAATTGATATCCTGCAGAAACTCCCTATAAATTTCCTCTGGAGCCCCTTTCTGCAGAAGCAGCGATTCCGTCAGCACTTTAATGGAACTCAGCGGCGTTTTGAGTTCGTGAGAAACATTGGACACAAATTCTTTACGAGAAGTATCCGCTTCTTTCAGATCCGCAATAATCGTATCCATGGATTTGACCACTGCCCCATACTCACTGGTCTCTCGTACCAACGGAGGATGTTCACCATGCCCATTATTTACATCCCGCAGCCAACGGCGAATCTTGGCTAATGGCTTAAAGGACAGCATAAATACACTTCCTATCAAGAGGCAGATGATGATCCATGTCAAAATCAAAACAAGCACTACCGCGTCCAAGCTGTTCTGAATCTCCTGATATTGTCGTTCCATTGATAAGGATACATATACAACTCCCACAACATAGGAATCACTATAATCAAGAATCGGAACCGCAATTCGTCCATAAATTCCCTCAACAGCTCTCGTTGTCTGACCTGACAGCGCTGTTAAAATATCATCGTTTATAAAAGTTTTTCCCCTTCGTGTATTGGCGGAATCCTTCAGAACTCTGCACTGGTCGTTCAGTACTAGGATGCGCGCATCCTGATAAAACCCCGCCATACTGTCCACTTCTTCGTAATACTCCGAAGACCCCGTATTTCCTATATATTGATTCATCGCAATATCCGATGCCACCAGCACAGCATACCGACTAATCTCGTCCATACGGGAATTGATCCGATAGTTAATCTGGTTGGATAATACGAAAAAGAGCGCGAAGCAAAAGATTCCCGTCACAACGATAATCAAAAATATCGTAGCACGAATCTGAATACGCTGATACCATTTCATCCTCTGACTCCTCAATCCTTGAAGAAGTACCCTACGCCCCACTTCGTCTGGATAAACGTGGGCTCACTCGAATTAGGCTCAATCTTTTCCCGTAATCTCCGAACATGTACGTCCACCGTGCGCACATCCCCAGGGTAATCATATCCCCATACGATGTCCAAAAGCTTTTCTCTGCTGTACACCTTGCCGACATTCCGAGCCAAGAGCTCCAGAAGATCAAACTCTTTCGCCGTCAAATTCACTTCTTTGCCCTCTACAAAGACCGTCCGGCTGTCGAAATCAATCGTAAGGCCCCGAATCTCCAGCGTATTGCCCTTCTTCTCCTTGACCGAACGGGTCCTCCGCAGGATCGCTTTCACTCTGGCTTTCAGCTCGACAATATTAAACGGCTTTGTCATATAGTCATCCGCGCCATATTCCAGCCCCAGGATCTTATCCATATCCTCACTTTTCGCTGTAAGCATGATAATTGGCACGTCGGAAAACTCCCTGACCATCTGGCATACCTCTAACCCATCCAACTTGGGCAGCATCACATCCAGAATCACCAAATCATATTCTTTATTCTTAATCATCTCCAGGGCTGTTTCTCCGTCATAAGCCACATCTGCCTCAATCCCATCGTGTTCCAGGCTATACTTGATGCCTTTCACGATCATCTTCTCATCATCCACAATCAGTATCTGTGTTGCCACTTTCGACTCCTCCTATCCCGCGGTTATCAGATCCCGTAGTTCTTCAAAAAGGGCGTCTCCAATCCCTTTTACATTCTTGATCTCTTCAATCGATGAAAAACCACCGTGCTCTTCCCGATACGCTATGATTCGCTCTGCCAACGCCGGACCAATGCCCGGAAGAGCATCCAGTTCTATTGTATCCGCTTTATTCAGATCGGTCAAGTCATTTTCCGGATTAATTTCTTCCGGTATGGATTCTCCCTGCCTGGGCACATAGATTTTCTGTCCATCTTTCAGGGGTTCCGCCAGATTCAACCCGGACAGATCTGCGTCCTCACTGCATCCTCCGGCTTTCTCTATCGCATCCACTACCCGATCTCCCTCTTCCAGGATATATACCGCATCCGGATGCAGAACGGCCCCTCCCACATGGACATAGATCTTCTGCTCCTCTTCGCTGTTCGTTTCTATCACAGAGCTCTCTGCCTCATAAATGGGTTCCGGTATTTCTTCTGGTTTCTGTCTGGCTGTAAAATAATACAAAAGGCCCTCTGCCAGAAGCACAACCCCGCCACCAATCCATTTCCATCGTCTCATTGTTTCTCTTGTCATTCTTCTTCCTCCCCTTGTGTCTTTCTGGAATCAATGCTATAATAATTAGGATCAAAAGGGCTCTTGCCTGCCAAGACAGGCTGAATCTAAATTGGAGGAATCTGTTATGCGCTCCATCCACTCCGGCCGCAAGGGCCGTCTGCTTTCCATCCTGATACTCATCCTCTATTGTACCGCCGTCCTCCCGGTGAAGGCCGCTACTCCGGAGTTATCCGTCCCCGCGTCTTATGGCGTTGTCTTGATGGAGGCCACTGCTGGTCAGACGCTGCGGGAAAGCAACGCGGAAACGACCATGGCTCCATATGGCGCCGTCAATCTTCTCATCGCTTTGACAGCCGTCAGGCACGCCTCTTTGGATGACAGCGTGACAGTCCCTTCCGGAATCGATGAAGATATTCCCGATGAGGCCTATGTCATCTATCTGGAAGAAGGAGAGATCTTGACTGTGAGAGACTGCATTGCCGCTCTGCTCTTTAATTCCGCGAATGATGCCGCCTATACGCTGGCTGTCTCACTGGCTGGTTCCGTATCTGCCTATGCTCAATGGATGAACGAAGTGGCTTCTGCATGTGGCGCCACTAATTCCCACTTTACAACGGTCTTCGATTTGGCTTCCGAGGAACAATATACGACAGCTAAAGATATGGCCTATGTCGCCGCTGCTTTCTGGCAGGAGGAGTCTTTGCAAGAGCTCTTATGCAGCGATCTATATGCCATTTCTCCCACCAATATCACATCCGAAACCCGTTATTATGCGAATCCCTTCCGCATGCTGGCTATGGGTACCTCCAACTACTACGAATACGCATTAGGCGGCAAAGCCAGCCAAAATACTGTCATCGCGTTTGCTGAAAGCAATGGTATGACTTTAATCAGCGTGATTCTGGGAGCGCTCAATTCTTCAGAAGCATATAGTACCGCCGAAGAAGTGCTGGAATATGGTTTTGACTACTTTCAGCCCGTCACGATCGATTATCCCGGCAACTCGGTTGCCAGAATCCCCGTCTACGATGGAGAAGATAAGATTGGCTATGTGGATGCTCTAGTCGAAGGTACTTTCTGCTATTACGCAGAGGTTCTCTCCCGCAAACCCACAGACCCAGAAGGGCTGGCCTCCTTCTTCAGCCACGAGTTGCTCCTCCCCGCTTCCTTAGAAGCACCAGTGGAAGCAGGTGAGGTGATCGGCCGTGTCGTCTACACCAAGCTGGACGATCCCCATGTGCAGATCTCACTGGATTGTACAGCCGGCAGTGATCTGATTCCCATTGAGGATTCCCAGAAAGAGCAGGACGCCGCAGCCAGCGGATGGGTGCGGTATCTGGAATGGATCAACTGGATTCTGATCCCTCTCATCCTATATCTAGCCTGGCGTTTGATCTGGCCCTATCTGGAAAAGAAGATTCACAAACCCAAGTCCTTTTGACCCTACACTCTATATAATCGCTCTTTTTTATGTTTTGGCTGGTGTTTTTTGAAAAATTCACAATTTGTTCATGGAGGTGACCTATCCTGCGCTCCAAAACTTTATTCCTTATCGGCGGCACCATGGGGGTCGGCAAAACTACAGTCTGTCAGTATCTGAAATATCAACTGCCCCGCAGTGTTTTTCTGGACGGCGACTGGTGCTGGGATGCAGATCCTTTCCTGGTCACAGCGGAAACCCGACAGATGGTTCTCGACAACATCTGTCATCTGCTCAACAACTTTCTCCACTGCTCTGCCTATGAAAACATCCTATTCGGCTGGGTCATGCATGAGCAGAAAATCATCGATCATATCCTCTCTCATCTGGATCTTCAAGACTGTACTGTACACCCCATCTCCCTCATCTGCGATGCCGATACCCTGCACAGCCGTCTCCAGAAAGATATCGATGCAGGACTCCGTTCCGCCGACATTCTGGAAAGAAGCACCGCACGACTTCCTTTATATCATCATCTTCGTACAATTCAGATCGACACCTCCAACAGAACAGTGGAAGAAATTGCAGAAGAACTCTGCCGCATTGGAAAAGCGTCCCTATCTGACTAAGAAATTTTCTATTTTTGTACATGCTTCGAGGATCCATATGTCTTTGGGGGCAAGCGTTTTATACGCAATCCTGCAAAGGAAGTCTACTGAATTTTGGTTTTGCGTATAATTCTGAGAGCATCTCCGTCCCCGCAAAACTGGAAATGGAAATATCTTACAGATTTATACGCAATCCTGCAAAGAGACTCTACAGAATCTCGATTTTGCGTATAACTTCAATAGCATCTCCGTCCCCACGAGGCTTAAAATGGAAGAATTTTACAG
>DBQQ01000044.1 GCA_002305315.1 Clostridiales bacterium UBA1390
AGAACAGAGCGAGGATGGGGATTCTGACTTCTCCGAGTACAAACTATATGATTACGATTTCAATCTGATCCGGGAGGGGAAAGTACCGGATAACAAGCTGTATTGCGCAGGGATTGATGAAACGGGAATATTATTGGACGAATATTACGGAAGCGATACGAGGGACTACTATAAGGTCTATCGGATACCGACAACGGCAGAGGGAGAAGAAGAACTGCTGATCAATGTTGTAAGAGACATCAGCATGTTTAATGTACATGGTGAGTAGCGGTACCATAAGGAGGAAAATCAGTATGTGGCGAATTCGAAGTATTGTTTTGATCATGACCTGCCTGCTGTTGCCCGGTTGTACGCAAAGCACAGGGAACGATCTTGCGAATGAGGTGTTCGATACGGACGACATGCTGCCCAGGTACGATTCGCAATCGAAATTCTGTCTGCCGGTTTCTTGCCTGGTAGAGACAGAACAGGCTTATTATGGCAGAGTTATGGGAACTCATTTTCTCAATTATTATGATAAAGAGAGCGGAGAAACCGGAATTTTATGCGGCCGCCTGGATTGCTCGCACGATGATCTGAAATGCAATGGGTATGTAGGATGGGGAGCCATCGGACTCAGTGTATATGATGAAAAGATATACTGGACCATGAAGGATCCAGCGGAGAAGAACACGATCGATCACTACATATGGCGGATGAACCTGGACGGGACGGACAGAGAACGACTGCAGGAAGTTAGGGTGCCAGAACTGAATACTAATGTGATCATACAAATTCATCGCGGTTATATCTATACGGTGGGCACGGCCCTGAAGGTCGTGGAAGGCAGGTCGGAGGAACATATACAGGTATATGCAGAGAAGATGGGGGAGGAAGGATCTTTCGTTTCTATTTTAGATATTGTTTACGATTCCCCTATGCCCTATTGTAATATCAAGCTGCTGGGAAATTCGCTGTATATCATGATCTCCCACTACAAAGACGAGGGGAATTACTCCCTGGTATTGTACGAATGGGATATTCAGTCAAGACAGATGATAACGCTGATGGAAGAAGAAGGAATCGCAGTGGAGCCATGGAGCTTTTCCGTGACGGCGGAGCGGGAGTTATACTGGATAGGCTGGGATCCGAAGGACAGCATGCCGGCGCAGGTGCACCGTTATAACCCGGAAACGAAAGAGGGCGAGTTCTGCTTTGACATGGAGAGCATGGATTATCTGAGCGGTCAACTGGGAGATGGCGTCATCGCGTCAGTTTCGTATGAAGAGAATGACGCCTGGCTGCGGGTCAAGGATATGGAGGGAAATACGCTGTATGACCAGCAGATCACTTTTCCAGGCCAAAGAAAGGATATATCCTATATGTACACCTTCTATGGAGGAGATCAGGAATACGTATACTATGAGGCTATGGAACGAAGCGAGGAAATAGAATATCCTGAAGTACATATGATCAGGATTCCGATCGCAGAACAGAAAGAAGGGGAGTTCCTATGGTGAGTCGGAGAATACGTGTGATATCTTGGATGTTATGCGGAGTACTACTGTTGGCAGGATGCGAAGGGACGGCGATGGAATCCTCCCAGGAAGAGATGGCGGTGAGCCATGTGGAAGAGGTTTCTATGCCAGATTCCGCCATAGAGGAATCACAGCCTGCGACTAGCAATGAAAATTATCTGGCGGATGAGCGCTTCGATACCGAGGAACCATTGGAACAGTATGATGTGGAGACGCAGTATGCCTATACCGGGATGGATATGTGCGAAACGGAAGACGCGTATTATGGCAGAGATCTTCTGTCGGAATTCTATATGTACTGGGATAAGCAGAGTGGCGTCAGCGGGAAACTGTGTGGAAAACCGGAATGTGCACATGAGGACGCCAGCTGTAATGCGTATGTGGGCCCTTCTGATTCTGGCCTTACGGTGTATGAAGGCTATCTGTACTGGACAGGAGTCGATCGAAGTAATTTTTCCGGCACAGACCGATATCTGTGGCGTATGAACCTGGATGGCACACAACAAGAAAAAGTGCAAAAATTAGCGAAGAAAGAGGTCAATAGAGATTCATTAGTCCAGATCCACCGCGGATATATCTACACGGCAGGCATATATACCACGGTGGAGGATGGAGTATCCCAAGAAGGAATCCGGATTATTGCGGAACCCATCGGTGTGGAGACGGAACCTGTGGTGGTGATGGACGAGACCTATACGGATGTCATGTTATATTATACCATGCGGATTACCGGGAATCACATATATGTTCTGGTCGACAAAACACCGTTGGTCGATGAAGGCGCATATCAACTGAAACTGTACCGATGGGATTCCAAAACCAGACAGATGGAAATTCTGATGGATCTGGAAAAGAGCGATTTCAGCATAGCGGATATGCAAATCGGTGAGGACGGAACGGTGTACTTTGCAGGGAAATCGGAGGGTGTTCCAGGCGTATATCGATACGATTTCCAGACAGAATCGTTAGAGACGGTTTTTCAATGGGAAGAAGAGTCGGATGCCTGGACGCGTTTAACAAAGACTCATGTCATCGCGCTGTACCACGAGAATGGGAATCCTCGATCCATTCAAGTAAGAACTCTGGATGGGGAAGTCGTGTGTGAGAGGGAGATGATGTGGGAAGGACGTGCGGAAGATGCTTCCTATTTTCCGATATTCTGCGGAGGAAATGATCAGTACGTCATTTACAATGTAACGTATATGGAAGATCGAGTCATGATCCGAGTACCGCTGAATACGGCGGAAGAGATTCGGGTACTCTGGAGATATGAATTATAGGAAAAAGAAAATGAAAATAAAAAAGTTTTCTATATTCCTGTTTTCTTTACTTTTGATTGTATGCTCCTGTAAAAATAGTACACCCCTCAATGAGGGAGGGAACGATGCGAATTACCTGCCCGATTATGATGTACAGTCAGCGTATAGCCAGATGGGCGGCAGTGTGAGCCGATACGACAATGTATATTATATGAAGCAGGACAGTTGGCTCTTTTATTATGATGACGAAAGCAAGGTGTCCGGTAAACTTTGCGCAAAACCGGAGTGTTCCCATGACAATGAATCCTGTAATGCCTATGTGGGCGCGGCTTCGGGAATACAGGTGTATGACAGCATGGTATACTGGGCCGATATCACATCCAGTCTGAATATCTGGCGGATAGATCTGTCGGGAAATCATCGGGAAATGGTGATGCAAAAGCCGATAGATAGTAGCGGAACGAAGATGAACGCGCAAGTGGTTCTGCATCGAGGATATGTATATTACAGTGAGATCGAGATAGAGATACAAAACGGACAAAATCAACAGACCTTTACACTCAGTCGATACGATTTGACGCAGCCGGAAGAAGAGCCGGAAATCTTATACCAGAGAGAAGATCCCCGGCTTATGAACTATATTTGCCAATGGGATAGGAATCAGGTATATATTCTTTTTGATAGCAGTCTGGAAACGGGAGAGTATGTACGGACACTTCTGTCTTGTGATTTGAGCAGTGGTCAGATAAAGGAATTGTGGAATGAGACATCTTCTTACTTCACAACAACGTTATTAGCCCGTGAGGGAGAATTGCACTTGTTGAGTACAAAGCTGGTAGAAGACAGGCGGTATCAGCATACGGTGTATTTTCCGGAGAAAGGAACATGGGAACTGCAGGAAGAGGGAGAGATTGCCGATGAATTCCGATCGATCTTTCTCGTCGATGGTTTTTATGTATGGCGGATATTTCATGAAGACGAAGCCATGGGGTATGAAGTAGAAACCTGGGATCATGAGTCAGTGTATCAAGGAGAAGCAGAAGGACTGATCACCCGCATCGGGAGAGATGAGAACGGTGTTATTTTAACGGCAGATCGCTATCTTAATGAGGGTGGCGCACAGTATCTTGTCATTCGCGTATCCGAAAAGGGAGAAGAGATATTGCTGTCTTATACAAAATAGAGCGGGAATAGTGGAGAAATAGAATATTAGCGGATATCTTTCTTCGAGAGGAGATTATCATATGGCAAGAGTGGGTATGGCATTTGTCCTGTTTTTATTTTCGTTGGCAATAGCATGTCAGCCTTCCATATCAGAAACGGCAGAATCAATGCTTAGCAGCGACAAATATCTGGAGGCCTATGATGTTCCTATAGGGTATGAAAACGCAGAAGGTCTTTTTGCGAAGCATGATACGACATATTATGCATGTTTTGATAACTGGATGTATTATTTTGATACAAAAACGCAACGCAGCGGGAAATTATGCGGAAAAGTGGAATGCACGCATGAGGATAGAGATTGTAATGCCTACTTAGGGGATATTATCGTGGGCAGTTTCCAGATCTATGATCAAAAAATATATTGGCTGGGAGAACTGTTGTATAGAATGGATTTGGATGGTGAAAATAGAGAAGAATATAGAGTCGTGGATGATATGGGAGAACTTGATCCTCGCTGCTATCTTCATCGTGGTTCTATCTATATGTGCGGAATCGAACACAATGTTAAAGGGGCTAATGTGACATATACTGTTCGTATTTTACGGTATTCCATCGAGAATGCAGAGGCGGAACCTGAAACGGTATTGGAGCAGGAGTGCCAATATATTCCGAAATATATATGCCGGTTTTATCGCGATAAACTGTATGTCTTGATAGATGCGCGTCTGGGAATGGAACTCTCAGAAGGATATAAAAGAGATCTATATGAATATGATATCGTACATAAGGAATTGAAAAACGTGTGGTCCAGCCAGGATCAAGCGCATACCAGAAGCGTAAGTATAAATAACGAAGGGCTGGAGATTTTGAATCTTAGCACAGATCAATATACGATGTTTACGGATCCAGAATTGGCCTGTACACTATGGAAGTCTCAGTATCATTTTGCGGATCAAAGTATGACAGAGATGGAAAGATATGAGACAGAGCCAGGCTATACGGATCAAAGCATGATAGAAAACTGGGTGATTACGTCGCAAATCGATGTAATAGTACAGGAAGAGAATCGGGTCGATGTAAAAACAAAGTACAGGATCTATGATCAAAACTGGGATCTCTCCGGTACTGGGGAGTATGAAGGGCTGGCAAGTATGATTGGGGAAGATTCTATGGGGCTTTTGATTTTGACAGACATAGGGTCACCCTGTAAGGCGTTATATCGAATTCCTTATGACAATATGGATACCGTGGAAATCTTAATTCAGCATGGAGAATAGCCGGACAACAAAGCAATCAAGGATATCACACAGCACACATTCAGATTGACAAAGGCAAGGGGTGTGTGCTATGGTATATAAGTAGACATTTATAGACAAAATCAATGGGGGCAAGGAATCAACATGAGAAAATCCGTTCGGACAATGCGGTATCTGGCGGATACGTTATGGAGCTATGATCGCAGCATTTTCTTCTATTTCGCAGTGAGCTGTGTGTTGGGCGCGTGTCTTCCTTATGTGGGCATTCTGATGCCCCAGTATATCGTTTCCGGTTTGCTGACGAAGGAAGACGCCCAATATTGGGGTCTCCTTTTCGGCATTTTGGGGATTGTAAGCATAGGAGCAGGCGGGGGTTGTGCCGTCAGCACGCAAGCATTCAAGGGCCGCATCAATGCGGCACGCAATGGTTGTTTTGGGAAACTGCTGACAGAAAAAATGCAGCGGATTCAATATATGCAGTTGGAACAGCCTTCTGTGCAGGAACTGTGTTTTCGTGCGAATTTTTTGTTTTGGAGTGAAACCAGTGGGATGGCGGGCGTGTTCACTGGCTTGAATCAATTATTGACAGGATTGCTTACGCTCTCTGGCATGGTGATTATTTTATTGGGACTGAGCCCATATTTGCCAGGGATTCTGATTCTTCTGCTGATGTTGAATGTACACTTGTTATCGAAAGCGCGCAGGCAGGAAAACGAACAGCGGCCAGCACAATCTAAACTGAGTCGAGAACTCGATTATCTATCTTCAATCATGCACGATGTGGTAGCAGGAAAAGATATCCGTCTGTATGGGATGGCAGGATATCTGATGCAATGGTTCCGGCGGACTGCGGCGGATCGTCGCTCCTTAAGAAGGAAAATTCAGCGGAACTATACAAGGGCGGAGATATGCGGAATTATCTTAGCATTACTGCGAGATGTATTTCTATACGGGTATCTTATTAAAGAAATCATAGAAGGGCACATGGCAGCAGATCAGTTTCTGTTATACACGGGAAGCGCCAGTGGGTTTACCCTGGCCTTTGGCGGGATGATCGAGAACTTTCTGAATATTCGCCAGTTCCTGGGACAAGCGAAAGATTTTCAAGAGGTGATGAAGCTTCCAGAAGAGCCATCGGAAAACATACCGGATGTGAAAATGGACTTCTCTCATCTCGCGATGAAAAATGTATCTTTTACGTATCCGAATGGTTTTGCACTGGGAATAGAAAATCTTTCTATTCAGAAGGGAGAACATATTGCGCTCGTAGGCCCCAATGGGAGTGGAAAAACGACGCTAGTCAAATTGGTACTGGGGCTTTATCGTCCACAGCAGGGGAAGATTGACGTTTTCATGAAGAACGGGGACGTGATTTCCGGAAATCGGTTTGGTTTGTTTTCTACGGTCATGCAGAAGATCTATCAATATGCGATGACAGTGGATGAGAATATTTGCTTCCAGGAATATGAAGAGATGGATGGGCCGATGCTGCAACGCGCTATATTGGGAGCGCAGCTCAATGAAGACATCAAGACCATGCCAAAGGGCGGACGAACCATGCTGCGTAAGGACTTCGACCCAGCGGGCATTCATCTTTCCGGGGGACAGCTGCAAAAATTGGCTCTCGCGCGTGCATTGTATAAGGACGCGCCGATCATGGTACTGGATGAGCCCAGTGCTTCGTTGGATCCATTGGCGGAGCAGCAATTGTATGAGGCCTTCTCTCAATTATTTGCAGACAAGACGTGTATTTATGTTTCACATCGACTCAGCAGTGTTCACTTTTGCAGTCGTATATGGGTGATGGATGCGGGGCAGATGATTGCAACGGGGACTCACGAAGAATTGATGCAAAAATGTTCACTCTATGCGCGTATGTATGAAGCACAAAGCAGACCCTATCAGGATACCGAGGAGGCATGAAAATGGAGAAGGGAGAGAGAACTTCTGCAAAAGTTTTTGGGACGATATTGCGTAAAATCATGCACATCAGTCCCCTCTTTTGTATTGAGAGCATTCTTTTGGCATTGCTGAAGGCGGGAGAAAGATTGTCGTGGATTCTTTTTCCTGCGCTGCTGCTGGAAGAAATGACCACAGCGCATCGAGTCGATCAGATCATTCTATGGGGAGGTCTCTGTATTGGGGTTCCCGCGATCTTTGCGATGGTCAACGCATTTCTCTCCAATGCGTTAGAAAATCTGGCAAGATATGTAGAAGACGAACTCGAGGCATCCATTGACCAAGTCAATATGCAAACGCGGTATGCCGATTTTGATTCTCCAGAGATTCATGCTATTTTTCAGGAAATCAAAGATGGGCAAAACATGGTGGGCTCGGTGACAGGGGTCATTCGGAATCATATCTTGGCGATCACGCAGCATGGATTTACGCTGGTACTGTATGTCCCGCTTGTATTTCAACTGGTGATGACGGATGGAGCTTTGAAGGGAATAGAGGGCGCTGCAGCGTGGATTTGTAGGAATACTCCGTTGTTTCTCGTGTTTATTATAATATTATGCGGTGTTACTGTAGCGCTGAGATATCAATTACAGCAAAAAGCATTTCATCTCGTGGAGAGTTTTTCGGGTGTGGAGAGGGAATATCAGTATTATGTGGGAATTCGTTCAGACTACGAAAATGGAGCGGATATCCGTCTCAATTGCCTAGGAGAAATGCTGGGCAGACGTATGGAAAAATATAATCAGGAAGAACGGCGGATGCATTTATCTCAAAGTGCATTTCAAGGCAGAGCAGACTTCTTGCTATGTGTGTTTAAAGCGATACAGACGATGGCCATTTACGGATTTGTCCTTGGAAAGGCACTATGGGGAGCTATTGGCATCAGTGGTTTCTACTTGTATACCAGTGTGCTTTCCCAGGCTCTTACCGCGATGACCGAGATCCTCAGGCAATGCGGAGAGATTAAAAATGCAGGAAAGTATTATAAAGGGTATCTACAATTATGGGAAAGGCAGACGGAGACAGGAAACAGAGAGTTGGAACAGGCGCCCATACTTGCATGTGGGGATATCGTGTTCGAGGATGTATCGTTCCGTTATCCTGGTACTCAGCAATGGATTCTAAAAAAGATCAATCTGACGATTTGGGCGGGAGAGAAATTGGCGATTGTGGGCAGAAACGGAGCGGGTAAGACGACTCTGGTGAAAGTTTTGATGGGATTGTATCCAGTGGAATCTGGACATATTTATATAGATGGCAGAGATGTCAATACTTTGAATAGCCAGGAGCGTTTCGACGCATTTAGTACGGTCTTTCAGGACTATCGCTTGCTTGCGGCATCATTGCAGGATAACGTGACGGCTTTTGAAAAGGATCCGGATACGGAACGTGTTCTGCGTGCACTAAAGGACGCGGGATTCGAGGTAAAAGGAGAAGAAGAGCTATATAGGCCGGTTTCACGGCATTTATCCGATGAGGGGATTCTTTTTTCAGGAGGGGAAGAGCAGAAGATTGCCATCGCCAGGGCCCTATATAAGGACGCGCCGTATTATATCATGGACGAGCCTTCGGCAGCGCTGGATCCCATTGCGGAGAAAGAAATCAATGAGAGGATGCTTCGCGCTACAGAGGGACACACATTGCTCATCATTTCGCACCGTTTGTCCACATGTACCAGAGTAGATCGTGTGGTTGTGCTGGATGAGGGAGAAATTCTGGAAGAGGGTTCGCATCAGGCATTGTTGAAACGGGGAGGGCTGTATTCACAGATGTGGGAGGCTCAGGCGCGCCACTATCGATAGCCTATTTGGGAGAGGTTTTCACCGCAAACAGGCCTGCCATTATAAAAATATTGTCCCAGCACGCAAATTTCCTTTGACTTTTATATCGAGATGTGGTATAGTAGTGTTTGCTAGTCCAAGCGCCATGGATATGGCATGCCCAGATAGCTCAGTTGGTAGAGCAGAGGACTGAAAATCCTCGTGTCACTGGTTCGATTCCGGTTCTGGGCATTTGTGGGCCATTAGCTCAGCCGGTAGAGCACTGGACTTTTAATCCAGGTGTCTCGGGTTCGAACCCCGAATGGCTCACTGATTGCCGCCTCGTAAGGGGCGGCTTTTATTTTTAGTACATAGAAGGGAGTCTTTATGCGTATACGATATATGAAAGAAGCGCCTCAGATCCTGGAGGAAGCCTCTTGGGTGGTCCCGGATGGCATGGCGCTGCAAGGCCATTGGAAAGAACACTTTGATACGGAGGCTGGAGAACTCTGCCTGGAAATTGGCTGCGGAATGGGACGCTTTATCAGCCAGATGGCGGCGCAGCATCCGGAGCAGGGGTGGATTGGTCTGGAACGGATCAGCAGTGTCTTAGCAAGAGGGATCAAGCGTTTAGAAAAGAGTGAAGAAGCGCGGCCGAATCTTCGTTTTCTGCGGGGAGATGCCGTGGAGTTGAGGAATGTATTTGGACCGGGAGAGCTGGACCGTATCTATCTGAATTTCAGCGACCCGTGGCCCAAGGAGCGGCACGCGAAGCGGCGGCTGACAGCGCCCTCGTATCTTGCGATTTACCGCGCCATCCTGCGGGAGGACGGTCTGTTGCAGATGAAGACGGATAATGAGATCTTGTTTGACTTCTCTTTAGAACAGTTGCAGACGCAGGGATGGCAGGTGCTCCAGGAGAGTCGAGATCTGCACGGCGCCGGGATTCTGCCGGATAATGTGATGACAGAGTATGAAGAAAAGTTCGTGAAGCAAGGAAAGAAGATCTGCTTTTTGCAGGCGGTTCCACAGGCACTTGCAAAGGATTCATAAAAATCACCTTGTTTGTCCCGCGTGCATATGATATGATAAAAGATGTCCACAGGAGGAAGATACCGATGGAACGGATCATTCATCTGTACCGGGCAGGGCATGAGGTGGGCGCTTACAGCTGGTCGCGTCTGCCGCTTCGAGAAGAGGCCATATTGGCGAGAAGCCAGGATCTGTTTGGCCATAGAAAGCCCTGTGCCAGGCAGCGAAGGGCGATTCGGACAGCGCTTCTGCTTGAACTCGAGCGTGCGTTAGCATCCAGTGCGAATGGCAGACCGCCGCTCCTATGGAAGCGATACGTACAGGCGCCAGACTGCGACAGAATCCGATGGGGACAAAAATAAACAAAAGAATAGGGGGACACAAAGGATGAATTACGATCAGTACCAGTATCCGATGCCGGAAGAAAAGAAGGTGCGGGTCATCACGGATACGGATGCCGCGAATGAAGGAGACGACCAGTTTGCCATCGTGCATACGCTCCTGTCTTCTAAATTTGAGAACGTAGCCATGATCGCGGCCCACTTTGGCACACGTCACGATCATACGATGCAGGAAAGCTATGAGGAACTGGAGAGAATCTTCGGAAAAATGGGGATGGATCCTGCGGGTGTGGTGCTTCATGGTGCTCCGCATGCGCTGCCGGATGAGAATACGCCGGTGGATTCCGAAGGAGCCAGGAAGATCATAGAAGAAGCGATGAAGGAGGATTCCCGGCATCTATATGTGACATTTCTGGGGCCTTTAACCGATTTGGCCTCGGCCTATCTCATGGAACCGGCGATTGCGGGCCGGCTGACAGCCATCTGGATTGGCGGCGGCACGTATCCGATCGGCGCGCCAGAGTTTAACCTGGGGAATGATGTCCATGCGGTCAACGTGGTGATGGGATCCGGGATTGAGTTATGGCAGGTGCCCAAGAATGTGTATGAGATGATGCCAGTCTCGATGGCAGAACTGGAATATCGGGTAAGCCGATGCGGTGAGATCGGGAAGTATCTGTTTGATCAGCTTGTTGCATGTTCGCTGAAGCCCAGTTCGCTTCATAGTGCGTTTCGCACGGGGGAAACCTGGGTGTTGGGCGATTCACCGGCTCCGGGTCTGATTCTCTACGAGCATCGGTGGGAGTATGATCTCATCCCGGCACCGCGTATCAGTCCGGAGATGACCTACATTCCGGGAACGGGAGAGAGGAAGATTCGTGTGTACCGCCGTATTGATTCGCGGTTGATCCTGGAGGACATGTACTGTAAGTTGGCTCTATTTGCTGAAAAGCACAAATAAGAAAGGTTGTGACAGATCATGAGTAAAAGACGCTTGACAGCAGTCTTGATGGCGGTCGTGATGCTTTTGGTGGCATCCTGCGGTAGCGGAGATCAGAGTTCATCCGCGGCGCAGGAGAGCAGCGTGGCACAAGGGACGTCCAGGCAGGAAGAAGAATCGTCCGTGCCGGCGGAAAGCGCGGCTACGGATTCTTCCGAAGCATCGTCTGTGCCAGAGGAGAGCAGCGAAGAAGAGAGTGTACCCGTAGTAGAACAGACGGGCAATCTCAACCCGCTGACGGGGTTGATGACCCTGAGCGATGAGGCGGTTGGCAAGCGTCCTGTCGCAATCGTGATCAACAATATCAAAGATTCGCTGCCGCAGTATGGTATCGCGGGAGCAGATATTATCTTCGAAATGGTAGCGGAAGCGGGAATTACGCGGCTATTAGGCGTGTGGGGAGATTACACGCAGATTCCAGATGTTTGTTCGGTCAGAAGTTCTCGGCCTTATTTTGTAGATTTGGCAGCAGGTTTTGATGCGCTTTATATCCATGTAGGCGGTTCCCAAGCGGGATTAGACCGTATAGAAGAACTGGGACTGGACAATTTTGACGGCCGATATACGGATCCGGACATCTTTGATAGGGATCCCAATCGTCTGGGCGTATACGCCTATGAGCATACGATGTATGTGAAAGGCCAAAATATTCCGGCGCAGATGGAAGCCTACGGGATGCGGACGGATCTGGGAGAGAACTACCAAGACACAGCATTTTTATTCAATGATCCTGCGCATCCGGTCTCCAATACAGAGGAAGCTTGTGAGAAGATCACGATCCATTTTTCTGACGCGTATTATAGCACCTTCACGTATAATGCAAGCGATCGGCTGTATTATAAGGAGCATAGCGGAGAACCGCATATGGTGCAGGATACGGGAACGCAGTTGGCTTTCACGAATGTGTTGGTTCTGGAGAGCGAGATTTCCTCCTTGGACGGATATCGGATGAGTATCAATACAGAAAGTGGTACAGGTTATTATATTTCCAATGGGGTACTGCAGGAGATTCGCTGGAGCAAAGCCACGCCCTATGATCGGATTCAAATCACGGATGAGGATGGAAATGAAGTCGCGCTCAATGCGGGGAAGACCTATGTAGGGATCACAGAGTATGACTCGGAGACCTTCGGATGAAGAGGCTCTCATGAAAAAAGAAAAAGTCATGTCTATAGAGCGCAGCCGGTTTTGCCATCGGGTGTATCTGGGTTTCTTGTGGGGATGGGGTCTTTTGACCGTTTTGCTGGTTGCCTATGGTGCATATGCGGTATTAGCGGCGCTGATACCAGTGGAGGAGCTCTCCACAGGGCTCACCGATACAGGGATGAAAGTGGGGTTATCCTCTCTCCCAATCAATCTGGGACGAGGGATCCCCTACTGGGCGATTCCTCGAAGCGGGGACCTGGCCAGCGCGGCGAACTGGATCTGGTTCTGGAATATTCTATGCGTCATGCTGTGGGAGATCCTGCCTATATGGCTTCTGCTGTTTTGGGGAAAGGGCTTTTTCAGAGAGTGTACGCCAGCCGTATATATTGAGCAGAAACGGGAAGAAGTCGAAGAGTCAGGAGACGGACCCAGTGCGATCGGCGTCATTGGTTGGGAACCGATGGAGCAGATCTGGAATCGAAAAAACAGCCGACGTCTGAGGGCGGCGGGTTGTATGCTGCTGGTAGTTGGGCTTTGTAAGCGGACAGTATGGCTATTGACACTTTCTCTGGGAGTATATGGCACATGGGATTTTAGCTGGAATCAGGATATGATCGAGTTTACAACCTGCGCCATGGGAATTTTATTGCTATTGTTGGCAGGGTTCTGGAAAAAACAGGAGCAGCAAGAGAGGCTCTGTGTGAAGAGAATATCGGATTCGGAATCCGAAGAATAATGGTGCATACAGATAATGAAAGAGGCTGACGCATTGACGCGTCAGCCTCTTTCGTTGTGACCCCTTATATCTATCGGTTATTATGAAATGAAAATGATTTAGAACTGTACCAGATCGCGAATCTTGATAGCCTGGCCAGAAGCGATGGACTTGTTAGCTGCAACGCCTGTCAGGATGGACATAGCACCATCAACGTAGCCAGCTGCTCTCTTGAACGGATCTTCCGGAGGATTCTCGCCGAAGATGTCTTCCAGCATGACGTTGTCGCCGCCGCCATGTCCGCCAACACCTCTTTCGACTTCTACCTCATACGGAGTTCCCCACATCGGGCAGACACGAATCGTCGCAGACTTCAGCGCACCCTCGTTATTGCGGTCACCGCCAGCGTTGATATAGGACTGCTCTACCTGCTGATACTCGATCCGGCCCTTAGAACCGGTGAAGGTAACAACAAAACCTTCCCAAGGACAGTAGGAATTCAGAGAATAGGACATCTGCGCACCATTCTTATACTCTACTAATACGCTCATCGTATCCTCGATGCTGATATCATCACCGAATACGCTGCGGTCACGCAAATAGCCGCTGTCGGCTTCCGCGTTCAGATACAGACCTTCCATGCGTCCGCCATCCTTCAGGTTGATCGCGAAGGGATCGTTCTTAGCGGCTTCACTGCCATAGCAACGATAATAGAACTCACGTACGCCACGGCGCTCCGCGTTTTCCTTACCATAGAAATTACGCTTACCAAAAGCGAAGACAGTCTCCGGAGAGGTTCCCAGCCAGAAGTTCACCAGATCAAAGTGATGGGTGGACTTATGTACCAGCAGACCACCACTGTTGGTCTTATTTCTGTGCCAACGACGATAGTAGTCAGCACCATGCTTGGTATTCAGCAGCCACTCAAAGTGTACGGAGAATACCTCACCGATGGTATCATTCATGATCAGCTCACGAATCTTCGTATTTGTGGGAGAATACCGATAGTTGAAAGTGACTCGCAGGTTGCGGCCCGTACGCTTCTGCGTATCAATGATAGCCTGCGCCTTCTTCTCGTCAATGGTCATGGGCTTCTCGGTGATGACATCGCATCCCAGCTCCATGGCACGGATGATGTACTGATGATGAGTACGGTCAATCGAGGTCACGATCACGATATCCGGCTTCGTCTCTTCGATCATCTTATCGAACTCCGTATAATTATAAGTAGGAACCGCATGGTATCCATAATCTTCGACAATCGTCTTGTTAGCGAAATCCATACGGGTCTGACTCAGGTCACAGAAACCTACCAGCTCGGAAGTCTCCTTATAGGTGGTTGTGATGGCCTCATAATACATTCTGGCACGTCCGCCAGTACCGACTTGTGCATAACGTTTTTTAGCCATATTGCTTTTTCGCTCCTTTAGAAAAGATTGATGATTTGCGCCAATATTATGCATTTGGACATTTTCAGTATACGCAAAGCGCGTCCTTTTGTCAATAGTTGCGGAAAGTCTCACAGCAAGATATGTTGTATGAGAAAAAAACAGGGCAAGGAATGAGGAGTGATGTGGTGAATATCTGGGATTTCCTTAGAAATCTAATTTTGGGGAGTGGAAAAATCACGCTCGATATGGTATACTAAGCGTAGCATGACAGCTTTCAGGATCCAGGCAACTGAGCTACGCCTTGAGTTTGCCGCCAGAGGGCGTCAAACTCCGAAAGCTATTTGCGTATATGGATACTGGGCGTAGCATGACAGCTTTCAGAATCCGAGAGACGGAATGAAAGGGCGTTTAGTTCCGAGTAGAAAACAGTAGGATTCTGAAAAAAGGACAAGAATGGGGGGCATACAGTTGAGCAATGAGGAATTGATTATGGCCATGTGTCGTTACGAGGCAGGATGCCCTGAGCGGGTACAGCATTTTCTGAAGGTGTATGCTTTTTGTCAGGTGATTGGCCGGCAGGAGGGCATTCCCGCGCCTGTGCAGCAGATTTTGGAGACGGCGGCGATTGTACACGATATTGGGATACGTCCCAGTCTGAAGAAGTACGGCAGCAGCGCGGGCGCCTATCAACAGATCGAGGGGCCTGCGGAGGCGAAAAAGATGCTAGAAGAGCTGCATTATCCGGCGCAGATGATCGAACGGGTTTCGTATCTGGTCGGACATCATCATACGTATCAGGATATACGGGGGCTGGACTATCAGATTCTCGTAGAGGCAGATTTTCTTGTCAATATGTTTGAAGAACATATGGATGCAGAACAGATCCGAGGCGTGCGGGAAAAGATTTTCCGCACCAGAACAGGGAAAGACCTGCTGGATCAGATGTTTTTGCGTCGGGTAGATGGATAATATAAAGGAGGATATGACAATGCAGACACAATTTCCTAAGGTAGAACTCCCTCAGATTCCAGAGAGGATATATCGCATTGAGGATTATGGTGCGGTGAAAGGCGGAGAAGTATCGAATACGGAGGCCATTCGAAAGGCGATCGAGGCGGCGAATGAGGCCGGCGGTGGCCGCGTGGTGGTGGGCGCAGGCATCTGGCTGACTGGCCCTGTGGAGCTTTTGAGCCATGTAGAGCTTCATGTGGAACAGGGCGGGCTGCTGCTCTTCCATAAGCATGACGAAGAATATCCGTTGGTACGCAGCAATTACGAGGGAGAGAGCCGGATTCGGGCGACATCGCCCATCCACGCGATGGATCAGACGGATATTGCGATCACGGGAAAGGGCGTGATCGACGGCAACGGGCAGTTATGGCGCATGGTGAAATCGATGAAGCTGACAGCCAAGCAGTGGGAAAAGCTGACGAAGAGCGGCGGCGTGGTAGAGGAAGGAAACGATGGGCCGCATTGGTTCCCCTCGGAAGGCAGCTATCTGGGACATAAGGTGCCCAATGTGGATCCGGAGGATCCGGATTGGCAGGCGAAGGCCATGCAGTATTTCGACTATCATCGTCCCGTCATGGTGAATCTGATTCGCTGTAAGAGGGTATTGATTGAAGATATTACCCTGCAGAATTCTCCGGCATGGAACTTGCATCCGATTTTCTGTGAACACCTGACACTGCGTAACGCCATTATCCGGAATCCCTGGTACGCGCAGAACGGAGACGGACTGGATCTGGAGTCTTGCCGCTTCGTAGAGATTGATGGAACCAGTTTCGACGTGGGAGACGACGCCATCTGCATGAAGGCGGGCAAGAATGCACCGGCGCGGAAGATCCCGATTCCGACAGAGTATGTGACGATCCGCAATTGCGTGGTGTATCATGGCCATGGCGGTTTTGTTGTAGGCAGTGAGATGTCCAGAGGGGTGCGACATATTCTGGTCAGCAACTGTCTGTTTATCGGCACGGACGTGGGAATCCGCTTCAAGAGCGCATTGGGACGCGGCGGCGTGGTCGAAGACATCACGTTGGATGGCATCAACATGGTCAATATTGAGAATGAGGCCATCATCTTTACCATGGGGTATACGGATGCTTTCGACAAGAACAAGGCGCAGACGGATGATGTGCCGGAATTCAAGAACATCACGATTCGCAACACGGTTTGCCGGGGCGCGGGACGTGCATTGCGGGTAGATGGCTTAGCGCAGTTGCCAATCCACGATATCACCTTGGAGAATGTGGAGCTGACGGCTAAAACAGGCTTCTTCTGCCGGGAGGCGGAGAATATTCATTTCCAAAATGTGACGATAGTAGATGAAAGAGATCCCGAGCGGCGTCTGCATTACGATCAGGCGACTTTCGCGGGAGGAGACGCATCGGAGTTCTAAAAAAGATACAGGGGGCATAGCGGCATGGTGGACTGGAAGAAGATTACAAGACAGCATAAGGTCCATACTGATCTGAGGAGAGGGTGGCTCATTTCGTACCTTGTCATTTTTTGCGTGCCGCTGGCCGCCTATTTGCTGATTTCAGCGGTCACATTGGGAATCATTCGCAATCAGACCTATGACCTGAACGAGCAGGCGCTTCATGTGATTTCTGTGGCGGTGGATCATCAGGTGCAGAGTGTGGAAGAGATGGCGACGGAGATCTCCGCTAATACGATTTTGAATGAGATTCTTTCTATGGAACAGGAAACGGCCCAATACGAATGGCGGCTGTACGAGCTGCAAAATGAGCTGATTTCCATGGTGAGCCGCAATTCTATGATCGAGCAGATCTATATTTATTTCTATGATGGCAATTACCTTCTCTCCGATACGACAAAGGCAAAACCGGCTTACTTTTATGAGAATCAGTGTTCCGGCCTTGTTATGAATGAGAAGGAGTGGGAGAATATTCTGCGTACACCGCATCTGAAGGAGTATCAGATCTGGGAAAATGGCAGCAGCCGTCCGATTCCTATGCTGCTGCTCAGCCTGCCGCTATTCGATGGGGCGCCCAAGGCGACGATCTGTATCCAGCTTGCTCCGCAGAAGTTTTGGCAGGTGGTAGAGAGTAATGAGGATATGGCCATGGCCATCTATGACGGCCAGGAACGGCAGCTGTATCTGGAGTCTTATGAGACAGAGGCGAGTCCGGTCGTGCTGCAGTCGTCGGCAACGGGATGGCGATATGAGGGCTATATTGAAGATGCGGTTCTGGAGGCGCAGGAAGGCTATGTTCAGGTCATGAATGTCTGGGGCGTCTTCCTGGTGCTGCTGGTGGGCGGAGCCGCCATATGGATTTTTATTCGCAGAAACTATAATCCCATTCGATCGATCATCGCTCGTTTTGAGCAGATTTCGGATCGGAAGGAGAAAGAAGTAGGGGAGTATTCGTTTATCGAAAATGCGCTGAATCAATTGATTCTGCGCGTACAGGAGAACCGGGAAGAGATTCAGGAGCAGCTGACGCTGATGGATCAGGCCTATATGATCTGCTTTCTGATGGGGCAATGCCCGAAGGGGATTTCTAGGGAAGAGCAGCTGCGGGTATGGGGATTTGAAGAATCCACGATGTTCAGCGTATTGATCCTGGAGTCTGGGCAGCCGATTACAGTGCAGCATGCCGCAGAAATTCTGGCCATTGGAACGGATGAGACCTGCCTGTATTTCGGGCGCGGCGTGGAGCTGAATGGCCGTATTGTCTTCATGATTGATGCCAACAGTGGGGATGAAGAGAGCAGAAGGCAGGTGCAGGACCGGTTGCTGGAACAAAATGCAGAAGCGAGGCTGGCATGGAGCAGCCCCTATCCGGGAGGTTCTCAGATATCATATGCCTATGAGGAGGCGCAGTATATTCTGCACGGCGCGGAAGAAGGACAGATCGGCATTTTGACGCTGCAGCAGATGCAGCAAAGAGAGAACCGATGGATTCAGATTCCCAATGAATTGGAGAAGGGATTGGCGCAGGCCGTGAAAAATAAAAATACGGATGCGCTGGACAATACGGTGGAACAGCTGTGGTCTGCCTATGTGGAAGAGCGAACTTCCTCGTTGGTCGATGCGAAGACGGCGGCGATGGCGATTTATAATCTGGTCTATGGAATCTGTCAGATCCATCCGGGTGCCTATTCCAGGCAGGAGATGCTGGCTTTTCGCAACATCCAGGTTCGTCCGCAGAGCTATGAAGAAGTGAAAAAGGCGCTGCAGGCAGAGCTGCGGCGCATTGCAGCGAAGGAGGAAGGTCGGAGCGCCAGTCGCGATGAACAGCTGGTAAAGCGTATGCAAGAGTATATTGACCAGCATTACGCGGATGTGCTGCTGAGCGTGGATAGCCTGTGCCAGGTCTTTCACCGGGCGCCATCGGGTGTGAATAAGGCCTTCAAGGATGTAACGGGACATGGCCCGCTGCATTATATCAATTACCGCCGGATTCAGGAAGCGAAGCGCATTTTCATCGAGAGCGGCGGCATGTTGTCGGCCAGTGAAGTGCTGAAGCAGGTGGGGTATACCAACCTCAACACCTTCACGAGAGCCTTTAAGAAAAACGAAGGAATCACGCCGGGACAATTCAAGGATGCCATCTGGCAGGCGAATCAGGGTGTTGTACAGAAATCATGAGAGAGGATGTCAAAATCACAGGAGTGATGCGAGACATCCTCTTTTTTATGGAGAAAATGATGAGGGAATGGGGAATGTGAGGAAGGGGAATGGGGAAATATAACAAGCGAAAAGGGAGAAGAATGGGAAAAATGTCGCAGAATTGACGAAAGAGAGCATTTATATATTCCGCCCAATGTGTTACTCTGGTATCAACGGAAGGCGATCTTCCAAAATCGAAATTATAGGAGGTATTGGTATGAAGAAGATGATTTCCTTGATACTGGCACTAATGCTGGTAGTCGGGACACTGGCCGGATGTTCCGGCGACGGTGGGGAAAGCAGCACGCCGCAGGAAAGCGCAAACGGCAGCACCGCGGAGAGTGCGCAGGAAGCCTCGGAGGGAGAAGAACAGGTAGGGCCTGAGTTTTCCTATCCGATGGATGGAACGGTCACGCTGACGATAAACAGGGATTCTTATGAAATTGAAGATATTCCGGAATATGCGAGAGATTATTATTTCTGGGAGATGATTCAAGAAAATACAGGTATTAATCTGGAATTTATCGGAGCGGCTTCTGGTGCATTTGATACAACCGAGGAATTTCTCCTGCTCCTTGCGTCGGGAGAATATCCGGACATGTTCTGTTGCAACTGGGTTTCTTTTCCAGGAGGGCCTATGACAGCTATGGCGGATGGTTATATCCAGCCATTGGATCAATATATGGAATGGTTGCCTAATCTAGCACAGTTTTTGTCAGAAAATCCAGATACTGATCGTACTGTTAGAACAGATGATGGACAGCTTTTCTCTACACCTTGGCTGAGAGAAGAAGGAACGGAAGTGGGAACTGGATTGGTAATTCGTGAAGATTGGTTAGATGAAGTAGGGCTCGAAGTTCCAGAAACTATTGATGATATGTATGAGGCATTGACTGCATTTAAGAATGACTTGGGAGTAACAGTCCCGCTTACTTTTGAGCTTCGCTGGTTATGGCTGGAGACAGCGGCCTCATCTTTAAGTTCACCATTTGGTGTAGCATACCCATATTATGTAGAAGATGGACAGGTGAAATTTGGGCCTCTGGAAGAGGGATATCGTGATTTTGTGGAGACGATGGCCACATGGTATGCAGAAGGCTTGCTTGATACAGATCTAGCAACGGTAGATAAGAGTACGGTACAAGCTAAATTTGCAAACGGTGAAGCGGGAGTAGCAATTCAACAATATACAAACGTACAGAATTGTATTGATGTATTGACAGAAGCTGATGCATCCAACAAAGTGACGGGAGTTCCTACACTTGTGATGAATGAAGGGGATCAGCCGAAGTTTAGCCATTTCTGGAAAGTATACGATGGTGGATATGCATTAACTATGAGTACACAGACGGAAAATGCAGAAGCTGTTTGTCGTTTCATGGATTACAGTTATTCACCGGAAGGCATTAATTTGTGTGCTTATGGAACAGAGGGCGTATCCTATGAAGCGGATGAAGATGGCAATTTCGTTGGTTTTACCGATATTATCACGAATAATCCGTCAGGAGATGCGCCGTCTACCGCCCGTGGATATTTTGCGCAGCCGACGAACTGGGCTTATCCGAGCCGTGATTTGAATTACCTGCTTTCGGACGAGGTGCAGTCGATCATGCAGACGTGGCAGGCGGATATGGGAACTTACGTTTTCCCACCTGTGACATATACATCAGAAGAGAGTGCAACAAAATCAGCTAAGTATTCTACTTTAGATACCTATTGTCGTGAAGAGATTACCAAGTTCATTTTGGGTACTTCTTCTATGGATGGTTGGGATAATTTTGTCACGGAAATCAAGTCTTTGGGAGCAGAGGAACTCTTGGCTCTGGAGCAGGCGGCGTACGACCGCTACATGGCACGGTAAATTGAGGGGGATTGCGGGGATATCTCCCCGCAATCCGTCTATTCGAGCAGGAGGTGATGGTTTTGGCTCACGATACGTTTCGAAGGCGAGCTTCTAAGGATATGAAACGCAACTGGCCGCTGTATCTGATGGTTCTTCCGGTTGTGATCTTCTATATTTTATTTTGCTATAAACCGATGGTCGGCATTATCATTGCGTTTAAGGACTATAAACCGAATCTAGGAATCTGGGGCAGTCCCTGGACCAGTCAGTATGGGTTGTATCATTTTATCTCGTTTTTTGATTCCATCTTTTTCGCGCGTGTCTGTATCAACACGATCATGATCAGCCTGTATTCGCTCGTGTTTGGATTTCCGGCGCCTATCATTCTGGCGCTCTTGATGAATGAGCTGCGAAGCCAGAAATTCAAACGCGTCGTACAGACGATTACATATTTTCCACATTTTGTATCGACGGTTGTCATCTGCGGTATGGTCAGACAGTTCTGCCTGTCTGACGGTCTGTTTAATGAGATAGGATCCTGGTTTGGCGCGCAGCCACAGTCGCTTTTGCAGGTTCCAGAATATTTTCGCGCCATCTATACGGCGACGGGAGTTTGGCAAGGTGTAGGCTGGAGCAGCATTATCTATCTGGCTGCGATTGCGGGGGTAGACAGTGGTTTGCACGAGGCGGCGGCACTGGATGGCGCGGGACGATTCCGAAGGATATGGCACATTACCTTGCCAGGAATTAAACCGACAATTGTAATTCTCCTCATCATGCAGATCGGCGGTATGATGAGCGTGGGCTATGAGAAGATCATTCTATTATATAATGAATCAATCTATGAGACGGCAGATGTGATCTCTACTTTTGTTTATCGACGTGGACTTCTGGAATTTAACTGGAGTTTTTCTACGGCAGTCAACCTGTTTAATTCTGTGCTGAATTTCATTCTGGTCTTTACGGCGAACGCGATTAGTCGTAAGGTCACAGAGACAAGTCTATTTTAAGGGGGTGTCAGAATGGTCGAACGAAAAACAATCGGGGAGCGGGCGTTCAATCTCTTTAATGTCTTGTTTTTAATTCTGTTGTCTATCATCATGTTGTATCCAATGCTGTATGAAGTATTTGTATCATTGAGCGAACCGTTGGCGCTTTTTTCACATCGCGGATTGATGTTCGCGCCGCAGGGGTTCAGTTCCTATGCCTACGAATGGGTGCTTCAGAATAATGAGGTATGGACGGGATATAAGAACACCATTTTTGTGATTGTGGTAGGCTTGGTTGTGAATATATCGCTGACAAGCCTGGGTGCTTATTTCTTGACGAGAAATAACGTGATGTGGCATAAGCCCATCATGATCATGATTCTTATCACCATGTATTTTTCCGGCGGTATGGTCCCCTTCTTCCTGACAGTCAAGGATTTAGGACTGTATGACAGTTTGTTTGCCCTGATCTTCCCGACGGCCATCAGTACCTATAACATGATTCTGCTGCGGTCGTATTTCAGCAGCATTCCAGAGAGTTTGGTAGAATCTGTCTTTATCGACGGAGGCGGGCATTTTACCATCCTGTTTAAGATCTTCATTCCCTTGTCTCTGCCGGCGATGGCGGTCATGGTGCTTTACTATGGAGTGGGGCATTGGAATACGTATTTTAACGCCTTGATTTTCATCAAGAGTAAAGAGAAATTCACGCTGCAGCTGGTTTTGCGGAAGATGCTAATTGAAGGTTCCAATCTGGATGTGGATCAACAGACCGCAGAGTATGAGCAGGTGGTAGAAAGCATCAAGGCGGCGATGGTCGTGGTCTCGACGGTGCCGATCCTGTGCATTTATCCATTTTTGCAGAAGTATTTTGTAGGGGGGATTATGATAGGATCTCTCAAGGAATAAAACCGGATGAGATCAGAAAAGGCCGTTGCAAAATGCCTACGATGTCTCACCATTTGCATAGGATGAAAGAGTACGAGCTTCTAAGGAGTTCCGTAAATACACGGACTCCTTTTTCGTTTCCAAGACATTCCATAAAAGCATTGCGATTTCACAGTCCATAGTTTCTCATTGGTCTCCCCCGGAAAATGTTACATCGCTCATACAGTAATGAGGATGTCGCAAAATTATCCGCTTTGTTCCTGTTTTTTTCAAAAAGAAGCCATTGCATATGATATCACCAGAGCTGATTTTCACCCAACTCTAAGCAGATATCGGTGTGGGTAAATTCTTGTTGGTGGAGGCGGGCTCGCGCGGAATAGAATGCGCCGACGGTGACCAGCTGGGGAGAATCGCTGCGGAAGGGCTTGTCTCGTGTGCCGCCTACGAGACAAGCTCTGGGAATGGGGGGCCAGCCGCTCTTCGAATAGAGAGGAACCAGAGATGGAGCACAGGTGAAGAGGCAGAGATCTGCGCCCTGCTGCGGAATCCATGCGGCGGCCTGGCGCAGTAGCTGAGCAGCATATCCACGGCGACGATGGGCGGGATGGGTGATCACCTCGCTGATGCCATACACCCGATAGGAGATAGCCCGATGATGCAGAGCCGCACGGCGGATCGCGACATGGCTAAGAGGCGTGTTGTCTTCTGACAAGAGGACGAAGGACGTCACATAAGTATCTGGCTCTACGGGAAAGACGTCGGCGTCATCCGGGCCGGGCGGCCAGGCCATATTTTCCAGGGCAAGCAGTTGTTCGCCTAAAAGTGCGGAAGAGTTATCCTGCGGATAGCGAAGAATCTGTAAATGAGACATGTGAACTTCCTCCTTTGCTCATATTGTAGTGTCAACGGTCTGCAACGACTCTCGCGAGATGTGCTTTTAGTTTTTCAAACAACCAATAGGAACTACATATACGCCATCCTGTCGACGATAGGCATAATCTCCGGTGCCCGTCAAAACCATGAGGAAAGACGGAGCATTCATCTTATCGGTATCAATTTTAGCTTCCATGGATTTTAGATTTTTGACTCCCTCCTCAATGAGTTTGCCGCCTCCGAGTTTGATTTCGATAAGACCATAGTTTCCATTTCTTAAATGGATGACAGCATCACATTCCTGCCCGTCCTTGTCACGGTAGTGGTAGACTGTACCGTTCAAAGCATCTGCAAAAACACGAAGGTCTCTGACGCAGAGGGTTTCAAACAGAAAGCCGAAAGTCTTCAAGTCGTTAATTAAGTCATTCGGACCGATACCCAATGCCGCTACTGCGATAGAGGGGTCAATGTAATAACGGGTATCAGAGGAACGAATCGCGGTTTTAGAGCGAAGGTTTGGATTCCATGCAGGCATATCCTCTACCACAAAGATTTTACGCAGAGCACTCACATAAGACGCAACCGTTTCTTCGTGGATTGGCGTTTCATCGTTTGCGGCAATATCCTGTGCAAGTACGGTATTAGGGACTTGACCGCCCTGATTTCTGGCATATGATCGCATAAGCCGTTTCACTCTTTCGGGATTCTTTTGCACATTGTCAGCACGGTTAATGTCTGAGTGAACAACAGCATAATAATAATCCATCGCTTGATCTAAAGCGATTTCATCACGCATATCCACCGCTTGTGGCCATCCGCCCCGGCACACAAGGAATGCCAGACGGTCGATGCTTAAATTGGAGACCCCATCAATCTCCGATGCACCTGCAAACAGATCTTTCAAACTGACTTCACCTGTCGAATCTCCCGATTCATACAAGCTCATCGGTCTCATTGTCAGCCATGTGAAACGCCCTGTACCGGAATGGGTAATTTCCTTGGGATCGGCAGGAACCGCAGAGCCGGTGAGTATAAACTGCCCAAGCTCACCACGATGATCAACTTCGAATCGAATTGCGTCCCAAAGTTTTGGTGCAAGCTGCCATTCGTCGATGAGCCTCGGTGTTGTTCCCTTTAGTAATCGTTTGGGACTCAGTTCAGACATAGCGATGTTCTGTTCTTTCTTTTCCGGATCATCCACATACAAAATGCTGGCGGCAAACTGCTCGGCAGTTGTCGTTTTCCCACACCATTTCGGCCCTTCAATTAGCACCGCACCATTACCTTCCAATTTCCGTATCAGAATATCGTCGGCAATTCTTTTTCTGTATCTTTTCATTCGGAAGACCTCTTTTCCTTTAGGTTGCCTATATTATACCCCATAACAACCAATTTTACAACGGTTTTCCGATGATTGGCGTAATATTTTTCCGGCGTTCGGCTGAAAATTTTTCCGATGATTGGCGCCAAACAATACGCCAGTTGGAATCTGATACCGCTAGATAGAACAACACTTTATTATATTATCAAAGATAACATTGCATACGCCTTACGGATATTTTGATTTATCGTCCTATAAGGTAAAAACGAGTTGTGCAGGAAAGAGAGATATTGTATAATAGACATAACAGGGCAGCCGCAAGTTTGTCGCCAGAAGGCGTCAGACTCCGACGGAAGTCACTTTATTATACAATGATACAGAATCTGAAAAAGATCAAGGAGGTCACAACATGATACCAGTAGCGATGGAGCAGGTGAGGCTTGCGGATCAATTTTGGGGACGCTGGACGGAGACGGTGAGAACCAAACTGATCCCTTACCAGTGGGAGGCGTTAAATGATCGTGTGGAAGGCGCTGCGCCCAGTCATTGTATCCGGAATTTTCGGATTGCCGCAGGACTCGAAGCGGGAGAGTTTGGCGGTAAGGTCTTTCAGGACAGCGATGTGGCAAAATGGTTGGAGGCAGTGGCCTATTCTCTGTTGCAGTGCCCTGACCCGGAACTGGAACGGACGGCGGATGCGGCGATTGATCTGATCGTCAGTGCGCAGCAGCCGGATGGGTATTTGGATACCTATTATATCATCAATGGATTGGATCAGCGATTTACCAATCTGCGGGATCAGCATGAGCTATACTGCGCCGGTCATATGATAGAGGCTGCAGTGGCATATTATCGCGCGACGGGGAAACGAAAACTGTTGGACGCGATGATTCGCTATGCGGACTTGCTGTGCCGTGTGTTCGGGCCAGGGGAAGAGCAGCTGCATGGCTATCCTGGCCATGAGGAGATTGAGCTGGCGCTGATGAAGCTGTATGATATCACGCGAGACGAGAGATATATGCAGTTAGCTGCCTTTTTTATTAATGAAAGAGGCCGGCAACCACTATACTTTGAACAGGAAACGCATGATGTCACGCGGAAATGGCTGAATTTTCATATGCGGTATCAATATAATCAGAGCCATCTGCCGGTCCGAGAGCAGACGGAGGCGGTGGGGCATGCGGTTCGCGCGATGTATCTGTATGCAGGTATGGCGGATGTGGCGAGACAGAGGCAGGATACAGAGTTGTACACTGCGTTGAAGACGATATGGAAGAACCTGACAAGACGGCGCATGTACATCACGGGATCTATCGGATCGTCGCATTATGGCGAGGCGTTTACCTTTGACTACGATCTGCCGAATGATACCGTATACGGAGAGACCTGCGCGGCGATTGGCCTTGTGTTTTTCGCGAAAAGAATGCTGATGCTGGAACCCCTGGGGGAATATGGCGATGTGATGGAAAGAGCCTTATATAACGGTGTGATCAGTGGCATGAATCTGGAAGGAAATCGCTTTTTCTATGTAAATCCTTTGGAGGTTGTGCCAGAAGCCTGTGAGAAGGACGAGGAGAAGCATCATGTGAAACCACAGAGGCAGAAATGGTTCGGAACCGCGTGCTGTCCGCCCAATCTGGCCCGGCTGATTGGCTCGCTGCCAGACTATATCTATGGTACGGATGCGAAGGAGCGGATATACGTACACTTGTACATTGGCAGTCAGGTGGAAGTTTCCTTAGGAGAAAGAAAAATTCGATTGGCATTGCAAACAGAACTTCCGTGGGATGAGATGACAACGATACAGGTGGAGACAGAGGAGCCGACGGAATTTGAAATTGCGCTGCGGTTGCCGGGCTGGTGTGAGCAGTATACGCTGTGGATCAATGCAGAAGAGCAGGCAGCAGAATGGCGAGATGGATATCTGTATCTGCGTCGATGCTGGCGGACAGGAGATAGGGTACAAATTCGTCTGGCGATGCCGGTAGTGGTCGTGCAGGCGAATCCCAGGGTGAGAGAGGATATTGGAAAAGCAGCCTTGATGAGAGGACCTATTGTCTATTGCCTGGAAGAAGCAGATAATGGGAAGGATTTGCATCGGATCCGGATGCGTGCGGACGTGGAGTATCAAATCGAGCATTGCCCGGATCTCTTGCAGGGAGTGACGCGCATTCGTGAGCAGGGAGAGATTCTTCTGCCCTGGGAGGAGGATTCGTTATACGCGGGAAGTTATACAGCGCGCTATGAGGCCAAAGAGCTCACCTGGATTCCGTATTATGCCTGGGCGAACCGAGAGACCGGGGAGATGCGCGTCTTTGCGCGGGTGAGACCATGAAACCGTGGGAAAATGGAACGCTGCATCCAGCTGAGGACAGGCCCTATCTTCTGGCAGGCGACACCCCTTTTTTCTGGCTGGGTGACACAGCTTGGCTCATGGTGCAGAAACTGAAACGGCCAGAGATAGAACAATACTTGCGCAATCGAGCGGAGAAAGGGTTTAACGTCATTCAGACGAGTATCTATCATTGGCATGAAGATACGAATGCTTATGGAGTGCATGCGTTCCATAACATGGATCTGTCAAAGCCTTGTCTGGAAGGGCCGTTTACCTACTGGGATCTGCTGGATTTTATCGTAAAAACGGCAGAACAGTATGGGATCTATATGGCGCTTCTGCCGCATTGGGGCGGCGTCTATCGAGATGGACAGATCACGAGAGAACAGATGGAGGCGTATGTTGCGTTTCTGGCAGAGCGTTATCATGACGCCCCTAATATCATCTGGGTCACAGGGGGAGATGTCCGCGGTGACGAAGGCTATGAGTATTGGTGCCGGATGGGACAGATACTGAAAAGCCGCAATCCGGATCAATTGGTATGTTATCATCCGTTTGGCAGAACCACTTCGATCGACTATTTTCCACAGGAGGACTGGCTGGACATTCATATGTTCCAATCGGGACACAGCCGATATGACCAGTGGGAGCAAGATGAGATCGTGGACAGAGGGCTGGATACCTATCGTTTTGGAGAGGACAATTGGCGCTACGTTCGTCGTGTCTATGAGATGACGGACGGTAGGGTGCCCGTGCTGGACGCGGAGCCCTCCTATGAAAACATACCGCAGGGATTACTCAGCGCCGCAGAACCTCTCTGGCGCGATGAGGATTCCAGGCGATATGCGTACTGGTCCGTATTTGCGGGGGCTTGTGGATTTACCTATGGGCATAATGCCATCATGCAGATGGCGGATGATCCCTTGCGCCCTGGGTCATACAATTGCTGGGAAAGCTGGAAGGAGGCAATCCACCATCCGGGTGGGGATAGCATGGTGCATCTGGTACGGCTCATGCAGGAGGTGGACTTTTCTCATGGGCGTGAGGCTTCGGCTCTCTTGGAATGTGAGCAGGGCGAGCGGTATGGGCGGATTGCCCTGTTTGGAAACGAAGAATATCTGCTCGGCTACCTTTACAGAGCGCGCCAGGCCACGTTGCGAGAAGGCTGTTTGGAGGGAACCGTGGAAGTCTATTGGATGAATCCATTGACGGGAGTGCGCAGTTATGCGGGCGAAACGGATTTCCGGGAAAGGCGCAGTTTTCTGTCGCCCGCCAAGGAGTATATGCCGAATCAGGATTGGGTGCTGATACTGCGGAGAAAGAGATGTAATACTTGACATTACATCGAAAGGCTGCTATACTATATGGGTTTAGTGGGAGGTGTCAAGATGCAGATTTCCAGTCGGTTTACGATTGCGATCCATATTTTTGCGTGCATTTGCACATTTGAAAAGAATCATAAGATCACCAGCGAGTTTTTGGCGGAGAGTGTAAACGTCAATCCGGTGGTGATTCGAAGGCTGCTTGGGCAGCTTAAGGCCGCAGGTTTAATCCAAGTGCAGAGAGGCAGTGGCGGTGCATCAGTAGCGAAGCCCTTGGAGGAAATCACGTTTTTCGATGTGTATCGTGCGGTAGAGTGCATAGAAAAGGGGGAGCTTTTTCATTTTCATGAGAACCCGAGTGCGCAATGTCCGGTCGGGCGTAATATTCACCATATCCTGGATGATAAGCTGCAGAGGATACAGGATGCCATGGAGCAGGAAATGAAAAAAATCACCATTGCGGATGTCATGGCAGATGCCGAGAAGTATATCGCGAAAGAATAAGGAAGGGATTTCTTGTGAGATCCTGCATTGCCGGCGTCATATGGAACTGTCGTTCTCATATGGCGTCGGTATTTTGCTATCGTCTGAGAGTCTATCCGAAAATATTTTGAAAAATCTCGATGTAACTATTGCATTACAACAAGACGGTGCTTACTCTTGTTGTAATCGAAAAGGTTACAATAAATTACTTGGGAGGTATTCATCATGAAGATTGCAGTGGTATGTGCGAATGGTAAGGCAGGAAAGCTGATTGTGAATGAGGCGGTCGAAAGAGGTTTGGATGTGACAGCCGTCGTCCGTGGAGAAAATAAGACACGGGCACAGCACGTGATTACGAAGGACCTGTTTGATCAGACATCCGAAGATCTGGCGGGCTTTGATGTGGTGATCAATGCGTTTGGGGCAAGGACGGAAGACACGCTGCCGTTGCATAGCACGTCGCTGAAGCACCTGTGTGATGTGTTATCTGGGACAGAAACCAGACTTCTGGTCGTAGGAGGCGCGGGAAGCCTGTATGTCAATCCGGAACACACGGCCTGCGTGGCGGATGGACCAGATTTCCCGGACGTATTTAAACCTTTGGCGGCAGCGATGGCAAAGGCACTGACTGAACTGCGCGAGCGTAAGGATGTCAAGTGGACCTATATCAGCCCTGCGGGTGATTTCCAGGCAGAAGGAGAAAGAAGCAGCAAATACATTCTGGGCGGCGAAGAGCTGACACTGAATGAAAAGGGAGAGAGCATCATCAGCTATGCGGATTACGCGATTGCGATGGTGGATGAGGCAGTCAAGGGGAATCACATCCAGCAGAGGATCAGTGTAGTTAGAGAATAATAATGGGAAAGCGATGATACGCCGAGAATGAAAGTATCATCGCTTTTTTCATTTTATGCGGGTGCGGTAGTAGTATCATCAAAAATCGGGGATTTTCAGGGCTCGGTGGCTTCAAAAAGTCTAAAACGATGATACTATGCGACACACAGTATCATAAAAAACTGGGGTTTGCGCCTCGGCGGCTTCGAAAAGCCAAAAGTGATGATACTATGCGACGCACAGCATCATCAAAAACCGGGGGTTCCGGGGCTCGGTGGCTTCAAAAAGTCTAAAACGATGATACTATGCGACACATAGTATCATCAAAACTGTGATTCCGCGCCTCGGCGACCCTAAACCCACCTAAAGTGATGATACCTCGCGACACGTAGTATCATCAAAAATCGGGGTTTTGCGCCTTGGCGACCCGAAAAGCACTCGAAGTGATGATACTACGCGACACATAGTATCATCAAAAACCGGGGTTTTGCGCCTCGACGGCTTTGAAAAGTCCCAAAGTGATGATACTACGCGACACACAGTATCATCAAAAACCGGGGGTTCCGGGGCTCGGTGGCTTCAAAAAGTCTAAAACGATGATACCACGCGACATGTAGTATCATCAAAAACTGTGATTCCGCGCCTCGGCGCCCCGAAAAGCATTCGAAGTGATGATACTATGCGACACATAGTATCATCAAAAACTGTGATACCACGCCTCGACGACCCAAAAGCACTCAAAGTGATGATATCCCGCGACACGTAGTATCATCAAAAATCGGGGATTCCACGCTTCGGCGCCCCAAAACCCACCTAAAGTGATGATACTACGCGACACATAGTATCATCAAAATGCCCCAGTCGATGAGGTGTTCCATTTTCGGAATCCGCCACATGGAATCAGGTGAAAAAAAGATGGAGAAAACCGGGCAAATTGTGAAAGTCTCTTTTCAGATGAGGGGGAATGCGCTATAATGAAGCCAAACCTTAGGAGAAGGAGATTGTGTTATGAAGAAGAAACCATGGGAATATGGCCCGTTACATGCGGCAGAGGGGAAACCGTATTTGATGAATGGGGAGACGCCCTTTTTCTGGATGGGGGATACAGCCTGGCTCCTCTTTCATCTGCTCAACAAAGAGGAGGTAGAGTTGTATCTGCGAAATCGCGCGGAGAAGGGCTATAATGTGATACAGGCGACGCTGTTTCACAGAGAGCCAGACACCAATGCATATGGAGCGCATGCTTTTATCGACATGGATATGACGAAGCCCTGTCTGGAGGGGGAATTTACCTATTGGGACATGGTGGATTATGTGGTGGAAACAGCGGAGAAGTATGGCATCTATATGGCGATGCTGCCGCACTGGGGAAGCGTATACAAAGCGGGACTGATTCATGAAGATCAGGTGGAAGCCTATGCGTCCTTCTTGGCGGAACGCTACAAAGATCATCCGAATGTGATCTGGGTGACTGGCGGCGACACGCGCGGAAACGAAGCATTTGCGCATTGGACACGCATGGGGCGTACATTGAAGCGTCTGAATCCGGACAAGCTGGTTTGTTTCCATCCCTTCGGGAGGACAACATCCATCGACTATTTCCCGGAGGAAGAGTGGCTGGATCTTCATATGTTCCAGTCCGGGCATAGGCGGTATGATCAGGCGCAGCTTAAGGCCTGGGATGATAACGATCAGGACAGCTATAGCTTTGGAGAAGATAACTGGCGTTACGTGGAGCGCGTGCATAAGATGACGCGGGCCAAGGGGGAGATGCCGGTATTGGATGCAGAGCCGTCTTATGAGAATATTCCGCAGGGATTGCATAGTGGTGCAGAGCCCAAATGGCGGGATCAGGATGTGCGGCGGTATGCGTACTGGTCCGTATTCGCGGGTGCTTGCGGTTTTACCTATGGGCACAATGCCATCATGCAATTCTGGGATAGCCGAGCGAAGGCCGGTAACTACGATTGTTGGGAGAGCTGGAAAGAGGCAATTCATCATCCGGGCAGTGACAGTATGAAGCATCTGGTAGACCTGATGAACAGCGTGGATTTTGTAAACGGCCATGCGGCGCAGGATCTTCTGGCTGGACCGGAAGGAGAGAAGCACGATCGGATCAGCGTATTTGCGGGGCCAGATTATATTCTGGCATACAGCTTTACAGGCCGGAAGATCGAGCTGGCGGCGGGTGCCATGAAGAGCGAGGCCGAAGTCTACTGGATGAATCCGCTGACGGGAGTGATGAGCTATGCGGGCACGACGGATTTTGCGGAGGCCAGAACCTTTGTGACACCGTCCAAGGAGTACATGCCGAATCGGGATTGGGTCCTGGTGATAAGGAGAAAATGACATGCGGACGCAGGAAATCATCGTGCCAGGCGCGTATCTGGGATATATGTTAGAAGTCTGGGATCTGGAGAGAACCGGTGTTCATCTGGATTTTCCGGCAGAAAACGGAACTTACCAGGTGGAATTGACACTGGGCGGAGAACAGGGCGCCGAAATCGAACAGGTGCTGGCGTTTCCTGGACGCCGTATGCTGCCTAGGATCCAGCTCGCGCCTGGGGAGAAGAAAGTCTATCGGTTTGCGCTGGATGTCCGTTTCCATAGGATTCAGCTGCTGATCGAAGGGCGGAATCCGGCCATGGCAGACTGCAAGATGCGAAAAGCGGATGAACTCCCGACCATCTTTCTGCTGGGAGATTCCACTGTGTGCGATCAGGAGCAGAGCCCATACCATGCGGGATGGGGAGAACTGCTGCCGGTGTTGTTTGATGAAAATGTGAACGTATCGAACCACGCACGCTGTGGATATTCTACGCAGTCCTTTATCAGAGAGCAGCTATTTGTACCGGTGGCCGACAGACTGAAAGAAGGCGATTTGCTGCTCATGCAGTTCGCGCATAACGATCAGAAGAGCGAGACGGATCGGTATGCGCCGGCCTATGGTGCGTTTACCCATACACTGCGGTATTGGGCCAATCAGGCCAGGGCGTGCGGAGCAATACCAGTATTGGTCACATCGCAGCCCAGAAGGCGGTTCGATGAACAGGGGAAAATCGTACATACGCTGGGCGACTATCCGGACGCGATGCGAAAGCTGGCGGCAGAAGAGGGGATTGCCTTGATCGATCTGAATCGAAAGGCAACGAAGATGCTTGAGGCATATGGACCAGAAGAAAGCAAAAAGCTCTTTGCCTATGTGGCGCCCGGAGTATCTCAGATCTTTCCGGAAGGAAACGAGGACGACACACATTTCAGCTATGAAGGAGCGCTTCGGATGGCGGAATTGGTACTGGAAGGCATGCAGGAACTAGGGCTTGCCGTGTGTTCACACAGGCGGGAGCAACTTTAAACTAAAGGGGGTCACGAAAATGAAACAGACAGAGAAATATTTGGCGCTGGCGACGCCAGAGAACAGGGAGCGTTATGAAGGATGGAAACGGGGCTTGCCGGAGGATTGGGCCGGAGGGCAGGCAGCGTTTCTGCGAATGACGGAAGAATACCTGCGGAAGGAAGAGACAAAGCCTGTTGAGGCCAACATCGGGGCGCACGAAGCAGGCGGACAATTCCGAATCGCGATTCCCTATCTGACGGTGCGGGATGACGCGGCGCTGAAAGAATATATGAAGAAGATGGTAGAGGCACGGAAAGCCTACACGGACAAGAACCAGTACCATGGCTATGTGGATTGCCACGAGGTACATCATGAGATTGAGACCTACATCTATTTTCAGAATCCGCTGGTGTATTATCATCTGCCGGGGGAGGAAACAGCGCGGCAGAATATTGTCGATGTAGCACATCATATTGGCAACTGGGAGCCGGATGTACCTCACTGGTATAACTGGGAGAAACACGAGTTCGTCAGTAACTGGCTGGGAACCAAAGGGGTGCGGGATTATCCGCCCTATGACTATCAGGAAGGGAACCATTTCCGCTTTATCGACGAAGCGATCTGCGCCTATGAGATCACTGGGGAAGAAAAGTATTTGGATCTGGTAAAAGACTACTGTGATCATTGGTGCGATCATATTGAAAAATGTACCGCGGCCGGCGGTCCGATTCCCTGTTCGATCCTGCCGGAGAATGTGCAGGCGAAGGAGATGAGCCGTGCCGGAGTATTTGAAGAAACGCAGTATACGGTATTTTATTCTACGGTTTCGGATAATACGATGTATGATATCGTAAGCGGTCTCATGGACGCCTATCGGCTGACAGGCAACGAGAGGTATTTGCGGGAGGCAGAGGCCATGATGGAGCAGTTCTGGGCCCATGGAAAAGACGGCCGGCCGGCGATTCGTTATAAAGATGGTGTTTGGGAGACGCAGGACGGTCAGGGCGGCAAGGAGGAGAAGCCGGCGGCCTATGTGGCAGAATGCAGTTTCCTGGCCCGACTGGCACTGCGGTACCATGCGCTGACAGGAGTTCCTAAGTACAAAGACCGGATTCTGACCTGGGCAAAGAGTCTGGATGAAGAGAACCTGAAAGGGGACCAGGTCATGGCGAACGTATTCGCGGCCGCACATTTCTACGATGGAGATCCCCGGTGGCTGAAACGGGCCTATGATGAATTGCTGCGGATGGGCGCAGTGTGCGAGGCAGACGATCAGTTTCATCAGTGTGCCTGGAGCTTTACCAGGCAGGGCGGTCGTTTCCTGATGATGTATGGGTTTGAGCCAATGACGGGAGCCTGTGAATGGGCTACTAGAGGCGGCATGCCCCAGGACCTATTGCGGCATGTGACGGAGGGCAAGACGGCGCTGGATCCGGATATTGCCTTCCGCGTTTGGTGGAAAGAGGGGAATACATATGCCTATGAAGCCATCAATCTGGGAGACCGAAAGATCAGTTGGCAGATAGAGGACTGGAATTCGGGGAAGATGCTTGCCCATGTCTCGGTGCCGCCGCATGGGACGATTTGCGGGGAAATACAGATCTAAGGGCTGGGCATAAGCTACAGGAGCGTGTTAGGAAGAGATTTCGAGCGCGCTCCCTTTTTATACATTTTGACCAGAAAGAGCGGGAAAAGACAAAGAAAAATATGCAAAAGTTGAACTTCCCGGTGAGCAGATTGTATAAAATGGAAGAAAAGCGGGCAATCACATTGACAAGTCCATGTGAAATGGTATAATAAAGCGGTAGCTAATGCTAGAATTATGAGGTTAGGGGAGAGCGATGAACGAGAAGAAATTCAGAGCGGTATTAGCCCTAAAGATCTTTATCGCTTTGTTAGAAGTAGGCCTCTTTGGGCTGGTGTTATGGAATGACTACGGGCCCATGGTCTTTGAACAGGATAGGTGGCTAGGCTATCTTTTCACGATTGTATTATATGTCATTGTATATATTTCTCTGGGGAAGTTGTTCCGTGCGTTTAAGATTGCGGATTATTCGATCAGTGAGACGATCTTCTCCCAGGTCTTAGCATTTGGGCTGACCGATTTGCTGTTGTTTGTAGAGATGTGTCTGGTACATGGAGGGTATATCACGCTGGTACCAGGCATCATTACTGCGCTGGAGCAATTTGCGGCGGCTTTTTTGTGGGCGCTGATTGCGAAACGGATCACGATCGTCATGATTCGGCCAGAACAGACGCTGATCATCTATGGAGATCAGGGTGTGGAAGAGTTTCTGGTCAAGCTGGAGAAGTTGGCCCATATTTTTGATGTGCAAAAAGTTGTCTCCTGGAAGGAGATAGGCGCGGATTGGCGGCACCTGCTGGATGAATATCAGGCGGTGATACTGTATGAAGTGAGTCTGGAGAGACGGAGCGCCATCATCCACTATTGTATGCAGAAGCAGAAGAGCTTGTATGTGACGCCGCAGATCAACGATATTATCATGCAGGGTTTCGGGGCACGTCATCTGATTGACACGCCCATGCTCAAGTACGAATATCATAGTGAGAGCTTTGGATATCTTTTATTTAAGCGGCTGAGCGACATCGTTGTTTCGCTTCTGGTGCTGATCATCACATCGCCGATCTTGGCGGTGGTGGCGATCGCGATCAAAGCGGAGGATCACGGGCCCGTCTTTTATAAGCAGAAACGCTGCACCAAGAATGGAAAAGTATTTGAGATCATCAAGTTCCGTAGCATGATAGTGGATGCGGAAAAAGAGGGCCGGTCGATCCCAGCCACCAAAGGAGACCCTAGGATCACGCGGGTAGGTCGGATCATTCGTATGATTCGAGTCGACGAATTGCCGCAGATTATCAATGTGTTGAAAGGGGATATGTCCCTGGTGGGGCCGCGGCCGGAACGTGTGGAACACGTGGAGGAGTATACGCGGCAGATTCCGGAGTTTGCGTATCGGATGCGCGTCAAGGGGGGCTTGACAGGGTATGCCCAGATTTATGGCAAATACAATACCAGCCCCTATGATAAACTCAGACTGGATCTGCAGTATATTGAAAAACAATCCACTTTATTAGACTTTAAGCTGCTTCTTTTGACGATTAAGATCATGTTTGTGCCAGAATCCAGCGAGGGCTTTTCAGAGGCGCAATCAGAACAGATTTCTCAGGAGGCCAGAAAAGTGGATGAGATCTTGACAGAAGATACGGAGAAGAGGCAATGAGTACATATGATTATTTAATTGTAGGCAGTGGACTTTTTGGAGCGGTATTTGCTCATGAAGCATTCAAGCGGGGAAAGAAATGCCTGGTTCTGGAGAAGAGAGAGCATGTAGGCGGCAATGTGTACTGCGAAGAGATCGAAGGAATCCTGGTGCATCGCTACGGCGCGCATATTTTTCATACCAGCAACGCAAAGATTTGGGAATACGTCAGCCAGTTTTGTGAGATGAACCGGTTCACGAACATGCCCGTGGCTAATTTTAAGGGTGAGATCTACAACATGCCCTTTAATATGAATACGTTCTCGAAACTCTGGGGCGTTGTGACGCCGCAGCAGGCCAAGGCCAAGATCGAAGAGCAGCGGGGTGTATCGCAGGAGGAGCCGCGTAATCTGGAGGAACAGGCGATCCGTCTGGTCGGAGAGGATATTTATCATAAACTGATCCAAGGATACACGGAAAAGCAGTGGGGAAAGCCCTGCAGTGAGTTGCCGGCCTTTATTATCAAGCGTCTGCCAGTCCGTTATACATACGATAATAATTACTTTAACGATCGTTTTCAGGGGATCCCTATCGGAGGGTATAATGTCCTCATTGATGGACTGCTGAAAGATATTCCGGTGAAGTGCGGCGTGGATTATCTGGCCGAACGGGAGATATACCGCCCGATGGCGGATAAAGTGGTGTATACGGGGCAGCTGGATGCGTACTTTGATTATGCCTATGGACCGCTGGAGTATCGGAGCCTGCGTTTCGAGACGGAATGTCTGGACATGGAAAACTATCAGGGGGTAGCTGTCATGAATTATACCGACAGAGAGACGCCCTATACCCGTATCATCGAACATAAACATTTTGATTTTGGCACCCAGGAGAAAACCGTCATTACCCGGGAATATCCGGTAAAATGGGAGAAGGGCATGGAAGCGTATTATCCCGTTAACGATGACGCCAATCAGAAGATCTTCACGCAGTATCAGAAACTGGCCGAGAAGGAGAAGGGTGTTCTTTTCGGCGGGAGATTGGCATCCTATAAATACTATGACATGGACAAGGTGATAGAGGCGGCCCTGGAGGCGGTTTCTAAGGAGTTTGAGGGAGAGTGATTCTATGAGTTCGGTCAAGGTCAGCGTCATCATGCCTGTTTATAAGGTGGAAGAGTACGTCGGCAAGGCCATTGAAAGCATCCAGCAGCAGACCCTGACAGAATGGGAACTCTGGGCGGTGGATGATGGAAGTCCGGACAAGAGCGGAGAGATCTGTGATGCATATGCGGCGAAGGACCCAAGGATCCATGTGATTCATAAGGAGAATGGCGGGGCACCGAGCGCACGCAACATGGCGATGGAGCGGGCCCAGGGTGAGTATATGTTCTTCATGGACTCGGATGACTGGGCAGAGGCAACGATGCTTGCGGAGATGTATGCGTTGGCGAAGCGGGATCAGGCGCAGCTGGTTGTCGCCGGGTTCTATATTGATACCTATTATACGGAGCAGGAGTACCGCACGGATGATTTTGTCACAGAAGACGCGGTGTATCCGGACGCGCAGTCATTTCGGAAGGCTTCGTATAAACTATTCGATAAGAATCTGCTATATACGCCATGGAATAAGCTTTACGAGTCTAGGTATCTGAAAGAGCATGATTTGAAGTTCCCTAAGACTTTCTGGGATGATTTCCCGTTTAATCTGAGTGTGGTGGATGAGATTGAACGCGTGACGGTCACATCCCGGCAGTATTATCATTTCATCCGAAAACGGGCGGAATCGGAGACAGCAGCGTACAGACCTAATATGTATGAGAAGCGAGAAGAGGAACATGGTTGGCTGCTTGCCCTGTATAAGAAATGGGGGATACAGGATGAGGCGACACAGGAGATGCTGGCAAGACGATATATTGAGCGTTTCATTGGCTGCGTGGAAAATCTGACGAATCCCAGCTGTACGCTGAGCGTCAGGCAGAAGAAGCAGGAGATTCACAAGATGCTGCAGAATCCCAGGGTCAGACGGTGCTTACATAAGGCCAGGCCGCATTCTATCTATATGAAATGCATGCTGATCCCGATTCGGCTGCGGAGTGTCCAGCTGCTATACTGGGAATGCAAGTTCATATCCTTTGTGAAAACGCGGGATACGAAGCTGTTCTCGAAGCTGAAGGCGGGAAGATGACGATGAAAGAAAAGCCTTGTGTGTCGATGATCATGCCCGTATATAATGCGGAGGCATACTTAGAGGAAAGCATTCGGAGTGTGATGGAGCAGTCGTATGCGGAGTGGGAACTGCTTCTGGTGGATGACAGTTCTACAGATCATAGTCTGCGGATCTGTCAGGCGATGGCCGGGAAGGATGCCCGGATCCGAGTGATTGCATTAGAAGAGAATGTAGGGGCCGGATACGCCAGAAACGAGGGGATTCGGCAGGCGGCCGGCAAATATTTGACCTTTGTGGATGCGGATGACGCGGTGGATCCTGCGATCTTGGAGAACGCGGTCACGCTGGCGGAGCATCATGATCTGGACTGGGTGGTATGGGGCCTTCGGGAAGAGTATTATGATCCACAGGGAAAGAAGCAGCATGAAAGAACCATTCTGCCGGAGGATCGATGCTATCCGCTGGCGATGCAGGCCAGGCAGGCGATGATCGGCCTTGAGGAGAAGACGCTCTTTGGATATCAGTGGAATAAGCTGTATCGAACCGAGATCATTCAAGAAGGGCATGTTTTCTTTGAAAACGCCGTTTTGTATGAGGATTTCTTTTTTAATGTGGCCTACGCCAAACGGATCCAGAGTATGGGGACATTGGCACAGGCAGGATATTGCTATAAGAAGAGAAATCAGGACAGTGTGACGGCCTCGTTTGTGGCTGAGTATTTTGAGCTGAGCTGGAGAAGAGTGCAGGAAATGACATCATTATATAAAGAATGGCGGATGCTTGGGAAGCGGGAACGGGATATCCTAGGCAACATTTATCTGCGGTACATGATGTCTGCGCTGGCGCGGAACTGTGATCCGAGAGCGCAGATGAATGGACGGGAGCGCAGCGCCTGGATTCGAAAGAGATATGCGGATTCTCTGTATCAGGAAGTGGGCGCGAAATGCCGGGCGAGGAAGAAGGAGTATCGGCTGACGCAGATGCTTTTAAACCAGCACTGGACGCTGGCTTTAAGAGGCTTGGGCAGAGGTCTGTATATCGTGCAGCACGGTTGTCGGACGATATTCGTCAAGGAGAAGACGAAGGGATAGGAGGGTAGAGATGACGCGCATTTTAGTCGGATATTTGACAGAAATGGAAACCAGCGGTATAGACCGGTATCTTCTGCGGATGTTGGAGAATCTGCGGGGGGAATCTCTGGAGATTGATTTTCTGACATTGCATAAGACGCAGGAGATGGAGACGAAGCTGGCGCCCTATCATTCTCGTCTATATCAGATTTCCTCGCTTAAGCATCCGATTCGTCAGTACCGGGAGACGAAACGAATACTAAAGGAAGGAAAGTACGATGCCGTTTATCTCAATTTCTCGGTAGCCATCAACTCCGTGGGAGCATGGGCAGCCAAGGGAGCGAAGACCCCGAAGGTGATTCTGCATAGTCATAGTTCCTATGTGGATGAAGAGAAGCGGCTGGTGCGCTGGATCTGTATTGTGCTGCACTCCTGCATGAGGCTCTTCCTAGGGTGTCTGGGGACAGATTTCGTGGCATGCTCTCAAAAGGCAGGAGAATGGATGTTTACCCAAAAGGTCAGACAATCCGATCGGTACCAGGTCATTCATAATACGGTCAATGTGGATCGATTCCTCTATGATGAAGAGGTCAGAAAGGAAGTTCGAAAACAGCTGGGGGTGGAGGACAAGCTGGTCATTGGCCATGTCGGTCATTACTGCTATGCGAAAAATAATTTTTTCCTTTTGGATATCATGAAAGAAGTGTGTCAGCGGCGTTCTGATGCGGTGCTTCTTGCGGTGGGAACCGGGGAAGACTGGGAAGCCGTAAAGGAAAAGGCGAAGCAGATGGGACTGGCTGATCGAATCCTTTTTTTGGGTGTGCGACACGATGTGAATCGTTTAATGCAGGCAATGGATATTTTCGTATTGCCTTCCCGGTTTGAAGGGCAGCCAATCGTCGCGTTGGAAGCACAGATCGCAGGTCTTAAAGTCATTCTGAGCGATCGTTTGACAAGGGAAAGTGCGCTGGGAGAGGCGTGCGTGTGGGAAAGCATCGATCATGGCGGACAAAGGTGGGCAGACCGGATTCTCGAGAGTTGGCCTTACGAGCGGATTTCTATACAGAAATACGCGGATGTCATGAAGGAGTACAGCCAAGAGGAGCAATGCCGAAAACTACGGCTTCTGCTGGAAGGAAAGTAGGTAATGAATACACAAGATGGGGGGAGAGAGGATGACGAAGACAGAACATACCAGAGTCATATGGTGGCTTGAGCTGGTGTTAAAACTGGGGATGCTGACAGTAGGGTTTCTGCAGGTGAGTTCCCTGACCTTTGGGAAGCCGATTATTTCGATCGTGCTATGGCCCACGTTGGGCTTGGGAGGCATATTGCTGCTCTACCGGTTATGGCACTGGAAAGAATATGCAGTATCTGCTAATATCTGGATTCTGGTTCTGTTTTGTATAAGTTATGCCGTCTCATCCATCGCCAATCTCCAGTACGGATGGTATTCCAACCTCAGGACGTGGGTCTGGATGGTCTTTCTGATGTTTCTTTTGTACTGTTATCGTGCTAAGGAGCCGAATGAGTACGAGCGGAGTCAGTATCGGATTGTGACCTATTTTTATCTGATTTGCGGCGCGATTCTCACCATCAGCAGTTTTTATTTTCTGTTGATCGGCTACGAGAAAACTTTCTTTGTGGAGTCTGGTCCTGTCTACTATATCGGCTTCAAATGGGGACGTCTTTATGGCGCCTATTGGGATCCTAACATCGGCGCACTGTTGTGTTGCGTATCTATCCTTCTATCTCTGGGATTACTCCGGAAGGAGCAGCCAATCTGGCTGCGCGTGTTGCTATGGATCAATATGGTTCTAGAGTTACTATATATTGCGTTTTCGGATTCTAGAGCGGGCCATCTTTGTATTGGTGTGGGTCTTGCGGTTTATGTTTGGTTATATCTATGGCCGCGCCGCAAGAAGTGGATCGCGGTCTTAGCAGCCGTTGCGACGGCAGCCGTGATGTGGTTTGCGGTAGAAGGAATTCAGCAAGCATATAACCTGGTTAGGATCACGGAAAACATAGTGATGGAGCATGATAGACCGGGCATACCGGAGGACAGCAGAGGGGATCTGCCTTGGGAGGGGGGGCCTCCAGAGGGACATCTGCCGGAGGAAGAACTGATTGGCAGAGAAGAGGACTATACGGAGGACATATCCAATAGACGATTTGATATATGGAAGAGTGCTTTGGAGATCTTTCAGCAGAGTCCGATCCTGGGAATAGGGCATGAAAATGTGCTTGCCTATGTGGAACAGAACCTGCCGAATTCGTATTTGATTACGAATGACCATATGAAGTTTTCCAGTATGCACAATATCTTTTTTGATATTCTGGTGGGGCAGGGCGCCGTCGGCGTAATCCTCTTTATAGCCGCAGGCATCCTGTTCGCGATTCGGATTATCAAGGGATGGCCGCGGATACGCAGCCGGGCGCATGGCGGAAGTACGATGTATATTGCGCAGTTTGCGATTTTGGCCATTCTTGTGGTGGCGGGATGCGTGATGACGGAGATTGTATACGTATCGTCGCCGATGTCTTCGATGTTCTGGCTCTCATTAGGCCGTCTGGTGAAACAGGCGAGCGAGCCGGTAGAGGAGGGAGAAAGTCAACATGCAGAAAGTTTTGAGCGTATCGGTAGCCGCGTATAATGTGGAGAACTTTATCGTTCAGTGTTTAGACTCGTTTGTGGATACGGAGATTCTGGATCAGATCGAAGTCCTCGTTACGGATGATGGTTCTACCGATAGCACTCGAGAAATTGTTAAGAAGTATCAGGAGCAGTATCCGCAGACCTTTCGTCTGATCTGCCAGAAGAATGCGGGGCCGGGTTCTACCGTCAACAGCGGACTGGCCCATGCAAGCGGGAAATACTTCCGCATGGTAGATGGAGACGATTGGGTGCAGACAAAGAACCTGAAAGAATATATAAGCTTCTTAAAAACCCATGATGTGGATATGGTATGCACGAACTATTGTTGTGTGGATCATGTCAGCGGAGAGAAGCAGGAGAAGCGGATCGAGGGAAAGCCGTGGGGCAAAGTTCTGCCATGGAAGGAGGCATGCCGTGATCTGCATCTGGACATGCATCATGTCACGTATCGCACCGATCTGTTGCGCGAGCATCAGATCCGGCTGGATCATGGATTTTATACCGACTTGGAGTATTTGCTTCTGCCGACGCCTTATGTGCAGACCGTGGCATTTCTGAATCTGACAATCTACATGTATCGGGTGTCTCTGTCGACGCAGAGCATGAATACGAAGAGTCTGCAGAAAAATGTGGCCATGCATGAAAAGGTGCTGAATCGGCTGCTCGAGGAGTATCGGGCACATAGCTGGGATAGCGTGGTCGGCAACTATGTGCTGCGCAGAATCGCCATTATGGAAGGCATGCAGCTCAGCATCTATTTGTCGTTTACGGATGTCGGGACATATCGGGAAAAGACAAAGCAGATGCTTAAAGCAGCGCGGAGTACCAGTGAAGAACTATATCAGATGCTGGAAAAAGTAAGAACGTTTCGTCTTCTCATCCGGTCTCGCTTTGCGCTATATCCTATTCTTTCATGGCTGCACCGCAAGAGGCTAAGAGTATCCTAGAACGAGGAAATGGATATGAAACAGGTTCATTCTATTCGATTTAACTTTTTGATGAATTTTATCCTGACGGCCTCTTCCTTTGTGTTTCCGCTGATTACATTTCCGTATGTATCCCGTGTGTTAATGCCGGAAGGGATAGGGAAGGTGACGTTCGCGACATCTGTCATCAGCTATTTTACCATGGTTGCGATGCTGGGTGTTCCAACTTATGGCATTCGTGCGTGTGCGCAAGTAAGAGATGATAAAGAGAAACTCTCCAAAGTCGTTCAGGAGCTCATGATCATCAACCTGGTGCTGACTCTGATCTGTTATGTTTGCTTGGGAATATCCATTTGCACGATTGATCGTTTCCGAGAAGACAGCGACATTATCTGGATCTCCAGCCTGGGGATTCTGCTCAATGCCGTCGGAGTCAACTGGTTTTACTCGGCGATCGAAGAATACAGTTATATCACGTTTCGATCGCTGATTTTCAAGGTATTATCCGTCTTTTTGATGTTTTTCTGTATCAAAGATCAGGATGATTATCCCATGTATGCTGTCATGACGCTGGTGGCGTCATCCGGGTCTTATGTATTGAATTTTATCAGACTTAGGAAGTACATCTTTTTCAAGAGATATCCCCATTATGATTTTATGCCGCATATCAAGGCAGCCATGGTGTTCTTTGCTATGACGGTAGCGACGACGGTGTATACGAACCTGGATACGGTGATGCTAGGCTTCATGTCGGGCGATGCGGAAGTAGGATACTATAATGCTGCGGTCAAGGTCAAGCAGATTCTAGTCAGTCTGGTTACCTCCCTAGGCGCGGTGCTGTTGCCACGGCTATCCTACTATGCGCAGAGCGATCGCAGGGAACAGTTTTATCGGGTTGTCGTCAAGGCGATGCGGATTGTCTTTTTCTTGGCGATTCCCTTGATGGTGTTCTTCATGATGTTTGCGGAAGAGGTGATCCTGATCCTTTCCGGCGAGGCGTATTTGGCGGCGGTGCAGCCTATGCAGATCATCATGCCGACGCTTTTGTTTATTGGCATCACCAATCTGTTGGGACTGCAGATCATGGTGCCGATGGGGCAGGAGAGGTTGGTCGTGATATCCGTCGTAGCGGGCGGAATTCTGGATTTGATCTTGAATGCGATCCTGATTCCCAATTATGGTGCGTCGGGAGCCGCAATTGGCACCTTGGCGGCAGAAGGACTGGTGTTGGTCATGCAGGTGGTCATGCTGAGAGAAGTACTGCGGGACATGCCCAGACTCCAGGTGTGGAAAGTCATCCTGGCGACGGCAGTGGCATCGATCGTCGTATATTATCTGCAATCGATGATCCAGACTTCCATGCTGCTGGTTCATATAGGAATCATGGCCTGTGTATTTGGTGTGGTGTACGCCGGCGTTGCGTTTATTTTGAGAGAAGCGGTCTTGTTGGAAGATATATTGCCGGGGCTGCGAAGGAGGTAAAGAGGTGGGTTCGCGCAAAGCGATTCTATATCTAGACGTCTTGAATGTGCTGGCCTGTATCTGTGTTGTCGGGATGCATTGTAATGGAATAGTTCATGAGTTCAACGGATCTTCTGCGTGGGCGCAGAGCATGGTGGTGGAGACATTGGCCTATTGGGCGGTTCCTGTGTTCTTTATGCTGTCTGGCGCGACTATGATGAATTACCGGGAAAGATACTCTACGGGGGAATTCTTCAAGCGAAGGATCCTTCGAGTGGGAATCCCATTTATATTCTGGACGCTGTTCATGGCAGTGGTCAAGTATGGCAATGGGGACATTGCGTGGATCGGTTTTCGAGACTTTATACAACGACTGCTGAATAACCAGATTCAAACGACATATTGGTTTTTCGCACCGTTATTTATGGTGTATTTGAGCATGCCAGTATTGTCCAGATTGGCAGAACATAAGAAAACACTCTGGTATATGGTGTTAGCAGGGATAGCGACCTATTCGGTGTTTCCTTTTCTCTGCAATGTGTTGCGTATCGCGTGGAATCCGAGTCTGCAGTTCCCGATGACAGCAGGATATATTCTATATGCAGTACTGGGGTATTTACTGCATGTAACCGAGATCCCCAAGAAGTACAGGGTGAGCATCTACTTTTTGGGAATCTTGGGGGTGGCGGTTCGATATGGACATACCGTTTGGGCCTCCTTTGCGGACGGCGCGCTGAACCGTCTGACATGGGGGTATCTGAACTGGCCCGATGTGGTGTTTTCTGTGGCGATGTTTGTCTTTATCAAATATCTGGTGAAGAGGCTATCTTTAGAGACAACGAGATGGAAAGGGGTGATGCGATTTTTAGCAAGCGCAAGCTTTGGGATCTATTTGATTCATATCTTCATTATGAATACAATAGTCCGTAATTTTGAGATTCATACCAGCGATCTATGGTGGCGGTGCGTGGGAGCGTTCCTGATCTATGGGATCACGCTACTACTGGTCAAGGGAATTCAGAAGATTCCCGGCGGTAAATACATCGTGCCATGAGACATCATGGGGATGCCGGTATACAAAAGGACAATACGATTGGGAAAGATCGAATTTGCGCCGAATAAAAACAAAGGAGAAATGATATGAGTAAAAAATGGTTGAGGTTTATCACAGTATGTCTGGTTTTTGTGCTTAGCACAACCATGGTGTATGCGGAAGAAAGCACAGAAGAAAGCATGCCAGAGACGCAGATAGACAACAGTCAGCAGGAGGAGTCCAGTTCGTTTGAGGAGTCTGGCGATGTTGCAGAAGAGAGTTCTGTAGAAGAATCTTCCGAGGAGTCTTTCGCAGAGTCTTCCGAAGAGTCTGTTCCGGAGGAGAGTTCAGAATCGGAAGAGTCCGTGGGAGAAGAGGAAAACAGCAGTCTGCCGGAGACATCCCAGCCAGAAGAATCTTCCGCAGAGGAGAGCATCCCGGATACTTTGCCGGTGACGGATCCTGGGGAAGAGGAACAGGCGGAAGATGTGCAAAGTATCGATCCTGCGTATGCGGGATTGATGCAGATTGACGGCATCTGGTATTATGTAAGAAACGGTGCTGTGGATAAAAGTTTTACGGGCCTCACCGATTATTATACGACGACCTATTATGTTTCTGAGGGTATCTTGGATTGGGGGTATTCAGGCTTTTATGAGGAAGATGGCCGGTCTTACTACGTACAGGGTGGTATCTGGCAGAAAACATACACCGGCCTGGGTCAGGTAGGCGGCATCTGGTATTACGTAACCAACGGTGTGCTGGATCTGCGGTATACTGGTCTTACCGATTACTACACCACGACCTATTTTGTTCGGAATGGTGTATTGGATTGGAATTTTACAGGCTTTTATGAGAATTCATCTTCTTATTACATAAAAGGCGGTATCTGGCAGAAAACATATTCGGGATTGGTGAATAAGGACGGAATCTGGATCTATGTTAGCGATGGTGTATTGAATTGGCGGTATACAGGGTTGACTGATTATTATACTACCACATATTTCGTGTTGGAAGGTGCGTTGGATTGGGGCTATACGGGCTTTTATGAGGAGGACGGAACTTCCTACTACATAAAAGGCGGTATCTGGGAAAAGAACTATACGGGCCTTGTGAATGAGAGCGGTATTTGGTACTATGTGGACCGTGGTATACTGGATTGGGAGTATACAGGCCTGACAAAATACTATACGACGACGTATTACGTCTATGAAGGCGTCTTGGATTGGAATTATTCGGGGATATTTTATGATGGCACGGCTTGGTATTATGTAAAGGGAGGCATCTGGCAGGAGGATTATACGGGTTTAGCTAATGATCAGGGAACTTGGTATTATATTGAAGATGGCTGTTTGAACTGGGGTTTTAAGGGCCTGACAAAATACTATAGCACGACCTACTATGTCGCGGGCGGCATACTAGACTGGAGTTACACTGGACTGGCACTTTCAGAGGGAACCTGGTATTATGTGGATGATGGAATCCTGGATCTTCAGTACACAGGTCTGACAGACTACTACGGCACCATATATTTCGTTCAGAATGGAATCCTCAACTGGGATTATACGGGCCCTCAGCGTGGCGGCAACGGCGTGATGTATTATGTGGAAAATGGCAGTGTGAATCCCAGGTACGGGGATACCTCCAAGCCTACGGACACGGCGGAGCCAGATCTGATCTGGAACTTCTTCATGGACAGACTGGAGAATCCTTATGCAGTTGCAGGGCTCATGGGCAACCTGTATCTGGAGTCTTATTTGCGAGCCAACAACCTGCAGGACAGCAGTAATAGCTATTATGGAATCAGTGATGCGGAATATACACGCCGTGTAGACAGCGGAGAATATACCAATTTTATATATGACTCAGACGGATATGGCCTGGCGCAATGGACATATTGGAGCAGAAAGCAGACACTATATAATCATGCGCAAGATTGGAATGCGTCGATTGGAAATGTTGTCATGCAGGCGGATTGCTTGTACTATGAGATGCAGACCACCTTTTCCAGTGTGCTGCGGGATCTGAGAAATGCGGATAGTGTCAGAGAGGCATCTGACATTGTATTGACGCGTCTGGAAGGCGCCGCGAATCAGAGCGAAGCTGTGAAGGTGTTGCGGGCCTCCTATGGCACGCAGTTCTTCAACCAGTATGCCGGGAATTAAATAATCTTAAGGTTTTGGGTCCAAAAGTTCATAGAATCTTTCTGGACAAACCACAGGAACTGTGATATATTTCTTTACGCACATTTTACACTGAGAAGTAGGAATGGGAGAGAGAAATATGCTGCAGTTTGTATGCTTGTTTTGTCCGGCATGTCTGTCTATGCTGGTCTATTTAAAGATAAGGGGCGAGGAGAAACGAATCGCAAATCTCCTTGCCCTTTATGGATCGTTTGTGCTGCTGGATACTATAGCAGTCTTGGGGATTCTGCGCCAGATCAAGAGCGAAATTCCCACGGCAATAGGGGGAAACTTGAATGATTCATATACGTCCCTGTTATTTCTTGTGATTGGCGTCATCGTGGCGATCGTCATGGGGTACCTGGTGGGCGTTTTGGGGAAATGGCTTCGGATTCGTGTGGAAGAACAGCGTCCGCAGGCGAATCAGAAGGATGAGCAGGAATGAGGGGGCAGACTTTTCGCAGTATAGGGAAAGGAGTGGGTATCGTCCTGGCCCTGCTGGTTTTTGGACTGGGGATCCTGCTTTTTCTGGCAGTCGATTGGTCGATTGATTTTTTTGGCGAGATCACGATTGATGAGATTATTTTCCATTTGAAAGTACCTCTACAGGGGACGGATCAAAATACGATCCTGGACTTCATCATACGGTGCCTGATTCCGGCGCTGATGGGCATGTTTCTGCTGGCGTTGCTTTATCTTTTGCCGCGATGGGAGAGACGATGGCGCGAGAAAAGGGTGCAAAAGGGACTGACGACGCTCTGTGTGGTCGTTCAAGGGGGAAAACACCGCGAGATTCGGCGAGGATTGACGCTGATTCCGGCTTTACCGGTATGGATTGTGTGGCTGATCGCGTTGGTCAGTTCGGGCTGTGGTCTGATACATGCATGTCAGCGGTATCCCATTATAGAATACATCGAGATGCAGTCGCAAAATTCCACCTGGATTGAAGAAGAATATGTGGATCCAGATGCGTCCCTCCTGACATTTCCAGAGGAAAAGCGCAACTTGATCTATATTTACCTGGAGTCCATGGAGGCTTCGTATATGTCAGAGGAGGATGGCGGGTTTTTCGAGGAGGATCTGATACCAGAATTGACAGAGCTGGCCCGGGAGAACCTGCATTTTTCCTCCCTGGCGGGCACACTGCGAGGCGCCGCACAGATCGAAAACACAGGATGGACCATTGCGGGCATGTTTGCGCAGACGGCGGGGCTGCCGCTGAAAATGCCTATAGATAGGAATACGATGGGAGAATATTCCTCGTTCTTTCCGGGCGTGACATCGTTGGGAGAGTTGTTGGAAGCAGAAGGGTATCATAACTATCTGATGATTGGGTCGGATGCGGTCTTTGGCGGACGTGCTAACTATTTTACGCAGCATGGCAATTATACGATTTATGACTACTACTGGGCACTGGAGAATGGAAAGATTCCTGAGGACTATTATGTATTCTGGGGATTTGAGGATTGGCGTCTCTTCGAGATGGCGAAAGAACAGCTGCTTCAGATTGCGGAGCAGGAAGAACCTTTTAATTTTACCATGCTGACAGTGGATACGCATTTCCCGGATGGATATATCTGTCCCCTGTGTCAATCGGAGCACAATACATCCTATGAGAACGCATTGTCCTGTTCCAGTCGGCAGGTGGCCTCGTTTGTGCAGTGGGTCCAGCAACAGGATTTCTATGAAGATACGACGATTGTCATTGCGGGTGATCATCTGACGATGGCGGCGGAATTTGTGGAGACGATGCCGGAGGATGCGGAACGCAGCACGTATCATGTGATCATAAATGCAGCGGCGACGCCGGTGAATACGGAGAATAGGACGTTTACGACCCTGGATATGTTTCCTACCACATTGGCGGCATTAGGCGTAGAGATTGAAGGAGATCGCTTGGCGCTGGGAACCGATCTGTTTTCCGAACGAGAGACCCTCGCGGAGGAATATGGCCTGGATGTTATGAATCAGGAACTGATGAGAAAATCTGAGTTTTATAATCGAAAACTGATGTACGGTTCTTAAGGAGCTGGCGGAAAACGAAATTTCGTTTTCTGCCAGCCTTTTTATATAATGGAATTTATAGTTTGCTTGTTAGGAAAAATCATGAGAAAATAAAAAGAGGAGGGCGAAATGCACAAAAAGAAGCGGAGAATTTTGTGCAAAATGACAAACTTAACAAGCTGTTCAAAAAATCCATTGAAAATATTGGACAATATGCTATAATCATACTAAGTAACAAAAGCGACAAATCCGCTTTTGTGCTCCGTACATTACGGGAATCTATATTGATGGAGGAAAAATTATGCAAGCGAAAAAGTTTTGGGCTGTGTTGCTGGCAGCAATCCTGATTGTATCCTGCTTGTCAGGGTGCAGCAGCGATGGTGGCAGCAATGCTGGCGACAGCAGTACTGCCGGTACAACAAGCCAGGCGGAGACAGGCGGCGACAGCCAGGCAGTGGACGAGTCTGACCCCTATGCGGCTGGCGATTTCACCTATCCTATGGATGGCACCGTAACGCTGTCTATCAACATGACGCCTACGGCGGAAGAAGAGCTTCCGGAATGGGTAAAGGGCCACTACTTCTGGGATGTAATCCAGGAGAAGACGGGAGTGAATCTGGAGTTCATCGGTTCTGCGTCTTCTCCGCAGGAGACGAGCGAGGCGTTTTCTCTGCTCTTGACATCCGGTGAATATCCGGATATCATGCAGGCAAACTGGATCACCTTCAAGGGAGGACCGGCGGCTGCAATCAACGATGGATATATCATTCCGCTGAATGATTATACCGAGTATTTCCCGGCGCTGACAGCATTGCTGGAAGAGAATGAAGAATATAACAAGATGGTCAGCATGGACGACGGTACATGGTTCTGCTTCCCGCATCTGAAGAGAGACGAGAGTCAGATCGGAACCGGCTTCGCCATTCGTCAGGACTTCCTGGATCAGATTGGTGAGGATGTGCCAGTCACTATTGATGATTGGTATAACGTATTGACGAAGTTCAAGAACGAACTGAATCTGACGGCGCCTCTGACATTTGAGAGCCGCTGGCTGTTCCTGGAGTATGCGACAGCAGGCCTGAGTTCTCCGTGGGGCGTATGCTACCCGTTCTACATGGATGGAGACACCGTGAAGTTTGGACCTCTGGAAGAGGGTTATAAGGAATTTGTGACCGAGATGGCCAAGTGGTATTCCGAGGGCCTGATCGACCGCGACCTGGCAGCCGTAGACAAGAGCACGGTACAGTCCAAGTTTGCAAGCGGTGAGGCGGGTATCGCGCTGCAGCAGATCCGTAACATTCAGAACTGTATCGTAGCGAATGAGGGCGACCCGAATTATAAGGTAACAGGACTGAACACTCCGGTCATGAACGAAGGCGATGAGCCGCAGATGAGCCATTACACGAATACATTTGATGGTGGTATGGCAACGTCTATCAGCACGCAGTGCGAGAACATCGGCGCGGCGGCACGTTTCCTGGACTATGCTTATACCGAAGAAGGTTCTATGTTTGAGACCTATGGTGAGGAAGGATTCTCCTGGGATTATGTAGACGGCGTTCCGACCTTCAAGGAAATCATCACGAACAATCCGGAGACCCCGGACTCTCAGGCGGCTCGTTATTTCGTGAGCAACTATCAGAACTGGTCCATCCGCGTTATCGACGCGATGAGCCATCTGCAGCCTGAAACGCTGGAAATCCAGAAGACATTCTTTGCACACATGGAAGACTATGCGTATCCCACTGTAACATATACAGATGAGGAAGTAGATACTGTTTCAGAGTGGAACGATATCGACACGACCTGCCGTGAGAGAATTTTAGGCTTTATCCTTGGCAACGAGGACCTGTCCAACTGGGATTCTTTCATCGCTGAGGTTGAGAGCATGGGAATCCAGGATGTATTGGCGGTGCGCCAGGCGGCGTATGACCGTTATCAGGCACGTTAATTTTAAGGACATAGAAGGTTTGGGGCGGCGGCGTCATCGCCGCCCCTCTTTTAGAAAAGGGAGGCTGCCTTATGCCAAAGAAACAAAAAAGCAGCACCGTCAGAGGAAAGGGGCGTAAACAAGGCGCCATACGGCTGGATTTTCAGAAAAATAAGGCCGTTTACTTCATGTTCCTGCCGGTGGTTATCTTTTACTTAACATTTCATTACTATCCGATGAGTGGTATCATTCTCGCATTCAAGGATTTTAAGCCCGCATTGGGAATCTGGGGGAGTCCATTCACAGATGAGTTTGGCTTTAAGCATTTTATTGACTTTTTCAGCAGCAGTCATGCGGCGAGAACCATTACGAATACGATATTGATTAGCTTTTATCAGATCATTTTCGGATTTCCGATGCCGATCATTTTGGCGATCATGCTGAATGAACTGCGTAACCAGAAGTTTAAGAAGGTTATGCAGACGGTGACCTATTTCCCGCACTTCATCTCTACGGTGGTTGTGTGCGGTATGCTGACAGAATTTTGCCTGAGTGACGGCTTGTTCAATCAGATCAGCGGATTCTTTGGTGTGGAGCCGGTATCTTTGCTCTCGCAGCCCAAGTATTTCCGAACGATATATGTGGCCAGTGGAATCTGGCAGTCCATGGGATGGGATAGCATCATCTATCTAGCGGCGATTGCCGGTATTGATACACAGTTGTACGAGGCGGCTTCTTTGGATGGCGCGGGAAGATTTCGCAAAATATGGCATATTACGTTGCCGGGTATCAAGGGGACAATTGTCATTCTGTTCATCATGCAGATTGGTAAGATGATGAGCGTAGGTTCTGAAAAGATCCTGCTGCTGTACAATCCGTCTACCTATTCGACGGCGGATGTTATCTCTACGTATGTATATCGAAAAGGTCTTCTGGATCAGGACTATAGCTATTCGACAGCGGTGAACCTGTTTAACTCGGTCATCAACTTTGTGCTGGTATTTTTGGCCAATGCATTGAGCCGGAAACTGACAGAGACCAGTCTGTTCTAAGGAGGGGAGAAAATGGTCAGCGCAAGAAGCAAAGGCGATCGTATCGTCGATATTATCATCATTGTTGTTATGATCTTTTTGGGCATTGTCATGCTGTATCCCATGCTGTATGAACTGATGGTTTCCTTCAGTGATCCTGCGGAGTTGATTCGTCATCGCGGCATTCTGATTTGGCCTCTGGGATTTGATACTACGGCTTATCAGCTCGTATTGTCCAACCATCAGATCCTGACAGGATATGCGAATACGTTGTTTATTCTAGTGGTGGGTCTGGCGTTTAATATTGTCCTGACATGTCTAGGTGCATACTGCCTAACCAGAGTCCACGTATACTGGCATCGTGTCATGACGATGTTTGTATTGATCACTATGTATTTTTCTGGTGGACTGATTCCGATGTACTTAACCGTACGTGGCCTGCAGATGTATAACACACTGTGGTCCGTGATCATTCCGACCGCGATTAGCACGTATAACATGATTATCCTTAGATCCTATTTCTCTTCTATTCCGGAAAGCCTGGTAGAATCTGTATTTATTGACGGAGGCGGGCATTTGACAGTATTGTTTAGGATCTTTATCCCGTTGTCTTTGCCGGCTATGGCGGTTATGGTGCTGTACTATGGCGTAGGACACTGGAATAGCTGGTTTAACGCGAACTTGTATATACAGGATCGTTTGAAATGGCCGCTGCAGCTTGTACTTCGAAACATCCTGATCGAGGGATCCAACCTGGATCTGGGCGGCGCCGTAGTGGCAGACTATGAGATGTTGGCGAAGAGCCTGAAGGCGGCGATGGTCATCGTGACCACGGTGCCGATCCTGGTCATCTATCCGTTCCTGCAGAAATACTTCGTAGGTGGTATGATGATTGGTTCGCTGAAGGAATAAAAAGCGCGCTTTGAGGAAAAGTGAATATGGATGCATATAAGAGGACTCTCCTTTCCTGCCCGAAGAGGCGGGCGGGGAGTCCTTTTTTAACTTCTTGTTTTTAGCGGATGATTTTGAGGGCACATTCGCGAAGAGCTATTCTAAATTAAAAGGATGTCCCACCCTTCTGAAACATAGAATAAATACCAATTGGGCAGGAGTAAATGCTACGCTTCATTCAAAAGACAAAATTAAATAAGAAATTGCTCTATAAGAATGTAAAAATGTTGACTTTTTTTATTTAAAATGATATGCTGTATAGTGACTATGGCTTATATAATCACGGAAGATGGTCAATTAGTCAGGACAGATATACGTCCGATGAGTGATATTTCAGTTGGAAATGATGATTATTATGACAGAACGGGAGTTCTTGTTACGGCCAGGATGTCATATAGCATGTATTCAAGAAATTATGATCTTTATAGAATAGCATATATATCTCCTTATGCACTGAGTGTAACAATTTCGGGTCCCAATGATTTGTCGATTCAATATATGGAAGCAAGGTTGGCGGCAACAGCATATGCGTATCCATTTCCAGAATGTTTAAACTGGGGAACGAATACGGATACATCGCAATATATTATTGATGAAAAGAGATTTGTCAAGAGTGTTTTATCCGATGTTTTTTCTATCGAACACAAAATAGCTACTCATTGAATCTATTTTTACAAGTAGCTATTTTATATTTGGAGGAATTCATTTAATAAATCACATATAGAAATTTCATACTAATTAGATTGTTCTTGCAAAGAGATATATGCTATCATAAATAAGAAGAAACTTAGTTGAAGGGTGAATATCGATTCGCCCAGACAGTAAAGATGATTTCAACTTTACACGAATTTTATAGCTCTTTATATACACTCAACGTAGAAACGAGGTGGTTCGATGAAAATTTTGATTGTAGAAGATGAAGAAAAGCTGCGCAACTCCCTTGCAGAAGGGTTACGTTTGAAAGGATATGCTATTGATGTAGCGGGAGATGGAGAGAGTGCAGATGAAAAGGCCTTTTATGAAAGATATGATCTCATCATTCTGGACCTGAATCTACCCAAGCTAGATGGGTTTTCTGCGCTCGAAAATTTTCGTAAGGAAAATTTGGATGTTCCTGTGTTGATTCTGTCTGCCCGTGATGGGATTGAAGACAAGGTAAAAGGGCTAGATTTGGGAGCCAACGACTACCTGACTAAACCTTTTCATTTTGCGGAGTTAGAGGCTCGTGTGCGCTCACTGCTACGTAGGAAAACAGTGATCGAAAACACTGTTTTGTCCAGTGGGTCTCTTTGTTTTGACACCGCATCCAGAATCGTAACCGCAGCGGGGCATCCAGTCTCTCTGACTGCGAAAGAAAATGCCCTATTGGAGTATCTGCTGCTGCATAAAGGACGAGTAATCAAATTAGAAGAACTGATCGAACACGTATGGGACAGTAATGCTGACACCTTTTCTAATTCAGTTCGAGTTCATATGTCCTCCCTGCGTCGGAAGTTAAAAGGACAGTTGGGATATGATCCTATCTGTAATATCATCGGCGAAGGGTATGTGATTCGTGAGGGAGGAAGCGTATGAAAAGAAGTATCCCGTTAAAGCTAAAACTAACTACTATTTCAGTGTGTATTTTAACTGTTATGTGTGTGGCGTTTGCAATCTCTACTATTTACTCAACCAATGGGCTGGTTCAGGCCACCATTACTACGCCAGCGATCTCTGTTGATGAAAGTATGCCAGCAATAACATCGGAGCCCTCTGTTGCAGTCACGGAAGCTCTCTGGCAATTTAGGGGAACAACCGTGTTGGTTATGTTCTGTCTTATTGCGATAGGTTCTGCTTTAACCTATCTGTTTGCTTCCAGAACACTTAAGCCATTGGAAGACCTTACAGAGAGAGTTCAACATATTGACATTCACAATCTAGATGAGGGTGTCTCAATTCCACAAACAAAAGATGAAGTTGCAAAGTTGGCTCAGGCGTTTCAAAATATGACCGAGAAAATCAATCTGTCCTATCAGGTACAAAAAAATTTTTCTGCTAATGCTGCCCATGAATTACGTACCCCTCTCGCTGCGATTCAAACCCAGTTGGATGTATTTCAAATGAAGCCAGATCGAAATCCTGAGGAATACACAAATTTGCTCCAAAGTATTGGAGAAAGCACAGAGCGTCTTTCCAATCTGGTAAAAGATCTGCTCACATTTACGAACGAACAAGGGATAGGAAAAAAGGAACCAGTAGAGTTGAGACCTTTGCTTGAAGAAACGGTCTTTGAACTTGAAGAATATGCTGCTACTAAACAAATTGAAATTACGATTTCTGGCCAAGGAACAGTGTTAGGCGATGACAGTTTGTTGCAGCGAGCGTTTTTTAATCTGATCTCCAATGCAATCCGCTACAATGTAGATTGCGGCTCCATTTTCATCGAAATAACAGATGCTCAGGTAACTATTGCAGATACCGGTATCGGTATTCCTGATGAGGCTAAGTCTCATATTTTTGACACATTTTTCTGTGTAGACAAGTCTCGCAGTCGAGAACTGGGTGGCAGTGGTCTTGGGCTAGCCATTGTAAAAAGTATTATAGAAAAGCATAATGGATACATTTATGTGAAAAACAATCAGCCTCAAGGCAGTATATTTATCGTAGGCTTTAATGGTAATATATAAAGAAAAGGACAGAATTGCACTACGAAGGAAATATCTAATGAGAGAGGACGCCGGAAGAAATTCTTCCGGCGTCCTCTTTATATGGATTTTATACCAGCCGCGCTATACTCCTTATGTAATGTAACTACACTACAACAAAGAAAGGATTGTATTTAAGATGAAAAAAATGATTTCAGTATTTTTGCTGCTGGTGATGGCACTTAGTTTGGCTTCTTGTGGAAAGTCCGACACAAACGCCGACACAAACGGAGGAGCTTCAACCACCGTCGCTGAGGCGCAGCAGGGGTCCTCCACATCAGAACAGAATGAGTCTAAGCCTGTTTCTTTGGGCGATTTCTCCGCACAGGATTTTGATGGTAATGCTGTTTCCAAGGATATTTTTGCAGATTACGATTTGACCATGGTTAATCTTTGGACAACTACTTGCAGCTATTGTATTGAGGAAATGCCTATCTTGAATGAACTGAGAAAGGAATTTCAGGATGACGGTGTTCGCTTCAACATCATCAGTGTTTGTATGGATGTTGGAAATACCAATGAGATCAATGAGGACAGCCTGAAAAAAGCAAAGGAAATCATTAAAACCGCAGGAGTAGAGTATCCTACCCTGATCCCAGACAGCGTGCTTCTGGAAGGTCGTTTGAAGGGCATTCAGGCATTTCCGGAAAGTTTCTTTGTAGACAGCGAAGGAAATGTGGTCAGTGAGCCTTATGTTGGCGCAATGCCCAAGAACCACTGGCGTGTCACAATGAAGAATGAAATTGAGAAGATTGCACAGAAAGGGAACGAGGAATAACCCATGTTTGAATTAAAAAATATCACCAAAACATTTGGGGGCGAAGTAGCGCTGAAAAATGTGTCACTCTCCATTAGCGGAGGGATGAACTACATCATCGGCGCATCCGGTAGCGGAAAAACAACATTGCTCCGCATTCTTTCTTCCATGGATAGACAGTATGAAGGCGAAGCATTTTATTGTGGCAGAAACCTTAAAGAACTATCTGATCAGGATCGCTCCCAGTTCTATGCAACGGAACTTGGCTTTATTGCCCAGGGTTTCCACTTGATTGACGAACTAACTGTTCGGGAGAACATTTTGGTTCCGACCTATCTGAGTCGAAACGATAGTGAAAAGCGTCTGAGTATGCTCTTAAAAAAGTTGGGGATTGAAAAACTGGCTGATCAGAAGGTTCGCACACTGTCAGGCGGACAGAAGCAGCGCGTAGCCATTGCCAGAGAACTGATGAAAGATCCTCAGGTGCTGATTGCCGATGAGCCTACTGCTGCATTGGATGCCAAAACCGCCCATGAGATTGGGGCACTACTGACGTCAATTGCCAAAGAGCGGACAGTCATCGTTGTGACCCACGACATCTCTCTCATTCAAGGTAAATGCTCCGTTTTTGAGTTAGATAAAGGCGTACTGATTAGATCGGACAAAGGTGACAGCACCACGAAAGCACATAGCCGCTCCACGGAGAATCTCCGCCTGACCATGCGCTCTGCTCTGCGGATGGCCGGAGTGACCGGCAAGCGCCAGATGGGAAAACTTCTCTCTATCGTCCTTGCAATGGCGATTGCTGCCTCCTGTCTTGCTGTGAACTTCAGCGGTATGCTAAATGGAAGTAGCAGTGAAGCGTTTCAGGAGCTTTTAGAAAAGCAGGGAAACTCGGTTCTAAATCTTCTGCTTGTTCCTTCGTTTACAAGTGGTGGCGAGGTAGGCAAGGAAAATCCTGGTGTTCCACAAGGTGTAGAGCAAGACATCAGCGGACTGCTGGAGGAATACCAAAATGATGACCGTATTGAGGCTATCATCATGGATGCACCAATGGAAGATATGGTTGTTACTGTAGATGGCAAGGACTTCATTATTGAAGAAAGCGGACAGTCCCCAAACTTCAATCAGATCATTGCCGGTCGCATCGCCGATAATAGTAAAAACGAAATCGTTTTGCCTAAAATCTTAGTGAAAAAAATGGGCTATACCAATGAAGAGATTCTCGGAAAAGAACTTTCCTTTGTCGGTTCGGTCTATAACTGGGACAGTGGTAAGCCGGTGGCAATGCCTATTTCCTTTACCGCTAAGGTTTCTGGTATTGCAGATACCTCTTATGGCATTGAATTTGATGGAAAAGTTGAGCAGTTCGAGCATGAGGATTCCCTGTTTCCGTCATTGGCAATCATGAAAGATATTTATGCTCAGGCAGAGAAAGAAAATCCCAGTTTTAGTTTCACTATCCGCGCAGATTCTCCCGAGCATTTTTTGGAACTTTACGATGAATTGATGGCAAAGGGCATTGTGCCGCTGGGGCAGGCTGAGTTGATTCGGGACATTATGGGACTAAAGGGAACTGCTCTGGTGCAGACTGGCCTTTCTTCCGCTTTGATTGTCATACTTTCCGTATTGGCTGCGCTTTCCGTATGCTTGGTTTGCGGATTTATGCGCAGAAAGGAGTATGCTGTCTATCGCCTCTGTGGCTATACAAAAAATAGTATCGTCTTGCTGACGCTGGTGGAATACACCGGAATGTTCTTGCTTACCGGACTTTTTAGCATGATTGTGGCGCTATTGCTGAGCGTCCCTCTCTGGCTGGGATGTGCGCTTAGTTTTGGCGTGTCTGCTTTCTGCTTTGCAGAGACTTGCCTTATTTCCACCTCGGTTAATCCCCTGACCGCCTTGAAAACAGGAGGACGCGGATGATTGAACTGAACAATATTTCAAAAAAATATGGGGATCAAATCGTACTGGATGGATTTTCTTATACATTTGGAGAGAACGGTATTACCTGCCTGTTAGGTGCGTCCGGATCGGGAAAAAGCACGCTGCTTAACCTTCTCGCGGGATTCGATCGAGAATACAGCGGAAAAATTCTGGTGGATGGGCAAGTGCTTTCGGAACTGTCGGATGAAGAGCTTTGCGAGTACCGCAAACATACCATTGGTTTTGTGTTTCAGGAATATCATCTGCTCACAGGCTATACAGTGCTAGAAAATATCCTGTTAGCCGCTGAACTGACCTGTCAGGATAACGCCCAAAATAGAGAATGGGCTCTCTCTCTGTTGCGTCGTCTTAATATTGAAGAAAAGGCAAACGAGAAAACAGAAAATCTTTCCGGTGGGCAAAAACAACGTGTGGCTATTGCGCGGGCGTTGGCTGGAAATCCCCAGGTGATTCTGGCCGATGAACCGACCGGAGCCCTTGATCGCAAAACTGCGGATGAGATTATGGCAATTCTTTCGGAGATTGCAAAACAAAGCCCGGTCTTGATTATTACTCACGACCGTAAAATCTGTGATTATGCAGATGAGGTTGTCACCATAGAAGATGGTAAATGCAGAGTATGGAAAGAGGCGAAAAAACAGGCAGTTACAGTTTTAACACAAAAGGAAGCACTTCCTGATGTGCCCATTTCTATGTCTAAGAGAGCATTGCACAACTTCAAGACGCATTTCAAACGATTTTTGGGAATTTCTCTTGCAGTAACGATTGCAGTATGTGCGATACTTATGTCATTCTCTTCACAAAACATAATAGAAGAAAAAATCAATCACTTTGAGCAAAAAAATACCGCGTTCTCCTGGGGACAGATTTTACTGAAGGAAAATGACAAGGTAGAAGATGTACTTTCACTGCTTGAACGATCTCCGGATATCCAGCAGTACTATATACAGTATCCAGTCCCAGAGTGCAAAATAGAATTTGGAGGACACAGCCTTTCTGTTCCGCCAAAACAATTTGGTAGTATTTCCAACGAGTCCATGAACATCGGTGTCATGCCCAGAGATGGGGAGATTGCTATCACGCCATCCCTTGCCAAACAGTTTGCACAGGATATCCGTACGCTGATTGGAAAAGAAATCGTCTTCTCCTGTGGTAATTTTTCAAGGAAACTGCAAATCAGCGGCATTTACAGTGGCAGTTTTGATGACTACTACCTGGATGCAAAAACGGAACAGGAGCTCTATGGCACTTTGCAAGGGGATGAGTCCCCTGTATCGGTGACTTATCAGGTCAACGGCTTTGACGAAGTTCTGGAAGTAGTTGCTCAGCTTACAGAGCAGGGAATCGTTCCTATTACAGCTGCAAAACAGGTGGAAAGTTTGAAAGAGACCTTTTTGCAGGTGCAAACGATGTTTATTCTTGTATCAGTCTTCATTGTTGTGATTGCACTTACCATCAGTGGGATGCTACTGATGAAGCTGGCTCGTATGCGCTCGGGTGAAATAGGACTTCTGATGGCGCTCGGATATCATCGTGGACAGATCCAAAAGATGCTTCTTTGGGAAAGCCTGCTGTTGTCGTCTCTTTCGGCCTTGACAACCACATTGTTTGCACTCCTTCTCACCACCCTGTCAGGGATTCTTCCGGTTCATATTGCCCCGCTTCAGTTTGCTGGGAGCATTTGCGGAACCGTCCTTCTGGTATGGTTTATTACTGCCATAGCCAACGCAAAATTACTGCGAACAGACCCTGCAAAAGCGTTGAGGGAATGAGTGACATTAAGGAGGAAACCCAATGAAGCAAAAAAATATCTTTCATTCCAACTGGATCACGGTATTGTTGCTAGTCATCGGTGTTATATTTCTGAGTCTTGGAATCTGGCGGGAGGAGTATGCTATCGTCATGAGCAAGGCCATCAATATCTGTTTGGAGTGTATTGGAATTGGATAAGCAAGCAAAGAAATCAGAACGATTCCGCCATTTTTTTCAAGTCTTATGGGCGGTTATCACCAATAGTTATCTCATCGGCTTTGTCCGAGGAAAAATATATCAAGGAAAGATAAAGAATATCTGTGTACCGGGCATGAACTGCTATTCTTGCCCTGGCGCTGTAGCGGCCTGTCCCATTGGTGCTTTGCAGGCTACTATTGGAAGCTACGAGTATAAGTTTGCCTTTTATGTTGCCGGTTTTATGATTTTGGTCGGTACATTCATGGGCCGCTTCGTATGTGGTTGGCTGTGTCCATTTGGTTTGATTCAGGATCTGCTAAACAAAATCCCGCTTCCTTCCAAGTTAAAGATCCGTACATTTAAGGGTGACCGTCAGTTGCGCTGGCTGAAATACGGGATTCTTTTGGTATTCGTTATTCTTCTTCCGCTGTATATCACTGATATGATTGGCCAGGGTTACCCTTGGTTCTGCAAGCTGATTTGTCCGGTCGGAACTTTGGAGGGTGGAATTCCCTTGGTGCTGCTGAATGATGCAATGCGAGCCACAGTAGGATGGCTGTACGCTTGGAAAAATGTCATTTTAATCGTAACCATTTTGGTGTCCATACTAATTTACCGGCCATTTTGTAAGTACATCTGCCCTTTAGGCGCAATTTATTCCTTGTTCAACCCAGTTTCTATTTTGCGCTACCGCGTGGATTCAGAAAAATGTGTCAACTGTGGTGCTTGTGGGTAATGCCCTTATAATGGTGT
>DBQQ01000027.1:0-36022 GCA_002305315.1 Clostridiales bacterium UBA1390
GTGCGCTTCATCAGCAGCCTTGATCTTGGTCTGTTTTCGGCCTTTGCTGGTAGACTCCTGCTTGTATAAATACACCTTCCCCGTCTTCTTATTTTTTTTGCGGGAGAGACAGAATTCGGGAATGGCATGGAGTCTGAGCAGCGTGTGGTAGAACGAAGAAATGATATATGCAATGTGAGATGAGAGTTTAGCCATAGGATCTCCCCCTTTCATATATCTTATAATAGCACAAAAATCACAGCTTGTAAAGTGGCAATCCGCGGGGACGGATATTGCAAAAAGAAGCTGCTATTTCATAAATAACTACGAAATAGCAGCTCGTCTTACATCTTTTGAATTTTTGCTTTCCCTCCAGATTTGCGAATACACTTGGCAACCTTTTTGGCCTTTTTCTTACTAGGTAACACAAACGAACAAGGTAAATCACACATTCTTCGATAAATATCCATTGCGCGTTCTCCTGTTATTTTCTGCAGCATCTTCACCTGCTTTACCATGCCTAGGCCTTGACTCTGAATGATAAGTTTGTATTTTCCTTTGGAATTTTTTCCCTTTTCCGGCCTTTGCAGTGTTATTCTCGAAGGCCTTTCTACATGACTTAAAAGTGGATAATATTCTGTTGGCTGATATTCTGTCGGTTGTTCTTCTACCTTGGATAACAGCCATTCTCGCCGCATTTGTTTTACTTTTTCCTGGAACTCAAATTCCGAATTAGAGTGTCGTACAATCGGCTGCGGCTGAATCGGGGGTTTCCAATCACTCTGGTCATAAAGTTCATCATAGAAGGGTAGCCTCGTAATATATTTATGTCGGCTGTCTACCATGATAAGTGCAGTGCCAGTGGGCACAGCCGCTAACTGTGTAGGCGTGATCAAAGATTCATTGGTAGTTCGCCCGTTATTTTCCACCTGCTTCTTGCCACATCGCTGCGACCACTCTACCAAGGTTTCCCAGCAGTTTGTCGAAAAACCAATCGTGATGCCGATACTGGAACAGATGGTTTTGGCCTTGCTCTTCCCGTACACATCCACCAACTGCTCATAACTTTGCAGAATCAGCATGAGGCGCATGTTGCGACTGCGGCCCGCGACCATCAGCTTCGGCAGATTGGAAATGCTCTGACCCACGGAGCCCAGCTCTTCCAGAATGATATTGACACGAATCGGCAGTTTACCGCCTCTTTCCTGGGCAATTCGAACGAGGTGCTGAGAGACCTGGGAAACCAGCAGACCCGCCAGACGATCATATACATCGGTCTCATCCGGAATAATGATAATGAGTGCAAATGGTCGATTCACGTCCAAATCCAGGATGTGCAATGTATCTTCGCTCAGCATTTCCATCAGCCCCTTACTGCGGCTGAAGACTTCCAGTCCAGAAGCTGCCACACTATGAATTGATGCGCGCGTCTCGTTCGGACCGGTAACATAAGAGGCCAGGTTCCGCCTTGCGAGCGAATTATGCGGCAACATGTCATAGAAGGCTCGGGCCAGCGTAAACGATCCCAGTTGCGATTCCGCCTGCTCCAACATGCAGGCTACATGATTCAGATTGATCTGATCTTCTTCCGCCGTTTCAAACAATCCATAGGTCAAACCTTTTCCCAGATTGGCAGAGGCATTCGTCCAGAACTTATCCGGCTGTCCATCATCGGGATAAACGCCATTCCACAGATCGCTGAGCATCGAACTTGCTATATCCTGTTTATCCGGATCCTCAGAACGATAGAGTTGATACGGCATACTGAGCGGATTCCAGCAAGTAGGACTCCTGCGAAGATTACGAAAGTCCACGCAATAGGTCTGATAGTTCTCCGGTATGTAACATGCGTTTTTCTGATACCCTTCGCCCTTGGGGTCCAGCATGATTAAACTTTCCCCCTTTTGAAATATTTCTCGCATGAACGGCAGACTCACGCATTGGCTCTTTCCTTTTCCGGTTCTTCCAATGACGCCGATGTGCGCTTCGCTGGTATCACAGTATTTCTTTCCATTTTCTACATACAGAATCGGACCCGCCTCCTTGGAAGACTCGTCCTGAAAATACGCCTTGATCTCCTTGGCTGTACTCCATCGCTCACTTCTGCCCAACGAAACTCCCCCCTTTCTCCAAATTTCCCAGTGATTCCAGTAAGATCCGCTGTGCGGTCAATAACGCCTCTCGAACCGTTACAACCTCTTTTTCATGAATCTGCCCCTGAAGAAATTCAAAAAAGTCCGGCTCCTCCGGCCAAATCCCCTTTTCTTCCCACACGTGTTTTACGATTTCACACAACTGTTCTTCCGAATAGCTTTCCACCGGCATCCATTTAACCGTATCCACCGTATCCAGGATACGCTCGATCAGCCGTTCTTCACTCTTTCCCCGTTCCTCGTGTACAAAGAAAACCACATATGCCTCCGCGCAAAGCATCTTGATCCGCTGCAGGAATTCTGGAAATTGGTTTTCATTCATATGGACCGCCATCTCCGAAACATCCATGCCCACCACATTGGTATACTGATTGGTATATACCGCCGCTTCACAGATGGTGGAAAAGGCCTGTTTCATCTGTGCCAATGATCCGTCCAGGCTGATTTCCAGATACGGATCCGGACTGCCGAAAAAGTCCATTACCCCGAACGCCTGATACATATCCGCCACATACTCCAAGAGCATTGTTCTGCCGTTTCCCGCCTCCAGCGGAACAATGAGGCTATTGGGGCGAATTTCCAGTTTCTGATATATCCTAGCCCTGGCACATACGGTTTCCACTTCCTGACGAATCGACTCTAAACCAATCGGAACTACCATTTGTTTTCCCATATCACCACTCCTCAAAAGGATCGCCCACATGATCCACAATGCCATATGCCAGAGCTTCTTCTGCACTCATCGGATGGTCCTCCAAGGTATCCTTCTCGATTTTCGTCTCCGGCTGTCCTGTATGCATGCTCAGGATCTGATTAAGCATCTTACGGCTGTTCAGCAGCTGATCCACCTGAATCCGCACATCGCTGGCACGGCCGCTGACCTCGCCCATCGGCTGATGGATCATGACCTGCGCATGGGGTTGGACCCAACGTTTTCCCGAGGCTCCTGCCGCCAGCAAAATAGCTCCCATGCTGGCCGCCATCCCGCTGGCCACTGTCACAACATCGCAGCGAATAGACTGCATCGTGTCATAAATGCCCAGTCCCGCCGACACCAAGCCTCCTACGCTCTGAATATACATCACAATATCTTCCTCCGACTCTCTTGCCAAAGCGCGCAGCGCCGAGGATATCATCAACGCAGTCTCCTCCCGAATCTCTCCTGACAGCATAATCGTGCGATGGCTATAGTCCATATCAAAGGGTGACATCATGCAGATCTGATCATTCTGCGTCACCAGTTTTCTAGCCATATATTCCATCTCTGCTTCCTCCTTTTTCTAAAGATCACTCTTTTCTACGCACGGTTTCTGAAAATCTCCCAAGTCATAACTGAAAGTTTACATCCTATAACTATCGGAAACTTCCGAAAAAGAACGATTCCAGTTATAATAAAAGCGTACTGAAAAGTACGCAAGGAGGAATGAATGATGGAATATATTTCTTTAAATAATGGTGTAAAGATGCCCATGGCGGGCATCGGCACTTTTCTTTTAAGTCCGGACGAGGCCGAGGCCTCTGTTCTCAGCGCATTAAAATGTGGATATCGTCTAGTCGATACCGCCAATGCGTATGTCAATGAGAAGGCTGTCGGCCGCGCCATGAAGCGTTCTGGCCTGCCTCGGGAAGAGATCTTTTTGGAGACGAAGCTCTGGCCCAGTTTTTATGAGCAGGATGATGCCGTGGATCAGACACTGGCACGCCTGGACACTGCCTATATTGATCTGTTGCTGATCCATCAGCCTGCCGGCAACTATATCGCGGGATATCAGCAGATGGAGAAGGCCTATAAGGAAGGAAAGGTTAGAGCCATCGGCCTGTCCAACTTTACGGCGGCACAGATTCAGGAAATCCTCGATATTTGCGAGGTCAAGCCGGCTGTATTGCAGACAGAAGTACATCCGTATTCCCAGGAGAAAGAACTGAAAGCATTTCTGGCAAAAGAAGAGATTGTGATTCAGGCCTGGTATCCGCTCGGACATGGCGATAAGGCCCTGATCGAAGAACCTCTGTTCACGCGGCTCGCCGCAAAATATGGAAAGACCAACGCACAGATCATTTTGCGCTGGCACATTCAGGATGGCAATATCGTCATTCCGGGTTCTAAGAATCCCGCTCATATTCAGGATAATTTTGATCTCTTTGATTTCGCACTGACCGATGAGGAGATGGCGCAGATCGCTGCCATGGATCAGCAGAAGCGGTATTATCACAGCACACCCGAGATACTCAAGGCGTATGCCGAAATGGTACCTCCGGTAGATGAACAGAAATAAGAAAAGGAGCGAAGAAGAATGCGTAAAAATTTTGGAGTCAAATCCTGGTTCTACCCCCTGCCGGTACTGATCATCGGCACCTATGATGAGGAAGGAAAGGCGGATGCCATGAATGCCGCCTGGGGCGGATTATATGATGCGGACAAAGTGGTGTTGTGCCTGAGCGCCGGTCATAAGACAACTGCTAATATCAAGGCCAAGGGTGCATTTACTGTCAGCTTCGCCGATGCGGCCCATGTGGTTTCCTCAGATTATGTGGGTATGGCTTCTGCCAATACGGAACCGCAAAAGATGGAGAAGTCCGGTTTTCATACGACACCCAGCACGCTGGTGGACGCGCCTCTGATTGATGAGCTGCCCGTTGCCCTGGAATGCCAATTCCTGAAAGTCAATGAAGACGGCAACATCATCGGCAAGATCCTCAATGTTTGTGCGGATGAGAGTGTTCTGGATGCAGAAGGGAATATTGATTTTACCAAATTCCAGCCGATTTCCTTTGAGCCCGCGCATAACACCTATCGCGTGTTGGGAGATCCAGTGGGCCATGCCTTTCGGGATGGCGCACAGTTGAAATAAAGAACCAGGAGGGATAGCGTGTTTGTCATCTGCCACATGTTGGCTTCTCTGGACGGAAAGATCGATGGGGACTTTTTCAGCATGCCCGAAAGTGCCCCTGCCATAGAGGCCTACGGAAAACTTTGCGGTTTTTATAAGTGTCCAGCAACCCTCTATGGTACTACCACCATGCTGGGTGGTTACGCGGACGGAAGACTGACCACTCTGCCTTCCCCTGAAAATACTTTTCCCATGGAGGATTATATCAATCCGGAAGGGATTTCCATGGGAAACTACATTGTCTCCATAGACCCTGCGGGGATTCTCGCATGGAGTTCCCATCGTATTCAAAAGAAGGGACGACCGGAGGCTCATGTCATTGAAGTACTGACCGAGCAGGTCTCCCCGGATTATCTGTCCTATCTGCGGGGATTCGGCATATCGTACCTGTTTGCGGGCACGAAAGAACTCGATTGTGCCCTTCTGCTGAATAAACTCTGGGAACATTTTGGAATCCGTCGTCTGATGATTGCCGGCGGTGGCACAATCAATGCTTCTTTTCTTCAGGCGGGACTGATCCAGGAGCTGAGCCTCGTTATCGCCCCCGTGGCGGATGGCAGTACCACGGCTGTTTCCATTTTTGAAAATGCGGACTTTTTGCCCACCAAGAATCCTGTACCGCTGGCACTGAAACATGTCACCACGTTGGAAGGAGGAACCCTCTGGCTACGCTATACCCTGCCCTCCCGGGTATAGCATGGTCATCCTTTCTTCAAAGGGGCTATCCCCTAAGCCCCTGAAGAATCTTACTAGAAACGGCCGCACATGCAAATGTATTCGTGCGGCCGTTTCTTTTATGCCTTCAAAACTCGTATCGTCTCCGTCCGGCCCTCCGTTCAGCGTAAACTGCTCTGCGATGCCTTCTGTGATCCAAATTTCTCCTTCCTCTGTGATCAACAGCATATCAAATCCGCCGTTCTCTCTGCACGTTCCGATTCCTCCGTCTGCTCCGTATCACAGCCTGCCAACACCATGATTCCACATAACAAAAGGCAGAACCACTGCCAGTATCTCTTCTTCATAGGCTGTACCTCCTCCTGTAAAGGATATCATGTGCAGGGCATTCTGTCTAGTTAATTTTATACGTCTCAAGCACCTTGGGAAACCAAAGCACAACCGCAAAATTCTGCGCATCCTGCTGCGTTTCCGCCCGGCCTCCCATCTTCTCCATCATCGTCCGTATGTTCTTGAGACCGATTCTATTGCTTTCCGTCCTTTCATCCACGCTTCCTTTTTTATTCTTCATATGGATCCCCACGCTGCGTTCTGTATGCACCAACTGAATCTGTACCGGATTCGTTCGGTCTGCATACTTGACGACGTTGGAGGTCAGGTTGTCAAAAATTCTTGCGATATAATCCGGAAAGATCCGAACATAACAGGCTTCTCCCTGGAAATCCGATTGAACGGTAAAGCCCTGCTGCTCCAGATAGGAGACCGTCTCGGACAGCAAATCGTAAAATGCCGCCGTGATCGGAACCGGGCCTTCCATTTTGATTTCAGTCTCCCCGGTCACCAGCGCATATTCAAAAAGATGATCCGATAACTGCTTTAACTGTCTCGCCTTCTGATCGATTTTCTGGATATAGGATATTCTTTGGGCCTCATCCCGGCACTTGTTTTTCAACAGGATCTCCGTATACAGCATGATGGAGGTCAGGGGAGTGCGCAGATCATGGGACATCTCTGTGACCATTCTCTGATTGGCCAGCGTCAGCTGTTTCTCCTGTTCTGTCTGCTGGCGGAAGGACTGCCGCATGGCATCCAGTCCCGTGGCCAGCTGTGCCAGCTCATCTTCCCCTACAATCGTGATAGGACAGTCCAGATCTCCCCCTTCCAGGATCTTGATCTCCTGACTCAGTCTCCGGATATAATGAATGGTTCGCCGAATCCCCAGCATGACAATCCCCAAAAATAACAGGAAAGACAAGATCAATTCTCCGATCAGCGCATAATTATAGAATTGATAATCATAAAACCCATATAATACGACATCTGCGCTGCCATCCGCAAAGTACAGCGTATAGAAGGGCTGCCAGTCGTAACGGCTGTCCGCTGTATCTTCTAGATCGGCTTCCGGATATTGAGAATCGTACAGGATATAACCATCTCTGTATACCTGAATGGAAACCAGCTCCTGTTCTTTGACCCATTGGGTCAGCGCCTCTGAATCGCTGGCAAGGACCTGGTTCTCTGTCACATAGTTCTGCAGCTCTTCGATCCTTTTCTGATCTTCCTGTTCCAGATAGTCTGTATTCGCGATATACCGATATATCACATATTCTCCTACGGAATTCAAGACCACAAAAAAAGCCGCCGACAGAATGGCCGCCAGGAACAGCAAGACGCCCAGTCTTTTGTAAATAGAGCTTTTTCTACTCTGAAACCGGCTCAAAACGATACCCCTTTCCCCAAATCGTCGTAATTCGACGCGGCTTTTGATCATCCTTTTCGATCTTAGCGCGCAGCTTGCTGATATGTACCATGACTGTGCTGCCGCAATTATAGAAATAGGGCTCCTCCCAGACCGCTTCATATAACTGCTGTGCCGAGAAAATACGGCGCGGATGTTTCATCATCAGTAAGAGAATATTATACTCGATATTGGACAGCTCCACTGTCTTTCCGGCTACAGATACTTCGTTAAATTCCAGGTTGATCTTGATTCCTCCAAGCTCCAGATATCTGTCCTGAAACTGATCTGTCGTTTCTTTCCCTCGATACACCTGATACCGGCGCAGCAATGCTTTGACTCGTCCCAGCAGTTCTGCATAGGAAAAAGGTTTGGAAAGATAATCGTCCCCGCCTGCCATCAGGCCAATCAACTTATCGGATTCCTGCGACTTGGCCGTCAGGAACAAAATCGGGACATACGATCTTTTTCGAATCTCCTCGCAGGTTTTAATCCCCGAGATTCCTGGCATCATCACATCCAGAATGACAAGATCGGTTTTCTCCGACAGCCGTTTCAACGCGGCGAAACCATCTTCGGCCTCCTCCACACCATATCCTTCGCTCTCCAGAAGAATTCTGACTCCTTCTCGGATATCGCTGTCATCTTCTACAATCAAGATATTGGCGGTACTCATTTTGTCACCTCATCCCTATTTCAGTAAATTCCACCCGATTATAGCACGACAGCAGGCCTCCATGCAAGAGACCTGCTGCCATTCGATGATTAATTCCCCTTTGATGAATTTGTGCTTGCAGAGGAATTGCTGCTCGTCGAAGAATTTTGATTCTGGGAGGAATGATTGCTCGACGAGGAGCTATTATTCTTCGAAGAGCTGTTGTTCTTAGAAGAGCTGTTGTTCTTGGAAGAGCTGTTGTTCTTGGAGGAACTATTGTTCTTGGAGGAACTGTTGTTCTTGGAAGAGCTGTTGTTCTTGGAGGAACTATTGTTCTTGGAGGAACTGTTGTTTGTGGAAGAACTGTTGTTCTTCGATGGGCTGGAATTGCTCTGCGTCTGTGTCCGAGAGTTGGAATGTGTTGTCGTCGTTTTCTTCGACCCCGAACAAGCCACCAGTGAGAGGGCCAGAACGGCCACCATGCAAATCACCATGCCGCGTTTCAAAAATCGTTTCATAGAAATCACCTTTCCTTTTTTATTTCAGAAGCTATTCACTGAAGTAATTTGCTTCTGTGATTATAGGTTAACACGGGATCCTGAATGAATCATAAAAGGAACCTAAACAAATCTAAATCTTATTTTTTATCGCGTATAAATTCTCCCCTCTCAACTAAAAGGACGGTAAAAAATGGGGATGCATTTTTCACCGTCCTCCTACACTCTCATAGAGACCCAGCACTACTTCTGTAAAATAGCCTGTATCCTGTTCGATTTTCCAGATCCTTTTGTAATTTCTTCTTTAATTTCTGCTAAAAAAGAGCCGAACATCTTTCAACTCTTCTCTTGCAAACGGATTATCCGTCGGCGCCGGCGGTTTTGTCGGCCATATTTGCAGCAACGTAAGCGGCTGCAGCGTAATGATTCGATAGATGGAAATCCCCCATAAGACAAGCAGAAACATGCCTTCTTCCACATGATCCTGATTCAAAATATAAGGAAACAGCAGAAAACAAACTCCAAAGATCGCACACCATATCAAAATATGATTTCGTCTTTTTTTAAGACGTTCCATGTAGGCCTGGTAGCTTCTTTGTCCGTATCGAATCAGCCGCTCCTCCAGTCCATGCAGCCGCTTAAGCTTCTCCCAGGCCCAGGAAGCCGTACTGCGAATCCCCATTTCCTTCATACGCATATCCTGATAATCCTGTGTAGCCGCCCGAATCATCATCTGATACAGCCTCTTATCCGTTGGATTTTGTTCTGCCAATGGTCCCAGCATACTTAATACCTGTCTCCAATTTCCTGCACGCAAATGATCCTTTGCCTGAAACATTGTTCGATGATATCGCAGCTGCCGCTCTTCCTGCCATTCCTCCATCACAGGCGTACCGCATCCATCACATTCATATCTCATTCGTTCCCGATTATAATGGCTAGACAAACTTCCGCACTGTGGACACATCCAAGCCATTCCAAAGCCTCCTTTACCGGTTTCTTGGCGGCATCGACGGAGGACGAGACTGTCCCTCGGAAGAATCCTCTCCGTCATGATTGTCATTCATCATACGTCGCCAATTCCTTTGTAATTCTGGCAGAAGTTCGGATAACAGCATTGTCTGCATCATCATCGCAGCCACGTCGCCCCCTGAATTTTCTGCCGTTTGCCCTCTATTCGCAGAGATTCCTGTCAACATCTCCGCTATTGTTCTCTGGTCTAAATTCCCACGCCATACTCTCTGCAAATGATCCAGTTCCAGATCGGTTCTGGTTTTGCCCTCCGCGTACTGTCTTTCCAGCTCCCGCAGACGTTCCATCTCCTGATCTGGCACATAGATACCCGTAAGCGCAAATCGATGCAAATCCAGGCCGTATCTTTGAAGTTCCTGCTGTAATGCGGGAAAGATCAGGCGACTCATCTCCATCAGCTGACTGTTCCATGCCATCATATTCTGAGTTCCCAATTTTTTGGAAATTTCTTCTCGAATCGGTGTCAAAACTAATTGTCTAATGCAGGGTTCCAAGTCATCTTCTGTAAAAGCAGCGTGATACGCCCCGATCATTTTTTCTAACAGCTGTTTGGGATTCTGAATGGACAATGTCATCGTACAAGAGGCAAGCGCCTTCATCGTCAGCTGAAATCTCGATTCTGTAAATGGAATTTCTCCGCTGCCTACCTGCATGAATTTATCCTTACCCGGAGAAATAAAAAACACGGTCACTGTCACTCCCGCATCCCCATGTGTCATGATATGACGGAGACGTACAAAGAATGGGTCTTCTCCTGTCATGATCCTGTATCTTCCAGGCGTATAGGGATCGGATACTCGTCCATTCACTGCCGCGAAAGCAACTGTCCCTGGCGGAACAATCAGAATACTCCCGTTGACAACGGCTGTGCGCAGATCGCAGGGACAGGAGTATACTCGGATCCAGTCCTGCCCTCCTGGATCTCGGATGACGGATTGATACATAAATTTCCCTCCTCATCGAAAAAAGCCAAAATATGATCCTTACGAATCTGTTTCTCATTCAAGTTAAAATACTGGAACGGTACCTGCCCGGATATGCCGGAATCCCAGGTGACATCACAATGATATTCCTGTTCATCCAGCCACAGCTTTGTCCAACAATGCCAAGTCGCGCGTTCTTCACTCATCTTTCCGAATGCTTTCACACAGGGAATCCCTAACCTTCGGAAACACAGCAGCAGCATAGCATTATACCCCTCACACACACCACTCCGGTAAAGAATCGGCCCTACCACATTATGGTCGCAATCACCATTCTGATTATCGTAGGTAAGCATCTTGGCGATCCGTTGATAAACCATTCTCTCCTGTTCTTCCAAAGTGTGATAAGCTGTCCCCCGGACAAGCTGACAAATTCTCCTACGCAGTTGCAGCGTGATTCGATCAATCATATCCGGATGATATAAGCGTCGATATTCTAGGGTACCCTCGAGGCCTCTTATGGTAATTCTATACTGGGTTCCAAGGTAGAAGTATTCCGGATGATCGTCCCGCAGGGCCTGATAGGCCCTGCTGATATCCTTCATAAAAGTATCAAACCGCTTCATTCTAAATTGAATTTGATTGCGGTAATCCTTCCGGCGGCAATGAGCTTCCAGGGCATCATAGATCCATTGTCCCTGCAGACTCAGCTGATCTCTATAGTAGTATTGGCCCTGGTTTCTCGGCGCTTTCGTTCTCATTTTTTCTGTCCCTTCTCATCCAACACCAATTTAATTTTCAAGCTGGTTCGGCCCCCCAAATGGTTTTTGCAATGCAGCTCTCCCTGTGCGTTTTTTTGTTCCAACCATTCCCACAACATGTTCATCAGCTCATTGCCCAACGAATTTTTGCTGAGATTTCCTTTCTGGCGCTCGTATACGATGATCTGTGCCGGTGCGAAGTCCTTGCCCACGCATCCGAGCATCTGTCGGCGAATCGGATCGCAGACAAAGATACAGATGGGCGCCGTCGCCGCCCGTGCGGCGCCGCTTACGCGATCGGTTCGGGACCAGAATACACCCAGATCCGGATGGGTATGCCCCTCCAATACAAATTCGCTGGAACCATATCGTTTGAGAAATGGATCCACGGTCTTCCCGTATGAGTCCGTATTGCATTCCTTCTCGTGCTGCATGAATTCCTCCCGATAATAGGCCAAGAAGTCAAGACCCGGATTCGCTTCGCCATTCGGGCCCAGATTTTCAGCAGAAACGCTGCCTCGGTTCATCGTCGGAATCTGAATAAAGTGGGAAATGACGATCTGCGCTCTGCCCCTATCATCCACAAAGAAATGACCATACCCGGCATACTTCTGTTCCAGCCGGTTCATGGGGGATCGTCTGCCGTAACTGACAATTCCGCAGAACTCCTCATAAGCCTCTGGCAGAATGAAGACTTTATTGGCGCCCTCGCCATATCGTTTCGCAATATGTACATCGCCGCACTGTGCTTCAATGATCGCCATGATTCTATCCGGGTTCAGCACCGGAAACATCCGGGGCGGCTCCACTCTGCGCGGCGGCATCCTGACGGGTACGTCCTGTTTTTTCTTTTCCATATCAACGATCCCTCCTTCTGGGTAATGAACGAGTCGTGGTTTTTTCTACTGTTCTGCTTCTTCTCTGCGGCAGTGGTGTATCCGGCGCGTAGACCAGCCGCGGGGTGATCGTCGGAAACGCGCCGCTCGCTACATGTGCCCGATGCCAATCTTCCATATAGGGGTTCGCCATAGACTCATACCGGGTGACTACTGGATTATGAATCATGTCCATGATCAGTTTCTCCGCGACAGTCAGCAGCGAACTTGTGAAAATAATCCAGTTATCGATGCAAGCCGCTCCTGAACGAAATACATTCGGACTGGCCAGATAATGATTGGGTGCATAGAAGGCTCTGACGCCCTTCAGCGGATACCCGAGATATGCGACGACATCCACACTCATCGAGGAACAGGACTTGGGCGCCGTATCCTTAGCGTCCGATAAATAGTGCGTGGGAGCTTTCACCGTGATCCGCAGATGCAGTTCCTCTCCCGCTTCTGCTCTGCATCTTTCGATCGTGACATACTTGGGATTATACTTTTTCATCAGGGCCTGGTAGTCATTGCGAAGAGCCTCCTGGGACTCGTCATCACTGATCGTTACCGTCTGAGAACGGCCTTTCTCGTCAATATAGGTTGCGCTGTAACTCATAGTATCCTCCTTATCGCAGCTTTTCTACACTGTAGAACTGAGCTGGGTCGTCCATACAGGTGAAAACCGATGTGGTAATCTTTCCTTCATCCAGGAAATCCAATGCGCCATTCCGCTGAATCACACGAATATGCGCGCCCAGTGGATATCCCAGGTCAAATAGTGTCATCGCCTTGAGTGCCGGCATGCTATGCATCGTGAATGCGTGCTCCACGGTTCCTGGTGGGAAATCCACGTCATACCGCGCGTGCTTTCCCTCTTCCTTGCAGGGAGCACACCGCAGGTCTTCCAGGAAAGTCCGGCCTTCATGTTTCATGACAGAAATCGGGCGCCCGCAAGCATGACACACGTCCGTGACAATGAAGCCGGAATAGACGACATTCTTATAATAAAGTGCATGTACTGCCACCTCAAACTCCTCTGTCCCCAGAATCTCCTGAATCTGTTTCAAGGCCCCATCCAGCGTCAGATTCAACACACTGCCAGAGAGAGGATAGATCATGTCAGGCGGCTTGATCTGACAGCCGGGACAGTCTCTCTTTCGCATCGGATGCGAAACGCTGAGCTCCAGATGCGGATATGCCGTATAGGTAATCCGGCTGTTCATGACCCCTTCTGCCCCAATTACGGCGGCTCGGTATTGTTCCGCGGAGAGACTAGCCGCGATGGAACTCGCAAGCCCAGATGTGCGGACGATTTCGGGTTCCCCGTCAATCTCACGAATCTGCGGACCGCTGCAGGATGTACGTACCGCGCCATCTTTCAGCCACTTCTCGTCCAAAAGGCAGCGCACGCAGAAATCTTTTCCATCCAGGATGACGCTCTGCGCCATCTCATCATGCGTCCCATCCATGATCACAATCGGTCTGCGCTCCGCCGGAATCGCCATATAGAGCTCGTTAAACAATGCTTTGGCCGCAAAATTATCCACGCATAGGATCACTACATCATAGGCGGCAATCACTTCTGGACCCAGCATGCACAGATCCGTATCCACCCCATGTGAGATGCATCCTTCCTCTAAGAGCGGGCGTACACGTTCCGCTACACAGACCGCCTTATTCTTTCCTGCGTCCTCTGGGGTCCGGACAATTCCACTGTGCTTCGCGGCATTTTCTAATGTGAATGTGTCAAAATCGGCCAGACTGACGCTGGATCCCATCTTAGTGACATTCTCACCGACATAGGAACCGACCGCTCCGCCGCCAATGATCAATACTTTTTTATCCCGAAATAAATGTCTGTAGACTGAGAGTTTCAAAGGATTGTAGATTGAATTCATGTTTCTTCTCCTTTTTGTTGTCCCCTGACGCTAAAACGGTCAGGGGACGATGATTTTTCCATTTCGTTGGATTCTGTGCCCCCTGGAACAATAGTAACACTGTGCCGACGCATCCCAGAAGATTTTCTGTGGTTTTCCCTGCTCATTTCGCTCCTTGTCAACAGGACAGCAAGGAAACTGTACCGGTGTAATCCCTCGAGGGCCCAAGACTACCACTCGGTTTCTCGAATGGGTAGAACGATGTGGCAAGGGAGGGGGCGCGGCATATACAGAGAATCTTTTGTTTCTTATCTCCGATGATCTGGCGGGATCTACATCGATTCGGGAAGGCAAGGAATGCTGCGCGGAGTGTCTTGATGTTTTTCGTTTTCTCCTCGCCCTGACTGCCTTTCGTATCATCCATGCCATGATCACCAAAATCGCGATCCCAAGCAGAGCTTCCATCACCGATCACCTCCTTCCCCTTTCAAATGATATGCGCATTTTCACTGATGACCAGGATATCTCCCGTCTGAAGTTTCAGTCCTGCAACTGTCTCGCTGCTGTCGCTGGTGGCATCTCCTGTGCGCTTATTCTTAAACAGGTACTTACTGTCTTCTGGCTGGAAGCCGAGATCCTCCGCATACTCTTTCAGAATCTGTCCCAGCGTATTGTCATCGCATACCAGAGCCTTTGGATAACATACCCCCGTCATTCTATTCAGAAGGTCAATTCCCTTAATGCCAAAGCCCTCTGCTTCTTCCGCAGTTTTCATCGGCTTATCGTTCATTCTGATACCCCTTTCCTCCGTATTCTCACACCTCATCTCATGCGGTGTCTGAGTTTTTCTACGAACATGTTTTTGAAATCTCCATCCCTTTTATCGAAAAAAAAGATTCTCCGAGTAAAAGAGGGCGCACCCCAGTATTGATACCGAGATGCGCCCATGCTGTTACGAGGCACCATACTGTAAGACAGGTTTAAAGAATGGAGAAGGCGGCGCGGAATGCCTCACTGCTTTTCTGTTCTTCCTCACCCTGCTGATCTTTTCATAGGGTTATCATCAGAGTGACTATCCAAAGCAGCTCTCCATAACCGATCACCGCCTTCCTGACTCATGCTACGCCGGCATTATCACTAATGGCCAAAACATCTCCTGCCTGCAGCCCCAGGCCCGTAACCGTCTCGCTGCTGTCGCTGGTTGACGCTCCTGTACGCTTGTTCTCGAACAGGATCTTGCTGTCTCTGGGATTGACACCGATATCCTCGGCATACTCTTCCAGGATCTGCCCCAGCGTATTATCGCCGTACACCGCAGCCTTGGGATAATTCACTCCCGTCACCTTATTCAGAAGGTCAATCTCGAAAGCGCCTTCTACCTCTTCTAATGCAGTCTCAATCGGTTTTTCGTTCATCTTGATACTTCCTTTCTTTTGTCTTCTAACACCTCATCTTGTGTGGTGTATGACTCTCTCTACGAAGGGCATTTTGGAATCTCCACCATTTTTTATTTCTTTTTTTCTATTCCTATGCTATGATATCTAGCAAGGAGGGATCATGACCATGATTATACTGATTACCGGTGCATCCCATACCGGCAAAACACTGCTTGCGAAATGACTTCACAGAGGAATATCTTTCCTTCATCCGCTACTATTGTCTTGTGATGAGTGCTGTCTATATTAAACAGCATTTTCCCGAAATTCTCGCGCACGGAAGCGACATTGAAAAACGCCTGGATGACAGCGCCTGCACGCTGGAATCCGTACTGCAAGACAATCAATACTATCTAGAGATGTGCCAAAAATACCATTGTCCCTACATCCTCATCGAGAATACGTACTCCATAGATCTGGAAAAATGGATCTGCTGAAAATATCCACAAATAAGAGGACTGCGAAAGTTATGATTTTCGTAGTCCTCTTATTTATATAGCTGAGTAGCAGGAACAATCTGTGCGTTGTTGGTGTAGTGTCTCCTGTTTTATACGCAGATGCGAGATCTACGAAAGGCGAATCGCGGAATTGCGTATAAAATGAGCCTCGGGGACGGAGAACTTTTCCCTTTCCATATCTCCCCCTTTCAAGGTTCTGTTGAGTCTATTTTCTCGGCTCGTTTTTTCATAGACTACTTGACACTACCTGGGTGTATAAAATATGCAAGCTTTCTTTTGTATTTACAAGAAAACTTGCATATAATGCAGCACTTTATATTGAATATAAACGTTGTAAAGATGCATTTAAACGAAGATTGTAGAAACGATCTCGCGTCTCTTCAATCCTCTTTTTGTATCTTATGGTTGTTCCTTGTCGCAGCGTATGCGGATCATCTTGGTGACTACCTCACCCATATCCAACGTTACCGTGACAGTTTCAAGATCTTAGCCCGCACCTTTTTTCAGTTTTTCCTCCAGTTCCTTCAGTTCATTCTCTAGTTTTTTCTTGACGCCCTCGAAGATAAATTTCTGCTCAAAGGCATACACCAAGTCCCTTTCGAGATCCGAGTCCAGTTGCTCGAAGTACTCCTCCTCTTCGTCATCATCCCATATATGCCGCATGAAAAGGATGTCCACCGGATTTTCCTCGTTGACAAACTGCGTGTAGGTGATGCCCTGTATGTCGAATTCATACGAGCAGAGATAGGTCTTGCCATCTACTTCGACGGAGTCCACGTACTCCTCCGCGTTTACATCCTTCCCGGCCAAGGCATAGTCCGTAACGAGATCAAAGATCTCCTTATCGACTTCGCTTTTCTGAAGAATGTCGTTTAACTGATCCACGAACTTCTTCTCTTTTTCATCGAGAACACCGTCTTCGAACTCAAAATAGGGCTTTGACTCTTTCATGATGGCTCGTTCCTCCTTAGTACCCTATGATTTCTTGCAGACGTTCAAACTGATCTGGCACATGGATTCCGGTCTTCTGCTCCAGAATCCTCACGCGGGTTCGTATAGTGTCCACATACTCACTGCCGACGCCGATGAGCGCCACATTAAAATCGCTGTAGATCTCCAGGATGTCTTCCTCATCATATTCATTCTCCCGCAGGCGCAGCCCTAACTTGCACAGCGCCGATAGAAAATAGAGATAGAACTCGTTGATGCCACCCTGCTTCTGGTTGACTGCGTCCTCCAGGCTGCGCTGGATGGCGTCGAGCGCGTTCTGATACTGCTTCTGCGCGAATAAGAGGTCCGCACAGCGAAACGCGCAGGACGGACAGGCCCCGACTTGTCCATTCTCCAGCGCCTCCCGCAGAATAGACAGTTCCTTATCCGGATTCTTGTCGTAGAGACGGGCGTACTCTCGATAAGCGTTCTCTTCTTGCGGCAAATACTTCTTGTAGGCCCGAGCTAACTCGCTGATTTCCTTCTCGTAGTTCGTATGAGGAAGCCGAGGCGGACCGATTTTTTTCAAACGTCGCAAATACGCGAGAGAAAAGGCGAAGCCGCGCCAGGTCCATTCTGATTGCGGCACTTTCCACAATGTTTGATAGTATTCCTCACAGGCGTCCATCCGTTCACAATCTATGCCGTAGATCAGATAATCGGCCAAAAGATCCACATCGTAAGGAAATAAGGCGAGCCCCTTCTCCAGAATGTCACAGGCAAGCTCATCATATCCGGAGCGGCCTAGGGTCACCGCGAGATTATGAAAATCGTCCGGACCTCCTACCTGCTTCTCCTGCTGGCAGACTCGTTCCACCAGGGCAAACAGCGCATCGCGCATCTGCGGCTGGTCTTCGTGATACTGCTCTGCCAGACGCAGCTCTGATATATACCCCAGGGTGATGCTCCTGGCCTGCCGGAGGCTTACCGGCCTCTCGGACGCTCGCTCCTGGTTTTCCGGGATGGCTAGCGGGAACTCCTGCGGTATATCTATCGTTTTCGGCATATCCACTCGTCTTCCTTTCTTTTTTTATTCTCCTTTAGCAACCATATCCGCGATCTGCGCGTTGACAAAATTCAGGATCTGTTCCACCTTCAGGATCTGTCCCTTTTTCTTCCGGATCTCCTTGATGATATCCAGATTCTCCTTCGAATTTGCTGGGCTTTCCTTGGGCTTCGGATCCTCTTTCTTTACCGACTCTTCGTCTTCTTTCTGCTGCGGCGCTGTTACGCGGCGCCTAATCTCCCTGGAAAGCTCGAAGGAGAGCCGTTCTCTCCGACTGCGGGAGCCTTTCTCAAAATCCAGGATCACATACTTCTGATCGCCGAATTGATCAATATCCAGCAGATTCACCTTGGCCGGCTTCAGCCGGCCGCATAGAACCAGCGCCTCGCTTCGTTCCTTGCTGAAATGCTGCAGATCATATACCGTCAGATTGGGCTGATGATTGCGTTGCCGCCCGCACAGGTCCGATAACTCCTGCAGCAGCCCCAGCTCGCGGCTCGTCAGGAAGATCCAGTTTCCGCAATTGCTCTTAATGGTCTCCGCCTCACCGCCATACCGCTGCGTCAGCTGATGCATTCCCTGCACTGCCAGGACAAAACGAATGTCCCGAGATCTTGCCGCGCTGATGATCGAGGACATGGAGGAGATCGGCGGCAGGGAGGAGAATTCATCCAGGACGAAATTAACACGGTTTTTCAGCTTCAGATCCGCGTATTGGGAGGCTTTATAGATCAGATATTCGTAGGCCTGCTTCACAAACAGGCTGACCAGGCTGTTGTAGGTGCTCTTTTCATCCGGAATGATCAGGAAGACCGCGCATTTTTCCTCGCCGATGGCACCGATGTCGATATCGTTATTCGCCAGCATGTCCAGCAGGGACGGGCGGATGGAGAAGATACGCATCTTCTGGTCGAAGGTGCTGAGGATCGAGCTCATCGTCCGATCCGGCGCGTAGATGGTTCCGCTCAGGCCTGCGGCAATCAGCTCATCCTCCATAGCGTACCGCCAGAGCGTGCTGCGTTGCGCGTCCGTTCCCTTCCGAAATAACTGTCTACGCAGCTCCATCACGTTACTTATGTTGACGTACTCCTCTCCGTATTCATGATCCTTGCAGTAGCGGAACAACAGCAGGATCAGGCCGAACAAGCAGTCTCCCGCGCTCAGATCCCAGAATGGATCTTTGACGGAAACGTCCTCCAGCGTCAAATTGCTGGCCACATCGTTCGTGAACTCAGAAGCCAGGTCCAGGTCGCCCGCCTCGAAGAAACGATAGGGAATCGCCAGTGGATTCCAGGCGTTTCCATACTGAGGCTCACGGATATTCACCACGATGACACGGTATCCTTCCTCTTTCAACTCCGCCGCACAGCGATTATAGATCTCCGCCTTCGGGTCATTGATGATCATGCTCTCCCCCGCCTTGCCTAGGATCTTCACTGTCGGCTCAATGACGCAGCGCGTCTTCAAGGATCCGGTCGATCCCCAGATCAGCGTATGGGTGTCGCTCGCGTCGATCGCAAGCCGTTGTCTTTCGCTGTCGTAAGCTAGGGGCACACCTCCCTTATGGCGCCCCAGCCGCGGATCGCTAAAAGCTTTTTCTCTTATTAGAAACGCCGGATAATACTTAAACATTCTTTCTTTGCTTTCCAGATAGATATTTTCGGGCATCTCGTCTCACTCCTTATCGGCTCAGATCTTTACTCAACATCTCATCCAGTTCCATCACTTCCTGATACTCCTCTAGGATCGTCTGAATCTTCTGGCTCAGTGTGTATTGAGTCCAGATTTCCTCGGTCAGCTGCAAAATCAACGCATAGATGATGGTTTCCAGCTCATCGATCAAATCCTGATCCATTTCCCGGCCGAATCGACGATTGACAAAGATGGCGGATTTCTCCAGCAATTTCCGCTCCTCATCGGTTCTGACCGCTTCTTTTTTATGCGACACAAACTTCTTCTTGGGCGCTTTCTGTGTCTTCGGCATCAGGTACCGCAGTAGAAACTCCCGAATCTTCTCGTTTGTACCTTCATCCTGTACGAAGTTTAGGCTCAACACCAGTGCTGCCGCCAACACCGCGAAAAATCGTTCCTCGGAAGAATCGTCCTCTATACTCGCATCCAGAGCTTCCTGCACCAGCTGATAAAACCATTGATACTTCTCGTTCAGGATCCGCATGGGCTCTCGTTGGAAGGTTTCGCGCAGCAAATCGATCAGCTGATAGAGATACACCACCACCTCTTCTCGGGACTTCAGGTCCTTCGTCCACACGAAGCGGTCCTCCGTCCGTCTGGGGTCCCTGGTTTTCTTGCTGTCTTTGGCCTGAATGCTCATCTCGACCACATTCCGCAGATGTTTCTTCTGCCCTTCCATCACGGTCAGGCCACGGCTGCTCGAGAAATTGGGAATATAGTTTCTACGGATGATCGCCTGACTCTTGTCGTTGATCACATTACGACGCAGAGCCCCCAGGGCGTCCTTATTAAGCGTCCGATTGCGACTGCGCGGCGCAATCGACAATGCATTGATATCCTGGCAGAAGAGAAGCTCCCAGAAGGTCAGGATGCTGTGACTGTCCCCATGAATTGCCTCCACATATCGGCTTCCATCCCCAGTCGGCTCAAAATAAGGCACTTCTCCATTAAAATCCTCGAAATACCGCAGGAGCGCATCCAACAAACTCTTTATCTTTGACTCCTGGTTCATGGGCCGCTCCTCCTTTACTATAATTTACGATCCAAATCGGGTCATTTCGAGCTGGACCGCGGATTTCACTATTTTTTTCTCTCCTGTTTAATGAAGATACGGAAGATCTCTTCCGAATTCACTACAGGAGGAACCCATCATGACATCTACTCATCTCTGCCGCGAAAATTTATACGCTGTTTTATCCACAATCTCCACACAGGATATCCACACCATCACAGAACTTTCTCTGCCCGAAAACGAGGCGCTGTACACTTCGCTCTGGGTATGCCTGCGCGACTACATCAATTACTACGCGCTGGCCTCTAAGAATCAGTATAACCGCAAGGGCGAACGTACCGACGGCAATGCGTACCGCGTTCGCGCTCTCCTGGAGCGCGGTATGGAGTTGGAAGATATCCAGGACAGAATTCTGATCCACATCGTCGACAAATTCGATCACGTCCTAAAGCGTCCTCTTTCCGCGCAACTTGCCTATGTATATACCATGGTCAATCATCGGCTGGTAGACATCTACCGCCACATGGCTCCCGTATCCCTCAGTCTGGATCGACGTGTCAGCGACGAAGAGGATGCCTGCACATTGGGGGAACTCGTCTCTGATATCTGGCACCCCGGGCCAGAGGAGACATGGCTCCAGCATGAAGCCCTGCAAGAAGCTCTGGAAGCGCAAAAGCGCATGATTCTGACTGAAGTAGCCATCCTATCTCAACGCCCTGCTGAGCTTCTTGTACGCATTGCCTGTGTTCACCTCCAAATGAAACCAGGTAAAGTCGCGTCCATGCTGCTTGAATATGGTATGGCCGCTACCTGCGTTCACCTTCTGGAAGAGCTGTCAACTCGATATGAAATCTTCCTCGAAGAACTGCAGGACTGCCTTACACAGGCTCCCATATCTGCCTTCAAGGCCGATACAGGCAATGAAGCCCAAGTCGCCTCCCAGATCAGCCGTCTGGTCTACCGCGCGAACCAACGGGTTCGTACCTGAAACCAGTATACCATGGAATGCATCAGATTTCAAATCTATTTAAAAAAGAACCGACTTTTATCGGTTCTTTTCCTTATATTTCCAATCTTATTCAGATCCACGGTTCGAAAACAACTCCCACAATCTGCGGTCTGGCGAAGGAATCAAGGACGTATCCACAAGCTTAGCCGACACACGCGGATCTCGTACAGCGGCCTCTATCGAAGCCTGCACGGCCGCCACTTCTCCAACAAAGATCACATACCCTTTACCACCGATCTGATGTGCCAAACCAATCTTCACCACGTTACTCTGCGCTGCCTTAACACCCTGATCTGCCGCGACAAGCGCCGCAGCAGCTGTCCACGTCTCCACCACGCCCATCGCATCCGGCGCGGAATAGGGATACTGATTCACCAGCGCATTAAATACCTGATCATCAGGATTTCCCAGCAAGAATGTATCCACCACATAATCTGCGGAAAATTGCTCTGCACGATCCAGCGCAGCACGCACCGCGGCTATGCCTCCCCGGATGATGATGATGAACTTGCCGGGACAAGTTGTAACGGCCGTGACAAATTCTACGTCCGCCGTCTTCACCAATTGATCCGCCGCCTCATAGCCTCGTGCTATGCTCTTTAGCTCCATCATGCCTAACGCGCGATACTCTTCCATGATGTCACTCCTTTATGATAATCTCTTCCGGATTATCCACGATACCTACAATGGCCGCATCAATCGACGCGTCCTGACAACCGGTCTGCATTCTGGCCGCACTGCCCAATGCTACCAAAACCAAATCATCGATCCCGGCGCCCGCCTGATCCACAGCCACCAATCTCTCCGTCCCTGCATTCATAACAGGAAGGGGCTCCACAATCATGAATTTGCTTCCGATCAGATTGCTGTTCTTACGAGTCGCGATCACCGTGCCAATGACTTTTGCAATTAGCATTTTAACACCTCTCTCTTTTCAGGCCGCCATATGCCAGATTTATAGAATGCGGCCGACAGAAAACTCTGCCGGCCGTAGATACTTCATCAATCCAGAACCAGAGGCAGCATATCGCCGTTCTTGATTCCAAGGCCGTTTGCCTCGTCTGTGTCAATATGCATTTCCGTCGTGAAACTGGAATCCACACGTATCGGCACATTCTCCAGCATACCACCGCGAGCGCTGGGCGCCTGTACGCTGACTACCTGTTTATCATGCAGTCCAAAATGGGCCGCATCTTCTGGAGACATATGAATATGACGCTGCGCCACGATACATCCTTCTTTCAATGTCACAGCCCCTTTGGGCCCGACAATCGTAATCGGCGCAGAACCGGCAAGGTCACCCGACAGACGAACCGGCGCCTTCACGCCCAGACGAATACAGTCCGTTGCAGAAACCTCTACCTGCGTCGCCTTGCGCAACGGTCCCAGCACACGAACATTCTCGATCGGCCGCAGCTTCAGGCCGATAATCGTCACTGTCTCCTTGGAGGCATATTGCCCTCCCATCAGCTCCTTCATAGGCGTCAGCTCAGAGCCCGTGCCAAACAGGGTATCCATATCCGCGCGGCACAGGTGAACGTGTCTTGCAGACACGCCCACCTTGACGCTTTTCTTAGGATCTCCTTCCAGCGTTCTGCCCTTCAGCTGTTCCAGAATGAGCTGACTGATCTCCTGTACTAATTTCTCATTCTGCAAAAGTATCACCTGTACTTTCTATATAGAATACAGTCAGGGATCTTACTTCAGGGTCGGCAGAATCTTCTCTACGTCGCTATGCGGTCTCGGAATCACATGTACCGCAATGATCTCGCCCAGATTCTGTGCAGCATTGGATCCAGCCTCTGTAGCCGCCTTTACAGCGCCCACGTCTCCGCGAATCATCACAGATACCAGTCCAGATCCGATCTTCTCGGTACCGATCAGAGTTACGTTTGCTGCCTTCACCATCGCATCCGCAGCCTCAATCGCAGCAACTAAACCTCTTGTCTCAATCATTCCCAGTGCTTCCATTGTTTGTATCCTCCTTTAAGAAATTAAAGTTGTACTTACTTGCGCTAATCTCGATCTGCCGCATGACCTCCGGATGAGGATTGGCAATGACTGCCTTCGCTGCCACCTTCCGAATAGTATGTGCTTCGGCGGCGTCCAGCGCCGCCTGCACAGCAGATACCTCGCCTTGAATAATAATTGTTACCAGCCAGCCGCCGAGTTTTTTCTCCCATGTCAGGAATTTCACGTCAGCTGCCTTCAACATCGTATCCACGGCAGCTAACGCCGGGACATAGCCCTGCAGCTCAAACAAACCGATTGCCTGCACTTACTGCCGCTCCTTTCTTTGCCCAGATTAGTCTAAGGTGGGCAGGATCTTCTCTACGTCGCTATGCGGTCTCGGAATCACATGTACCGCGATGATCTCACCCAGATTCTGCGCTGCATGAGAACCAGCTTCTACTGCTGCATTTACCGCGCCTACATCCCCGCGAACCATCACAGATACCAGTCCGGATCCGATCTTCTCCGTTCCGATCAGTGTTACGTTTGCAGCCTTTACCATCGCATCGGCAGCCTCAATCGCGGCTACCAGACCTCTTGTTTCAATCATGCCTAATGCTTCTAACATTTTGAGTCCTCCTTAAGGATTATAATAGTATCTTACTCGATTTCCTGTAATCACGCAAGCCTTTTCCTGATAATCAGGTTTCCATCGGCTTATATTTTCCAAGACAGCTAATATCCAGCATCTTCTCCGTGTCCTCCTCCGGACGCGCAATAATATGCTGAGAATAGACGCCGCTGATCTTGTTTGCTGCCGCCACGCCTGCTTCCATAGCCGCTTTTACATCTTCTACCGATCCTCGAAATTTGATGGATACCAAGAGAGGAACCGGCAGTTTGTCGGCGTTGGCGGGCTTATTCTTATCCATGGCTCCGATTCGCACGTTTCCTGCCTTGCAGCCGGCATCCGCTGCCACAAAACCGGCCGTCAAACCGAATACCTCCAGAATTCCCACCGCTTCCATGGGAATCTTACTTCGCTACATAGGCAATCTTGATGCCCAGCTGCTTCATGTTTACATCCATAGCCTCATTCATCTGATCCAATGGGAACTCATGCGTTACCAGTTCCTCGATCGGAAGGCCGATTCCCACCGCTCTCTTCAGGAAGTCCATCGTGATCGGATAATCGCTGACCTTATAGGTCCAGGAGCCAACCATGGTAATTTCCTTATTACAGATGTCAAAGTGTGGATTGATGGTACAGCTGCCGTTATCTACGAAGAAACCAATCTCCGCCAGGCCGCCGCCGCGCTTTACAAACTTCCAGACATTCGACGCTGCAGACGGTACGCCAGTACACTGGAATGCGAAGTCCGCTCCACGGCCGCCTGTTACTTCTTTCACACGACGAATCTCTTCATCCAAGTCTTTATAGTTCTTGAAGTTCACTGTATATTTAGCTCCAAAGCGCTTTGCCATCTGCAAACGCTTCTCATCGCCATCTACTACCGTGATGTTTTCCACACCCATGGTTCTGACCACAGCCAGAAGCATCAGACCGATAGGACCAACGCCCTGAATCAATACATTAGAATTGAAGGTGATCAGACCGGTTGCCTTCGCTCTCTCCACCGCATGCACTACAACCGCTGCAGGCTCGATCAGAAGACGAAGCTTCAGGCTCATATCATTAACCTTAAAGAAGGTGGAGCCTTTACGAATCACCAAGTAGTCAGAAAACCAGCCATTAAAATGATAATGATCGTCTTCGGGCATCAAGCCATAGATGCCGGAATTTTCGCACAGATTATCGCGGTCGCGCATGTTCAGGCAGGCATCGCAATGTCCGCAGGGAATAGTACAGGTCACGATACGGTCTCCTACTGTCAGCGGCTTACCCGTGGTGTCCATGGTGACATTCTTACCCATCTTCACAATCACACCGCTGCCCTCATGTCCCAATACGACAGGGATGAGACCAAAAGGATCGTTCTTATACTCATGAACGTCCGTACCGCAGATACCGCAGCCTTCTACCTTCACAAGCATCTCGTCATCGCTGATCTCCGGGATGTCAAACTCCTTAATCTCAATCTTGCGCAGAGCGGTAAGCATCGCCACACGAGCCTTCTTCGGAATCTCAAACTGTGCGGGAGCGGCGGCTTGAGCCGGCTGGCTGGATGTTCCCTTCATCTCTGACAGGACCTGAGCAACAATCTTTTGAATGTTTTCCTGATTCAAATCCATTTTTTCTGCTCCTCCTTATCGAATACACAACGCGTCGGTCATGACGCAGCGGCGAGATTTGGTAAACGTACGGGCAGAGGTTAATCCCTCACCGGTACGGCTTGCGATCGTAAAGGTGGGGAAGCCTTCGCCTCCAAAGCCCAACGCCGCATAGGACGGACCATTCTTTACAAAGATCGCTGTATCAATCATCTGACCGAACTGTGTCAGGTGATCCACATTTTTAGAGTGCATATGCGCGGAATGACGGTTTCCATGCTCCAGGCGTACGCCCATCTCCATGGCCGCCTGCGCATTCGGAGCCCGTACGATGCCCAGAATCGGCATCATCAGCTCGGTCTGCACCAGGATATGCTCCTCAGGAGCTTCTAGGATAATACACTTAATACTGGGATCGGCATCAATTCCTAAGGCTCTTAAGAACTTATAGGCATCCCGTCCCACCCAGTCTCTGGAAACGGCCATCTTTCCCTTCTTATTGGGAACTACCACCATCTCGGAAAGCTTGGCAATCTTGTCCGCATCTGTCAGCAGATAGGCACCGCAGTTCTGCATTTCGGCAATCAGTTCGTCCGCCACGCTGTCAACTACGACAACCTCTTTTTCTGCGATACAAGGCAGGTTGTTATCCAGCGTCGCACCGTTGATGATGCTTTCTGCCGCATGCGGAATATCCGCCGTCTCATCGACTACCACAGGAGGATTTCCCGCGCCAGCGCCAATCGCACGCTTACCGGTAGACAATACTGCTGTGACAACGCCCGGACCACCCGTTGCAACCAGCAACGGAATGTCCTTACTCTTATACATCACATCCGCTGTGGCCAGCGTCGGCTTCTTCACCGTGGCAGCAATGCTGCCGGGGCCGCCTGCCATGATGGATGCCTTATTCACCAGCGATACCGCGAAACTGGATACCCCGATCGCGGACGGATGGGGATTAAATACCACGCTGTTTCCAGCTGCCAGCATACCTATCGAATTGCACAGCACCGTCTCACTGGGATTGGTGGACGGCGTGATCGCACCGATGACTCCGAAGGGTCCCTGTTCTACCAGTGTCAGTCCTCTGTCACCCGACCAGGCAATCGTGGACAGATCCTCCGTGCCAGGGGTTTTCTCCGCTACCAGGCGGTGCTTGATGATCTTATGTCCCACATTTCCCATCTTGGTCTCTGCTACACCCATCTCTGCCAATGTCTGCAGATTTTCCAGGGTCAGCTTCCGGATGTTGGAAATGATCTTTTCCCGGAACTCCAGAGGCATTCTCCGGATTTCCTTCTGCGCTCTTGCCGCGGCCTCAATAGCCTCTTCCATCGTATCATAGATACCCGTCTCTTCCTGCTCGGAAGGACGCAGGCCATTCATCTGAGACAGTACGGAACGTACAATTTCCTGTAATTCCTGTTCTGTTACCGCCAAGATAACACCTCCATCTCTATATTTCCGTTCTTAACTTTATCGATTTTGCATGCGTAGGAATAACTCCTCGCCCACATCTCCCATCATCGTATCGATCTCTGCCGTGGATCCACTGACGCCTAACCCGCCCAGGATGTTGCCTTCCCGGTCTCTTAGGGTCACGCCTCCGCCAAAGATCACAATCTTACCTTGATTTGTATGCTGCAGGCCATATAAAGGTCCGCCTGGCACACACAGCTTAGCCAGCTCTTTGGTCGACATCTTCAAGGATACTGCCGTAAAGGCTTTATTGACCGCAATATCGTAACTGGCGACAAATGCGTCATCCATGACATGAACCGCAATCGTCCTTCCCTCTTTATTGCAGACCGCAATGACGAGCTGAAGCCCTCTGCGGGCCGCTTCATCTTCCAAGGCCTGCATAAATGTCTTAATATTCGGCAACGACATGGGGTTCATCGCATTCAACTCCTTTAATGACGTCATGACCACTCTTTCCTCTGAAACAGCAGCCTTCTCGTTTCTGCTCTGGGGAGCTGTCGCATCCAGATACCTGGCTACTGCCCACAGATAATCTGACAGTCGATTGAGGTAGCGCCGATGCAGCGCTGACTCTCTGGAACCCACAGCCAGATCTGCCTTCGCATATACTCGCTCTGCCCTTCGGGCGGATGCGCGAGCCACCTCTGTCAAGGCCGCTGTACGGCATCTTTCCGCTACTGCGTAGGGATCAAATCCCTCAAAGTAGGCCTCGTAAGCATCGATCTTCTGCTCCAACTCGCTGACCGCGTTTTCTCCCAACGTAACATGCTGCGCTGTATCCTTGCGTAAATACCGCAGGATCTGATTCAACTGCATTTGTACGTGGTGCAGATCCGCTCGCAGCTCCTCCTGAGAAGATGGGGTGAAGGCCCTCGCCGCTCCTATATTGCTGATGAGCTCCTCAATCGCCCCCACCAGTTCGATCTGACTATTGGTCTTTGGCACCCGGCGTCCGCCGCCCAGTCCTGTCTGACCGCTGTCTCCCTTACGGGTATAGATCTTCTCCCGCGTGGCCTCTCACCTGCCTTCCATTTGAGTTGTCGTATGGATTACTTATTCAGCTCTGCCAGGATTCTCTTGGTGATCTCGGCTACCAGATCATCACTCGCCGCAGGAGTCTGCTCCGCATGGCTGCTGCAGGAACCATTGCAGCTTCCGCAGGAGGCGCCATGTGCTGCATGACATCCATTGTTCATGTTCTGGCACAGGTTTGCGGGATGCTTACCGGTCATACCCAGCTTCTTACGGATCTCATACAGACGCTGCACCTGTGCGTCAGACAACTCCTTGGGGCCGCCCAGCTGCTTTGCAAACATCAGAAGCTTTGCATAGAACTCCAAAGACTCCATCTTGAAATACGCATTCATCAGAGAATCCCCAAAGCTCAGTGCGCCATGGTTCTCCAGCAGAACCGCATCGAAATGCTCCAGATAAGGCTCTACTGCGTCAGGAATCTCCATTGTGGAAGGTGTGCCATAGGGAGCGATCGGTACGCATCCTAAAGAAATGACAGCTTCCGGCATGATCGGCTGTGTCAGCGGAATACCCGCAATAGCAAAAGCTGTAGCATATACGGGATGTGCATGTACCACGCTCTTGACATCGGGACGCAGCTTATATACCCGCATGTGCATCTTGATCTCAGAAGAAGGACGATACGGACCATTCGCAGAAATTACCTTTCCCTCCGCGTCCACCTTGCAGATCATATCCATCGTCATGAATCCTTTGGACACACCCGTGGGGGTACAGAGGAATTCATTGTCGTTCAGCTTCACGCTGATGTTACCGTCGTTCGCGGCAACCATACCTCTGTTATAGATACGACGGCCAATGTCCAGTATCTGTTTTTTAATCTCATACTCTCCTGTCATGGATGAAACCTCCTGTAGAATGATGATGAAAACCCAACACGGAACATGTGACTTGTTGTCTGTTCTCGTGGGATTCTCTTTGTTTTGCCTCCATCTTACCAAACTTCACAGGCAATGTCAATAGTTTCACAGCATCTTCTCGCGAAATCTGTGATTTTTTTCTCGAATTTTGGCAGGACATTTCCCTGCCCCCATCAAGCCTGCATGTTCACGCGTAAATCACTCGAATTCCCCGCGCTTTCATGCTTCTCTCCACCTCGTTTTCCAACGGCTCGTCCGTGATCAATATGTCGATCTCTTCTGTACGCAATGTCCGAATAAAGGATTTCTTTCCGAACTTGGTATGATCCGCCACCAGAATGACGGTCTTCGCATTTTTTCGCATCTTACGCTTGATCACCGACTCCTGCTCGTGAGGCTCAAAGGTGCCTAACTCCGGATCCAATGCCTTACATCCGATAATCGCTTTGTTGACGTAGTACCTGTCCAGCGTTTCTTCCGTGATGGCGCCTACCATCGACATGATTCCGGGCCGAAGCACACCGCCCGTCACGATAATCTTCATGCTGTCCTGGGCCGCCACTTCCTGAGGAATCCGTACAGAATTTGTAATCATTGTAATGTTGCTGCGTCCCTTGAGGTTCTTCGCCACATACATCGCTGTTGTGCTGGAATCGACCATCAGGGTATCCCCGTCCTCTATCATCTCCACGACCTTACGGGCGATACGGCGCTTCCCCTCCTGGTTCTGCGTTTCCCTGACGTGAATGGACAGATCGCTGGTATTATTCTGCACCAGCACCGCGCCGCCATATGTCCTGGTCACGAATCCTTCGCTTTCCAGCTTTTCCAGGTCCCGTCTTATGGTCTCTTCTGTGACCTCGAACTCCTCTGCCAGCTCCGTCACACGGACACTGCTTGTCTGTTGTATTCGCTCTAATATAATGCTTCGGCGGTCCATCGCCAGCATCGCCATATCCGTTTCCTGCCTTTCCTAGTATGATCCATCAAGGTTCATAACTCTGCATTGGGAACGATCTGGCAATCAGATCTCTTCCCTCCTGCAGGGAGCTGAGTGTTCCCAGCGCCTTCATCTGCATGAGCACAGAACCAGCCACCGCTGCTTCGATCGGACCTGTCACAAGCTTCTTACCACTTTCTCTGGCCAGCGTCTCGCACAGGAACTGATCCTGTATCCCGCCGCCAACCATATGAATGTCCGTCGCTTTGCGTCCCGTCAGCTTCTCCAGGCTCTCCGCATGCACCTTGATCTTCTGCGCGAGTCCATTATAAGCCGCCATCGCGATTTCGCCCATCGTCTCCGGGCGCCCCTGTCCATGTGCCTCGCAATAATCCTGCACTGTCTTCACCATGTCCATCGGAGCCGTAAATACATCTTCATCTGGATCGATTGTGAAATGTCGACGCTCTGCCGAACGTGCCGCCGCAATAATCTCTGGATATCCGATCGACGGATCTGTCTCATTCCATTTTTTCTTCAGCTGCTGCAGAATCCACAGACCGGTGATATTCTTCAAGAAACGAATCGTTCCTTCGACTCCGCCTTCATTCGTAAAGTTATAGGCCAGAGAATCCTCCGTAATCACCGGTTCCGGCAGCTCCATACCGATCAGCGCCCATGTGCCGCTGCTGAGGAAGATGCTGTTTTCTCCTGCCAGAGGCGTTCCGCAAACCGCAGAAGCCGTATCATGGCTGCCCACCGCAATGACAGGCACCTTCTTCATACCCGTCTCTTCCATAATCTCGTCCGTCAGCTCTCCGATCACTGTACCTGGCATAACCATCGGCGCGAACAACTCACGGCTGATTCCGATCTCTTCCAAGATCTTATCCGAGAAATCTCTCTTCTTCGCATCCAAGAGCTGCCCTGTAGACGCGATGGAATACTCACACACCTTCTTCCCTGTCAGGAAATAGGCAAACAGATCGGGCATAAACAGAATGTCCTTCGCTGCATCCACAATGTACTTACGATGCTTTACATCGTAATACAGCTGGTACATGGTGTTAAAGTCCAGCTTCTGAATGCCCGCAATGCGATAACATTCTGCAAAGTCCCATTTCTGATCCATCTCCGCCATCGCGCCCGCATTCTTGGGGTCCCGGTAACAGAAGGGATTGGAGATCAGACGACCCTCTTCATCCAAGTACCCGTAGTCCACACCCCAAGTATCAATCCCGATACCCGCGATCTCTACATCCAGGCGCGCCGCCTTTTTCAGCCCCTGTTTCATCTCATGAAACAGCCTCGGGAAATCCCAATAAAAATGCCCATTCATCCATACCGGCTCATTGGGGAAACGATGCACCTCTTCTAATTTCAGTGTATCGCCATCATAGGTCGCCAACATCAGTCTCCCGGAAGACGCTCCGTAATCGAATGCTAAATACGCAGAATTCTTTCCCATTTCATAACCTCCCATGTTGTTTTGTTTGGGTTTTTGTTGTTTTTATTATAGCACAGTCCCTTATGAAAGACAAGGTTTTGCCCTTCTTTTTACTCGCAATCCCCCTGACACCGATCGTACCTGGCGGCGAAATCCATCAGAAATTCTTTTCTCCATTGGCTTACTGTTTTCGCCCCTTTGTGCGGGCCTTCGGCCCATTCTTCCTCCAGACGATCCGTCCACCAATGCGTCAGCGGTCCCTTCTCCCGTGTGCCCGCTTCCTCCGGCGTCGAACGAAAACTGCCGGACTGCCCGTCTAACTCCGGAATATCACTGTGGATCACATAGGTCCAATCCGACACTTCCTTCGGCACAAATCGAATTTTATACTCTCCGTTACCCGTATAAAATCCCGGAAAATCCTGATCCTTGGTTCTTAAAAAGAACGCTGGAACATCCCGCGGCAAGTCCTCACGAACCGGCCCCTGATATACTAATTCCAACACACCAAATACCTGAATCGTATCCTCCATCGTGGTATTTCTGCAAAATGTCTTCTGTTCCATGTAACGAGTCGGCACAAAGCTGCCTCCCCAGCTGTCCTGTGTGGGATCTTCCGGAGTGCCCCGCAGCAAATACACGACGGAAGGGGTGTCTCCCATTTTGATCGTACCGCCGAGATGCTTCGCAAAATACTCTCCCAGCGCACCGTGACCTGCCACATACTTTTCTACAAACGAATGATTTCCCAGATCCCCCTCCTGGTCTCCACCTACGAACCAGCCTCGATAGGTGGAGTTGTTCTCGATCATCCAAAGGTCCGGGAAGTTCTCACGAATATATTCATAGGCATTCGGGCCCCATTTCTTATTCGGGCCGCCAATATAATACACTCTGAGTTTATCCGCAATATGCGGCGCGTCATGCAGCGCCTGCGCCAAATCCTCCAGGAGGCCCCACATCAACAGATACAGCGGGCGAGGATCCTCCTTCTCCGCGCATCGAATGATCCACTCCGAGGCTTCCGTCGGGGTGCGATAGCCAGAATAGGGCGCGGTCTCTATGACGCCCTGCTTGGTCATGGCCCGTAACGCATCCGGTTCCGGATAGGTATCCGAAAACCGCTTCAGATTCGGATAATCTTTTTCATAGGCATCGATCACCGTCAATATATCCTGCTTCGTCCCGGCTCCCCAGGGGGAAGAAATCAGCCCTTCCGTATCAAACATATCCGCATATAGCAAATAATGGGCCATGGACTGAAAATCATCCGGATCGCTTCCTCCGATATCCGTTGTCACAATTACCCGATATCTTTCTCCTGCTAATGCTCCGCTCCTCCATTTCTTCATAATACTTCCTCACTTTCTTCATTTTTTATCAGGATGGTCTCTCCCGCCTGATGCGCAAAAGATCGTCCATCGCTCAAATGCAATACCCCTGCACGATCCGCCCGGATTTCCGCGCGGATCCCTTTGTTTTTGTTCCATACCATGGATACCGTATATCCGCCTCTGGCCCGCAGGCCATGTACTTCGCCCTCTTCCCATTCCGGAGGCAGAGCAGGTAGTAACCTCAAAAAGCCTTCATGACTCTGCAACAGCATCTCTGCAATGGCAGCCGTCCCGCCAAAATTTCCGTCGATCTGAAAGGGAGGATGGGTATCCATCAGGTTCGGCAGCGTCGATTTTTGCAAGAGAAGCTGTAGGTTTTCTCCTGCCTTGTTCCCGTCCAGCAGCCGCGCCCACATGTTGATGATCCAGGCACGGCTCCATCCGGTATGCCCGCCTCCATGAGCGAGACGCACCTCCAATGTCCGTCTCGCCGCCTGAAACCATGCGGTCTTTTGCGGCGTAATCTGGCTCCCCGGATACAAGGCGAATAAATGCGAAATATGTCTATGTCCGAGATCGGCTTCCTGGTATTCCCGATACCATTCCATGATCCGGCCATCCGAGGATATCTGTACGCCCGGTGTGAGCCTCTCTTTTAACTTTATATAAAGGGACGCGTCTTCATTGAGAATCTGAGCCGCTTTTTCGATGGCTTCTAAAAGTTCCGTCAGGATCTGGCTGTCCATGGCGGCGCCTTCGCACAAACAACCCCGACTCCCATCTTCCAGCACATAGGTATTCTCCGGAGAACAAGATGGGGATACCATCAACCTGTCCGCCGGCCCCGTTATCAGTGTCTCCGCAAAAAAGTCCGCCGCTTCTTTCATGAGTGGATAATATTCCCGCAGGAACTCTTCATCCCCTGTGAATGCATAGTGCTCCATGATGTGCAGACATAACCAGGCCGCTCCCATCGGCCAATAGGTCGCAGGAAGATATGTGTCCTGCGGCGCACAGTCTCCCCAGATATCCGTGTTGTGATGCGCTGCCCATCCCTTCGCTGCGCCGTACATCTGCTGTGCCACTTTTCTTCCCCTCGGATGCATCCGCCGCAGATGCTCGAAGAGCGGTTCATGCATCTCGGATAGATTACAAACCTCCGCCGGCCAATAGTTCATCTCCGTATTGATATTGATCGTATATTTACTATCCCATGGCGGTTGAAACGATTCATTCCAGATTCCTTGCAGATTGGCGGGAAGGCTCCCCGGCCTGCTGCAGGAAAGCAGCAGATACCGGCCAAAATCGAAATAATCGCAGATGAGTCCCAGATCCATTTTTCCTTCGGATACCCGACGGATTCTCTCATCCGTGGGCAGAGTCTCCAGCGCAGGATCCGCTTTTAACCGAAGGCCACAGCGCCTCATATATGTTTCGAAATCCGCTTCGTGCTCTTGCTTTAACTTCTCGTAACCCTTTTGTTCTGCGGCATCGAGCCGGCCTAAACAGTCCGCTTCTGGATTTTTGCTTCGAAACGATGTTTCCGAGGCAATATAGAGTGTACATTCTGTACCACATAACAACGTGTCTCCTAATACACGGACATTCTCCCCAACCGCTCTGACGGCTGCCACATATTGGATCCCATCGTCCGCTGTCCGTCCTGTTAATGTCAACGTGCGGCCATCCGCACGGCCAACCCGGATCCCCGTTCGGTTGCGGCGCAATATCGCGTAGGTGTCATCTCCTTGGATATGTACACAAATCACACCCGCCGGATAAGAGGCAAAGCATTCTCGTTTCATTGTGATGCCATCCAGGGTATAGGACACGCGATGGATCCCTGTAGTTAAGGAGAGTTCTCTCTTGTAGTCTTCCGCCTCCACATGATATTTCTCCATGGATTTCTCATTCAGTCCCCGCAAGCCGTTTAGATTCGACAGCGGGATGCCCGTTGTCCGACATAACAGAATCATATCGCACAGCGGTTCATAATGCCGTTCTCCATCAGGCACTCCAGTCAATGTCAGCTGCGCCAATTTTTCCGCTTTTTCTATCTCGCCGGCCCGCAGATATCCTCGGATCTCTTCCAGGTGTGTTCTGGCATCCGGATTGATCCTCTGCTGCATTCCTCCCGACCATACGCTGTCATCGTTCAACTGAAACCGATCTATGGCCGTACCACCAAAAATCATCGCTCCCAACCGGCCGTTTCCGATAGGCAGCGCCTCATTCCAGTTCTGCGCCGGTTTGCTGAACCATATCTGGCTCATCTTGTATCACCCCATATTTCATTCTCTATCCACACTTTGTCTATAAAGAGCCTCTTGTTCTTTCCAATACTTTCTGTCTTCTTCTGTAATCTTCCGAATGACTCGGCAAGGAACGCCCGCAGCCACCACATCACTCGGAATATCTTTTGTCACCACAGATCCGGAGCCTATGACGACCCGGTCTCCAATGGTAACCCCAGGATTGATCACGGTATTTCCTCCGACCCAAACATGACTGCCGATTTTCACTTCCTTGCCAAATTCCAGCTGCGTATCCCTTACCTCTGCATCGATTGGATGTCCTGCCGTATATACACAGACCCTGGGACCAAAAAACACATGGTCGCCAATCTCTACCCGGGCCACATCCAAGATAATACAGTCATAATTCGCGTAAAAATGATCGCCGATATATATGTGACTGCCATAGTCCACCCGAAAGGGCGGATTGATCCAGAAATCCTTTCCTATTTTCCCCAATAGTTCTCGAAACAGCCGCTGCATTTCTTCGCCCTGCTCCTCTGATAGACCATTGATCTGCCGAGTGAGTCTACGTGCTCGCATGCTGTCTCGCACCAATTCTTCATCTTGTGCAATATATAACTTTCCGGATAGCATTCGTTCCTTCTCTGTCATATGTATCCCCCTTTTATGAAAACCGCTGCTTTCGGAGATGAATGCCTTTGGGGCGGCATCTCAAGGCACGGCTCCGTCGGTTTGTTTCCGAAGAGGAAACTATCAACTGCTAAGCGCAAGCAGCTTTCGCGGTTTGACGCCCTCTGGCGGCAAACTCGGGGCGTGGCT
>DBQQ01000027.1:36125-112953 GCA_002305315.1 Clostridiales bacterium UBA1390
TGCCATGCCACGCCTATTATACCATGCCCTATCTTAAAATGGAAGGAGAATCCATTGACAGACTTCCATTGTCTATAGTATAGTAAGTATATATTTTATCGTAGAACTGAGGTGAAACCGTCATGAATTCGAATACATTCTCCACCGTCCAAAAGAATTTAGAAGCACGCGGCTATCGTGTCCAATGTTTTTCCAAAGCAGAGGATGCTGTCCACTATCTGGATCGAACATTGGATGGACAAACCATCGGATTCGGCGGATCCATGACGCTGGAAGAAATAGGGCTCTACGAAGCCCTTGCTCCACACAATACCGTGTATTGGCATCAGCGGATTCCCGAAGGTCAGACCTGTCAGCAAGTTCGCCTATCCGCCAATGCTGCGCCTTTCTATATCTCTTCGGTAAATGGCCTTGCCGAAACCGGAGAAATGATCAATATTGATGGAAACTGCAACCGCGTCGCGTCGATCTTTTATGGTCACACGAAAGTCTATCTCATTATCGGCATCAACAAACTCGCGAAAGATTATGAAAGTGCCCTGTATCGCGCCCGCCATGTCGCGGCTCCTCGCAATGCGCAGCGCGTCGGCGCCAAGACCCCCTGCGCGATTTCCGGTGACAGATGCTATGACTGCCAGAGTCCCGATCGCATTTGCCGCGGCCTTTCTGTATTATGGGGAAAACCCATGACCGGAGAATTTGAGATTCTTCTCATACAAGAGGAACTGGGGTATTAGCGCAATTGCATCCTTCTATTTTATATTTGTGGACACGTTCCAAAAGCATTATTCCTAATTCTGTGATTATTTTTATGGGAGGTATATCATTGTGTTAGACTGGTCAAAGGTAAAAAAGATAGATGCTCATATTCATATTCTTCCAGACTGTGTACATGAGATGAATCCTGATTCCGACCCAGAGGAATCCTGGACCTATGCCAAGATAGACGACTATATAAAAAATATGGATCTTTTTCATATTGAGAAGGCTATTATCATGCCTTTGAATGATCCTTATCTATTGTCTACGAATTTTACCATATCTGCCGTACACAAAAACCTGTTCGATATGAAAAGGCGTTATCCCCATCGTTTCTACGCATTTGCAGATATCGATCCACGTAATTCATCAGCTATTTCTGTCGAATCGCTTTGCGTCGCAATCTCTGAATATGGCCTAGATGGAATCAAAATCCATCCCAATAATACCGGCATCCCCTTGGACTCGGAATATAACGATGTCATCTTCTCTTTTGCGCAATCGCAGAAAATTCCCGTAACACTATACTCCTATCCCAATACCCCGAACGATCCCAGCGCAGCATGGCGTATTCACCATATATTAGAAAAATATCCGGATCTGATTCTTATCATCGCGCATATGGGTGGATTTCAGTGGGAGGATTTGGTCTCTCTACCTGTTTTTGTAGATATGTCCGCCATTCTGCCGGACTACTCGCGAAAATTTAGCATTGCCAACACCAATACCCTCCTTCGTCAATTTGGATCCGATCGTTTAATTTTTGCTACGGACTATCCGGATAACCGGGTATTGTCCCCTTCTGAGATCTATGATTCCTACTTTCATCTTTTGAATCGAATGGATTTTACCCCGGAAGAAGTCCAGAAAATTGCCTATGATAACATCCATAAAATCTTAGAAAATTCAAAAAAACAGGGATAACTCTTTCTCGCAAGTGGGTCATCCCTGTCTTTAAAATTGCCTGTTCCCTTTGAAGATCATCCCCGTGAAGCCATGGTTCTTTTTGTGAAATCAGGATTTTCTCTTTATAACCGTTCTATTCGTTATATAAATTTCTAAAGGGTGAATCTGGATGCTCCCTTCGCAATTTCTCAATACTCTCAGCGAGAAGATCTTCAAATTTCTTTGATTCCATTGTCTTTTGACATCGTTGCTCAGCAAGCTCTCGCACCTTCTGCTTTGCATCTTCATCTACATCTTCTCTAAGAACCTCCAGATGTGCTCTTTGAAATTCTTCTATAAAACTATCCTTGAAACCTATTTTAAATCCATCCCCAAATCCCTCTTCAAATATCCCCCATCCCAGGCCACACATCTGCGTTACCTCCTCACTCATCTTCTTTGTCATGGCGATATGATACTGCTCCTGAAGGATCTGTTTCTTTTTTGAAAGGTCGTGACTTATACCGGATCCGAAACGGGTGCTTCCGCCAGCCATTCCTGGATCTTCGTCATACTTTCGGAGACAATGCGGGCAATCTTCTCTAAAGGCATACCATCCTGGTATAGAGCAAGAGCAACTTCCTTACCTTTCTGTTCAATCCCTTGCTCGACTCCATCCTCAACTCCATCCTGATATATACCCCAACTCAAGTTACACATCTGCGTTACCTCCTCACTCATCTTCTTTGTCATGGCGATATGATACCTCTCCTGCAAGATTTGTTTCTTCTCTTCTGTTTGCAGCTTTCCAGACAACAAAACCTCTAAAAATCCCAGTATCCCCTCGTGCGTTCCCTCGTCGTACTCTCCTACATGCAGCAGAATCAGATTCTTCAGCCGATAATTCTCCGGGTCACTCCTGTTTTCTCCCACCAGACATTCTTCCACCATCTCATAGCGATTCATGCTGTTGCGGTACTTCTTCGCGGATTTCGTACAGATCCATATGGAGTAAACCTTCTTTACCGCCCCATAGTCCATTCCGGAAAATACCGTGCCGTACTGGGATGAGATCAATCGGCTCCCATAGTATACGGCTCTCTTCAATAGCGGATACCACGTCTGCTTCTCATTCTGCGCTTCGATATTCAGAATCAGATAGAGCCTTTCCGGATCCTTCGGCAGTAGTGCCTTGAAGCGAATATCATACCGTACCATTCCTTCGGTCACTGTGATATCCTCTGTATTCAAACCCAAGATTCGCTCCGGCTTTTCACATTCGGAGATCTCTTCGTCCGCATGTACAGCAGTCTCCCCGACTTGCGGGTCCCCTTCAATAAATTGTTCCACGATCTCCTTCGGGGTATAGTCCTGATATTCCGGCAGACACTCCCTGAGGATATAAGCCAGAACAATCTTCTGGGACAGCAGCCGCTTTGCGGCTTCATCGTATAGGGCTCTTCCTTCCGTAAGGAAAAGAGCATGGGATAGATCCTGATTCATAGATATTCCCCTTTCTTCTGCGTGAATAGCTAGCATCAATGGATACAGAAAGAGCCTCGCTTCACAAAGAGGAATCTACTGACTGTATCATATCACCTGAGACTTGAAAAAACAAGTACCCTGGCCATAGATAAAATCTATAGCCAGCCGAGAATCCTTTAGATATAAGGAATGGAGATAGTATATCACGCGTGGAATTTTTGCACAATTTCCAGAACTGGCAACTTATCTTATGAAGTTGCTCAGATAGAACAACGGAATGTATTGTCAAAAAGGGGAATGTAGGGAGACATTCTCAAGGAAGATAGAGGGATTCTGGGCATGGAGAGTATCATCACTTCAGCGAAAAGAATTGTAAAATTCGAAGGGGCGGATGAGAAACCGGAGGGCGGCTTCTCGCAGAACTCTACAGGGGCCCTAGGCGGAGAGTATCATCACTTCAGCAAAAAGAATTGTAAAATTCGAAGGGCGGATGAGAAACCGGAGGACGTCTTCTCGCAGAACTCTACAGGGGCCCTAGGCGGAGAGTATCATCACTTCGGCAAAAAGAATTGTAAAATTTAGAGAGGCAGATGAGAAATCTGCGGGCAGCTTCTCGCAGAAAGCTGCGGGAGACCTAGGCGAACAGAATATCATCGCTGCAGGCGAACAGAATGTAAAATTTGAAGAGGTGGATGAGAAAACCAAGGACAACTCCTTGCAGGAAAGAAGCATGGACCTAGAGATTATCATCACTGATGTAAAATGAAATGTAAAATTTGTAGTGCGAGATGAGAATTTTGTGACGCCCACTGCAGAAAGACGCGAGTTCTGGGTACCTGAGTATCATCACTGCTGCGAAAAGAATTGTAAAATCGGACCCACCGTATGATAAGAAAATCCCCTATGAAATCATACTGACTTCATAGGGGATTAGGTACTCTGTGATATTACTGTATCTCGCACTAATTCCACCGCTTCTCGATCGGGTCTGCAGCATAGATGATATACGGGGACCTTCTGAAAGAAATGATCCACGTTTTCCCACATCTTTTCCTGCACTTCATCCGGCCAGGTGTCTGAAAGAAAAATCTCAGGCAGGCAATAACTCAACGCCTGAAAAGGCTCCATGGTAGCGATGGTATTTTCCTTCGCCTGTTCCAAGGTAACGAGTGCCGCAATCGGTGCGCTCCGTTCCTCACAATAGGGACTGGAACCGTGAACGGGCGCACCGAGCGCATAGAATCCACCTTCTTGCTTTTGAATCAGGGACGCATCTCCGTTGACAATTGTCGCCCCTAAGTAATCTCTCCATAGCTCCGCCTGCGTCGTCTTTCCAATGCCAGAGGGACCGGTGAAGAGAATGGCTTTCCCCTGATATAATACGTAGGAGCAATGCAGATGAAAATGCCCTGTGGAGACTAAAGTGGGAAGCGCCAAACGATAGGCAGATTCAATGAGAGTATGTAACACCTCAGACTCGGTGCAGGAGACGGAGATGGACTCAGTGGGAGAGGTGAGGGTGAAATCGAGTTTTTTTTTACTCTTCATAACTATAACAATTTCGCACACCGGGTATGGACCCATATGATTGATGTAATAATTGTGCAATAGCTCCAGCATTTTCAGGATTTGCTGCTAAATATGTATATATTTCACTTTGACTCATTCCATTAAAGAAAGTTCCCCAAAAGGAAAATCTATCTAACAATTCCCAATTAACACCTCCATTCCCTTCATTATCTGTTGTAAAACCATAATCAGTCCATGCTAAAGAATAAGTAATTTCAACGCTCCCACCAATTGAAATAGGTCCCGAACTTACTTCTTCTCCTACATTCATCAACATTATATTTGCTCCACCATATTTCTCAAGTTCTTCTTTAGTAATTGTTCCACTAATAGTTTTCATCCTAATTTCCTCCTCTTATTTTTCCGCATCTCGCTTCATTCGCTGTGCGGTCTTACACTTTCCTTCTCCCAGCTTCGAGCCTTCTGCGTACAGTACCGCCGGGCATGTCCTGCAATATGTATTGGCTTCGCAGCCGGAACAGCATCCTCGCGGATACTGTCTGTCCAGATCGTCCAGCATCTCATCAAAACACTGGCTGATGGACGTTTTTAGTGGTTCATATTTCATGTCCATATGAGAACACAGACTCAAATGGCCATTCCATAGAACCCAGTAGCCTCCATTCTGGTAGTTTCCGCAGATATCCAGCGGACTCATCACTTTCTGGTGAGGCTTGATATGTAGATCGCAGCGTTCTTCCTCACTCAGATCCTCATACAGGATTCGTGATGCTAGGATATCCGCTGACTGATCATTACGGCGGCTGTTCATGACATTGTGCGTATGCTGCAGGGGCAGACCGTACTCCGCAGCCAGACGATGGATCGCATCCAGTTCCGCCTCGTTCTCTCGGATGACGGTTGAGACCAACACCAGGGGAATCTGTGCCGCTAATACATTTTCGATTCCTCTCTTCACTCGCCGCAGGCCATCCTTCACACCGCATACTTTCTCATAAGTCTCTTCCGTCGCGCCATAGATCGTCGCCTTGATGCGAGTCGGCGGTCGGCTGGCGATCAGATCCAGAAGTTTTCCATCCAGCAGGGACAGATTGGTCTGCAGGCTGATCCAGAAGCCCATGTCTGTCAGTGCGGTATAGATCTCCGGGAAATCCGGCCGTACCAGAGGTTCGCCTCCGGTGATCGTCAGGCTCAATGTACCTGCTTCTATCGCCTGCTCCCCCAGTTGAATCCATTCCTTGGCGCTGAGTTCGCGGCCTCGTAGCGCGATCGCGCCTTCCTCCAGATGCACGTAGCACATACGGCAATGGAAGTTGCAGCGCGGTGTTAATTCAAAGGCTGCCTGTATGGGGAGAGGTTTTCTTCTCGGAGACGGATTTGATGACGTTTCCGTCCTTGTCGAGATAGACTCTTCCGGAGATACTGTGTGTTCCGGGTTGGAGCCTTGTATCTGTGGTATCATCTGAAATCATCCTTGCCTGTTTGAGTGTACCTACAATCTTCTCCACATCCTTACGAAGGACATCTTCCTCCACCGCGTAGATGGTGAGCCCTTGGCTTACAATATCATCAACGGTGAATTCGCCTGCCTGCATCAGCCCGACCAAGCGGGCCGCTTCCTTATTGAGCAGTACAGATTGTTTGACGATACGAGTCGTTTCTCCGATCGGGAGCAACACGGTCTGGCCTGCGACCTGACGAGTTTTCAGTCCTTCAACTAGACGCATCTTACCATCCGACACTTCTTTCCCTCCTCCCATCTCAAGACTTTCTCCTATATTTCGTAGAATACAGGATTCTACGAAATCCTTTGCAGCTTGTTCATCTGCTCCCTTTTGTATTCAAATGAAGAGTGAAAGTAATATTCCATAGTAATCTGTATTTCAGAATGCCCTAGAATTTCACCCAAAGTTTTCATATCCCAGCCTAAAGTCACACATCGTGTCGCAAACGTATGACGCAAGCAATGAAAATTAAGATACGGAATCTGGCATATTTGCAATATCCTGCGATACGCATATTGCAATGTCCGGGGTTCCATAGGCATTTCACAATTGGTCAGTAAATAATGATCAAGGTTTTCCGTCGAGAAGAAGGGACGTATATATTTTATGATAGATGAAGGGAGCGGAATCAGACGAATCCCTGCATTGCTTTTGGGCAAAGAGATTCGCAGTTCCGTTTTCGTTTTACTTGTGACATCCTGCGTTTTTAAGCGCTGTACCGATCTTGCAATCATCAATGTCCCATTGTCAAAATCTATATCGTTCCATCGAATGGCGCACAATTCACCAATTCTTACTCCTGAATACAAGGCAATCAGAATTGCTAACGTATAATTATGAGGATGCGCGTCAATATACGATTCTAATTTGTACAACTCGGCCTGTGAAAATACACGAACAAAAGCCTTCTTTCTTTTAATATTAGGCATGATATGGGTCTTAAAAGAAATAAAGTGATGCTGATTTCCGTACTCTAATATTCGATTCAGCAACATGATACTTGTCCTTTGATTTCCCGCGGACAATTTTTCGGAGGCAAACTTCTGGCGTATATATTGACTAAATGCTTCTATATCTTGTTCCTTCAAATCATTGCATGACTTTTCGGAGAAAAAGGGGAGAATGTAGCGCCGAATCAGCTGTTCATACTTGACATATGTCGAAGGTGCGATTCGGTGTTTCTGTTCTCTTAACCAAGTTCCACAGAGTTCCGCCAATAAAAATTTTTTTGAATGCATAACCGTCTCCTATGTAAAATATTTAGGTTATTTGAGGAGAACCTATAACCCCTAGACTAGATCATTGTAATAGATATCTGCATATTTTTTAATGTCAGAAAATACCGTCGTCCTTAGTTTTTTCTTGTATCTCCAGTTTTTAAAAGATGTCTTCATGTACCGTCCTCTTGGTTTTTTATGATTTTCGGCTATTTCTGATATTTATTAGATTATTTTTTGTTTTTTCCAGTGCTTACCATTTGTACCGAAGATTTACCGATTATCCCAAAACGCTTGTAATAGATTGATTTTGAAAATGCTAAATGATAGAATGTTTCGTAGAATCCTGTATTCTACGAAATCATAATACTCTATAATATCAAGGCCTCTGTGAAGTCAATCTGACCTCAAGGGGCCTTTTTATCATATCATGGTTTTGATTTTACATCTCATAATAAGGAAGTGAGGATAGGCTCGAGGCGTATGTGGCTTTACTGAGAAGACTTTCTGGACTCTCTCATCTCACTCTCTAAATATTACAATTCTTTTCGCTACAGTGATGATACTCTCAATGCCTAGGGTTCCTGCAACTTTCTGCGAGAAGTCGCCCTCAGAGTTCTCATCCGCCTCTTTGGATTTTACAATTCCTTTTACAAAAGTGATGATACTCTCTCCGCCTAGAACTCGCTTTTTCTATGGTGAGTCACATAGAACTCTCATCTCGCACTACAAATTTTACATTTCTTTTGATATTCTCAATGCTCAGGGCGCATGAATCCTTATATGGGAGCCTTCTGGCTCTCTCATTCCCCTTTACACCAATGGTAATACATTCCGTTGTTCTATCTGAGCAACTTCATAAGATAAGTTACCCATTTTGGAAATTGCGCGAAAATTCCACGCGTGATATACTATCTCCATTCCTTATATCTAAAGGATTCTCGGCTGGCTATAGATTTTATCTATGGCCAGGGTACTTGTTTTTTCAGGTCTCAGGTGATATGATACAGTTAGTAGATTCCTCTTTGTGAAGTGAGACTCTTTCTGTATCCATTGATGCCAGCTACTTACACAGAAGAAAGGGGAATATCTATGAATCAGGATCTATCCCATGCTCTTTTCCTTACGGAAGGAAGAGCCTTATACGATGAAGCCGCAAAGCGACTGTTGTCCCAGAAGATCGTTCTGGCTTACATCCTGAAGGGGTGTCTTATGAAATATCAGGACTATACTCCGGAGGAGATCGCGGATCGCTTCATTGAAGGAGACCCGCAGATCGGGGAGGCCGCTGTGCATGCGGACGAAGAAATCTCCGAATGGGAAAAGCCGGAGCGAATCTTGGGTTTGAATACAGAGGATATCACAGTGACCGAAGGACTGGTGCGGTATGATATTCGCTTCAAGGCACTACTGCCGAAGGATCCGGAAAGGTTCTATCTGATCCTGAATATCGAAGCGCAGAATGAGCAGCAGACGTGGTATCCGCTATTGAAGAGAGCCGTATACTATGGGAGCCGATTGATCTCATCCCAGTATGGCACGGTATTTTCCGGGATGGACTATGGGGCGGTGAAGAAGGTCTATTCCATATGGATCTGTACGAAATCCGCGAAGAAGTACCGCAATAGTATGAATCGTTATGAGATGGTGGAAGAATGTCTGGTAGGAGAAAGCAAGAGTGATCCGGAGAATTATCGGCTGATGAATCTGATTCTGCTGCATGTGGGAGAGTACGATGAGGGAACACACGAGGGGATACTGGGATTTTTAGAGATTTTGTTGTCCGGAAAGCTGCAAGCAGAAGAAAAGAAACAGATCCTACAGGAGCAGTATCATATCACCATGACAAAGAAGATGAGTGAGGAGGTAACGCAGATGTGTAACTTGAGTTGGGGTATATATCAGGATGGAGTTGAGGATAAAGCAAAGGAGATTGCTATGCGGTTATACCAGGATGGCATGCCCCTGGAGAAGATTGCTCGTATTGTCTCCGAGAGCCTGGCGAAGATCCAGGAATGGCTGGCAGAAGAGCACGCTTCGGATCCGGTATAAGTCACAACCTTTCAAAAAAGAAACAAATCCTACAGGAGCAGTATCATATCACCATGACAAAAAAGATGAGTGAGGAGGTAACGCAGATGTGTAACTTGAGTTGGGGTATATATCAGGATGGATATGAAGAACGAGGCAAAAAAGATGCTCTTGCCCTTTACCAGGATGGCATGCCTTTAGAGAGGATTGCCCGCATTCTTTCCGAGAGCCTGGCCAAGATCCAGGAATGGCTTGCGGAAGCACCCTCCGGGGATTCTGCATAAATGATTCAATTTTCATGACGAGAATATATTGACAGGAAAACTTTGCGAGTCTCCTCCTTCTCTCGACTTCTGAGTAAAAAGGCAGGAAATCGTTTCCGATTTCCTGCCAGGTAGCGCCGCTGATGCGGTGAATATGTAATTTTGAAAGGTTTGCAAAAATTATCCGGTATAAGCATCACTTGCATGATTCTTAAAATTTTGATTCTCAAGCCACTGTTTTTCTTCCTCTGTTTCCGGAATATCAATTCTTTCAATTTTGAAAATCACTGGCCTCGTTCCATCATTACAACAAGCAATCATCATTCTCTCGTCATTTGTCCATTTATGCATGATAGAACCTCCTTGCAAAGCGGTATAAACATACCGACTAATTGCATCCCAGGCTTCACCACAGAATTTTCCATCCATCAAATGATAAAAATCATCTTGTTCGCTGGTTCTTTTCAAAACAAACGTATCTCCCTCCTTGAAACAAGGACAAGGACCAGATTTAGGATCAGCAAGATACTTTTCTTGATAGTCAGTAAACACTTTCGTTTCCAATACTGTTATTCTACATTCGTGCTGCATACATGATACCTCCGCTAATTAAAATTTATAAAACTAACTCCATAAGAATGTATTCGTTCTCCTCTGTTGTCATAAACCCATTCTTTTTCCAAAACGCATTACTTTGAGGATTGTTCCTATCCACCCCAATACGAATTTTTCTACAACCTATTTTTTTCAAGTATATACTGCACCCCTTGATAATATCTGAACCAATACCTTTGTTCTGGTATCCCAAATTCATCATAAACAATCCGATGTAAGCAATACCTTGTTCCGGATAATCGAGGATCAAATCCATGATTGCTACCAAAGTTTTCTTTTCAAAAAAGCCTATATAAAATTTGTCGTTATAATCTTTACCAGGTGGAAGTGCATGCATATCTTCTAATATGCTCTTCCTTGTGACCAGCGGGGGATGGAATTGATAAAAAATCTTATTCTTACAGCATACATCATATATTCGCTCCACATCTTCTACACCTAACTTACGCACATTAAATGTGTTAGATAACCATTCTATCTCCATGCATCATTCTCCTTTCTACAATCTCATTTTAACATAGACCCCATTATACCACAACAAAACTTCCTTCGGAGTTTGACGCCCTTTGGCGGCAAACTCGAGGCGTGGCTCAGCCCCTACAGTACTAGATAACTGTCATGCCACGCCCTTTATACCATATCCCCCCTCTTTTAGGAATAGATTAACTCTGCCGACTGGAGAACAGATTGCGGAGTAAGGTGTTCTCGACTCGTAAGTTTATAAAAAGGATAGCCAGCGTAGTTTCGCAATACCGTATAGTTAGGGTCTCACCAGAAAACCAGACCTTGCAGGCTTTTCTGTACATTTAGATCGCAGCACGGATTTTCCTCCAGCGGATTCTGCATCTGGACAAAAAATGGCTGAAATGCTATACTGATGGTGCTTTTAAGAAAGGAGACGATAGTAAGTGAAGGCTTGTTCTCACTTTTTTTCTAATAATCATTGTGAGTTTTTCCCCTGCCACAAGGGGGCCGATCCCCATCATTTTAACTGTCTGTTTTGCTATTGCCCTCTTTATGTACTAGGCTCAAACTGCGGCGGCCATTTTTCCTATCTGGAGGACGGTACCAAAGATTGCAGTGCCTGTCTATATCCCCATCTTCCTGAAAACTACGCGAAAATCATCGCTAGATATCCGGAAATCAAGCAGATCCTGCATCGTGTCGAGGAAATACAGGCATGACATTATTACAGCTCAAATACGTCATTACTGTGGCTTCTTCCCAAACCATCAGCAAAGCGGCCGAAGAACTCTATATTACACAACCCAGTTTGACCGCCTCAATTAAAGAATTGGAAAACGAAATTGGGATTACCATTTTTCAACGTACCAATAAAGGGATCGTTTTAACCATGGAGGGGGAAGAATTTCTCAGCTATGCCAGACAAATTATAGGACAATTCCAGCTTTTAGAAGAACGTTATCTGGGGACGGCACCGGTCCGTCATCAGTTCTGTGTATCCACCCAGCACTATTCCTTTGCCGTGGAAGCGTTTGTTGCTCTTTTGAAGGAATACGGCGGAGATACCTATGATTTCCGTATTCGAGAGACCCAGACCTATGAGATCATCGAGGATGTTGCCAAGCTCAAAAGTGAAATTGGTATTTTATATCTGAATCAGTTCAATGAGACGGTACTGCGCAAGCTCTTTAGAAATCACAATCTCCATTTCAAACGGCTTTTTATCGCAAAGCCCCATGTATTTGTCGATATCCACAATCCATTGGCCCAGAAAAAAGCAGTCACACTCGAGGATCTGGCGCCCTATCCGCGTCTGTCTTACGAGCAGGGAGATCATAATGCGTTCTATTTTTCAGAAGAAATTCTAAGTACCCTGGAAAGTCAAAAAGATATTATGGTGAGCGACCGTGCAACGCTATTTAACCTGTTGATTGGCCTCAATGGGTATACGATTTGCAGCGGTGTGATCAATGAAGAACTCAATGGAAAAAACATCGTATCTCTTCCCCTTTTAGTGGACGATTATATGGAAATTGGTTATATCACACACAAACAGGTTGTTTTAAGCCGATTTGCAGCATTATATCTGGATGCTCTTAAGAAGTTTGCCATAGGCTGAACCTATGGCAAACCGCTTCATTTATGTATTTTACCCCTTCCACTTCTTCTGCTATACTGCATAGGAATTCATAAATGAAGGAGACTATAGAAATGAAGCAGTTAAATACCCCTTTTCGGTACGACTATGTGGGCAGCTTTCTTCGTCCTCAAGTCTTAAAAGACGCACGTTCCGCCTACGAAGCCGGTCATATTTCTTGCGAGACATTACGTGCAGCAGAAGATCAGGCCATACGGGATCTCGTAAAAAAACAAAAATCCCTTGGCTATCATGTGATCACTGATGGAGAATTTCGGCGTGCTACGTGGCACTTGGATTTTATGTGGGGATTTCACGGCATTGCGCATACGCCTACGCAGAAGGGCATTCCGTTCCACGGCGAGGATGCCAAGATTGATGACACCTATTTGATCGATAAATTATCTGTTGAGACGCATCCCTTTGTTGCACATTTTCGTTTTGTTCAGGAGTTAGAGGATGAGCACACCGTTGCAAAACAGACGCTTCCAGCACCCGCCCAGTTTTTGGAACAGTTAATTATGCCCATGAATCTGGCTTCGACACGAAGGATCTATCCGACGGATCAGGCCCTCATAGAAGATATCGCTGCAGGATATCAGAAAATACTATGGGATCTGTATGACGCCGGATGCCGCAATATTCAATTGGATGACTGCACTTGGGGATGCTTTGTAGACCCACGAGCCTCCCTGCTTTTCGGCGCGGAAGATGCCCGCTTGGAAGAATTGATGCAGATGTTCTTAGACATCAATAATCTGGCTATCTCCGGGTTACCGGATGATCTTATCATCAATACCCATATCTGCCGCGGTAATTTCCACTCCACATGGGCTTGCACAGGATCCTACGACAAGATTGCAGACCTGGTTTTTCGCAGAGAAAATGTACAATCACTGTATCTGGAATTCGACGATGCCCGTTCTGGTGATTTTCGTTGTCTGAGCCACGTATCTCCTGATAAAAAAGTGGTTCTGGGCTTAATCACAACCAAAACCGCACAGTTAGAAAATCCGGAAACGATCATCGCACGCATTCAGGAGGCCTCACAGTACATCCCGTTAGAGAGATTGTATCTGAGTCCTCAATGTGGCTTTGCCTCTTGTGAAATCGGGAACAAACTGACAGAAGAAGAGCAATGGGCCAAACTCAAACTTGTCAAAGAAATTGCCGAAAGCGTGTGGGGCTGACCGTTTTTATATTGATTCCACAGATTCCATCCTCATTCACTGACGGTTATCAGAATCATAAAATCAGAGGACTATGCCATCCATGATCAAAATCATAGACAGCATAGTCCCATTCTTATAGAACCTTACTCTTCCTGCATTTTACATCCGCTCTACCTTTTTATCCTGATAATAGAGATGACGCGGCAAGCCATCTACCATGATCGGGGACAACTCTGCCTGAATCAACGGACGAATATATCCCAGGAACTCCGAAGTTACATACATATTATCGGTATCGATCCAATCCAGCGGCACCTTCTTCTCCACATTCGCGATCTGATGGATATCATAGGTATCCGTAGCGCACTGATAAGGATCCTGAGACAGCCGCTTGAGAACAACCATCTTAGCGGTTTCTCCTTCGAATGCTGCCTTTACGGCTGCACCACCTACCTGGAAAGCCTCCGTAATATCTACACGCGATACGATATGCGATGCACACCGCTGCAACGTATTGAACTCAATAGCACGCGTCTTGCATCCATAGCGCTTCGCAACCTGATCTGCCAAATACCGGGCCGTTCCCGTCAGTGTACGATGACCAAACGCATCGACAAAAGATACTGTATCCGTCAACTCACATACATAACGGCCGTCAGCCAGCTTCATGCCTTCGGATACCGCAATTACAATGGATTTCTTTTGCTGCTGCAACTGTCCTACACGCCGCAGGAAATCTTCCACATCCATGGGAATCTCCGGCAGATAGATCATATCTGGACCTTCACAATCCTCCCCGCGAGCCAGGGCCGCTGCGCCTGTAAGCCATCCAGCATTCCGCCCCATGATCTCCACAATCGTGACCATCTTGGCATCATACACGAGTCCGTCTCGAATGACTTCCTTCACGATCGAACCAATGTATTTGGCCGCGCTGCCATAACCAGGCGTATGGTCAGTCACCGCCAAATCATTATCAATCGTCTTGGGCACACCCATAAAAGCAATGTTGCTGCCGATCTGCTTTGCATAATCAGAAAGCTTACGAATAGTATCCATGGAATCGTTTCCACCAATATAGAAGAAACACTTGATCCCTAACTTATACAGAATCTCGAAGATATGATTATACACTTCGTCATTCTCACCAATCTCCGGCAGTTTATATCGACAAGATCCCAGATATGCAGAAGGCGTCCGCTTCAGCAGCTCAATATCCAGATCGCTGCGGATATGTTCATCCAAGTCCACATAGCGCTCCTCCAAAAGCCCCTGAATGCCATGCACCATACCATATACTTTTGCAGCACCACGATCCTTCGCGGTCTTAAAAACTCCTACCAAGCTGGAATTGATCACAGCAGTCGGACCACCGGACTGCCCAACAATAACATTGCCTATCATATGAATCCTCCCCTTATGCATTCCGCCGACGGTCCGGCGAACGCTCGCTTTATTATTATGCAACAATCATAGCATATTTCTTCAAAAAAATCAAGAAGAATTCCGGTTTCGGCGCGGTGAGATAAGAAAACAAGCAAAAAGCCTTAAATCATCGCGTTTTAAGGACAGCGGGCAAACAGGTTACAACTAAATAACCGAGCAAAAGGGGCGTTATCGCAAGATAGCGTCCCTTTCTGCATATTGCCACGCCACAGATCAAAAGTCTGTGGCGTTTTTTTATGCCCGCAGGAAAGGAGGCGCAGCCGGAATGTATTTTACAAACGGCAAAAAGCGGGCGTTTGAACTGCTCATGCAACAGAAGCCGGGATTTGACCGCTTTCAATCCGGCTGTACCGGAAGTGATGAAGATTGCTGCACTTGCCGTTTCTACCGCCCGCAATGGAAATATGAGTTTTGCGTTTTCAAAGAGTGTCCCTATTGCCCCGGCAAAAGGACGCGGAAAACGACTGCCAGCATGGACAAATAGACGCGCAAAAAGCCTTGTTTCATGCGGCTTTACAGAAGCGAAACAAGCGCAGGCCGATACTTCATACCTAAAAGCGCAAAATCGGCTTTCTAATTGTCCATGCAGACCGAGAAAGGAAGTGATGAAATGTCAACAGTTTTTCGAGTGGAAAAGCGGCAAGGCTATACCATTATGAGCAATCATCATTTGCGAAACGCCGAGTTGACCTTAAAGGCAAAGGGGCTTTTATCACAAATGCTGTCCTTGCCCGAAAACTGGGATTATACCTTAAAGGGCTTATCCCGTATCAACAAAGAAAGCATTGACGCGATCCGTACCGCAATATGGGAGTTGGAACGGGCGGGATATATCACCCGCAAGCAAGGCCGCGACGAAAAAGGAAAAATGACTGCCATTGAATACACCATATATGAGCAGCCGCAGGAAATGGCCGCTTGCCCGCAGTTGGAAAATCCAATACCGGATAACCCGATGTTGGAAAATCCGACACCGGACAACCCGACGACGGAAAATCCAATGCAAATAAATAAAGATATATCAAAAACAGATTTACAAAAAACGGATTTAATCAATAACGGATCCATTCCTATCCTATCCCCTAACCCCTTTCCCTTGGAGAGTACGGCAGAGCCGGAACGGAAAGGAACGGAAGCGAAAACCAATAGCGCAGTAGAGATTTATCGGGAAATTATCAAGGACAATATCGAGTACGATCATCTCATTCAAAACCGCAGCGTTGATGTGGAGCGTCTAAATGAGATCGTTGAAATCATGCTGGAAACTGTCTGCACAGCCCGAAAGACAATCCGCATTGCCGGGGACGACTACCCCGCCGAACTGGTAAAGTCAAAGTTTTTGAAACTGGACAGCAGCCATATTGAGTATGTCTTTGACTGCCTGCATGAGAATACCACCAAAGTACGCAATATCAAGCAGTATTTGAAAGCCGTACTTTTCAATGCGCCGAATACGATAGGCAACTATTATTCCGCGTTAGTCAATCACGATCTGTACGGCGGCGAGCAGGCGTAGCCGCGTTTCACCGGGAAAGGAGTTGATACCTTGCAGGAGGAAGTAACCCAAAAAACGNNTTGCAGGAAGAAGTAACCCAAAAAGTGATTGCCTTATCTATCAAAGCGGCAAAATTGGACGCGGCGGTACTCCAAAAGGCACTAAAAATGGCCTTGAAGCAGATGAAAAAGCAGCATGATAAACCGAAGCGCGGTAAACAGACCATGCGGCAACTAACAAAATCTGGGGAACAGGTTACAAATATCAAAATCACCGACCAAAATATCAAAGCCTTTGACCCTATCGCAAGGAAGTATAACCTTGACTACCATGTGAAGAAGATCGAGGGCGGCGAAGTCCCCCGTTACCTTGTTTTCTTCAAAGGCAAGGATATTGACAGCATGACCGAGGCTTTCCGGGAGTTTAGCACAAAGAAACTCAACCGGGAGAAGAAGCCCTCTATCCGCAAAGCCCTTACAGCGGCCAAGGAAAAAGCAAAGCAACTCAACCAAAACCGCGATAAGGTTAAAAATATGGATCGGGGGCGGGCATTATGAAAAATCTCGATTTGAAAAAACTGCTTATCCTCAATCTTCCCTATGTGATTTTTGTCTATCTCTTTGATAAAGTCGGGCAGGCAGTACGCCTAACCCCCGGCGCGGATATGTCCGAAAAGGTTTTGAACATTGCACAGGGATTTTCCGCAGCCTTTGAAAATGCCTTGCCGAGTATTCACCCGCTGGATTTGCTTGTCGGCATTGTCGGCGCGGTGGTTATCCGGCTTGTTATCTACACCAAGGGGAAAAATGCGCGAAAGTACCGGAAAGGGGCAGAATACGGATCCGCCCGTTGGGGCGGCAAGGCCGATATTCAGCCTTACATAGACCCGGATTTTCAAAACAACATTATTTTGACGCAGACAGAACGGCTTACCATGTCAAGCAGGCCACCAAAGCCGCAGTACGCAAGAAATAAAAATGTGGTAGTGATCGGCGGCAGCGGCAGCGGAACGACAAGGTTTTTTGTCAAACCGAATTTAATGCAAATGCACTCGTCCTATTGTGTTACCGATCCGAAAGGGACGGTTTTAATCGAGTGTGGGAAGATGTTGCAGCGCGGTGGGTATAAAATCAAGGTGCTAAACACAATCAATTTTTCAAAGAGTATGCACTATAACCCCTTTGTCTATATCCGCAGCGAAAAAGATGTGCTAAAACTCGTCAATACCTTAATTGCCAATACCAAGGGCGAGGGGGATAAAAGCGCAGAGGATTTTTGGGTAAAGGCAGAAAGGCTTTTGTATTGTGCGTTGGTTGGCTATATTTGGTACGAAGCCCCCGCCGAGGAAATGAACTTTATTACCCTTTTGGAACTTATCAACGCCAGCGAAGCCCGCGAGGACGACGAGGAATATCAAAGCCCCGTTGATCTGCTCTTTGCCGAGTTGGAGAACGGGAGCCGGAACATTTCGCGGTGAAACAGTATAAAAAATACAAATTGGCGGCGGGCAAGACCGCAAAATCAATCCTCATTTCTTGTGGTGCGCGGCTTGCCCCTTTCGATATAAAGGAACTCCGCGACCTTATGGCCTATGATGAACTGGAAATTGATACTTTAGGCGATAGAAAGACCGCCCTATTCCTCATTATGAGCGATACGGACAATACTTTCAATTTTGTGATCGCTATGCTGCAATCGCAGTTATTTAATCTCTTGTGCGATAAGGCCGACGACGAATACGGCGGCAGGCTTCCCGTCCATGTGCGGTGCCTGCTTGACGAGTTTGCAAACATCGGGCAAATCCCGCAGTTTGAAAAATTGATAGCCACGATCCGAAGCCGGGAAATCTCGGCTTCTATTATTTTACAGTCGCAGAGCCAGTTAAAAGCCATTTACAAGGACGCGGCAGAAATCATACTGGATAACGCCGACAGCACCTTGTTTTTGGGCGGTAGGGGCAAGAACGCAAAAGAAATCTCGGATAATTTGGGGCGTGAAACGATAGACAGTTTCAACACTTCCGAAAACCGAGGGCGTGAAGTGTCCCACGGATTGAATTATCAAAAATTAGGAAAGGAGTTGATGACACAAGACGAAATTGCAGTAATGGACGGTGGGAAATGTATTTTACAGTTGCGCGGTGTGCGTCCTTTTTTCTCGGACAAATACGACATTACCAAACACCCGAACTATAAATACCTTTCCGACGCAAATAAGAAAAATGCCTTTGACATTGAACGGTATATGAAAAGGCAACCCGTAGCGATTAAGCCTGATGAAGCCTTTGACATATACGAAATAGATTTGCCCGACGAGGGCGCAGCCGCCGAAAAGTAACGGCGGCTTTTCCTTTATCACCAAACAATCTATTTCAAATTATGGAGGTAAACTATGGATTTCTTTAATAGTGCTGTTGATGTACTGCAAACTCTGGTAATCGCGCTTGGCGCAGGTCTTGGCATTGGGGGCGGCATTAACCTCATGGAGGGGTACGGAAATGATAATCCCGGAGCCAAAAGCCAGGGCATGAAACAGTTAATGGCGGGCGGCGGCGTTGCCTTGATTGGCCTTACCCTTGTTCCTCTGCTCTCCGGTCTGTTTGGTTAAGCCTTACGCAACATCATTTTCCACGCGCCCCGCGCCATGCGGGGCGCGTGAGAAAGGAGGGATTAACCGTTGATATGGCAAATGATTGAAGATTGGTTTAGAGGGATTTTGACAGACGGAATACTCTCTAACCTCTCCGGCCTGTTCGACAGTATCAATACCGAAGTAGGCGAAGTGGCGGGCGAACTTGGCGCAACTCCGGCAGCATGGAACGCCGGAATATTCAATATGATCCGCAGCCTTTCGGAAAATGTAATCGTGCCGATTGCAGGCGTAATTATTACTTTTGTCATGTGCTATGAATTGATACAACTTGTAATCGAGAAAAACAATCTGCATGATGTGGACACTTGGATTTTCTTCAAGTGGATTTTCAAAACCTTTGTTGCGGTACTAATCGTAACGAATACTTGGAGTATCGTCATGGGGGTATTTGATGTAACGCAGAGTGTTGTCAACGACAGCGCGGGCGTTATCATATCGGACACAAGCATAGATATTTCAAGCGTAATTACCGATATGGAAGCGCGGCTGGAAGAAATGAGCGTCGGCGGCTTGCTTGGCCTATGGTTTCAATCGCTGTTTGTCGGCCTTACCATGAAAATCTTGACAATCTGCATTATGCTGGTGGTTTACGGGCGCATGATTGAAATATACCTTGTAACGAGCGTTGCCCCGATCCCTATGGCGACTATGACAAATCACGAATGGGGATCCGTCGGGCAAAACTATTTGAAGTCGCTGCTTGCCCTTGGTTTTCAAGCCTTTTTGATTATGGTATGTGTCGGGATTTATGCGGTGCTGGTACAGAACATTTCCGTAACCGACGACATATCCGGCGCGATTTGGTCTTGCATGGGATATACCGTCCTCTTATGTTTTACGCTTTTCAAGACTGGAAGCCTTGCAAAGAGCATATTCAGCGCACATTAAGGAGGTTTGATGAAGAAATACAAAATCATCTATGCGGATCCCCCTTGGGGATATGTGCAAAAGAAAGTACGCGGCGGCGCGGCAAGGCACTACCCGACCATGAGTATAGAAGATATTTGCGCCTTGCCCGTACCACAGATTGCCGATAATGATTGTGTGTTGTTTCTATGGACAACCTTTCCGCAGATTGCCGCAGCCCTCAAACTAATTAAGGCATGGGGATTTTCCTATAAAACCGTTGCTTTCGTATGGTTGAAACAGAACAAAAAGAGCCATACATGGTTTTTCGGCTTGGGCTTTTGGACACGCGGCAACGCGGAAATCTGCCTGCTTGCCACCAAAGGAAACCCGAAACGACAATCAAACAGAGTACACCAATTCATTATTTCCCCTATCGAGCAGCACAGCAAAAAGCCCGATGAAGCGAGGGAGAAAATTGTTGAACTCATGGGCGACTTACCGCGTATTGAACTGTTTGCAAGGCAGCACACCCCCGGTTGGGACGCATGGGGAAATGAAATTGCAAGCGATATTTCACTTGCCGAATAGGAGGTGCAAAAATGGCTTATGTGAGCGTGCCAAAAGATCTTACGAAGATAAAAAGCAAAGTCATGTTCAACTTGACAAAGCGGCAAATCATTTGTTTTGGGGCGGCGGTGCTTATTGGCTTGCCGCTTTTCTTTTTACTCAAAGATACCGCAGGAACAACGGCAGCGGCCTTGTGTATGGTGCTTGTCATGCTTCCGCTGTTCCTCTTTGCCATGTATGAAAAACATGGACAGCCCCTTGAAGTGATTTTGCGGCAGTTTATTGAAGTGAAGTTTATCCGGCCAAAAGAAAGGCCGTATCAGACAAACAATTTTTACGATGTAGTAATCCGGCAACACAGATTAGAAAAGGAGGTGCAGGCGATTGTCAAAGGCAAAAGCGCAGGCCGAAAAGCGTAAATTGACTTCCAAGGAGAAAAAGCAGATTGAAACGGCGATCCGGCAGGCCAAGGGCGACGGAAAGCCCCATACCGCACAGGACAGCATACCTTTTGAAAAGATGTTTAAGGACGGGATCTGCAAACTTTCCGGCAACCGCTATTCCAAGTGCATAGAGTTTGAGGACATCAATTATCAGTTGGCGCAGCCGGACGATAAGACCGCTACCTTTGAAGCCCTATGCGATATGTATAACTATTTTGACGCTTCTATCGGTGTGCAACTCTCCCTTATCAGCCGCCATGCGAACAAGGAAGATTTTCAAAAGAGTATCACCATTGCCCCGCAGGGGGATAGTTTCGACAGTATCAGAGAAGAATACTCGGCCATGCTGCAAACGCAGTTGCAGCGCGGCAATAACGGCTTGGTAAAGACAAAGTTTCTTACCTTTACCATTGAAGCGGAAAACCTTAAAATTGCGCGGGCGCGGCTTAACCGCATTGAAACGGATATTTTTCACCATTTTAAGATCATCGGCGCAGCGGCGCGGCCTATGGACGGGAAACAGCGGCTTGCACTGCTGCATGGGATTTTTCACCCGGACGGGGAACGCTTTATCTTTGATTGGGATATGCTACCGCAAAGCGGCCTTTCCGTCAAAGACTGCATTGCCCCGTCCTCTTTCCGTTTTGGCGACGGGCGAATGTTCCGTATGGGCGGCAAGTTTGGCGCGGTTTCCTTTTTGCAGATTATCGCGCCGGAACTCAATGACCGTATGCTTGCCGACTTCATGGAAGCGGAAAACGGGATTATTGTTAATCTGCATATCCGCAGTATCGACCACAACGAAGCGATCAAGACCATAAAGCGCAAAATCACCGACCTTGACCGCATGAAAATTGAGGAACAGAAAAAGGCAGTACGCAGCGGGTACGATATGGATATTATTCCGTCCGACCTTGCTACCTATGGCGGCGAAGCGAAAAACCTATTGCGGGATCTGCAAAGCCGCAATGAAAGAATGTTTTTGCTTACTCTGCTTGTGCTGAATATTGCCGATACAAAACAGAAGTTGGAAAACGATGTTTTTCAAGCGGCAGGCGTAGCGCAGAAATATAATTGTGCGCTTACCCGTCTTGACTACCAGCAGGAGCCGGGGCTTATGTCCTCTATCCCATTGGGGGAAAACCTAATCAAAATCCAGCGGGGCTTGACTACTTCCAGCACCGCTATTTTTGTACCCTTTACGGTGCAAGAGTTGTTCCAAAGCGGCGAAGCGTTGTATTACGGGCTGAACGCCCTATCGAATAACATGATCCTTTGCGACAGAAAACTTTTGAAAAATCCCAATGGCCTAATTCTTGGTACACCGGGCAGCGGCAAGAGTTTTTCGGCAAAGCGTGAAATCACCAATGCTTTTCTTATCACGCAGGACGACATTATCATTTGCGACCCCGAAGCCGAGTATTACCCACTTGTTAGCCGCTTAAAAGGACAGGTTATCAAAGTATCGCAGAACAGCACGCAGTACATTAACCCAATGGACATAAATCTGAATTACAGCGAGGACGACACACCAATAGCCCTAAAAAGCGACTTTATCCTTTCCTTTTGCGAGTTGATTATGGGCGGCAAGAATGGTTTGGAAGCCGTTGAAAAAACCTTGATTGACCGCGCCGTTATCAATGTGTACCGCAACTACCTTGCAGACCCGAAGCCGGAGAATATGCCGATATTGGGCGACCTTTACGACGAAATCAAGAAGCAGCCGGAAAAGGAAGCGCAGCGGATCGCGTCGGCCTTGGAACTCTATGTGCATGGTAGTTTGAACATCTTTAACCACAGGACAAATGTTGATATTCAAAACCGGATTGTCTGCTTTGATATTAAAGAACTCGGTACGCAGTTGCGAAAACTTGGTATGCTCATTGTTCAAGATCAAGTTTGGAACAGAGTAACCGTAAACCGCAGCGAGGGCAAGGCCACGCGGTACTACATCGACGAGTTTCACTTGCTGCTAAAGGAGGAACAAACCGCAGCGTACAGCGTTGAGATTTGGAAGCGTTTTAGAAAATGGGGCGGGATCCCCACAGGAATTACACAAAATGTCAAAGATCTTCTTGCAAGCCGGGAGATTGAAAATATCTTTGAAAACTCGGATTTTGTGTATATGCTCAATCAAGCGCAGGGCGACAGAGAAATCCTTGGAAAGCAACTCAATATCAGCCCACAGCAAATGAACTATGTTACCCATTCTAACGCAGGCGAGGGATTGTTATTCTACGGCAATACGGTGTTGCCGTTCGTTGACCGTTTCCCACAGGATACAGAATTGTACCGCATTATGACGACCAAACCCGGCGAGGTGTCGGCATGAGGATAGAAACGGATAAAATCTATTGCGGCGACAGTTTGGAAGTCTTAAAGACTTTACCGGACAATGCCTTGCAATGCGTCGTTACTTCCCCGCCTTACTATGCTTTGCGGGACTACGGCGCAGACGGGCAGATCGGGCGGGAAGCAACGCCGGAGGAATATGTTTCCCGCCTTGTGGCAGTATTCCATGAAGTAAAGCGCGTGCTTGCGCCGGAGGGTACTTGTTGGCTGAATATCGCAGACACTTATTGCGGAACAGGCAGCAAGGCCGACCACCACGATCCCAAATATCCCAAAGGCCGGAACGGGCAACAGGTATCTATTAACCACCACGCCCCCGGCTGCAAGCCGAAAGACTTAATCGGTATTCCTTGGCTTGTAGCCCTTGCTTTACGCGCTGACGGTTGGTATTTGCGGAGTTCGATCATCTGGTACAAGGGAAACCCCATGCCGGAAAGCACGCGGGATAGGCCGTCGCGCTGTTATGAGTATGTATTTTTGCTGACAAAATCGAGGAAGTATTATTATGATTGGCTGGCCGTAGCCGAGCCGATAGCCCCGGCAACGACTGGACGAATGAAAAGCGGAATTGGCAGCGGAAACAAATATACCGATACTGTACCGGGGCAAAACAGCGCACAGACAATTAACCGTCCCCGCAAAAAGGGCGCATACATTGACGAAATGATATTGCCGATCCGCAGCCGCCGCAATGTTTGGCAGATCAATACCGTTTCCTATCGCGGCGGGCATTTTGCGGTTTTCCCGCCGAAGTTGGCAGAAACTTGTATTTTGGCGGGCTGTCCTATGGGCGGTATTGTCCTTGACCCGTTTTTAGGCAGCGGTACAACCGCAGCGGTGGCAAAAAACCTTGACCGCCGCTATATCGGTATTGAGATCAACCCCGAATACTGTAACCTTGCGAAACAGCGGATTGGAGGTGAAAACCTATGAGCAAGGAATGGAAAGCCCCCGACAAGGTAACACAGAAAATGAGCCGCGACGGGGCGATTATGGAAAATCTTTCAACAGGTGAAACGGCCAGTATCAGCGACAGGCCGCAGGAAGAAAATTATACCAAAGCCCCTACCGCAGCGGCAGAAAAGACTGTTGACCGTATCGGCGCGGAAGTTGAGCTCCATTTGTCAAAAAATGCAGAGAAAAAAGCCCTTGACGCGGCGCGGCCTAAAACCCATTCTTCCCGCTTGCAGTTTTCCGCAGAGGAACGGGCAACGCCGGAATTGCAGAAATCTATCAACAAATCCGACAAAGCGGCAGACCGTTTAGACGCAGCGCGGGCGGCTATTCCCAAGCAGACCAAAATCAAGAAAGAGCGCGTTTTTGACGAAGCCGCAGGCAAGGCAAAGACGCGCCTTTCTTTTGAAAAGACAGATAAGCCACCGAATGGGAAGTTGCAGCATAACCCCTTGTCCCGGCCTTTGCAGGAAATGGGTAATGCCGTACATGGGAAAATCCATGAAGCGGAAACCGAAAATACCGGAGTGGAAGCCGGACATAAAACCGAGTTGGCGGGTGAAAAGGTTGGAAGATCGGCGGGGCGGGCTGTTCAAAGCGGTATGCGCCGCCATAAACTGAAACCTTATCGGGCAGCGGCCAAAGCCGAGAAAGCAGCCGCAAAAGCAAATGCCGATTTCTTCTATCAAAAGGCATTGCATGATAACCCCGCCCTTGCTCATTCAAACCCTATTTCCCGTTTTTGGCAGAAACAACGGATTAAACGGCAGTATGCCAAGAGCATAAAGGCGGGCAGCACCGTCAAAAAGACAGCAGAAGCAACCGCAAAGGCCGCAAAGAAAACCGCCGAGGAAACCAAACGGGCAACCTTTTTTGTGGCGCGGCATTGGAAAGGCTGTTTGATCGTGGGTGGGATTGGCCTTGTGCTGCTCTTGCTGTTCGGCGGCTTGTCCTCTTGTTCCCTTTTTGGCGGCAACGGCGGCAGCGGTTTGATTGCGTCGTCCTATCTCTCCGAGGACGCAGACATTACGGGCGCGGAAGCGGCCTACTCCGATATGGAAGCCGAATTACAAGATATGCTGGACAACATCGAAAACGAGTACCCCGGCTATGACGAATACCGGGTAAACGCAGACGAGATCGAACATGATCCTTATGTGTTAATTTCTATTCTTTCCGCATGGCATGAGGGCATTTTTACCCTTGAAGAAGCCCAAAGCACCCTTGAAATGCTCTTTGAGAAACAGTATATCTTGACCGTCGAAGAAGAAGTACAGGTACGCTACCGCACCGAAACAAGGACAGACAGCGAGGGTAACGAATACGAAGTTGAAGTACCCTATAACTATTACATTCTCCATGTGGACTTGGAAAACTTCAATCTCTCCCATGTCCCCGTTTACATCATGGGAGAAGAACAGTTGTCCCTATACGCTGTCTATATGTCGTCGCTGGGAAACAGACCAGACCTTTTCCCGCAATCCGGCTATGTTTCAAAATACTATGAAAACCCGCCCGCCGATTACGAAGTACCCGCCGCGCTGCTCAATTCCGATGAACAGTTTGCGCGGCTCGTAGACGAAGCCGAAAAATATCTCGGTTTTCCCTATGTGTGGGGCGGCAGCAGCCCGGAAACCTCTTTTGATTGCAGCGGCTTTGTGAGTTATGTATTGACGAACAGCGGCCTATACAATACGGGCAGGCTTGGAGCGCAAGGGCTTTACAACATTTCAACCCCCGTTTCTAATCCGCAGCCGGGGGATTTGGTTTTCTTCACGGGTACATACGATACCCCCGGCGTGAGCCATTGCGGGATTTATGTCGGTAATGGAATGATGATCCATTGCGGCGATCCCATTTCCTACACCAGCATAGAAACGAGTTATTGGCAATCTCACCTATACGCCTTTGGGCGGCTGAATTACAATTAGAAATGGAGGTAACAACATCAATATAGTTTCTTTTGGCGGCGGTACGAATAGTGCCGCCTTACTTATTGGCCTATACAAAAATAAAATCCCGGTTGACCTTATCACTTTTGCCGACACAGGCGCGGAACACCCGCACACTTATCAATTTATCGGGCAAATGGATAAGTGGCTATCCGATCATGGTATGCCACAGATTACCATAGTGCAAAAGGTTGACCGATATGGCAACCGTCTATCTCTTGAAACCGAATGTTTGCGCTCTCATACCTTACCAGCGATTGCATACGGGTATAAGCGTTGTTCGCAAAAGCATAAAATCGCGCCGCAGGAAAAGTTTTGTAATAACTATACTCCTTGCCGCGAGGTATGGCAGCGGGGCGAAAAAATCAACCGCTTTATCGGGTATGACGCGGGGGAACTGAAACGGTATGAACATTCCCGCAACCACAATGAAGCCGACAAAAAGTATAATAACCGCTATCCGCTTATTGAAAAGTGGGGCTGGAGCCGGGGCGATTGTATGCGAGAAATTAGGGCGGCAGGCTTACCGCAGCCGGGTAAATCCTCTTGTTTCTTTTGTCCAAGTATGAAGCGGCAGGAGATTTTATTTCTCAAGAAACACTACCCGGATTTGTTTGATCGGGCGATTGCTTTAGAAGAAAACGCTATGCCCTATCTCAAAACTGTAAAGGGATTGGGGCGCAACTACTCATGGAAAGAGCGATTTGGAAAGGAGTAATCTATTATGGCAAATACAAAATTAGAGCGTATCGAAAAGGATATTGCAAAGACGCGGGCAAAAATCGTTGAATATCAAAACAGGCTGAAAGACCTTGAAGCGCGGAAAACCGAGGAAGAAAACGCGCAGATTGTTCACATGGTAAAGGCGGTGAACATCGACGCGGCGCAGTTGGCCGCTTTCCTCTCCGCTTATGCAAACGGCGATCTTCCTTTGCCGCAGGAGCAAGGGAAATATCCGAACACGCAGGAGGTAGCCGAAGATGAAGAATAACAAACTAATCCGCAAGTTTACGGTTTTGCTTGCCGCCCTTGTTCTCATGGGCGGCTTTTCTGTTACCGCCTATGCGGGCGGCGGGCCGGAAGAAGCCGAACAGCCCGCACCGGAAGAAACCACAGGCGGCTACGAGCCGCAGCCCCTTACCCCGGACGGTAATATGTCCCTTGTAGATGATATAGAGGGAGAAGCCGCAGGCGACAAGCAGTTTATTACCGTCGTAACCAAAAGTGGCAATTACTTTTATATCATCATTGATCGCGCCGAGGACGGAGAAAACACCGTACATTTTCTAAACCAAGTGGACGAAGCAGACCTCTTGCAACTCATGGAGGACGGGCAGACCGAGGAAGCCCCCGTTTGTAACTGTACGGAAAAATGTGTTGCCGGAAGCGTCAATACCGCTTGCCCCGTTTGCAGTACAAACATGAGCGAGTGCGCGGGCAAGGAAGCCGAGCCGGAGCCGGAAGAAACCGAGCAGCCACAAGAGGAAGAAAAAGGCGGCAGCATGGGCGGTATTCTGCTTGTCGTGCTGCTTGTTTCGGCAGCAGGCGGCGGCGCGTTCTACTACTTTAAGATTTTGAAGCCGAAAAAGGACGCAGCCAAGGGCAACAGTAACCTTGACGATCTCGACTTTGACGAGGACGAGGAAGAAACGGAAGAATTGGAAACCGAGCAGGAGGACGAAACGAGATGAAATTAGTAATTGCAGAAAAACCAAGCGTTGCAAAGGCAATCGCGGCGGTACTCCACGCCGACGAAAGGAAAAACGGATATATGGAGGGCGGCGGCTACCTTGTTTCGTGGTGTATCGGGCATTTGATTAGTTTTGCGGACGCAGCGGGATATAACGAGCAATATCGAAAATGGAACTATGACGATCTCCCGATTATCCCGCAGGAATGGAAGTTTGTCATTGCCGGCGGCAAGGAGCAGCAGTTTTCTGTCCTTAAAGACCTTATGCACAGAAACGATGTTACCGAGATTATCAACGCTTGCGACAGTGGCCGCGAGGGGGAACTCATTTTCCGTTTCGTTTATGAGCAGGCCGATTGCGGCAAACCATTTTCCCGCCTTTGGATTAGCAGCATGGAAGAAAGCGCGATCCGCGAGGGCTTTTCAAACCTCAAAGACGGGCATGACTATGACAATCTCTATCAATCCGCGCTTTGTCGGGCAAAGGCCGATTGGTTGATCGGCATTAACGCAACCCGTCTTTTTTCAATCCTCTACCATAAGACTTTGAATGTGGGACGGGTACAGACCCCCACCCTTGATATGATTGTCAAGCGGGATTATGCAATCGACAGTTTCAAAAAAGAAAAGTATCATGTTGTCCGCTTGCAGGCAGGCGGCATGACTGCTCTTTCCGAAAAACTATTTGACCCGGCAGCGGCACAGCAGATGAAAACGGCTTGCGAGAAATCGCAGGCCGTTTGTACTTCCCTTACCAAAGAAGCAAAGACCGCCGCCCCGCCGAAATTGTTTGATCTAACCGCTTTGCAGCGGGAAGCAAACCGCCTATTTGGTTTTACGGCCAAACAAACCCTTGATTATGTGCAAACCCTCTATGAAAAAAGGCTTTTGACCTATCCGCGCACCGACAGTAAATATATCACTTCCGATATGGCCGGATCCACCGAAGAACTGATAAGCGGCCTTTGTGGGATTTTGCCTTTCATGCAGGGCATAGCCCTTACCCCCGACCTTTCCCGCATTGTGGACAATGCCAAAGTAACCGACCACCACGCTATTTTACCGACAGCAGAGTTTGTGAAAAACGGCTTTGCCGCTTTGACCGAGAGTGAAAAGAAAATTGTAATCCTTGTTTGCGCGAAACTTCTTTGCGCCGTTGCCGCCCCCTATACTTATGAAGCGGTTACGGCAGTTTTTGAGTGCGGCGGCTACCGCTTTACTGCCAAGGGAAAAACGCCTACTTGCGAGGGGTGGCGCGAGATTGACCGCCTTTCCCGTTCTGTTTTGAAAAGCAAGGACGACGAGGACGAAGCCGAGCCGGAAGAAACCGCATTGCCCCCGCTTGCCGAGGGACAGACTTTTGAAAATGCAGCAGCGGAGATCACCGAGCATTACACGCAGCCCCCAAAGGCATTTACCGAAGATACTTTGCTATCCGCAATGGAAAATGCGGGCAAAGAGGAAACGCCGGACGAAGCCGAGCGCAAGGGATTAGGCACTACCGCGACGCGGGCGGGTATCATTGAAAAACTGATCCATGCGGGCTTTGTCCAGCGCAGCGGAAAGAAATTGAAAGCGACAAAGGACGGTATCAATCTAACCGTTGTTTTGCCGGAGGCGTTGACCTCTCCGTTGCTTACCGCCGATTGGGAAACGCGGCTTGTGGAGATTGCCAAGGGCAATGAGGATCCCGCAGGCTTCATGTGCGGGATTGAAGAAATGGCCGCAGAACTTGTCAAATCCTACTCGCATATTTCCGAGGATAAAGCAAAACTGTTTGCCCCGCAGCGGGAAGCAATCGGCACTTGTCCCCGTTGCGGCGCAGCGGTCTATGAGGGAAAGAAGAATTATTATTGCGGCAATCGCAGTTGTAATTTTGTCATGTGGAAGAATGACCGCTTTTTTGAGCAGCGAAAAAAGGCTTTTACAAAATCCATTGCCGCCGCCCTTTTGAAAGACGGAAAGGTAAAAATCAAAGGTATGTATTCTACCAAGACGGGCAACACCTTTGACGGTGTGGTAGTGCTTGCCGACACAGGGGGCAAGTATGTTAATTACCGCGTCGAGCAAAACCGAAAATGATCCGGTTAAATGAAGCGCAGTACCGCGTTGTAAAGAAAATGGCAAAGGCTGAATGTGCGAACAATGATTGCGGAAACTGCTTGCTATTGGACGACGGAGAGCCTTGTGTTTGTGTGCAGAGCATTAGTTATTCGTTGCTATGCCGTTATTTCCGCGAAGCGGTTTTGCCCGCAAATCGGGAGTTTTGCGCCGAGGTGATGAAAGACCGCAGCATAGAATTAAAGCGTTGCGCCCTTTGCAAATCCACCTTTGCGGCAGGCAGCAATCGGGCAAAATATTGTCCTGCTTGTGCAAAGATTGTCCACCGCAGGCAGAAAGCGGAAAGTGAGCGAAACAGGCGTTTGCGGATAAAAACAACTGGATAGCAAGCACAGCAAATGAGTACCCATTTGCGAGAAATGCCCGCGCTATTCTTTGAGAAGCGCGGGCATTTTTGCTTGTTGGGATAGTCCCAAACCCTTATGAGAAAGGAAGTGAACACATGGCGAGTTTACGGGAAGCCGTAAAGGATTTTCAAGACGAATTGCGCGGCGGTATGGCATGGGTAATATTTTGGCGCGAGGGGCGTTCATGGCAGAGCGATTACCTCTATCTTGAACTTGGCAGCGACACAATCCCTTACGACGATATGGGGAAAGTGCAGCAGATATGCCGCCTTGACCCTAACGCCGTTGCATTGAATGGCTACTATTGCGGGCATTTGGCCGAGGATATGCGCCTTGATGAACTGACCGCCGGGGTGCGTTGGCATTATGAAAACGGCTTTAATACACTTGCCGGATTTATTGAGCAGCACGACGGGACAATCCCACCGGAAGAAGTTGAAGCGGCGCGGCAGATAGCCCATGCCGCAGGATTGCCCTTTTCTGAAAGGCCATACAACGGCGAAGATATAAACCCCTATATCTATGACGGGAGCATGACCCCCGAAGATTACGAACTCATGCACAAGAAAATTGCAGAAGAAAGGAGCGAGCGAATGGACGACCATAGTACCTTGTTGGAAGCCTATATATCCAATCTTGGCAAATATACCGAGAACAGACCAGCGGGCGAATGGGTATCATTTCCCACCACCGCCGAACACATGAAAGAAGTTTTTGACCGGATCGGCATTGACGGAAAGAACTATGAAGAATGGCATATCACCGAATACAGATCCGATATTAAAGGCTTGACCGCCTTTTTAGGAGAGCATGAACACCCGGACGAACTCAACTATTTAGGAAAACTGCTTGCCATGCAGTTTGACGAAGATCGGGAAAAGTTTACGGCGGCGGTTGCTCATGGGGAGTATGCCACCAGCGTAAAAGACCTTATCAACCTTGCACAAAACCTTGACTGCTATTGGCTTTATCCGAGCGTCCACAATGAAGAAGAATACGGCCATTATCTCATTGACGAGTTGGACGAATTAGAATTGCCGCAGGAAGCAAAAAACTATTTTATGTATGAGGAATACGGGCGCGACGCTTCCATAAATGACGGGGGCGTGTTCACCGAACAAGGCTATATTTATAATAACCGCAACACCTTTACGGAATGGTACGACGGGCAGGACATACCAAAAGAATACCGGGTAACGCCGCAGTTTCCGCAGCAACCGGAGCATGACGAAAATATCTTTATGGACGCAGCCGAAATGCAGCAATCGGCAACGCAGATCGACGAGCAGCAGCCCCGCCCCGTCGTTCCCATTATCCTTACTTCTGAAAAGTCCGTCGACAAAGTAAAGGAGATCACTGCCCGTTTGGAACAGGGCGTGCAGGCTATTTTTGATAGTGAACGCTATAAAGAGTTTCTAAATGCCATGTCGAAGTTTCACGATTATAGCCTAAACAATACGATCTTGATTGCCATGCAGGGCGGCAATTTGGTAAAGGGCTTCCGGCAATGGCAAAAGGAGTTTGACCGTCATGTGAAAAGCGGTGAAAAGGGTATCAAAATCTTTGCCCCCGCGCCTTACAAGGTAAAAAAACTGGTGGATAAAATCGACCCGGAAACAAGAAAACCCATGCTTGACCGCGAGGGAAAGCCGATCAAGGAAGAAAAAGAAATTACCGTCCCTGCCTTTAAGGTTGTAACCGTCTTTGATATTTCACAGACCGAGGGCAAGGAGTTTCCCGACCTTTCCGTTAAACCGCTGCTTGCCGATGTGGAACAGTACGAGGATTTTTTTGCTGCCCTTGAAAAAGCGTCCCCCGTCCCCATTGCTTTTGAGCAGATCAACAGCGGCGCAAACGGGTATTTCAGCCTAACCGATAAGCGGATTGCCATTAAGGAGGGTGCAAGCCAGTTGCAGACCTTGAAAACGGCAATCCATGAGATAGCCCATGCGCGGCTGCATGATGTTGACTTGAACGCGCCCAAAGAGGAACAAAACCGCGTTGACCGCCATACCCGCGAAGTGCAAGCAGAGAGCGTCGCTTATACGGTGTGCCAGCATTTTGGCCTTGATACTTCCGATTACTCTTTTGGCTATGTTGCCGGGTGGAGCAGCGGAAAGGAAATGACCGAGTTAAAAGCGTCCCTTGAAACCATACAGACTACCGCAAAGGAACTCATTAACGAGATCGAGGGGCATTTTACCGAGTTGCAGCAGCAACGGGAAGCCGAGCAGCAAGCCCCCGTGTTTGATACGCTACTGCCCGAACAGCAACAAGCCTTATCCGATACGGTAAAAGATACGCTGCAAACGATGATTGACGCGGACAAGCGGATCTATGGGGATGTTACGGGCAGTACCCTTGAAACGATTAGAACACAAGGGTATTCTTACCGCGACGGGCAACTTGCAAAGCAGGAGCAGCCGGAGCCGCCCCCCGACAGCCTTATGACGGGCGAAACTGTCAAAACGCCAAGGGGCAATTTCCATATTACCGATATGAGCCGCGAACAAATGGAAGCGGCAGGCTATGGATTTCACCATGCGTCGGACGACGGGAAGTCTCTGATTATGGGGAATGGTACACAGGCTTTTGCAGTATTGGCACAGCAGCCGGAACGGGAAAACCCTTTGAAAGCGGTGGAAGATACGGTTGAACAGAACGATAACCATTTTGACGGGATTATCAATAATACGCCGCAAGCGCCTACCGTTGACGAGTTGGAAGCAAAGGCCAAGGCCGGGGAAGCGATCTCCCTTGTGGATTTGGCAAACGCTATAAAAACCGAGAAGCAGGAGAAACCGCAGAAAAAGCCCTCTATTTTGAAAAAGTTGGACGAATACAAAAAGCAGGCCAAGACACAACAGGCCAAACAGCCCATGCAGCAGAAACAAAAAGATATGGAGGTATCACAATGAATATCCGCTTTACTGTCGAGGAAGAAAACATAATTGCGATTTATGCCGAGGACAGCCGGGAAAAGACAATGCAAAATATCCTTGCGGCAATCCCTTACATGGACAACGATATGCAGCCCCTTGCAGAAAACACGATCCGCAAGTTGCAGCGCATGACTGACAGCGAGTTTTCGGAAGCAGCGTTTACCCTAACCGACGAAGAATAGCCCAAAAGCAGAATGGGGCGCGGTGGCCTTGATTGGCTACCGCGCCCCGTCTTTTTTTGTTTGTGCATGGACAATTAGAAAGCCGATTTTGCGCTTTTGAATATAAAGTATCGGCTATGCCGTTTTCACGCGCTGCAAGCCTTGTTTTACAAGGCTTTTTCAGCCCCTATCTTTCCACGCTGCACCCCTTATTCTTCCGTTTCGTCTTTCTTTTTTTCCGCGTCCACAACGCCCTCAATCATGCCCGTTACAACGGCGTTTAATTGCGCCGCGTTTTGTGATGTAATGACGGGCTTTCCCGTTTCCGCTTCAAGTGCTTTCTTGGCAATTCCGGCCACGCTGCCGCCGCGACGGGCAACCTCTATATTTTCTTCAAAGGTTTCCGGCTTTGCTTCTTTGGAAATATCTTTTGTGGAGGTTTCCGCGAGCATATTCAAGATAATTTCCGTTGTCGTCATGTTATCCCGCAGATTTTCTTTTTTCAAGCCTTTCAGTTTTTTATATTGCCGCGTCGTCATGCCCGACCATGTGCGGGTGATCTCGTCGGTGAGTATCGCATATTCAACGCCTTGTTGTACGCCCCGGTCTTGCCATTCGTCGGTTAATTCTTTCCGCACTTTGATTGCCTGCAACCGCTGGTTAATCCATTCGCGGCTATATCCTTTTTTCACATAGGTTGCAAGGGCGCGGTCTATGGTAAGTTCCGGGTCTATGGTTTCCTCGATCCGTTCCCGCCCGACTTCTGCAAGCCACAACTTAAACGGCTCTGCTTTGGGGGACGGGATAGACTGAATGATACGGAATAAACCCTCTAAATTAGCCGCGCTTGTCCGATAGCGTTTTCCGTCTGCCGCTGTCATGGCAGTTAGGGTACAAATTGTACCCCACCTCGAATTAAGTTCGGGATCGCGGGCGCGCATTTTCTTTATGTACTGCTTGGGATCCGCGCTGTCGGTCAAAACCGCGACAACATCAACGACGGAGAAATACCATTCTTCCGTTTCCTCGTCCCATGCTGTTCTGATTTGTTTATTTTCAAAAAGTTGTAATTTATCATTGTCCATTTGCGATACTCCTTTCCGAGCAATTCTATTTTACCATAGAGGATTATTTTTTTCCACCTTGCGTTACCGTTCCTGCTCCTTTGCCCTGCTTTGGGACGGGTAAAGAATACTGTCAACATTCTTTTTGATAATGCCGTACTCCTGCATTTGCTTCTTGGCTTCCCGGTATTCTTCATAAAGTTTATTTTTCTTTTCGCTCAATGCTGTATAGTCCTGTTTCAGTTTGACGGGATCCGGCAGTTTGGAAACGCCCATTTGCTTTAAGGCTTTTGCCGCCGTTTCAAACAAGATGATCTCGCTTTCATGCCCCCGCAGATATTTTTCTTTATCCGAGGATTTGCGGTATTGCTCATACAGCGGTTTTAACTTCCGGTATGTGGTGCTATGCTTCAGCAGCAAAGAGAGTTGCCCCATGTTCTGCTCTACCTCTCGTACCGCCTTTGCCGCCGCGTCATGGGCGGTCATAATATCCGCGATTTTCTGTTCAAGATCGCTGTAATACTCAATCTTGTTTTCCGTCAAGAAATTAAAGGTTTTTGCGGCTTGTTTTAGATTATGGATTTTAGCCCACCTTTCATAGCCTGCCGATTGTTGCGCTTTGATATTGTTTTCAATATCTATGACAAGCCGGATCCGCTTGTCGTCCTGCTCCGGCCTTGCCCGGACGCGGTACACGCCGCTAATCCGTTCCTTTAAGGCTTCTTCCGCGTAGGCCGCGCCGAGCGTTTTCAGACGGGTAAACCGTTCTTGATCGGAAGCGCGGCAGGAAATATATTTACCGCGTTTCACTTCATAGCCCATTTGCTGCAACCGCTTTATGAGTTCTTCAAAATCGGTTACTTGGGGAATGAGGGTATCAATGGCGGCTTTCAATTTGGCCTTATAACTTGTCCCTTGCTTTTCCGCGTGATACTCGATGTAACTTTTGCCTTTGTCCTTTCCCGGCTCTACAACGGATAGCCCATGCTCTTTACATATCCTGTCGCTGGTGCGCCGGATTTGGTAATAACTCTGCTTGTTTGAGTGATATTTTTTGTAGTCAATGAAACTGACGGAGTTAAAAATGAGGTGGTTATGCAAATGGCCTTTGTCAACATGGGTTGTCAAAACAAACTCGTACTTGCCGCCTAAAATCTTCTCGGCAAGTTCCATGCCGATTTTGTGCGCTTCTTCCGGTGTTGTTTCTCCCACCGCAAAGGATTGTATCAAGTGCCGCGCTAAATGTGTGCCGCGATCTCCGGCCATTTCCCGCGTCCAGGCAAACTCAATATCTGCCGTTTCCATGCCGCAGCCAAACGAGGACGCAAGCAATTTCCCGTCTGTTTTTTCGGGGTTTAAGATATAGTCAAGCGCGGCTTTTAAGGTTGACTTAATAGGGTGCGTCTTTGTAATTGCCATATCTCATGTACCACCTCTTTTATATCGGTTATGTCCTGCTCGTACACCGTCCCCGTCGCATTGGCGCGTTTTGCAATCTGATTGATATTGCGGCTGATTGCTTGCAGTTCCCGGATATATGCTTTTGTTTCCGAATGGTCTATCACAAGGATATATCCGTCGATTGCCATTTTGCGGAAGTATGCGCCGTACTGCCGGATTGGTAACTGCTTCATTTTTTCGTCGATAAGCCGCTTTTCTTCTTCGGAGATCCAAAACTTCATTTGGATATTCCTCTTTCGGTTTGCCATAAGTGCAGCCGCCTTTCTTGGTATGGATAAGGGTTTGGGAAACTCCCAACAAGCGGTTTTTGCAAATGGGTACTCATTTGCTGTGCTTGCTATCTACTCCATATCCCATTAGAAAGGCGGCATTTGTTGCGCGTTCCCTTGATTTTGACGCAAAAAAAGATTGCAGCGGCCATGCGCTGCAATCTGCCATGTAGAGGGGTTATTCCTCTGTTTTTTCGACTTCCGTTATTTCCTTTGCCGTTGCGGTTATAATCCGTATGCCCGTATCGCTCATACCGTCCAGCAGTTTATCCAGTTGTAACCGTTGCGTCGTCTTTTCGGCATCGCTTGGGAAAAAGAATTGATCGACGGATATATGATAACGGGTTACAAGGTCATAGAACACTTGTAAACTCGGTTGCTGTCCCTCGTTTTCAATATTTGCAAGATAGCGCGGAGAAATATATAACTCGTCGCAAACCTTTTTGCGGCTCTCTCCACGCTCAATTCTTGCGGCCTTGATAGCAGCCCCGAAAGCCGTAAAATCGTATAGTGGTATCGGTCTTTTCGGCATATTCATTCACCCTATTACATTTTACAGTTCACCTTTCCTTTGAGATATGCGTACACAGTTCCTATTATTTACGCAAATAGAACACATTATTTTTTCAAAAGACATTGACAATACAAAGAAAGTATGTTATCTTATATACAGACCGACGGTCTGTTTGGAGGTGTAACATGGCTCGGAATAAATACCCTGAACAAACAGTTAAGTTAATTTTAGATGTGGCTACGCGCTTGTTCGTCGAAAAAGGATATGAGCAGACTTCATTACAAGACATTATCAATGAAACTAAACTTTCAAAAGGGGCTATTTATCATCACTTTGCGTCCAAGGAAGATATTTTTGAAGCAATTTTCCACAGAATAGGTGAGGAAAACACGATTGCTCTTGCTAAAATTAGAGATGATAAATCTCTGAATGGTTACGAAAAGTTAAGGGCAATATTCAAAGCAGCATTATTCAATCCCAATCAAAGTTTAATGCTGACAGTTACTCCACCGCTGTTAGAAAATCCAAAGTTTTTGGCTATGCAAATACAGCAGTTGTATGATATTGTTGTGCCAAACTTCATACAACCAATTCTCCAACAGGGAATTGATGATGGATCTATTCTTACAGAAAATCCGCAAGAAGTTGCCGAAGTCATAATGATACTAAATAATGTGTGGCTAAATCCCGTTGTTCGTTTAACTGATGAAGCCAGCATGAAAAGAAGGTGTCAAACATTTAATAAGTTGCTTCAAGGATTAGGAATAGATTTGCTGGACGACGAAATGATTTCCAAGTATGTAAACTATTTGTCAAAATATAAAAATTGACTTGAAATAGGCTACTCAAAAAAGAGTAGTTTATTTCAGCCAATATACAAACCGACGGTTGGTTTAATTAAATAGGAGGACATTCCATGAAAAATCAAAGTAAACTTTTTCAACGCGACTTTACTCTTGTGGTAATAGGCCAGATCATTTCTTTGTTTGGAAATGCGATTTTACGATTTGCGTTGCCACTCTATTTGTTAAGGGAAACAGGCTCGTCAACTCTATTTGGTGTAGTTACGGCTTGTTCGTTTGCACCAATGGTTATTTTATCAATGATTGGCGGCGTATTGGCTGATCGGGTTAATAAAAGAAATATAATGGTTGGATTAGACTTTTGCACAACAGCATTGATAAGTGTGTTTTATCTGTCGTTGGGAGTATTACCGACTGTACCTTTGTTTATCGTAGTTTTAATGCTGCTATATGGCATATCGGGTACCTACCAACCAGCCGTACAAGCAAGCATACCTTTACTTGTATCTTCGGACAAACTCATGGCCGGAAACGCTGTTATAAACCAAGTAAATACTTTATCCGGTTTATTAGGCCCTGTAATTGGAGGAATAATGTTTGGAATGTGGGGGATTTATCCCATTCTTTCGGTTAGTATTGTGTGTTTCTTGTTTTCCGCTATTATGGAAATCTTTATCCACATTCCTCATGTAAAGCGCCCACGCGAAACAAGCGTACTTAATGTTGTCAAAATGGATCTAAGGGAAAGTTATCAATTTGTCCGCAATGAAAAGCCTATTTTTTTCTCAATCGTATTTTTAGTATCCATTTTTAACTTGGTTTTAAGTGCAGTAATGATTGTTGGTACTCCGATCCTCATTACGCAAGTATTAAAAATGTCAGATACGATGTATGGTTTTACCCAAGGGGCACTTGCATTTGGGGGACTTTGTGGCGGTATTTTGACAGCGATTGTTGCTCAAAAATTAAAACTCAAAAATTCGTATCTTCTTCTCCTTGCTTGTTCTATTTCCGTTGAGCTAATGGGTATATCCCTGCTTTTGAATATGCCCCCTATTATATCCTATGGGGTTATTACTTTGATGAGTTTTGTTGCAATGGGAGCCTCTACACTGTTTATGGTGCAGATTTATACTATGGTACAAACACAAACTCCCCCGCAGTTAGTTGGTAAAATTATGGCGGCTTTGATTTCTATTGCTATGTGTGGACAACCGATAGGTCAAGCAATTTACGGTGTATTATTTGATATATTTTCAAATAGCACATGGGTAGTTTTGATTGGTGCTGCTGTTGCTGCATTTTTGATCTCACTATATTCTAAAAAGATTTTCAATCAAATGAGTGATATTCAGCAAACAACAGACTAATTTCTTTAAGCCAAGACGATACAGATAACCGCTGTTCAGCGGCTAATGCGTACGGCGGTTTTGAATAATCATCAAAGCCGCCGTTTTCCTTTTTTGAAAAATCGGATTGCGGGGGGTGTATTAAAGTCGCCCTTTTTTAAGGATACGGCGGTATCGGGGAGGTATCGTCGTGTCCTTTTTTACTTATAACAACCCGCCTAACGCTTTACTGTCAAAAAAAGCCTTGATCTTCATACGGGATATTACGGCTATGGAGGTGAACTGTCAGAACATCTAAATACTGCTCACATTTCCTTTGCGTCTGTCCGCATTTTGCGGGCGGGCGCATTTTTGCTTTTTCTGCAATTCTTTTTTGAGCAGAGAAACAAAACACCTCTTTCCAGTTGGATAAGGAATGAAAGGGGGCGAGAGGACAAGCCCTTAAACCCCGTCCTCTACTCCACGCGGGAAGGAGGTGAACTCTATGGAGCAATCTTCTTCCTACAAGAAAACGATACAACATCAGTATGACGCATTGGCGAAGAAAACCTTAAAAGGCGAAGCGAAGAATTATTTGATCGAACTTGCCAAACGCGCAACACGCGAAGTATGTTTTTCGGAACTATGCGAAAGCGAACTCAACCGGCTTTATGTACTGGACGAGTACGAAAGCGATTTTATCCGTTTTCAAGTGTCCGGCTATGATGTGTTCGTCAGAAATGCGCTGCTTGGGGAAGCATTAGAAACCCTGTCCGAAAGAAAGCGTAACATCGTCCTTTTATCCTATTTCTTGGATATGAGCGACGCGGAGATCGGCCAACTGCTGAATGTTGTACGCTCAACGGTTTTCCGGCATAGGAAAGCCGCCCTTGCGAAAATCAAACAATATATGGAGGGAAAAGCAGATGAAAACCAATAGCAATACAAGACTTTTGCCGTTCCCTGTCATTTCAGCGGCAGCAAACGGCGATACCGAAGCAATATGCGCGATCTTGAAGCATTACGAAGGTTACATAGCAAGGCTTTGTACCCGCACGCTGAAAGACGACGCAGGCAACGCCTATTCTTATGTGGACGAGGAAATGAAAAATAGGCTGCAAGTGCGCCTTATTACCCGTACCCTTGCCTTTCATGTAGGATAACTTTTTCAGCCCATGCGGAAGCGTGTCCCCCTTTCCACGCTTCCCGCTATGGGCTATTTGTCGTTCCGCAAAAGCATATCGCTGTCGATGTGTTTTTGCAGGCCGACAAAGCCTTTGTACCTTGACAAAGAACGCCCGCAAGATAACGGCGGCGCAGTATAAAAGGCAAACGAATACATACTACCTATATCGAGCCAAACGGCGGGTACGCCATGACCGCTTTTCCCCGTAGGGGGAAAGTCGAGCGAAAAATACCACGCCGCAAAACAAGCATAGCGGCTTGTGGGCGACGACATATAGGTGGATCTGAAACGCCCTTATAGCCACAGTCCGAGCGTTCAAAGCGTCGCAGGCAATGGGTAAGGCTGCCTTAAATGAGCAGGGGTGAAACTCCCGTGGTGCTGCTGCTAACAGCCGTTCGATTTTGCCGGATATTTTCATTACAAGAATTGATCTATCCCACGAAAGGGGGATTTTTCTCTATGGAACAAACGAAAAAACAAGAAACGAAATCCCCGATTGTACGCGAATACAAGATCGGGGATATAACCTATATCGTCAAAGCCGTTGTAAAAGACGGTGTAAGAGAGGACGCCGCGACAAAGGTACGCCGCTTAATCCACAATGACCTAAAACGAGAAGAAAGCCCGGTATAATGCCGAAAATACTCTCCTATTGCAGACGGGCGGCGGGTTATGTGGTATAATATATATAACCTGTTTGTCCGGCTGTCGGAATAGGAGGTAACATGAAACAGTCGGATAAATTGACCGCATACTATTTTCGTGCGGCACTTCAAACAGATACTTTGTACCTTGACAATCAAATGCAAAAACTTCTTTACCACGCAAGCCAAAACGGGATTGCCACCTTTGCGCTGTATGTAGATAACGGCTATAACGGTTTGAACTTTGATCGTCCTGCCTTTTCTCTCATGCAGCAGGATATGAACAACGGGAGATTGGACAAGATCGTTGTGGTGAGCCTTGACCGCATTTCCCGAAACTGTTTAGATGTACTTGCTTTTTCAGATTGCGCCGCTGGTAAGGGTGTTTCTCTTGAAGCAATCAACGGCGACCATGCCGCGCTGGATTGCAGCAGGCAGTTATATGCTGCACTTGCCGCGAAAGGTGGTGAGCGCAGATGAATAACACTTTTTCATTTCAGCAGATTGCAGCCCCCAAAGTGTTAAGCGCGGAAGTCCGCGAAGCCATTTCAAACAATGTCTTGCAATTCTATGTGCGCGATCAGCAACAGGACACGCAGGACGAGGGCATAACGGCTTTATATGAAAGGCTTTCGCAAGAGGACAAATTAGAGGGCGAGAGCAACAGTATTGCAAACCAAAAGAAGATTTTGGAACGGTACTGCCGGGAGCATGGCTATACTGCAATCCGGCACTATGACGAGGACGACGGATATTCTGGTACGAACTTCAACCGCCCCGGCTTTCAGCGTATGTTAGCCGATATAAAGGCCGGGAAAATCAAGCGCGTTATCGTCAAGGATATGTCCCGTTTTGGACGCGATTATTTGCAAGTCGGTTTTTATACCGATATGCTGTTTCCCGATTTTGGCGTGCATTTTATCGCTGTCAACGACGGAGTGGACAGCACGCGGGGCGAAAATGAGTTCACCGCGATCCGCAATGTGTTCAATGAGATGTACGCCCGCGACACTTCAAAGAAGATCCGCGCTACTTGGCAATCAAAGGGGAAATCCGGCGAACATCTTACCACAATCCCGCCTTATGGCTACATGAAAGACCCGGACAACAAAAAGAAGTGGATTATAGACGAGGAAGCCGCAGCCGTCGTGCAGCAGATTTTCGCGTTGTGCGTTTCCGGCTTGGGACCGCAAAAAATCGGAAAGTGGTTAGAGGAACATCAAATCCTTAATCCTACTTTCTATTGGTTGTCAAAAGGCTTGAAAGTAACAAACAAGCCGAAGCCGGGGGCTAATCCTTACAAGTGGACGAATGAAACGGTTTCCCGTATGCTTGAAAAAATCGAGTATTTAGGGCATACGGTAAACTTCAAGACCCGCAAGCAATCCTACAAAAGCAAAAAGACATTGTGGAACGACCCGTCGGAATGGGTAATCTTTGAGAACACGCAGCCGCCGATTGTGGAAGAAAGCGTATTTCTCATTGTGCAGAACATACGCCGATCACGCCGCCGCCCTACCAAAATGGGCGATATGGGTATTTTCTCCGGGCTGCTTTATTGTGCAGAGTGTGGCGGCAAGATGTATCAATGCCGCGCAACGAACTTTACCGAAGAACAGAAGTATTTTATCTGTTCGACCTATCGGAAAGGCAAAGATTTGTGTACGACCCATTCCATTAAAAATGTTGTCCTGCACGAAATTGTCTTGCGGAACTTGCGGGAAGCAATCGAGTATGTAACGCAGTACGAAGCCGAGTTTATCCAAGAAGCAGCGGACAGCCGTTTACGGGAGCGCGACGCGGAGTTTTCTCGCAAGCGCGAAACACTTTCCAGAGCCGAAAGCCGGATTGCCGAATTAGATAACCTGTTCAAGCATTTATACGAGGACAATGTAACCGGGAAATTATCAGATGAACGGTTTATCAAAATGTCCCGTGATTATGAGTTGGAGCAGGAAAACTTAAAATCAATGGCCGAAGTGTTGCGGGAAGAAATCAAGCAGCAGGAAAAGCAAAAGACTAATGTTAAAGCATTTATCAGCGTTGTAAAGAAGTACACCGATATGCAGGATCTTGACGCTTCCATTTTGCGGGAGTTCATAGACCGTATAGAGGTTTCCCATACCGACAAGAAATCCAAGACAAGGGAAATCACGATTGTCTATAACTTCATCGGTGCATTTGATTTTGAACGGGCAAAAGAAAAAGCCCAAAATACAACTCAAAAACAGCAAAGAACGGCATAGCCGTTTGGCTATACCGTCCCTTGCTTCAATGTTTTCTTAATTCACCGCCCCATTTGTCCAGTCTTTTTTTCTTTCATAATATGCATTTCGTTATTTTTTACAATTTCAGCCAAATACTTTTCAAATTCGAAAAAAAATGCGCTATATCTCAGTATAGGTTCCGGACCTTAAATTCTTTTTCCGCTTCCCGCCTCTGATCCTTTTTCGCAATGGTCTGACGCTTGTCATACAGCTTCTTTCCTTTGGCCAATGCGATTTGTACTTTCGCATAGTTTCCTCGAAAATACACCTTGACCGGCACGATCGTATACCCATCCACCTTCACGCCGCCCACCAGTTTGTGAATTTCTCTTTTATGAAGCAGCAGCCGCCGGGTCCGCACCGGATCCCGATTGAAAATATTCCCTTTCTCATAGGGGCTGATATGCATATTCAGAATATACGCTTCCCCATTAAAAATCCGGATAAAGCTCTCTTTGAGGCTGCATTTTCCCATTCGTAACGACTTTACTTCCGTCCCTACCAGCTCAATCCCCGCCTCAAAGAGTTCCTCAAAGAAATAATCATGGGATGCTTTTTTATTCTGTGCTACGAGCTTGACTCTCTGTTCTCCCATTCTGTCCTCCCGTTCTTACCATCGAATTTTCTTATTACGCCGCGACTTCTTGACTTTCATCGTCAGCGGACGGAAATAAATCATAGCTGTATCCATATCCACCTTATCCACACAGACGCTCATGGCCTGTCCCAGCGTATAGACCTTTCCTGTTCGCTTTCCCACCATCGACCCCGTCTTACGATCCAGCGTATAGTAATCTCCCGTCAGTTTTTCTACTGGAACAAACCCTTCCACCGTATTCGCCAGTTCCACGTAGAGCCCTCTCTCTGTGACGCCGGATACGACGCCTCGCGTCTTCTCTCGCAGATGCTCCGACATATACAGAGCCTTCATATATTTCTCCACATCCCACTCCGTCTCCTGCGCTCGCCGTTCTGTGAATGAGCAGTGTGCCGCCGCTCTATCCATCCACTCCCGCTGCTTTTTCGCATACTCCGGACTCATCTGCCCGCGCAGACATGCCTTAATCATACGATGTACCACCAAATCAGGATACCGCCGAATGGGCGACGTGAAATGACAATAATACGGTGCGGCCAGTCCAAAATGTCCGCCTTCCCGGAGGCTGCTATATCGGGCTTGTTTCATAGATCGCAGAATCATCTGACTGACCATGCTCTTCTCTTCCCCTTGCAGACCATCCAGGAGCTGCCTCACCGCGCCCGGATCTAAGCGGCCATTCGCCGCCCCCTTAAGCGGACGCCCCAACTGTCGCAGCTGCATGCCCAGATCCCGCACCCGTTCTTCATCGGGTTCCGGATGTACACGGTACATGAACGGAATTTTCTTCTCGTCATATTCCTTCGCCACCGTTTCATTGGCTGCCAGCATGAACTCTTCGATCAGATGTGTCGCTTCATTCTGCTGACGCAGTGTGATCTCCTGGGGATAACCATACGGATCCATCTGAAACTTGCATTCCTGTACTTCAAAATCTAAAGCGCCGCGTTCTATCCTCATCCGTCTTCGCAAAGACGCTAACTCAGCCATTTGGCAAAAGGTCTCCACCCAGTCATCATACTGCTCCATGGCAGTCTGCTGTTCTGCGCTTCGCTCCTCCTGCGGCAACCGGCTCCCCTCCAAAATATATTGTACATTCGTGTAGCTCATTCGGTGATCGACTCGAATCAAGCTTTCTACCACGCGGTGATCTAAAATTCTTCCCTGCGGATCCATTCGCATGATACAGCTCATGGCCAGTCTATCTTCCCCTTCGTTCAGTGAACATAAGCCGTTAGAAAGCTTCTTCGGCAGCATCGGAACCACCCGATCCGTCACATAGACACTGGTTCCCCGCTTAAACGCCTCTTGACCAAGCGCTGTCCCTTCTCTGACATACCACGAAACATCCGCAATATGCACGCCCAGCTCATAACCATCGTCTAATTTTTTTAAGGAGACCGCGTCATCCAGATCTCTGGCATCTTCTCCATCAATCGTGACCATGGGCACTTCTCGCAGGTCTTCACGCCATTTTCTTTCTTCTTCTGGTATTTCGATCTGGTCTGACAACGGTTCTGTCTCTGCTAAAACTTCCGGCGGAAAATCCACAGGGAGATCATGCATGCAGAGAATCCCTCGAATCCGCGCTGTCGGCGCGTAGGCATCGCCTAGATCTTCTTCGATCACTCCCTGAAGGCCCCCTTCCTCCGGCCATCTCACAATCCGAACGATCACTTTATGCCCCTTCTGACCTGCTATCCCCTCCCCCTTCTCGGGAGGAACCACTGCGATCAACTCTTGAATTGCCGCATCATCTGCCATCACCAGATCCTGTGCAATGCAGTTTCCAGGAAGGCGCAGCAATCCATGCTGCAGAACATGGATCACTTCCGCTTCAGCCTTGCGTTCTCCCTGAGCCTCCTGCAGGATATGACAAACCACCCGGTCCTTAGGCAGTGCCCCATTCACATGTTCACGCGCAATATATAATTCCTCTGTTTCCGAAACTCTCACAAATCCAAAGCCCGATGCAAATCCCTGAAAAATACCCTGCACTGTTTCCATTTTCACGATCCTCCATTTCAAAAAAAGATGCGGCCCTCAGGCGTCATTCCGCCCTCCGAATCCGCATCTTTTCCGCACTTCTCATTATCAGCTGATGGCTCCTACCATCAAATACAGGATAAGCGCCAGCACAAAGAAAATCGCTGCCAGAATCTTTGTCCAGAACTCCAGCTTTCCTTCCATTGTACGAGCTTTATTCTTACCAAAATATGTCTCCGCCGCACCGCCGATAGCACCGGACAGACCCGCGGTTTTTCCCTGCTGCATGAGAACGATTGCTGTAAGGCACAGACAATCTATCAGAAAAAGAACGGATACGATAATCATCACCGTATACAAAATACACACCTCCTCTTGCCTGGTAACTGAGAGACTAATCTACAGTATACCACGTTTATCCTATGATTTCAACCGCAATTCTTACTTTTCATATACGGATCTCTTTAACGATGCCACATAAGGAAGATTTCGATAATTCTCCGCATAGTCTACGCCATATCCAATCAGAAACTCATCCGGCATGGTAAAACCTATATAATCCACATGCACGGCCTTTTCTCGACGTGTCGGCTTGTCTAACAGCGTACAGATTTTTACCGACCGCGCTCCGCGATTACTCAGATATTCTTTCAAATACGCTAATGTAATACCAGTATCGATAATATCCTCCACCAACAGAATATGCCGCCCCGTGACATCCGCGTCCAGATCCTTGATGATCTTTACTACCCCGCTGGAAGTCGTTCCACTTCCATAGCTTGAGACAGACATGAAATCCATCTGCAAGGGCAGATCAATGGCCCGTGCCAAATCCGCGAAAAAGATCACAGCCCCCTTGAGGATGCCCACGATCGTCAGCGGTTCTCCCTGATAGTCCTCTGCAATCTGATGGCCCATCTCCTTGATTCTTTCATCTAACTGCTGCTCCGTAATCAGAACCTGATCCACATCCTGCTCCAGCATCGGTATCTCCTCCGTTATCCTTTGAATTTTATGCTTAAAAGTTCCTGTCCTGCAAGATCCAAAACCACAAAGCCTTCCTCATCCAATACTCCAAAGCTAGCAGGCAGAGTTCCCTTCGGCATGGAAACCGACCCGGGATTGCAACGATACACACCTTCTGCATCCTGCTCGGCTGTCGCAATATGCGTGTGTCCCGACAGTACCACACAGCCATAGCTTAATCCCATCTGATATTCATTTCGATGCCCATGCGTCAGGATGACCTTGCGGCCATCTCCTAAGCGCAAGGTTTCAAACGCCTTCATAATGGGAAACTCGAGTACCATCTGATCCACTTCCGCATCACAATTGCCTTGTACTGCCACAATCTGTTCCTTCAGGCCATTTAGCCGTGCCGCCACATCTTTCGGCGCATAGGGCACCGGCAGATCATTGCGCGGACCATGATACAAAATATCTCCCAACAATAGGATCTTCTCCGCCCCCAGCTTCTCTTTCCAAGACAACGCCTGCTCCAACGCCTGGCTGGCGCCATGAATATCGGAAATCACAAGATATTTCATCGTATTACCCTTTCTTCACAACCTGATAACCCGCTTCCTTGGGCCACTCATCCACAAAGAAAATCGCGATCGTTCCAGGACCGGTATGGCAGGAGATGACGCTTCCAATCTCCCCCACCTCAAACTTCGTGACACCCAGCTGCTCTCGCATCATGGCCTCTACTTCTTCTACGGTATCCATACAATCACTGTGGGTGATTCCCACCACCTGATTCGATATGTCCGAGTGTGTCGAACGCTCCTTCACCATATCAATCAGTTTCTGCATCGCCTTTTTATGTCCACGACACTTATACACCGGAATCAGCTTTCCTTCTTCCACATCCAGCACTGGCTTGATATTTAGCATGCCTCCGAAGAAAGCCGCCACATTGCTGACCCGGCCGCCACGACGCAGATACTCTAGATTATCTACACTGAAAACATGCTGCTGATGCTTGGCGTAGAAAGTCACCAGTTCCACCAGTGTATCCTTCTCTACTCCCTGCCGTACCAACTCTGCCGCTCTCTGCACTACCATGCCAAATCCATACGAGGCGCACAGCGTATCGATCACCGTAATATCCGCCTCCGGCATCTCTTCCTTTATCATATTGACAGCCAGGCGGGCCGATTGCACCGTACCGGAGAGTTCACTGGAAAAACCCACATACACGACAGAATCCCCATTTTGAACACAGCTCTTGAACACTTCTTCAAAACGTTCCGGCGTTACCTGAGAGGTCTTGTACACCTTACCCGCACGCATGGCATCGCACACCTCAAGCGTCGTGATGTCAATCCCATCTGCCAGTTCCTTCCCCTCATCTGTTACCACCATCAATGGGATCACCACAACCTCCGGATACTGTTCTCTCACTTTGACCGGCAGATCCGAAGCGGAATCTGTCACAATACGTATTGCCATCCTGGCCACCTCTCTTTCAAAATATTCCTGTGCAAAAGACATACCACCGCAAAAACCATGCTATCTCTATATGTCAACACAATATATTTGTATTTTAGCACAAACAAACTCGTTTCGCAAGTATGCCTTCTTAAGAAGAAATATGGGGATTGATTTCTTCTTCCCCACGATAGATTCTTCGAATTCTTTTTTCCAGCTTCTCTCGCGGGAGCATAACCTCATGGCCGCATCCCTCGCATCGAATGCGAAAATCCATGCCCGTTCGTAAAGTCAACCAGGTAAAGCTGCCGCACGGATGCTGCTTCTTCAGCTTTAGACGATCTCCCACTCGAATATCCATACTCACTCCTCCTGCATCCGAACAACGACATAAGCGCCCTGATTATCGCCATATATCTCCAAAAACGATCCTGATAACAGGGACAAATCATCGATCATCTCCACCGTATATGTAACGGAGTCCAAAATCACCACACAGCTCTTATAGGTATGCAGATACTTCATATAACCTGCAAAATCAACGCCCAGCTGCTCCATCGCGGCCGCATGCAGTCTTCCTACATATTGCAGCACCCAAGCATTCTCTTCTTCATACAAGATAAATCCATATTCTCCCGCATGCTCTGCGAGCCACTCTTTTGTCTCTGCCTGCGGCGTCTCTATCCGCAAGTAGAGACCCGTCTGAAAAGGATCCGACCCTAATACGCCGCAATCATAGGACGCAAAGGTAGCCGCCTTGTCCTCATCATATCCTTGCTCCAGATACGCCTGTTTCCGTTCTTCCAAACGCTGTTCCTGTTCCTCCCAGGAACAATATCCTGCCACCGGCTGCAGTTTATCGCCACCGTCTATATCCAGACTGCGCTGCAGACTGATATAGGCCTCTGCCGCTTCTCCCGCCAGACACAGTCCATTTCCGATGTCCGTCAGATCCTCCGGCGCATAGGTTCTTGGCAGCGTATGATCTGCATCCACAATCCATAGTAATGCTAAAGACCCAATCTCTCCTGTCTGTTCCACAGAACTCTCTGCCGTCTGTACACTATTCTCTGAAGAAACAGCGTCTGCCGCCGCAGGCATAACCCCTGCCGCCGTGCAACCGCTCAGAAGCATAGAAGCTGCCAATAGCATGCCTACGCCTCTCTTCCATCTATATAAAACCTTATTAGGCATATTCTCGTCCTCTTTCAGCTGGAATCTTCGCTCACAGCATCTCTTTTTTATTTCCTTTTTTCAGTATGTTTTTATAATCAATATAATCATAGAGGCTTTCCTCTATCACAGGACAGAACTCCTGAAGCTCCACCAGACTCAACTCCTCAATCGCACACTGTTTTTCCTCACACCGCAGCACAATACGCCCTACAATCCCATGGGCATCCCGGAAGGCCACACCGTGTGCCACCAGGTAATCCGCCACTTCCGTCGCATTCAGGAAACCATTCTTGACGCTTTCTTCCATCCGCTCCTGATGAACCCGCAGTGTCCGAATCACGCCGCACATGATCTCCAGCGCTGCCATCACCGTATCATAGCTGTCAAAGAAAGGCTGCTTGTCCTCCTGCATATCTTTATTATAGGCCAACGGCAATCCCTTCATCGTAGTCAAAAGCCCCATCAAGTGTCCAAAGACACGACCGCTCTTTCCGCGAATCAACTCGCAGGAATCCGGGTTCTTCTTCTGTGGCATAATGCTGGAACCTGTAGAATACGCATCGTCCAAAGAGACAAAACGAAATTCCTGGCTGCTCCAGAGGATCAGCTCCTCACTCAGCCGGCTCAGATGAACCATAATAATGGACATGTCAGCCAACAGTTCCATCAGATAATCTCGGTCGGATACTCCATCCAGGAAATTATCCACGGGTTTCGCAAAGCCCAGTTCTTCCGCCGTCTGCTTTCTGTCGATATCGTGTGTGGTTCCTGCCAGCGCCGCGCACCCTAAAGGACTCTCATTCAAGAGGTTCTGGCTATTCTCTACCCGAACCATGTCTCTTCTGAACATGGATGCATACGCTTCCATATAATACCGAAATGTCACCGCCTGTGCTCTCTGCAGGTGGGTATATCCAGGCATGATGCAGTTATTTTCCTGCCCCGTGCTGACCAATGCATCCACTAAATCCTTCAATTTCTCATGCAGATCCTGTGCGCAGTGACGGGCATACAGACGCATGTCCACAGCCACCTGATCATTCCGGCTTCTTCCTGTGTGCAGTTTCTTCCCCACTTCGCCAATCCTCTGCGTCAATTGGGCTTCCACAAAAGTATGGATATCCTCATAATCTCCAGACAAGGAAAGTGCTCCTGACTGAATATCCGTCAAGATCTCCGCCAGGCCTGCCTGAATCTGCTCCGCCTCTTCCCTGCTCAGAATGCCCTGGTTCCCCAGCATCTTGGCATGCGCCATGCTTCCCATGATGTCTTCCTGATACAGGCGCTTATCAAAGGGAAACGAAGAATTAAAATCCTCCATCATCTGATTTTCTTCTTTCTGAAAACGGCCACCCCAGAGCTTCATAATCGGTCCCTCCATCTCTTATGCATTCCTATTTATTATAAACGATTCCCACACCAGATGCAATCCTTTTTGCGCAAAAAAATGAAAGTGTTCCATGGGCCCGTAAGGCCCAGGACACTTTCATTTTCTATCTCTCCCGGCTTGTTCTTCTTTTACGATGCATCGTCCAGGATCTTCATGAATTCTTCTCCTGTAATGGTCTCTTTCTCATACAGGTACTGTGCCAGTTCATCCAGTTTTTTCCGATTCTCTTCCAGAATCCGATTCGCCTTCTCATGCTGACGCTTCACCAGCGCCATGACCTGTCGGTCGATCTCCGTCTGGGTCTCCGTAGAGCATGCGAGGCTCGCATCTCCGCCCAAATACTGATTGCTGACTGTCTCTAGCGCCACCATGTCGAATTGCTCGCTCATACCATACTGTGTGATCATGGCACGCGCCAGTTTGGTCGCCTGTTCAATATCATTCGAAGCCCCGGTGGACGCAGAATGAAATACCAATTCCTCTGCGGCCCGGCCGCCGGTCAATGTGGCAATCTTATTTTCCAGTTCTGTCTGGCTCATCAGATAATGATTCCCTTCATCCACCTGCATGGTATATCCTAACGCTCCCGAAGTTCTGGGAACAATCGTGATTTTTTGCACCGGCGCAGAATGATTCTGCTTCGCTGCCACCAGGGCATGTCCTATCTCATGATATGCCACAATTCTTTTCTCCTCATCGGTCAGGATCGCATTCTTCTTCTGATATCCCGCGATGACCACTTCAATGCTTTCTTCCAAATCCGCCTCTGTAACGCAGCGCCGTCCATCCCGCACTGCCCGCAGCGCTGCCTCGTTGATGATATTCGCCAGTTCTGCGCCGGACGCACCGGATGCCATCCTCGCAATCTTGCTGAAGTCCACGCTATCATCATATTTAATCTTCTTCGCATGAACCTTGAGGATCTCTTCTCGCCCTTTCAGATCCGGCAGTTCTACAGGAACACGCCTATCAAACCGGCCCGGACGTGTCAATGCCGGATCCAGAGATTCCGGCCTGTTGGTGGCTGCCAGAATCATCACACCAGTATTCTCCTCAAATCCATCCATCTCCGTCAGCAGCTGATTCAGCGTCTGTTCTCGCTCATCATTACCGCCAACACGCCCATCTCGTTTCTGCCCAATGGCATCAATCTCATCGATGAATACGATACAGGGCGCTTTCTCTTTCGCCTGCTTAAACAGATCCCTGACCTTGGAGGCACCTAAGCCTACAAACATCTCTACAAATTCGGAACCAGACATGGAGAAGAAGGGAACATTCGCTTCTCCCGCGACGGCCTTCGCCAGCATCGTCTTACCGGTTCCCGGAGGGCCTACCAGCAAAATTCCTTTCGGCATAGAAGCGCCGATTTCTTTATATTTACTCGGATTATGTAAATAATCGACGACTTCGGACAAGCTCTCCTTGGCCTCGTCCTCTCCAGCCACATCCGAAAAACGAATGCCGTCTGATGACTGTACATATACCTTCGCATTGCTCTTTCCAAACATCATGGAGTTCGGTCCGCCTGCATTCTTCATCAGCCGTCTCGTCATCCACTGTCCCAACGCAATAAAGGCTACAATCGGCAGTACCCATGATAGCAGGAACGTGACAATCGGCGATGCCTCTTCAATAATCTGTCCCGCAAATACCGCTCCGGAATCAATCAGTCGCTGCGTCAGATCCGGATCGGGCATCATTCCAGTCTGATATATAACCGTATTCTCTTTATTGGTAAAAATAATCGCATTGTCCTGTTCAGCCACCTGAACTTGTCCCAGTTCTTTGTTCTCTGCCATCTCTACAAATGTCCCGTAGTCGACTTCCAGCACTCTCTGCTGTGCCACCCAGGGCATAATCCAGAAATTGAACAGCAGCAAAATGATCAATACAACCACATAATAAAAAATCAATGGTTTCTTGGGTCTCTTTACTTCCTGCATGTTGATTCTTCTCCTTTCTGCTCTTCCAGTGTCATTTGCGCATCCATCGCTTCCAACGCGGCAATGAATGCATACTGCATGGACTGTACCGCATGGTCTACCGCGTATTCTGCGTATAGCGCTGCGGCTTCCGCTCCATCCTCTTCTTGTACGGTTTCTTCCGACCGAAAGTATTCCGGGAGCTTCTTTTTCAGCTCTTCCATCTTATGATAGAATGAAAGCTGTATCTGAGATAAGTCTTTTACTGCCTGCGATCGGCTTTGTTCCACTTCTCTCTGAAGGGTAAGCAGCTGTTCTTGATATTCATCCCTTGCTCTTTCCAGCTCTTTCTGGATTCTGAGGTGATTCTTTTCGCCACAGATCAGAAGCCGGCTCTGCAGTTTTCCATACTGTTTTTCCATCTCATAGAGTTTAACTGCTAGAAACCCCTGGCTCAATCCCACGATGATCCACTCCTTTCCTCTCTTATCCTTCTTTCTTATTTATAACATGTACTTCCCTTCGGCGCCATTCTCAAAACTTCTCTTTTGTCCTTACAAATTCTTCGTTTTGTCAAAAAAAGAAGAACACGCACCCGCATGTTCTTCCCATCCTTTCTATCTTCTGTTTTCCTTCCATCCGGACAGTCCTTCCAACAAAATTCTGCCCAACTGGTCCGCCAGCCTCTCGCGATCCAGATCCTTCTTCCCTCCGTAATATAAAAGGACACCGACTAATCCACAGGAAACATATCGAAGCAGTACTTCCCGCTCCATACCGCTCATCGCGACATCATGCGGCCGTGACTGTGCCATCTGCTCCAGATACGCCGCCGCAGAATCCAGCATGATCTGCTCCACCTGCGCTCGCCGCTGCGATTCCATCAGTTTTTGCAGCATGGGACGATGTTCCACTGAAAAATCGATAAAAATTCGTACGGCTGAACGCATGTCCTCCGCCTGCAGGCTCCGCTCTACGAGTTTTCGTGTCGCCTGCCTGGTTGACCACTCCAAAACATCCATGATATCCTGGAAATGATAATAGAAAGTCTGGCGAGAGATATGGCACTCTTCGATCAATGCCTTTACCGTGATCTTATCTACATTCTTATGCTGTACCATCCGCAGATACGTTTCCGCGATGGTACTCTTCATATCCATTGGCATAGAGTCTCTCTCCGACCTCAGAACGCAAACAGGTTCAATCCAATCTCCTCCGAAAAGCGTCGATCCGCCCCTCCTTCGAAGGCTGTGATTACGATTTCCGCAGTGGCGCTGACTCTGGCCTCTACCAGGTGACCGCCTCGCGTTTCGTTCTCCTCATCTCCGATCACCGCATGCAGATGCAGATATACCTTTCCTTCCATCTGTGAGATATTTCCATTTAAAGACGCAATCTCGTACATTCCTTCATAGGTATGCCCTACAAACTGCTTGATATCCGTACGAAACAACCCTAATTCCACGCGATCGGCCGCACCCAGGCCATGAATCGCGCCGCACCGAATCTGTTCCTTTTCACACAATTCCCGGATCGATGCCGCAATGCCCTCTCCCTTGTCTACACGTAAAAGATACTGATTTCCATATTTTTTATAATCCATTTTATCGCTCCTTTCCGGGACGTTGTTTTCTATGCAGCTCCACCGTCACAATTTCTGGCGGAATACCGATTCTAGGCCCCCCTAGTCCTCGTCCCACGATCATATACGTTCCATCTTCATCATAGGTTCCCTGAATATACTTAGGAAAGATACCCTGGCCCGGCGCCAAAAGGCCAAAAGGTCCGATCTTCATCAGCCCACCGTGTGCATGCCCACTGAAGACCAAATCAATATCATATCGGCTGTACAGATGAATCTTCTCTGGCTTATGAGCCATCAGAACCGTAAAAATATGCTGTTCCTCCGGATGTCTCGGATACATCTTCGCCAGGATTTCCCCGATATGATCTGGATCTTCCTCATCCTTGCGCAACGCACTCTCCAGTCCTGTCTCCAAACCGGATAAGCGAATCTGTCCGCCTTGCCGCAAAAGCAGCACTGACTCGTTTCGCAGCAGCTGCACACGGCTGCAGGCCAGATCTGCTAAAATCTCTGGTAAGTATTCACTTCTTGTCTCATGATTCCCCAGAATCGCAAAACAGGGCGCAATCCCCGCCATCTCTTTGTACATCCACCGAACCGCATTTCTTTCTCCGCCTTCATAGAGCTCGTCCATCATGTCGCCCGTGATTAGAATCAGATCCGGTCTCTGCTTCTTTACCTTCTTCACCAAGACTTCCTGCCGTTTACCAAAGCATCGTCCATGCAAATCCGTGATTTGTACAATACGAAATCCCTCAAATGCCTTAGGCAGATTCTCAAAGTCCCGCCAGTAAAAGTCCGACTGCAGCCTGCTCCCCTTCGGCGTATAATTCCACAGACACACGAGCCGCGTCAGCGTCCTTCGCAACCAATTATGCCGGAAGCGCTCTCTGCCTTCCATGCCTTTCCTCCCTTCTATACTGCCATCTCATCATGCCAGACGAATATGCCAGAAAGCAATCGTCTCTCGCTTCCAAGTATATGTAATGTACAGGTCTTTTCCTCTGCTGATGATGGCAGGATACGAAAAATTCGCCCAACGTTCCTTCTGATCGCAGGGCACATGATCCAGATAGTATTCTCTGCCCCATGTTTTTCCATTGTCCTCAGATATAGAAAATACGATAGGAGACCGTTTTCCCCAGTTTCCACGAATCGGATTATATACTAATACCAACCGGCCATCCTCTAACCGTGTCAGGTCGATTCCGCTGTTATTATTCGGCAATTCCGTGGGTTCTGCCTGCGACCAGCTCCGCCCCCCATCCTGAGAGGCACTGTGGAAAATCGCGCCCTCTGTGCTTCGCGTAAACATATGCACCGTTCCCGCTGTATCCTGCCAGAGTGTCGGCTGTATAATCCCTTTATATTGTAGTTTTTCCCGCGCAATCGGTACATCCGGGCTTCTCGTCCAAGTATGTCCGTTATCCTCGGAACGATCTGTGAAACAATTCCATACTTCTTCTGTTTCCGTAGACGCTGGCGCAAGAATCGCACCATCCTGCAGCCGAATGCACTTATTCTTGACAGGACCACGCCCGCCAAAGTCTCCAGGTACCAACTCCTTCCCGGTAGACCAGGTGGCTCCCCCATCTACGGACTCCACATAGTACGTCTGCCACATCGGTATCGTCTTCCCCACCTTGTAATACAATACCAGGCGATCTCCCGCATCAAAAAGCACAGGATTCCAACATGGCACTCCCTCTACATCCGCCGCCTTGCGCTGCGGTTCCCACTTCCCGTCCAGGTACCGGGAATACCAGATGGCCACATCATCATGCTTCTCCTTCGTGCCGCCAAACCAGGCCGCCACCAATGTACCATCTGCCAGGCATTCGATTGTAGATGCATGACTCTCCAAGTAGAGTTCTTCCGGTTTAAAAATATGCTTATGATCTACGACCCAATATTCCATCTTGACACCCCCTGTTTTTTTCTCTTATTGTACCAATACTTACGAATTTGCGCAAGCTTTTTTTCCGGATTGGCACTATGGCGCTGGGCCCTGCGGATCTTCCGCACACTTTCTCCCGTCAGTTGTCTTAGCCGCCATATATCTCGTCCCGCCATTCGGCAGTGCGACAAACGCAGTCTGATCTCCTCCGTCCCCGGCCTTGTTCCGCACCAGAGGGGAACCGTAGGACGCTTCGAGCTGCCAGGCGGTGGACAGATGATCTCATACCCCAGTTCTGTCCAGAATGCACACAAAAATCGCAGCTCCTCCGGTTCCAGTTCTTCTCTCAGCAGCCCCAGAATCTTTTCCATGATGCATCCCTCCTTCGATTAGTATCACGAAAATCGCTGGATTCTATGCATTTCTCTCCGCCTCTTTACTTTCCAAAATCTTGGGTGTATACTATAAAGAGTTTATTCACAGAAGGAGGCGCATCATACCATGCATATTCGTAGAGCGAAGGAACAGGATATGGTCGATATCGATCGGCTGCTAGTACAGGTCAACATGGTTCACCATAAAGGACGGCCCGATCTTTGCAAAGCAGGACATAAGAAATACACCGATGATCAGCTCAGGACGCTCATTCACGACGATACACGTCCCATCTTCGTTGCCGTAGACGAATCCGATCATGTGTTAGGCTATGCATTCTGCATTTTCCAGCAGCATCTTCATGACAATATTCTGACGGATATCAAGACCCTCTACATTGATGATCTTTGTGTGGACGAAAAGATCCGGGGGCAACATATCGGAAGCGCTCTGTATGAGGCTGTACTGCAATTTGCCAGAGAAAGCGGCTGCTATAATGTAACCTTGAACGTATGGTCTCTCAACGAACCCGCCATGAAATTCTATGAGCACTGCGGTCTCAAACCTCAAAAAATTGGAATGGAAACGATTTTATAAAAGGCGCCTATATAAAGGTGCCTTTTTCCATATCATACAATCTTACTATCGTCTTCGTACTTTGCTTTTCCCATACATAGAATTGATGCGGATCTGCCGCCGAAAACAATTCGGCATTCCCTTGCACAGTTCCTATCTGCGTCTCCCTCCCTGTATCCAGGTCATACGAATACATTGCCATTTGTCCTTCTCTCGTTTCAATATAGATGATCCAATGGTCCAACAACAGGAGATCCCATGTATCCTGACTGCCCTGATATAGCTGCTTTACTTCTTGATCCAGATACCATAGGCTCTGGTTATTGCTTTTCCAATAGATCTTCCCATTTTCCACACCCTGAAAGCTAATTCTTTCCTGCCCTTCCTGAGGCGGAATATATGTCTTGCTTTCTCCGCTTCGAAGATCTCCCAAGAGAAGCATTGATCGCAACCAGGAACGGTCTTCCTGCCGACTCACTCTAGCCTCTGCATAGAGCATATTCCCTTCGATACACCAGCCACTCCAGATTACCTCTGTCACATTTTCCACATCCAGTATAAAAGTCTGAATTAATTCTTTTCGGTGCAACTGGGGATCTATTCTCCAAACTTTGAGTAGGTTGCGTTCTGCCGCGTCATTAGAATATCCCTCCAGAAGAATCAGTCTCCCCTTCTTATCCACGTCCAAGAGAGCGGCATCCTGCCGATAAAATGCCGGACAATCCCTATTTAAATGTACACATTCCCACTTCCAGCACAAAAGTTCCCCTCGGTAATACAACAAACGTTGATATCCATTCTCCGATACAAACCCATAATCCTCGGAGGATACACAATCATCTGTCATTCTATGAAAACTCACGTACCCTTCTGTCGTCACTCCGTCCCACATATCGCATCCAGAAACGAAAACCAAAAGGGTCCATAAAAGCAGAATATAGCATCGTTTCACCAAGATCTCCCTCCTTATCTCTGTTTTTTCTATAGATCCTGTATATGGTCGTTCTCCATATTTTATGATATACTGGTGGCTCAATAGCCCGTTTACCGGAGGGCTAAATACCAAAGAAAGTGAGGCGCAGCCACTCATGAACACATACAAACAAAAGATCCCCGGCATTCTATTATGCTTTGCCATCGCCATCCCTGCCTGGTTCCTAGGCAAATGGCTTCCTGTCATAGGCGGTCCGGTCTTTGCGATCCTTCTGGGAATGCTCCTGACTCTGATCGTTCCCAAGAAAGAATGGTGCAAAGAAGGAGTCACATTTACTTCCAAGAAAATTCTCCAATACGCGGTCATACTGCTGGGATTCGGCATGAATCTGTTTCAGATCTTGGAACAAGGAATGCAATCTCTTCCCATTATTCTTTCTACGATTTCCATCTCCCTGGTGATGGCCTGGATTCTGTATAAAACCTTGCACTTACAGAAAAACAGCGCGATTCTGATTGGCGTCGGTTCTTCGATATGCGGCGGCTCCGCCATTGCGGCTACCGCCCCCGTCATTGACGCCACTGATGAGGAAGTGGCACAATCCATCTCCGTTATTTTTTTATTCAACATCGCCGCCGCACTGTTATTCCCCACACTGGGCGGCATCCTAGGACTTTCTAATGAAGGCTTCGGTATCTTTGCCGGTACCGCCGTGAACGATACCTCTTCCGTTACGGCAGCCGCCACAGCCTGGGATGGTATCCACGGATCCAATACCCTGGATACTGCCACCATTGTCAAGTTGACCCGGACTCTGGCCATCATTCCCATCACACTGGTTCTGGCCCTGCTTCGAACTCGGAATGCCCATAAAGACAGCGCTAATCAAAGCACTGCCGCCAAAGTCAGCTTAAAGAAGATTTTCCCCTTCTTCGTGCTCTTTTTTGTGCTTGCCTCCGTAATCACTACGGTGTTTCAGTTGCCGGCCGCTGTTACCGATCCGCTCAAGGATCTGAGCAAGTTTTTAATCATCATGGCCATGGCTGCCATCGGTTGGAACACTAACATTGTTCATCTAGTCAAGAGCGGCGGCAAACCCATACTCACAGGGCTCTGTTGCTGGATTTCCATCGCTTGCGTCAGTCTTCTGATGCAAGCCATTCTAGGCATCTGGTAAAAGAAAATAACAGGGAGTGTTCCTAAGCGGTAACACTCCCTGTTGCTATTTGTACCTCTAACGATTGAACAGCCCTAATACCAGCATCTTGAGTTCTTCTCCTAGAGATCCAAACAACAGCATGTATCCAATATAAGCCAGGAGTATTGCCGCCAAGGTAAAAATCAAGCACACCCCTGCTTCTTTCAACATCTTTGTCAGCCATTCTCTCATCTGGATCGCCTCCTACTCTTCTTATTTTCGCTACATCTATCTCTATTATAACAAGAACGATCCGAAAAAGCAATCGAAGATTGTCACATTTTCAGAAATTTTGCGTGTATCGAACATATAAAAAAACGTCCCTCTTCCGAAGGACGTTTAGATGGGTCATCAGGGGCTCGAACCCNNCTCTTCCAACTGAGCTAATGACCCGAACAATTGGATTATACTCCGAATCGACACAAATTGCAAGTATAATCTTCAAAAATGTCGATGCTCGGGAATGGAGTCTCCATCTCTGCCATCCAGCAGGGATGAAAATGGGTCATCAGGGGCTCGAACCCTGGACACCCTGATTAAGAGTCAGGTGCTCTTCCAACTGAGCTAATGACCCAAACAACTGGGTAGGAAGGACTCGAACCTTCGAATGCAGGAATCAAAATCCTGTGCCTTACCGCTTGGCGACTACCCAAGGGGACGCTCGACGCCATTCCTCCACATTAAATTCCACCATTCGGCGGAAGGGTGGGTAGTGGGACTCGAACCCACGACCTCCAGAGCCACAATCTGGCGCTCTAACCAACTGAACTACACCCACCATAACACTTTCCTGCCCATCTCTCGATGGACAAACGTGCCTACAGGGATTCGAACCCCGGACACGCGGCTTAGAAGGCCGCTGCTCTATCCAACTGAGCTATAGGCACAAAGCGGGTGATGGGAATCGAACCCACGTATCCAGCTTGGAAGGCTGGTGTTCTACCATTGAACTACACCCGCAGAATCGGGGTAACAGGACTTGAACCTGCGGCCTCTTGATCCCAAATCAAGCGCTCTAGCCAAACTGAGCTATACCCCGGACTGTACCGTGATGGCCGCTCGTCATGCTCGCGCGCCGCGCTCATCTGCAGCGAAAACAATTATACTATGAAACTCACGGATTTGTCAACACCTTTTTTTAAATTCTGCAATTTCTTTTTTATGCGCGAACAATCGGAAGACGCAGCCCTACACGAATCCCTCCTCGCCCGGCATACTCTTCCGAAAGTTCCCCACCTAATGAAAACGCTAAGCACCTGCATAGTTCCATTCGAGTCCCTAAACCTATGCCTGCTTTTCTGCTGTTCCCCGTCGTATACAAAAGATGGGGAATAAAGGAAAATCCCTGCCCCTCGTTTTCCACCCAGAGCACCAGGTGTTCTGAGCGAATCTGAAACCCGAGCCGAATCGTATTTCCCCTCTCCGCGTACTGTATTACATGGTGCAGCATTTGCTCTACAAGATCCTGCAACATCCTACCATCTGTCCAGATCTTATAATCTCCCCTCAGATATTCAGATCGAACCGCAACCCCTTTTCGACGCCCCAATTCTTCCTTCTCTCGCAAAGCGTACTCCAGTGTGTCTGTAAGCAACACAAATTCCCAGCAGGGCAGCACATCTCCTGCGTACATACGAATAAGCTGTACCAGACGGTTGACATTATCATCCAGATCTTGGCAGTTCTCCCATAAATGATGATAGCAGTCCAGCGCGATATCCTCTTGATGCAGTTCCAACCGCCCCATGAGATTGCCGATCGGATTTTTCAGCTCTTCCACCCACTGTGTCATCTGTTCATAGTTTCCCTTCATTTCAGATCCTCCTTGGTGTTTCATATTGGAAATCGCTTCCAATTTTACCATATTTTGCAATTGCTTGCAACTCCTTTTATGATAAATCCAGCGGAAGATACGCCGCGCCATCCACCAGCAAGATGCCTTTCCACTCCTCTTCTCCGCCGAGTACATACAGGCTGTACGGAACCTTTCTATGAATATGCAGCTGTGGGATTCTGGCCAAAATCTTATCATCCTCGCCGGCCAGAAGCAGATCCGCAAAAAACATCCCCGGTGAAATGGATTGGTACTCTGTGGCTTCCCCCGGCGCCACGTCTTCAAAGAACATTTTCATATCCTCCGGCAAACTTCCCAGCCGCAAACTCCATGTACGTTCTCCAAAATTCACAAGCCGCAATGCCGCTTCCTCTCCCCATTCTTTTGGATCCTCCACCGGAACCCAGATGGGCCCGTTCTCCCCTTCCGTCAAAACCCATGTGGTCATATCTTCGGATGGCAGTCTGGATACTTCTGCTCCATACCGGAAATTTTCCGGATGTTCCACATATAGATATGGCGTAGACTGTCCAAACTGCAATCCTTCTATAACCATCATCTCCCCTTCCTGAATATGAACCGGCCCATATCCCGGAATCCCCTGCAAATATCGAATAAATTGACCCATCCTATCACTCCTATCCATCTTACTTCACTATATGCCCCATCTTCTGGAATTATAAGCTTTTTTCTATACTCTGAAACACATTCATTTGACCATATCCCCATCGGTTATTCGGATATAGAATCTCTGTTCTGCGAATCGCGCCTCGATATAGCATCGCCTTCAATCCAGCAGATCCTATATTCGGACTGTTTCCATATTTTATTGCCCATTGCAGCAATTGTGCTGTTCCTCCGGCCGCTAACGCTGCGGCGGCGCTGGTCCCATTCCGTTCCTGATATCCTTCCGGTGAAACTGGCCCGAAGATTCCTACGGCTGGAGCCACAAGATCTGGTTTTAGGATCTCCTGCCTGGTAGGCCCGCGTCCGGAGGGAGGATACAGGCTTTGTGTCAGGTGCTGGTATCCTCCGATGGTCAAAATGCTGCCGGCCGTTCCGGGCATCGTCACCGTACGTTCCGGATCCGCAGACAAAAAACGGGTATCGGGACGCGTCCATTGCCTCAACGGCATGTAAATATCATAGCGCCCATTCAGGATAGAATCCCCATATAGCTGGATTCTCCACAAACCCGCCGTAGGATTCTCCAGCCGGATCACAGCCCCCTGCTCCCCATTCCAATTCGTTCCCTGAATATATTCCACAGACACTGTCGTATTTTCAATGGGAATGCGTTTTTCTGACATGATCCCAATTCCACGAGGAATCCGTTCGATTTCATATCCCCTTGGAGTCGTCATGGACAGCGAAAACTGGTCCGGTACTTTCATCCAGGCCGTTAGCAGCAGCGCCCTTTCCCCCTCCCCTACATAGAATTCGACCTCTGCCGCTGCGGCAAGTTGTCCAGAGGTATGCATGGCCGTATCCCCCTGATTGCCGCCTGCCCCTACAAAAATCATACCCGGCTGCCGCTGATAGGAATCAATCGCCTGTTCTAACTTCGAATTGCCGTCATGCGGTCCAAAATTAGAAGATAATGCCAGTAGCACAACCAAAGGGTGCCCCTCTGCCTTCTTTACCAGATAAGAAATCCCCTGCTGGATATCCGTATGCTGAAAGCAGACCGCATCCTCTGGTACGCCATAATGCCTACGGAGCACACGCTTTGCCTGCTTTAACTTCACGATAATAAGCTCTGCTTCCGGTTCCTCCCCAGAAAACCCCTGCTGACTATCTCGACGCCCTGCCGCAACTCCAGCAATATAGGTCCCATGACCGTTCAGATCTCTCTCTGCCACAATCGCATACGGGTCTTCTCCCGCTTCCTGTGCTCTGATCGCAGTCTCGATCTCTTCGCGGGTGTATTCTCTCCCATAAAAACTATCCGCCGGCGGTTCCCCATCCATCCCTTCCTGATCCCATATGCTCACAATCTTACTGCTGCCATTCTCATATCGAAAACAGGGGTGCAGATAATCGATTCCTGTATCTACAATCCCGATTCGAACGCCTGTTCCGTCCAATGGCATATCGAGGAGATCTCTGGCATCTGTAATTCCCATCGCATCCAATGCCGTCTCATCCGCCGCCAATCCATAAAGAACGGGGATGTTTTCCCAGGAGAAAAAAGAGAATACCGATAATGAACTTTCAAACTCTGGCACACGTACAAAAACCAGAATATCACGATTGCTGATCTCTTGAAAACAGATCGGATCCTCCACTGGCATAGGCATCGTTCCGTCGCTCCGCCGCTGAAAAACCAATTCTACATAATCCTCCGACATCGCCGCTTCCCGGCAATTCGTCTCCTCTGCACGCGCCATCGCAATCTGACCGTTTAAATTTTGATTTGCCAAGTCCCGCATGGTTCTAAATAGGCACAATTTCCCATACCCCCAATCTCTGTTAGGAAATTGATAGTCTCCAAAATTTCGATCTGCTCCTGCCATCAGCATCGCTCTCAAACGTTCTCCATATAAAAATACATCTCGTCCTTGTACAATTCCCCATTCCATCATCAAAGCCGCGGATCCGCTGACAAAAGGGGCTGCCATACTGGTACCACTTACCAGACCATATCCTCCTCCCGGCACCGTCGTCAATACATCAACTCCCGGCGCCACCAGATCCGGACTTATAATCTGATCATTTCTGGAATATCCACGGCTGGAAAACGGGGCAATGGCCCCTGTCATATGATTATACGCACCTACGCCGATGACCGTTCTCGCCGTGACCGGCATCGTAATCGTCGTATCCTCCTCCGGCACCAGGAAATACGTATTTCCTCTGCCAGATACCGTCCCTGTCATCCAAATATCATATCGTCCACTGATCAAATCCTCGCCCAGCAGATAAATTCTCCATAAACCAGGGGCCACGCCTTCTCCTGAAAACAGATTAATATAAATCGTGGAAGAAGCAGAATATGGATTCGGTTCTCCGAAATAAACCAATACCCGCGTTCCATCCATAACTGTTTGAAAAATACCGCTCCCTTCTCGCACAAATCCTGTATTTTGTCCATTGGGAGCTCCCACATTGATATATAGACGATCTGCGTATTCCTTCCATATCTGAAACATCACACTCTGTCTTCCTTCTCCTATGTGAATCTCTATTTCTTTCCATTCTCCTTCTGTCAGCATCCCTCCCGTATGCCGTCCTGCGGCCCTCTCATTCCCGGCTGCCACCACGATCGAATTGATCCAGCGTCGGCTCCAATCATCTATATATGTTTCAAATAAAGACTGTCCGTCATGTCCGCCAATATTGGTGCCCATGCTGATGTTGACGCCCACAGGCTTTTCTAATTCTCTGGCCGTCTCGATAATATATTTCAGCGCTCGCATGACGGAGGTAGTTTTGGTAAACCCGTATCCCTGATTCTCCGTCAGTTTCACGACGACGAGTTCTGCCTCATCGGCCACGCCTCTAGATGTGCCGTCGCTTCCCCTGCCATTGCCAGCCGCAATACCCGCCACCTGGGTTCCATGTCCCAGGGCATCTCGGCTGGGCACAATCCGATAGGCCGCCTCTCTTCCTCCCGTCTGCGACGCCTGAATCGCCGCCGTAATCTCTTCTCTCGTATAGATTTCTCCCAAAGTCTGGTCCCATAATGCCGCGATCCGACTCTCGCCTCCTTCTGTAATAAATGCAGGATGCAGATAATCGATGCCCGAGTCCATGATACCCACACATGTCCCTCTTCCATGCAGCCCGAAAGTCTGCGGCAGCTGTACGGTAGTGATGCAGGATTCCCGGAGCGCTCCCAGGTCCGACGGCAAAAGCGCTTTGGGTTTTTCCACATATTCCACCTGAGTCCACGTAGCAATCTCTTCAATCTCTTCACGACTGAGGATCAAAATAGCATATTGTTCTGTCAATTTCTCTCCGTATACCCCGGGTAACCTTTCTATTATATCTTCTAACTCCCCATGATATCGGATAATCACCTCAAAGCGGGACACTTCTGGCATATATCCAACACGAAGTTCTCCTGTCTCCAGAAGCTGTTCTGGCGACAAACTGATAGCCGCCACCAGTTCACTGTCAATATTACTGCGCATAGTCATCCTATACTCCCGGTTTTCCACGATTATATGCTGCTTCTTCGCTCGAGATGCCACAAAAAAGCTTGCGAAAAACATGCATTTGTTTCTCGCAAGCTTCTGCTAATGTCGTTATTTTCTTCGAATCCACCTTGGGAAAGCATATTCTCCTCGATAATTGGAGGCATTATAGTGCGGATATTTCAACGGACAATATTCCAGTTCACCCGCTAGCGCCTCTCCGTCCTGCGTATAGATATACATCCTCTTCTCATCCCAGAGAACGATCTCATCGCGGCAATCCCCCGTCAGATCCAGTACTTCCGCACACAGATCCGGATGTCCGTCATCCGGGAAGGTCACAACGCGTTCTCCCTCTCCGTCTATCATGCCGCCCAGACGCACGTTGCCATTGAGAAGAATCAGTTCTGTTCCATCACCCTTCCAATTCACCGGCGCAATGATGTTTCCATTGCTGCCCGGCTCCTGATGCCAGATCTCTCTCCCTTTGCTGTCATAGAGATACAAGATTCCCTGGTTCCCCCAATACGTCGTAGTACAGATCTCAAGTCCCGGTCGTTCCGGGCAATAATTGCCTGTACTAATCCGCTGACCGTGTCCATTGATATCCCGTACCAGAATATGTCCCTGCCGATCCACGATCATGAAGCCTTCCCATCCGGAAACCATCGCTAACACAGCTTCGTTTTCCGGGTCTATCGGACCATACAGAATCTCATCCGTATGATCCCGGTGAATCGGGAGTTCCCACAGCAACTCTCCATCCGCAGAAATCATATTATAACAACTGAAGATCTCTTCCCTGCCATCTCCGTCAAAATCATAGGAGAACGGAAAATGCCCCGTATTATTATGTGTGAATTTCCACTGCAGACGCAAGTCCTGATCATAGATATACAGACGACTGTACCGGTCTTTCACAAGGATCTGAGAAGGTCTCTCATGCCCCGCTGTATTCACAATACGAATCGCATCCACGTTGAGATGATGAAACGCATGCTTTCCAAACTCAATCCCACACAATTCAGAGGGCTCTTCTTCATGGATCGGCGTCCATACCTCTTTTTTTACGCTGCCATCCCGTCCATCCAGAATCATCAAATGAAAATCCCTGGCCAGAATCACCTCGTCTATGCCATCTCCGTCAATATCATAAATCTGAAACGGCAGATCCGCCGTCAGATACTGATGATCCTTTATGTCCGAGGGCTCTCCCTTTTGCCACAGCACTTCTCCGCTTTCTATGCTGACAGCGGTCAGGCAGCTGATATTGGCGTACCGATCTTTGAATACACGTTTCTGGTGCTGGGCCATGACGAAGAACATCTCCTCAGTTCCAGTCAGATGACCAAAACGAATCTGCCGTCCCGCTCCGAAGTTCTTCAGATCAATCACCTTCCAAAGCCTTGGCTGTGGATACTGCCCCCTTTTCTTCGCTAGCCGCGCCCCTACTTCCGCACGTTCCTGAGACAGTCTTCTGATCTCCTCCGCCTCCATGGAAACCGAAACATCCGTATACTGCGCAGGCATATAGGATGCCAGTGCAATACTGCCCCATGCATAGGATGCGTCATGTGTCCGCAGCATCTCCTGTCCGTTGATTCGTACCAGAATCTGTTCTCCCTGAAGCTCCGCCTCCAGAGTATAGAATTGTTCACAGTCGAAATCGTATTCTGCCTCGCATAATATCTTCTGTTCTGCCTTACAAACCCGAACCAGCTGCACTTTCTGCTGATACAGCCATACTGCATAATGCATCAGACTGGTCTGATAACGAACCAAGATACCTGCCGGTTCCTGCAGCGATAAACGCCGCATCTGGACAGAAACCCGATAGTCCTTCCAATCCTTATCTCCTGCCACCAGCGTGGGGCAGGATACATGTTCGCCGGGTGCGCTGAGGCGCATCTGCTCCATATAATGTCTTCCATCCTGCTCCGTGATGATCCAGGAGGGCCCTCTATAAGAGGACCCCGTAATCGGATCATACCAGCCGCCCTGATACCCCTGTACCGGGTAATAATGGTATTCTCCCATAGCGGAATGTTCCGGATCGTAGGGAAAAGCCCCAATGGAAAATCCTTTAAAATCGTCTTTCCATATCTCTCTCATTCCGATCCCTCCCTACTCCTGATACGAGGTATTATACCATTCCGTATATAGATCGATCCATTCCTGACCGCCCGCATCTTTCCATCCTTGTACATACTCATCCCAAGTGTCGTCCAGATCCACCTGTCCCATGATGACCTGATCGCGATACTGCGCCACATACGTGTCCAGATCGTAATCCGCCAGCTCATTGAAAATCGGAGACGACACATACAGTGGATCGTTTGTTCCATATTCCTCCGACAGCTTCAGCTGATCCATGGCTTCCTCTCCCCAGGATTGCGTCAGAATCGGCAGCAACTGTTCGTCCACGTTGGACTTCTGATGCCCCAGTGTAATAAAACGCCATGCCCAGTTGATGCCTACACGGTCCTCACGAATGACCAGGTTGCCATCCACCATGTCATAGTCCCATCCTTCCACACCCGCATGGACAAAGACCGATCCCTCATCCGTCTCTGACCAATCATATAACTTCAGCACCGCCTCCGGGTGTTCACAATCCGTGGTAATGCCGATATAATGCCGTACCGGCGTAGGATATACATACTGCGACTGCCCCGATCCATCCACACGTTCCGGCGGAGTCAGCGGATATAGAATATCTCGCATCTCATTCAGCCCGGACAAGGACCAGAATAGATTCAAAACACCAAACTTCCCATTACGGAACTCTTCCTCCGTCTGAGTTTGTGTTTTCGTGATATAATCCGGCACAATGATTCCATCTGCATAGCACTTCGCCAAGAACGCCAGGTAATCCTTATATCCATCCAGAATGTAATTCGGAGTGACCTGTCCGTCGATTACCTTCATGTTGGCTGCATCGAAGGCATCGAGGAAAAGCATACCCATGTACCGTTCCGCCACGCTGTCCCTCGCAGTACCGCCCGTGCAGCTGGATAAGCCATACGTATCATCTTGCCCGTTTCCATCCGGATCCGAATACGTAAAGGCGTACAGCATGTTATAATAATCGTCCACCGTCTTCAAGTCCGCGGGATCGATTTCCAATGCGTCCATCCAGTCCTTTCGAGCATAGGATATGTAGGGTGTAGTATCATATCTCACAAAGGGAATCCCGTATATCTTTCCATCCACCTTGGAGTATCCCCAGTACTCCTCGCTCACACCGGACATGAGGTTCGGATAGTCTGTCTCGTTCAGCATCCCATCCAGTTCCAACAACAGGCCACCCTGCGCATATTGGAAATACAGCGCCTTGGTCAGCTGTACATAGTCCGGCAGTTCTCCAGAGGACATGATCGTCGAGACCTTGCTAGCATAGTTGGCACTCTCGCTGATCAGAGTGATATCCAGGTTATTCGCTTCGCGAATATAATTGATATACGGATTGTCATTCACGTCGTACCCTTCCGTATCCACATTGATCTGACACAGGAAAGTCAGCGCTAACGGCGTATCCTCCGGAACCTCCTCTGCCTTGGACTGTTCTACTGCGCTTTCCGTTTCCGCGTCGGAAACAGACGACTCTCCTCCTTCCTGACTGCACCCTGGCAGCATCCCGATCATCAGGATCGTCATCAGTATCCAGGCCCACATCTTCTTCATACGTACCGCTCCTTTCAATAAATATTTATCCTTTCACTGATCCGACCATCACGCCCTTGACAAAGTACTTCTGTAAGAAGGGATAGACGATCAGAATCGGCAGTGTAGAGGCAAAGATAGTCGCTGTCTTGAGCGACATGGTTGGCATCCACCGTGCGGACGCGTCTTGGAACATGTCCTGCGTCTGTCCCGCTACCACAATATCATTCAGATAAACCTGCAAAGGTTTCTTGGTGGATGTATTAATGTACAGAATCCCGTCCGTCAGTGCATTCCAATGATAGACGGCGATAAATAAGGTGATTGTCGCAATGGACGGCATCGCGACCGGAATCATGAGCCGAATAAAAATAATGATGTCATTCGCACCGTCCATCTTAGCCGATTCTTCGAGTTCCGCCGGAACTGCTCGGAAGAAATTAATCAGTACGATCACGTTAAAGGTGTTGATCATATTCGGGATGATCAGCGCCCAAATCGTATCAATCAAACCGGTATAGCGAACGACCAGATACGTAGGAATCATGCCTCCGTTAAACAGCATCGTAAAGATCAAAAACAGGGTCAGCCATTTTCTGCCTCTCAAATAGGGGCGAGAGACCGCATACGCTAAGGCACTGGAAAATACAACGCCCAAAGCTGTCCCCACCAACGTCCGAATCACAGAGACCTTCAGCGAAGAATAAAAGCGGGCATGTGTCAGTGTAACTTCATATGCCTCCAGCGAAAAGCCCTGCGGATACAGAATCATCGCACCCTCCCGTACTTTATCCGGATCGCTGATGGAAACAATAAAAATATAATAAAATGGGAAGAAGCAGAGTACCGCAAACAGTGTCATCACGATATAACTCAAGATCCCCACGCCGTCCACAGTGCCTCTAATATGTTTCTTATGCATAAAGACACCCCCTTACCATAATCCCTTATCCGCGACCTTACGGCTGATCGCGTTGCAGGAAAGGATCATCACAAAGCCGATGACAGACTGAAACAGCCCAATCGCCGTTGTCAGGCTAAAGCGTCCGCTTCCGATTCCCAGTCGATACACGTAGGTGCTGATGACATCTCCCGTACTATATACGGCACTGTTCGCCAGTACATAGATCTGTTCAAAACCTACGTTCATGATCCGACCAATATCCAAAAGCAGCATCACCACGATCGTTTCGGAGATACAGGGCAATGTGATATAGCGCATCGACTGCCACCGACTGGCTCCGTCGATTCTGCCCGCCTCATACAGTGTCGGATCAATCCCCGTAATGGCTGCCAGATAGATGATCGTACCATACCCCGCCTCTTTCCAGATATCCGAGATCACCACGATGCCTCTGAAATATTTGGGATCACTGAGAAAGAAGATCGGTTCGCCGCCAAACAGCTGAATGATCTGATTTACAATGCCTTCTGTCGGATTCAAAAAGGTGATGATAATGCTCCCAAAGACCACCCAGGAAACAAAATGCGGCAGATAAATGATCGTCTGCAATACCCTTTTATACCGCTCCGACAGAATCTCATTGAGAAACATAGCAAACAGAATCGGTATCGGAAAATAAAAGATCAGTTTGTATATGTTGATGATCAATGTATTCCAGACCAGCTGCCAGAAGTTTCTGTGCTCAAAGAATATGTACTGAAAGTATTTCAGGCCAACAAATTCTCCGCCGAACAATCCGCCTTTCATGTCGTATTCCCGAAATGCCAGCGAGAGTCCCGCCATCGGCAGGTACCGATAAATCAGGAACCAGATAAATCCCGGCAGAATCAGTGCATACAACCAACGATCCCGCAACAGATCCACGCCCAGTTTGTGCCAATACTTTTTTCCTTGCTTCACCATGACCGCCCTCCTATTTTGTACTTCCGTTTCTCTGCTTTTATCATATATCAGTCGATGAAAAAAGAAAATAAACAAAACCGTGTTCGGTGTTCACAAAACCGTGCAAACCGCTTATTTTTATTTCTCTTCTTCCTAAAATGTTGTATATTATATACAGACAAAGGAAAGGAGGTCTCTCTATGCGTCGTCCGCGAACACTCAAATCCAAACTGTTTCTACTCTTTGTACTTTCCATACTTTGCTGCAGCCTTTCTGCCATGGTTTCTCTCTGGATTTTGCAGCAACAATCCAATCATCTGCTCTATCAGTCCACCTCAGAGACACTGAATTACAGCGCAGATCGATTTCATACCACGCTGGAATCTATCGAGGGGCTGGTCAACCTGCTCCTCTCCGATGATTCTTTTCTGTATCAGCTGCGTGTATGGCAGCAGGCCCCCGAAAATACTGCCGCGACCTCTTCTCTGCTCGGTTCCCTCTCCAACTATTCCAACATCAGTCCTTATATTTCTTACATCTGTTTATTACAGGGCGATCAGATGATTCGTTATTCCCGCTACTATCCGATCGCTTCCATGATCAGTGCTGATTCCCGGGATGAACTGGCTTCCCTCGCCCATGAACATGCCGGTGCCATCTGTTGGTCTGTATTAGAAGAAGATCCGGACGGACTTTTCTTAAGTCGCCTGATCCGTCGAGTCGATGGATTCGATCTGCAGGAATTAGGTGTCCTGACCGTTCGTATCAACATGCCTCGCCTCTTAAAAGACTTGGCTACTCCCAGCCATCATCTTTCCCCAAAACTCTTCTTGGTATCTTCTGATTCTTCTGTCCTGTTTTCGAATGTGTCGGACACCCGCTCCATCCTTCCTTCACTCTCCCGTTTCACAAAACCCTATGGCATCCTCCGCTGGAATGGTGTCCCTTATTTTATCATCTCACAAGATGCCGGTTTCCTAGATCTCCAATATTATTACATGATTTCCTATCAGTCTGTAGATACTACCACTCATATGCTCTATCTTTCCTCCCTCCTGATCATTCTCCTCTCTTCCCTTCTGATTACTTTTGTCGGATATCGGATTCTGCAGGGAATCACCGTCCATTTCCATACGCTGAGCCAAAAAATGAATGCCTATAGCCTGGGACACTTTGATCCACCCGACGTGGGATTTGACTATTCCCAGCGAATGGATGAACTCGGCACCGCGCATATCCAATTGGATGCCATGGCCCATAGAATCCAGTCGTTGATCAATGACAACTATGTAAAACAACTGCTGATTCGAGAGGCAGAACTCAAGGAATTACAGTATCAGATCCATCCTCACTTCCTGTATAACACGCTGGAATCCATCAATTGGTACGCCAGAGCTGCCAACGAACCTCATATCCCCCGTATTGTATATGCACTGGGGTCTATCCTGCGATGCAGCCTAAACAGTTCTTCTCTATTTTCTTTTCAGCAGGAAATCGATCTGCTGCGTAATTATATGACCATTCAGGAAATCCGTTATGAGGATCGGTTACTCTTTTCCCTGGAGGCTTCCCCTGAAGTCATGCAGTATGAGCTGCCCAAAATGACGCTCCTGCCTCTCGTGGAAAATGCGATCCGTTACGCCGTGGATGAAAATGTGGATCCCTGCCATATCTGGGTAGATGTGAATCTCCTGCCTGCGGAGATTCGCATCTTTGTACGCAATACCGGATCCCATTTCGAAGAAGGAATCCTGGAAAAATTAGACCATACCAAAAAAGAGTCCCATGGTTTTGGCATCGGACTCCATAACATCCAGCAACGAATTAAATTGACCTATGGCCCGAAATATGGCCTAACTGTTTACAATCAAGAGGAAATGGCCGTGGTAGATATCCGCCTTCCCCGCAAACCTTATACTGGAGGAAATGAAAATGTTGAAATGCATGATCGCAGATGATGAAAAGATTATTCGAGAGACCATTGCTACATTCATCGACTGGGAGGCCCTGGGACTACGCCTCATCGGCGTCTGTAAAGATGGACTGGAGGCCTTTGACCTCATCATGGACGAAAGTCCCGATATCAGCCTGATCGATATCCGCATGCCTGGTCTCTCCGGCCTGGAACTCATCGAGCGGGCTGCTTCCATTGACCCTGACATGAATTTTATCATCCTGTCTGGTTATGGTGAGTTTTCCTACGCCCAGCAAGCCATGCGTTTCGGAGTGCGACACTATCTGCTGAAGCCCTGCAGTCCTGCCCAGATTATTGAAGCTGTGCAAAAAACCATCGAGGAGCATAAGGAACGCGTACGTCTGCATGAATTAGAAAATCACGAAAGCCTGCGGCAGCATCTGTTTCGAACGGTTCATGAGTATGCTGTTATTCTGTCTTCTCATCCGGAACGAAACACCATGATCCAGGAAAAGCTCTTTTCTCTGATGGATCTGTACTCCGATCTGGATTTTCAACAGGCGATCGTGATTCATTTCCTGACGTGGATGCATCACGAACTCTCCTATTCTCCCGGTTCACCGCTCTCCCAGCAGCTTTCCGCCATCCGCAAGGCTGCGACCACAGAAGAAATCCAGTCACTGGTTCAAAATTATCTCCATCATCTTCCCGCCTCGCTGCCCACCACTGGACATCTCCCCAAGGAATTCATTCTAAAGTGCATCGATTATCCCAAAACACATTACGATGATCCCTGTCTCACGCTGAAATGGATTGCCGAGAACCATTTATTCATGAACGTGGATTATGTCAGTAAACAGTTTATCAAACAGACCGGCGAGCGATATTCCCATTTCCTGAACTGCATTCGCATCGATCATGCCAAGGAACTGCTCTGCCGTGGTAACCTGACCTTCTATGAGATCGCCCAGCGCGTCGGCTACGGAAATAACCCGCAATATTTCAGCCAGGTGTTCAAAAAGATTACCGGACAAACTCCTACCGCCTTCGTACAGTCTTTATAATCAGGCTTTCTCCGCTAGCCGTCCATTCTCCAAGAGAAGCACACGATCATACTGGCTGGTCAGCCCGTCCTTGATACGATGGGTAATCGTCAACAGTGTAAGATCCTGCATATCCAATAGTTCCTGCTCAATCTCATTAGCGGTAGCCACATCGATGGCCGATACGCCTTCATCCAATATCAGAAATTGTACCCCGCGGATCATTGCGCGAGCCAATGCAATGCGCTGTCTCTGCCCGCCGGATAATTGGGAACCATTTTCTCCGCATTGTCCCTCCAATCCTCCCGGAACCGTGTCCAGGAAACGATCCACACCGCTGACATGCAGTGCCTCTTTCACGCTTTTCTCCGAGAACTCCTCTCCCAGACATATATTAAAACGAATTGTATCATGGAACAGAAATGTATTCTGGTGAATCCCCGTCACCAACTCCCGCAGCTTATGTACATCCAGTTCATGCAGTTCCATACCATTCCATACCATCATAACAGATCGATCCTGTATAATTAGCATAATAACCGCTCAATAACCTGATCAGCGTAGACTTTCCACCTCCACTGGCACCTATAATGGCAATCTTCTCTCCTCTTTTGATGGTCAAATTGAGATGTCCCAATACGGGCACTCCCTTTGTGTATTGAAAAGAGAGATCTTTCACTTCCATAAGCCGTTCGTAGGTCGGGGAGATCCTTCCCGTAAATTCTGTTCCTTCATTATCTATAACCGCCAACATCTTCTTTACATCAGGCCGAATACTCAGTAAAAGCGGGATCACTTGCGCATATAACGTCATACAGGCATTCCATTCTGCAAACAAGGTGATAAACATCACCAAGACTCCGACCGTTATACTTCCGCGTACTGCCATACTGCCTGCCACGAAAAATGAGAGAAACCATATGACCTTCTGCAAGATTTGAGCCACATTTTCCAACAAAGAAACCGTGACCTCCATCTTGTAATCCGCCGCTGCCAGATTCTGATTTGCATTAGCAAATCTTCTGCGAAACGGCAAAAATACATCAAAGGCTGCGATCGTTTCATGCGCATTCAACGTTTCCTTCAAATGAAACGTCATGATGGCATCTTTCTCCAGCTTGGTCATCAGCTGACTGCTGAGTTTCTTGTTGAAATATAAAGGGGCGGCAATAGAAGGAATCGCACAAATCATGGCAAATAACGCGAACCATGGATTATAATAGATCATGATGCAAAAAACCGCAATTGCCATCACGCCATAGCTAATCAGTACAAAAACCGGCTTTGTGAGATTGTTGGAAATTGTAGATGCATGGCTTTTGATAAAGCTCATCTGCTCCGATGTATCTCTTTCTCGAAAATGCGACTCATCCTGCCTCATAATACCATCATATAAATCATTCCGTATGTCTTCTTCGAAACGGACCTGAAATCGTTTTTGCGTCCTCGCATTCAGAAAATACAACAGCGCAGCGGCAATCACGATGCCGCCTGCCCAAAATAGCTGATGATAAAATCCTGTAAGATCCCCCTGTATAATCCTATCAATCATTTGCTGCTCCATCATAGCAACAACAGGCGTAGATAATCGCGCCAAAATACTAATCCCCAACGCCAGTACTGCTAGTCCAAGATTTCGTTTGAAATACCGAAGCATGATCCGTATCTCCCTTCGCATTCTTTTTTTCATTTTAGTAGATCTCATTCTCCTTGTCAATGAAATCGCCTACTTTTTTCAAGTTTGTCTTGCCTCTTCTCTTTGTATCCGCTATAATAAAACAAAACCCTATTTCTGAGGAGTGTGATCAAGATGCGCTTGCTTAATCTCTGTTTTCCCATCAGCACGATCTCCAAAGGTGGTAATCTGACTTCTCTGATTATCTCTCTGGCGGTCTATATCGTTGCTGCTGCTGTCTTACATATTGTCATGGGGCTCTTTACCTGGATGCCTCTCATAGGCTGGATCTTCCGTCTCATCCGCGGAATCACCGATACCTACTGCCTGCTTGGCGCTCTGTTATCTGTGCTGCACTATTTTCGTATCGCTGAATCCGATAGAACCTGAAGAACCTGTGAAAACAGGTTTTTTTATATATTCCGTACGCACCTTTTTGCAATATCCGTCCCCAGCGTATTCTATCTTTACAATTTGTATTCTTTGTGGTATCATAAGACATACGAAAGGGGCGATCCTATGGCCAAACTCTCATCTCACATTGCATATATCATTTCTTCGTTCTATCACACGCTGCTCAAACTCCATGCCATCCCAGACTTCTGTCTCTCCCGCAAGAAGAATAAAAAGACGGGGAAAGTGTATTTATACAAGCAGGAGTCTACCAGCAAAGGCCGAAAACAGACCAAAATCAAGGCTGCTGATGAAGCGGATTATCTTGAATTGTACTCAGAACGCCAGAAGCTGAAGGCGCGTCTGCGTGAGCTCAAAGCGAAATATAAGAAGCTTTCCTTCCACGATCGCCGCGATGTACGCTATGCCCTTGCCTGCTTTCAGCATGCAGAGGAGGTCGGCATCGGAAAAATCATCGAGAAGAACATGTTCCTCGACGGCACGACCCGTGACTCCAAGAGCGAGCTCATTTTTTCTCTCCTGTTTGATCTGCTGGGCATACAATATACGCACAATTATCCGTTGTACGCGCAGGGACATACTTATTGGGTAGACTTCTATTTTCCAGACTCGCAGGATTTCCACGAGCACATGGGTATGCTGGATGACGAGCAGTACGCCCAGAATCAAAAACGCAAGCTGGAAGATTACGCCGCGGAGGGGATTCAAGAGAAGAAGAACCTTCTCATCACGAAGGAGCATTACGTGACGGATTCTCATGATCCCGAAAAGAAGCGCGCTTGCATCGACCTTCGCGAGATCGTGCTGCAATTGATTTCCTTCGGGAAGATCGCGCCACAGAAGGCGTTTCGCATTCTCTTCCCTGACAAACCACTTCCGAAAATTTAAAAAGGCGCCGTGTCGGACGCCTTTTTGTCGTGCCTGAAAATGAGGTGAGGGGACGGAGCTACCCTCTAGTTTGTACGCAAAATCAAGATTTTGCTGCGCCTTTTCGAGGATCCGCGTACAATCAGTTGCAAAAGGAATGGAATTATACGCTGTTCTGCGATTCTGAAGTGCATCTCTACTGACCTACGTATAATAAGTAATAAAAGGAACCAATTTATACGCAAATGCAGGATTTGAAGGGTGGCGAATCTTCAAACTGCGTATAAAA
>DBQQ01000029.1:0-17356 GCA_002305315.1 Clostridiales bacterium UBA1390
GATGTTTTCGCTGAAGCTTTCTGCGCAGAAGCGTATACATTGTCTGCCCAGTGTACATGCTTTCGCTCAAAGCTCCTAAGCAGAAGCGTATACAGCTCCCCTCCAATACGCCCCAGCTTCTGTATACGCAAAATGATGCTTTTGCTGAAGCTTTCTGCACAGATGCGTACACATTGCCCCTCCAATACGCGCAGGCTTCTGTATACGCAAAATGATGTTTTTGCTGAAGCTTTCTGCGCAGAAGCGTATACAGCGCCCCTCCAATACGCGCAGGCTTCTGTATACGCAAAATGATGTTTTTGCTGAGGACTTCTGCGCGGAAGCGTATACATTGTCTGCCCAGTGTACATGCTTTCGCTCAAAGCTCCTAAGCAGAAGCGTATACAGCTCCCCTCGCAGACGCTTCTGCTTCTGTATACGCAAAATGATGTTTTTGCTGAAGCTTTCTGCACAGATGCGTACACATTGCCCCTCGCAGACGCCCCAGCTTCTGTATATGCAAAATGATGTTTTTGCTGAGGACTGCCGAATAGAAGCGCATACGCGCCCTTCAAATCTGTATACTCATAATATCGCTTGAGAATTTTTCAGGTTTTGCGTAGAGAAGAGTATCCCTGGAATATAGGGGACGGAGACGCTCTATTTTAAATACTATACGCCACCTAAGAATATGGGCGTCTCCAAAGCTTTATTTTCATGCCTGCGCACAGAGAAGGCTTTCTGGGGGATGGCTTTTGAGGGACGTTGACATTTTGTTCACGTCGCATTACAATAAAACAGATGTTTAGAAGGGATGATACGCTATGGAAACGATTGAGATATGCGGAAACGGAAATGCAGGCCCGGCACATCAGGTGCGGGAGACTTGCCGTGGTATTGTCATGACGGAGGATCGGGTTTTGCTCACGTATTTAAGAAAGCTTGACCAGTGGTTTATTCCTGGTGGAAAGAGGGAGGAAGCAGAGACGCTGGAAGCCTGCTGCATCCGTGAGTTGGCAGAGGAAACCGGATATCGTGTGATTCCGCAGACGCACTTTCTGACCGTTCGCGAGACATATCCAAAATGGCTGTATATTAGTCATTATTTTGTTTGTTCGATGGATGGACAAGCACAGGCGCATCTGACTCCATATGAGGAACAAATGGGCCTCGAATTGTGTTGGATGCCGCTGAATAATGCCCTGGCTTTGTTTTCTCATCGAGCGAAGTATTCGGAACGAGAAGTACAGCGAGGTTCGTACTTTCGCGAGTATACTGCGCTGTCCTCTTTTCGCAAAAAATACTTTTATACAGGTGGAAAATAAAATGCCGGTTTCATCATGGAAACGGAATGATTCCATCAAACCGTTGACACGAAAAGTACGTTATGCTATACTGGCTGTTACAAAAGTCAAGAGCCGATTTCTTGCCGCCGGGTAAGTATAAGCGCTGGTTTCGTATCGTTAGGCCATGAAGATACGAGACGGGCGCTTATTTTTTTGCCCGCGCCATATCGGCTCGGAAATAGGAGGTTTATTGTATGTTGTTGCTTCTAGGAACTACTATCGCGACGAGTTTTCTGGATAGTTTGAATCCATCCGCTATTGCGCAGCAGATGATCTTACAATCCATGGTGAAGACAAAACGGCACATCTGGTTTTTTATTCTGGGGATCGGTCTGGCCAATCTGATTTTGGGGCTTGCTGTGTATTATGGCATTGTTGCTTGGGTCTCTCGGCTACTTTCTTTGGCTGTAACAAGGTATCCTATTCCTCTCTTTAGTCTGGCTCTTATCGCTGGTGCGGTGTGTTTTATATGGGGTATATGCTGGATCCGAAAAACGCATTGTATGCAAACAAGCCAAGGAGATGAATCCACTAAGGAGCCTGCCAGCCTCTCTCCGATTTCTCTCTTCATCATGGGCGCAGCCTTCTGCGCAGTGGAACTTACCAGCGCCTTACCTTATTTTGGATTTTTGACACTGCTCACCGGTTATCAGCTTGCCTTTCCTGCCGTACTCCTCTTTGTTCTTCTGTATGACTTCATGTATATCCTGCCGCTCATTCTGCTCTATTTCGGATACAATCGACTGCAGGGAACAAAAGCGATACAGAAGTTGGAAAGTATTCTGGGAAAGGTGTCTGCTTATATCGTGCCAGGAGCTATCGCACTAGTGGGCGTTATTTTAGCTTATTATGGGGGAATGTCGCTGTTGATAATCGGTTCTTTTCCATAATTTCCGAGAATTTTAATCATATATCTATAGACAAAAGCAATCTTTTACAGCCGTACTACCGCTAAAACCGTTTTCGAGACAAGATTTTCTATCAAAAAACTTTCAGTTTTAATAATATATTTCATTTTCATATTTTATTTTTACAATCATTGCTTTAAGGCGTAGATCTTCGATTCAAGATCCACGCCTTCAAAAGTTTTTTCATGGCCATATTGTTGTCAATTCTCTCCCCTCGCTTCTGCATTCTGTCCCCGATACATTCGCGCATAAATGCCGTTCTTCTGAAGAAGTTTCTCATGGTTTCCGGCCTCCGCGATACGGCCCTCCTGGATGACCAGGATCTGATCGGCCCAACGAATCGTAGAGAGCCGATGGGCGATGGCCACAATCGTCCGTTTGCCCGCGATCGCGCCAATCGCCTTTTGAATCTGCCGTTCGGTCTCCACATCGACGGATGCGGTGGCCTCATCCAGGATGATGATGGGAGAACGCCGCAGAATGGCACGCGCAATGGCAATACGCTGTTTCTGTCCGCCGGATAGCCGGACGCCGCGTTCGCCCACCTGCGTCTCGTAACCATCCGGCATGTTCTCGATGTCCTCGTGGATATTGGCGGCGCGGGCCGCTTCCACAATTTCCAGATGACTGGCTTCCGGCCGCGCGTATCCGATATTTTCCTCGATCGTACCATTGAATAAAAATGTATCCTGAAGCACCGGGGATATGTTCCCGCGCAGACTTTCTATGGTCACGTCCTGGATATCCTGCCCATCGATCAGGATCCGTCCGGAGGTGGGCTCATAAAATCGGGAAATCAGCTGTGTCAGCGTCGTTTTTCCTACTCCCGTAGGCCCTACCAGCGCGATCATACTACCCGGCGGGCAGGTAAAGGAGATATCCTCAAGCACCGGAGCTCCCTCCCGATATGCGAAACTCACATGTTCAAAGGTGATTTCTCCCGCGACGTTCTGCAGATCGTGGGCACCGGGCCGATTCTTGATCTCACAGGGCGTGTCGAGGATCATCATCACGCGTTCGGCCCCTGCCATGGACTGCTGCATGTTTTCCAGCAGCGTGGCCAATCCGGAGATGGGCGTATAAAACAGGCTCAGATAGAGCATAAAAGCGACAATGTCCTCCACCGAAAGATTTCCCTGGTATGCCAGGTATCCGCCGAAAGCAACCACCAGGATCGTGCCGATAGACGAAATAAATTCTACGGAAGGGTGAAAAACGGCGCTGATTTTAAGGGCCTTCAGCATCGCCTTCACATGGTCAAAATTCTTCTCATCGACTCGGCCTGTCTCATAGGCCTCCTGTCCGAAGGACTGGATCTCATGAATCCCTGACAGGTTGTCCTGCAGCTTGCCGTTGAGTTCTCCCATCTTCTTCTGAGAAACGCGAAAATAGGGACGCACTTTTTTGGCGAAGATCACTCCGGAGACGAGGATCAGCGGGATGGGACAGCAGGTCAGAAGGGCCAGCCGCCAGTTGATGGTCAGCAGAATCGCGAGAACCCCCAGGAATGTCACCAGATTCGTGATCATCTCTGGAATGATGTGAGCATAGAGCAGTTCGAAATCCCGGGTATCATTGACTACGCGGCTCATCAGATCTCCCGTCTGTTTGTCATGGAAAAATCCCAGATCCAGACGTTCCAGCTTGTCATAGACCTTGGTTCGCAGGTCGCCCACCAGATACCAGGCCGCCTTATGCGCCAGATAGTTGCTTAAGAATCGAAATACGACACGCAGCAGATACAAAATGATGAGAAGGATTGTCAGATATCCGATGGTTTGAAACGAAGATGCATCCATTCCCCGTTCCACGATGCCCGTCATCGCAGACAGGGCCCGGGGCGCAGCCAGATTGACGGCCGTCAACCCTAGCGTAGAAAGGATGGCAATCACATAGAGCTTACGGTATCGTATGGCCTCGCGGCTCAGTCTCCAGAGCAGATTCATGCCTTTACTTCCTCTTCTTTCTTCTTGCCAACCGGCGCCATATAGATGACCAACTCTTCTTCTCCATCCACGCCCACCAGCTCATCCGCTTTCTGCTGCCGATAATGTCCAATGGCGCAGGTTCCGCAGCCAATCATCCCACAGGACAGGTACAGATTCTCACAGACATGTCCGGCATCTAGCAATACGTACTTTTCCGCCTGATCTGGATATCGCCAATATGTCCGCTCTGGAATGGCAGTCCAGATCAGCGTAACGGGCGCCGTCCCAACGTATTCCTGATCGTACGCTGCCTCTGCGAGTCTTTGCGGAAAATTATCCACTTCGTATACTTTTTCCAACTGATGGGATAGTGAACGATAATGATACAAACCAGGTTCCAGTCCTTCCACCCGCTGTACCGCGACATAACATTCCAGCGGATGTCTGGCCCCCGCCGAGGGGACAGTCTTAAACGCCGCTTTCTTAGATCTTCCGACGATCTTTTTCGTTCCCTGCGTACACCACAGCAAGAAGGAGAGCTCTACCAGAGAAAGAGACTGCTCGCTATACTGACGCACGCTGCGCCGTCCTTCCAGAATCCGCAATATATCCCGGCAAACTATCACATTTTCAAAGTCTGTTGGCAGCGAAATCTCCGTACCCTGGCCTCGAATCACTTCCAGCGCCGGCTGTGCGATTCCCTGTTGTTCCTCGCTCCTCTTGTCTGCGCCGTCCTCCGCAGGTCCGCGCAATATATCCCATTTTCCCATATTTCTACTCTCCTTTCTCCGTGTTCATCCAATGACTAGTATGGCGCGCTCCCCCTCTCCATAATGTAAGAAACGCTTTGATGCCACACCCATTATACCATACCTGGATATTTTTTTCTATGATTGCACAGATTGTATCAAATTTTATTTTTTCCTCTTGACTTTTCATGTAAGATGTTGTATATTGTAACTGTATCCAGATGTCTCATTGATTTCACATGTTCTGTAGGTCAGTATTACATTATTGGCTTACATAATATGTGATTTTTTGATACAGTTCGATGCAATCTATCAAAGGAGGTGTTTTCATGAATTCCGGTACTGTTAAATGGTTCAACGCCGAGAAGGGTTACGGCTTCATCTCTAACGATGAAGGCGGTGACGATGTATTCGTTCATTTCTCTTCTATCATGGTGGATGGCTTCAAGACCCTGAACGAGGGACAGAAGGTTACCTTCGATGTAGAAGCTGATCCTAAGAACAGCAGCAAGATGCGTGCGGTAAACGTACAGATCGTTGGCTAAGGACATTTCATGAAAAGCGCTCCGTTCGGGGCGTTTTTTCTTTGCCAAAAGACCTGGGGAGTCTCCCCAGGTCCTTTTTATAAAAGAAGCTCGCTCGTTTCATTTTGAGGAAGACTTCTCCAATTCCGCCAGTATGAGCTCTGCCAGACGTTTTTCTTCCGCCGCATGGTCTGCCAGCAGCAATGCATACATCAACGCCGCTTCGCCTTCCTGCTGCCCCAAATCCTTTTTTACTCGCGCAAACTGCTGCTCGATTCCCGCATAGAGAGATGTACGCATCTCCCGTTCCATCTTCAGGAATGTCTCATAGAATGTCTTCTGTTCTTCTTCCAGCGAAAGCCTCTCCAGAAATTGGGATGTAAAAATACCGATGTCTGAAATATTCATGACCGGCTTCATCCTCCACATGAGGATGAGAAGCAGGAGATGTTCCCGCGAATACTTTTTCTTTTCCGGAGGCGGCAAAATTCCCAGCTTCGTATAATGGTTAATCATAGTCTTTGTGGGGCTCTTCTCTTCTTCCTCACCCACCGCAGACCGAAGCCGTTCTTCCAGGAAGGTAATGACCTGATCCATATAAAGAGAAATAGATGGTAGTTCCTTATACTCAATGGGCTGACAGAGTACCAGCCGTTCAATCATCTCCTGTACGTCCATAGCTGCTCCTTATTGCCCTTGAGGCGGCGTCCATGTCTTATTGGGATCCTTATAATGCACATGATCGTACAGGTGATCCATACAATACTCTCGTGAACCATCACACTGCGAACAGTACCGAAACTGCATGTTGGGATCATCCTTCTCCGTCTTCCCGCAAATACAGCAGCGATGAAATGCCACATCCTGGATAATCTTGCCTTTGCCACCCTCTTTGCGATAATTGACCTTCTTGAAATACTGCTCTTTCCTCCGGCCATATTTGATCTTATCCCACAAAATCGGTCCGAAGAACAGAATGTAGTTCAGGAAGCTGGCCAGGATCATCAGCTTCGTCCCCCAATCACCTGTTATGAACTGCACAATCATCAGCGCTGCCGCAATGATTCCCATCCACTTTACCTTGATGGGAATAAAGAAAAACAACAACACCTGCATTTCTGGAAACAGCGTTGCAAATGCCAGGAACAGCGACTCATTGAGATATGACGTACTGCCCGTCACTTTGAAGGTCAGAGAAACTGCAATCGTGCAGATCACGCCTATAAAGTAGTAGACATTAAAACGAAATGCGCCCCACTGATTCTCTAACATCCTGCCGATGAAATAATAAAAATACAGTGAAATCGCTACCATAAAGAGCTGGGTATAGCTGACGGACGGCGGAATGAATAAGAAGGTAATCAGCCGCCACACCTGTCCGGATAGTACTGCATGAGGGTCCAGATACAGGTAAAACACCAAGCTGGTATTAAACATGCATAGTAAGTACACCGCGATATTTCCCAAGATAATATAGAGCATTAGGTTCCTGATCGCGTACTTTCCTATCTTACGTTCCAACTTATCCATAAGTTTCAAAAGTCTGCTCTCCTTCCTTCATAGATGACAGAAATTATAAAAAGAACTCATCCGGCGTCAACGGCTTATATTCATCCTCTTCTGCCTGTTCCGCTTCGCCTTCCTGCGCCTCTTCTGATGCCTGTTCCGTTGACTGTGTTTCCTGTGATGTTTCTGTTTCCGGTACTACCTTGGTCTCCTGCGTCACCATTTCCGGTTCCGATGGCTGCACATTCTCCAAATCAGGAATCATGCCCGTTACCGCTTCGATCGTCGTCGTCTGTACCTCTGTCATTTTCATGACTGGAATCCGCTGCGTCACTTCTTTCCATTTATCAAACGCCTCGCTGTCCAGCTGAATATCTTCTGGATCTTCGGGCTCTTCAGGCTCATCTGTCGGATCAATTTCCGCGCTCTGATCATACTGCAGCTCATCGTCTCTCAGTCTTCTCTTCCGATAAGAACGCGCCAGCAGAATAATCGCAATGATCAGAATCAGCGTCAGGAGAATCAGCCCGATCAGGATATAGGGTGTATATCGCAGAAGGCCGCCTAGCGTACTCCCATCATTTCCGGCATTCCCCGCAGAATTCACGACGGGTACCATGGATTCTTCTGAATCAGATGATGTTTCGGACTCCTCGCCACTTTCAAAATCATCCATATAATATCCCATCGTACCGCTCTGCACATCATAACGATAATAATCTGTGACGCCGTCTTCATCCATGCTGTACACCACATATTCTTTGGCGTCCTGCGCACTGAGACCACCTGCCACATAGACACGGATCTCACGACCATCGATCGTTGCCGTCTCCAAAGTACATCCTGCAGGTACACGCCCTCCCTGATCCGCATTTAGCAGAATTTGCACATGCCCATCAGAGTACAAGGGCACACAATTATAACAGGCATCCTGCGAAGCGTCATATAGATAAAACGCACCGTTCTCTCCTCTGAAGTCCGCTAGATAAAACAGAGTCAAGCCCTGATTTTGCGTCTGTGCCACATCGAAGGTTTCCCGCTGATAATCATAGGATATTCGCTCAAATCCTCTTGGAATAGACACGTCTTGCGGGATGGACTGCAGATACATTGTCAGGCCATCGACTCGGAACGAAATCGTACCGTAGGCCTCTGCGGAAGACTCCTGCTGTGAAGATTCTTCTCTACTGGAGTTTTCTGCGCTCGAATCTTCTGCACTGCTCTCATTGGCCGCCGAACTATCTTCAGAAGAACTGCTCTCCGAAGATTCCTCGGCCGCTGCCCTAGTAATGTGAATTGTATATACATTCGTTGTTCCATCCGGCGCAATGATTGTAACTTGGCGTGTATTTTCACCCACCGCCAATTCTGAGACTCCCGATACCTGAACCGCTGCTGTCGGATCGCTGGCCACGGGTGTAATTGTCACGGCTGTGATACTATTTGGCACTGTCATCGTATACTCCATCACACTAGGAGAAAAGGCCGGTTCAAGCGTTCCATAAGAAACCATTAAACTCTGCAGTGTCGCATCCGACGACAGCGTCCCCTGCGCATTAATCTGAATCGCCTGGCTTCCGGTCGGTGAACCCAGACTCTCTGCCTGTTCATCATATAGGGCACTCTCTGCTACTTCTATCGAAGCACTGCCTTCTGCCAAAGCCGTAAAATTAAGCGTATACTCCAGCGTGGTAGAGACTTCAGACTCCATGCTGCTGATCATCAGCGAACCTGTGTCTCCTTCTGCATCTCCCCCCGTATATTCCAGCAGATTCGGATTATATGTAATTCGAGCATAAACTCCGGCTAAATTCTCATTACTTCGAAACCGCAATGTCACCGTCACCCAGTCGCCCACTTCTACCTCCGTAGCGCTGACCTGCACACTTAAATCCACTACGGCCGCATATACACGGCTGTTCGGCACACTCCACACGCCGATTACACATAACATGACGCAGAAACATGCTATAAATTTTTTATACGCAAATTTCATCCTCATTCACTCCTATCGAATACAAGTAAAAATCTTTTATCATGAAACCGAAATCTCATGTATACCATTTGTCAAGAAAAATATACATTCGTTGATGACCCTTTCACGGCACAGCATCATAAAAAACTACCAGGCCATATCTATTATACCATAACCCACCTCATCTGCAAAGAGTTTTACGATTTTATTAAAGATTTCTTCATTTTGTAACATTTTCCATTCTCATCGTCTTCTCCCAGCGATTATGGAGATTTTTCATCTTCTTTCGTAGGAATCCCAAAACCATTTTATGAAAGGAGTTGTTTCACTATGGGACACTTTTATAATGCACTTTTGTTTGAAGGCCTTTGTGCCCTTGTCAAGATCGGGCAAAACGGACGAAACAACGGCCAGACGCTGGAAGATGTTCTCCGTTCGCAGTCCTATAACCGGAGGCCCTACGTTCGCCTCGGGTATCTTTATCCCCATTGGAAGCCCTCTCCGGCGCAGACATTCTACCGTATTGGTACTCCCCTCGCGGATGAGATGGCATTCGAATACGTTCCCGACGAAAATCACGTTTCCCCTATGTACGCCCTTGGCGTTATTGTCATCAATCCAGACCGGCTCAAAAAAAGGCAGAAAACGGATCCGGAAGCGTTGGCTGCCGATATACAAAACAAAGGAGTCTATCAGATCCGCGGATTTTTACTTCCGCATTCGAGCGTCGACGGCGATCCGCTCGTCCTGCCCATCGACTGGGCCGAGAAAGTCCCCCTGACTTCTGCCCAGGAAATCCTGCAAAAACTTCGTTTCCCCTATTGACAAACCGCTCCATTTCCTGTACAATAGATTTTGCTTTTAGCACAGAGGAATAGTTCAGTCGGTAGAACGTCGGTCTCCAAAACCGAATGTCGTGGGTTCGAGTCCTACTTCCTCTGCTTGAGAAACCGCTTGAATAAGCCAATATTCGGGCGGTTTTATTTTTGCCAGGAAAGAGAAAACTGCTACTCAAATAAAAAGGACCGGGCAAGAGCGGATCTCATACCCGGTTACGCTTACCTAGATTCATTGTAAAGTTGTCGGATGCTTCGTAATCCTCCCAGATAGTCACCGGGAATGCAGCACTATGCCCTATAGAACGCAAATTCCTGTTGGATCCGTCCGCCTCCTTCTCTGGATCGAAATCCGGCAGGTACAAGAAGTAGTCCCCACATACGGCAAGAGCGGTTTGCTCCACCTTCTCTAATGTGTCGGAGGCGGTGACATAATGCCGGCATCCAAAGCCCAACAAAAAGCGGTCAATAAATACATGAAATCAAGGTGCGAGTGGCCAAAGGCCGTAAAGCAGAAATCAAAGCCCATGCTGAACGGCAGGTGAAAAGCATCAACGGCTATGTGACAGAGGCCATTGATGAGAAGATGGAACGAGATCAAGAATGAAGCCTCCCCCCGGAGAGTTTTTTTAATAGGATGTCGCGGTTCGCTACCCCCTCTAAAAATACGTAGAGTTGGAAAAGCCCCCTTCTTAGAAATATGCCGGGAGATGCTGTAATAGCGTTTCATATTCTGACGGGGCGATGCAAAAGGCTGGGTCTCTGCGCCTAAGCGCCGCTCGCACGTCCTCCATGTCCATCCATTGTACTGCCTCAATCTCCGTCTCTTCGGGAGAAAAGGCTTCTTCTGGCCAATCTAAGTATAGAATATAGACATGATCGATCTCCCGATCATGAAAGATCTTCCCATGAAAATGGCTCGTATAGTCTTGGCGCTGCACAAATAAAAATTGGGGCGTGACACCGCTGACCCCCAGCTCCTCCTCTAATTCCCGGAGCGCCGCCTCGTCAAATCCCTCTCCCGCATCCAGATGTCCTGCGCTGGAAGTGTCCCAACTTCCCGGAAAGGAATCTTTGTTCTGGCTCCGCTTTTGCAAAAGGACCTGCATGCGTCCTTCTTTTTTGCGCACAATAAAGATATGGCTCGCACCGTGCAGATCGCCGTCCTGATGCACGAGCGCTCTGGGCTTCTGCCGCCCACTGGGCGTTCCATCTTCTTCTAAAATATCGAATAATTCCTGATCTGAAAATGCCATAGAAACTCCTCCTTTTGGCTCTCATTATACGCACCCTCTTACGGATTTGCAACTGGATTTTCAGAAGGTTTTATGATATACTGGGCGTGACTTACTAAAAACGAAGGGGGGACTCTTGATGAATACAACCGATCTAGCACACCGACTCTATTATCGTCAGCCGGCCGAGCACTGGGTGGAGGCTCTGCCGATTGGCAGCGGCCGCCTGGGCGCCATGATATGGGGCGAGCCCCACCTGGAACACATTCCGCTCAATGAGGATACGCTATGGTCCGGCTATCCGCGCGAGACGGATCCTGCCGTGGACGCCGAGCAGCTTGCCGAATGCCGCCGTCTCGTGGCGAATCATCAGTTTCTGAGCGCCCAGGAGCAGATTGAGGCCCATATGCTGGGCAGCTTCACCGATTCTTATATGCCCGCCGGCGATCTTCGTCTTGAATTTTTCGATTTGGAGGATATCTCCGAGTACCAGCGGGAGTTGGATCTGCATACGGCTTCTGCCAGGGTCTCTTTCACATCGGGCCGTACTCGTTTTATCCGGGAATACTTTGCCTCCTATCCCGATCAGGGCATCATTATCCGTCTCACGGCGGATCGTCCCGGGAAGATTCATCTGCGCCTTTCCTTTGACGCTCCGATCCGACACCAGGTTCACACAGAGAAAGGCCGTCTTGTGGCGGATCTGCGCTGTCCCGCCCATGTGGAGCCCAGCTATATTCATGACGCGGAAGAACCGATCCTCTGGGAGGGTCCGGAGGGACATCTGGGCATGCGCGCTCGGCTGATCGCCGTTCCTCGCTGTATCGGCGGAATCTTGACCGAAGATACGGATTCGATCCAGATCGAAGGAGCCGATACCGTTACTCTGCTGATCGCACTGAGAACCAGCTGGAATGGACCTTTCAAAGATCCGGAGACCGAAGGGGCCGATGAGAAGGCGCTGTGTGAGCAGGATATCGAGGGGCTTCTGCGCTATCCCTCCGCCGAGCTATTCAAACGCCATCTGGCAGAATATGTTCCTTATTATAGCCGTACGGCGCTGAATCTCTCTGCCGAGGCCGAGGATATGCCCACGGATGAACGTCTGCGGCGTTTTGCGAAGACACAGGATGACCCGGTATTGTACGCTCTTTTGTTTCACTATGGCCGTTATCTCCTGATCGCCTCTTCCCGACCTGGCACCCAGGCCGCCAATCTGCAGGGAATCTGGAGTCACCTTTTGCGCCCCGTCTGGAGCAGCAACTATACGATCAATATCAATACGCAGATGAACTACTGGCCTGCGGAACCCTGCAACCTGTCCGAACTCGCAGCACCGCTTTTTTCCCTGATTCGTCTTCTGCTCCAGAAAGGCGCGCACACCGCGCAGGTTCTTTATCACGCCCGCGGCAGCGTATCCCACCACAACACCGACCTTTGGGGCCTGACGAACCCCGTCGGCGAGGGACGCAAGGGATTCTCAGGCTGCGCGTTCTGGAGTATGTCCTTTGGCTGGCTGAGCCGTCATCTATGGGATCACTATCTCTATACGGATGATGTCTGTTTCCTAGAAAAAGAAGCCCTTCCTGTCCTGCGTGCGGCTTCGTTGTTTTATCTGGATCAGGTCGTCCTGAACGAGGAAGGCCGGTATATTCTCTCTCCTGCCACTTCCCCCGAAAACGTCTTTCTCTACGAGGGGCAAACCTGTAAAGTCGCGCGGGAAGCGGCTATGAGTCAGAGTATTCTGCGGGAAGTCTGGGAGCATTACTTGCAGGCGCTGGATGTGCTGGAGCAATCAGAGCCCGAGGCCGACGAAATCCGGCAGAGGCTGCCTCTGGTCCAGCGAGAGCGGATGGGCCGCCACGGTCAATTGCTGGAATGGGAGGAAGAATACGAGGAAAAAGATCCTCATCACCGCCACATTTCCCATCTCTACGGGCTCTATCCCGGACATCAGATCACGCCGGATACCACGCCCGCTCTGGCGCAGGCCTGTCGGCGCACGCTAGAAATCCGTGGCGACGAGGGAACTGGCTGGAGCCTGGGATGGAAGATCAATCTCTGGGCGCGCCTGCGCGATGGCGATCACGCATTGTCCCTGCTGAAGCAACAGCTTCGCCTTGTGCCTGCCGGCGAGGAGGTACATCTGACGGGCGGCGGCACCTATCCCAATCTGTTCGATGCGCATCCGCCGTTTCAGATTGACGGCAATTTTGGCGCGTGCGCGGGGATTGCGGAGCTTCTACTGCAAACGCGGGAGCGGGAAATCCATCTTCTGCCGGCTCTGCCGACGGCCCATTCCTGGCAAAATGGCTCCATTATCGGACTCCGGGCGCCCCATGGCATCACGCTGGATCTCTTCTGGCGAGCAGGAACGCTTCACCACGCAGTTCTGCACGTAGATCACGCGCTCTCCTTCCCGATCACGCTATTTGCGAAAGAACGCAGCTGGGAAGCTCACTTTGATCAACCCGGCAGCTATGTTCTCTACGAGGATCGGCTGATCCTCCGCGGCGCCCCCTCCGAATCCTGACGGGGCCCTGTCTATACGCAAAGTGCCGATGTATCTTTCTCATACATCGGCACTTTATTTATGAATTGGTGGTAGGATCCGGATAATCGACTCCTTTGGTGTCCACAGTAACACTCTCCATCACGTCTCCGATAGCAATGGATTGTACCACGTCCATTCCGCTGATGACCTTCCCAAAGGTCGCGTAATCTCCGTCCAGACTCGGCAGAGCTGTCAGACAGATAAAGAACTGGCTGCCCGCTGAGTCGGGATCCATGGCGCGCGCCATAGATATCACGCCCTCTGTGTGCTTCAAATCGTTTTCAAAGGAATTGTTGGGGAATTCTCCCTGAATCGTATATCCAGGACCGCCTGTCCCGTTTCCATTCGGATCGCCTCCCTGGATCAGAAGCCCCTGCTCCACGCGATGAAAGGTCAGGCCGTCATAAAAGCCGCTCTCCACCAGGCTGATAAAGTTATTAACGGTGTTGGGCGCCGTATCTGGATAGAGCTCCACCTGAAACGTGCCGCCATCCGCCATCTTCACTGTCACAACGGGATTCTCCCCAGAGGTTTCATTACTCGCGCATCCGGGAATCACGAGGAGTAATGTCAATACAAGCAGTACCCACTTCTTCATGTTTAAATCTTCCTTTTCTGAATTATATTCCGGCCTGGATTTCCGCAATCACGTCCTGTGTGCGCTGCAGATTCATAGGATCCACTCCAAAGCCCGTATCCGCATTATAATCCCCATAGTACCAAATGTCAACCACCGTTGCATCCTCTAAGAAAGTACTGATCGCGGCCTGATACTCCTCCTCTGTCACTTCTTCGTCGTTGATGTAGAACTTTTCATCATCACTGATATAACCGGACTCAAAGTGGAACACGACTTCCGTACTGCCCTCTGTCACGCGCAAATACTGGCCCTCCAACGACAGCGGACGTCCATCTGCCAAATATACGTCCTCGCCCTTATAAATCAGTTCCGTCATCGGCGACACATCGGTACCATTGTTGCTGATGGACCCCTCGAATGCCAGAACCGCCTCTCCATTCTGATACTGATAGACCTGCTGATAATCAATGAATGCCGCATTTTCGCGAGAAAACGCACAGTAGAGTTCCTGTATGTCATCCCCATTCATATCCAGAAGGCGAACGATGCCCAGGCCCGTCATCACGCTCTGTCCATCCAGTCCGGATGATCCGATAGCGCCCTCTCCATATTGTTCTATGAGACTTTCAATAACATCCATATAGGCCTGCATCATGGAACTCTCCTCAAAGGTGCTGTTTTCTTCCGGCACACTCTCTTCTGCGAAACTGCTTTCTTCTTCCACCTGGCTGTCTTCCGCTTCTGAACTTTCTTCTACAGTCGAACTATCACTCTCCTCTGGCACCGAACTGTCTTCTAATACAGAACTCTCTTCTTGAGAGCTGTTCGCCGCCGCGCTTTCTTCCACCGCGGAACTCTCTTCGGGTGCGCTGCTTTCCTGCTGCGAACTCTCCTGTTCGAAAAACTGGCAACCCGCCAACGATACTGCCAGAACCATGATACATACCCACGTAAGTATTTTTTTCATTTTGTCCTCCTTTGCTCTCCTCTTCTCTCTCTATTCTTGGTACCTGTCGGAGATGGTCCCTCTGGGGCCATCTCGGGGCGGGGCTCATGAACCGCGATACCGGGATTTGCCATGCCACGCCTATTATAGCATAGAAGTTTTGGGGGTTCAATGAAGGCTTTCTTACCTTTTTATGACGAATTCCTTTCGGGTGTTGTTGTAATAAAAGCTTGTAATTCCCCCCTCTTCGTGTTAAAATGCTTTCAAAAGGAGGTGCTGAAATTGGAAGATTCTGTGGTTCAATATTTTTATACATTACCAAAAGATTCCTCTTTCTCCTCACCCGCGGACATCCATATCTCCTGGGCCGGACATCGTAAGTGTACCGCATCCCACAATATTGGTCCCCGAGTGCTCGATACCTATAAACTGGTGGTGGTGTTATCTGGCAAGGGTTATCTGGAGCAGGATTCACATCCCGCTATTCCGCTATCCGCCGGAGATATGTTTTTTCTCTTTCCGCTGCATCTGCATCATTACTGGGCAGATCCGGAGGATCCGTGGGAGATCATGTGGGTCGCTTTTAATTCGTCCCTCTGTCCTCGTTTTCTCAGCAGTATTCATATCTCACACGACCATTATGTGTTAAATGGAATTCTAAACGATTCTTTACAGCGTGCCATGTATCAGGTGATCAACGCTCTGGGAGATGAAAGCGATCAGTATCGTTTCTGTGCTATCGGAGCCCTTTATACGCTTTTTTATAAAATTGATCTTGCTCTGCGCAATCAAGAGGCGGCCCTACCCGAACCCGAAGAATCCATTGCTACGAAAATTACGGCATTCATTGATCAAAATTTCTATCTTCCTATTGATATGGATACGCTCTGTCAGCACGTCAGTTACAGCCGTTCCTATATTTCCCGAATCTTCAAAGCGGAGATGGGCATGACGGTCTCCGAATATGTGCAGAAAACAAGAATCCGAAATGCACAATCTCTGCTGCGCGACACCAACATTTCTATCCAGGAGGTCTCCTACTCCGTGGGAATTGATGACCCCCTGTATTTTTCAAAAACATTCCGCAAGTTGGTAGGCATATCTCCCCGCGATTATCGAAATCAAGCAAAGGCCCGTTCTTAAAACATAGTATGAAGAAGCTGCCGTACAAAAACAAGAGTCAGGTCAAGACAAGGCCTGACTTTTATTTTCTCGATGAGGGAAATCGCGAGGCTGCGTATAATTTTCCTTGTCGAGGCGCATGGGGACGGAGACGCCCCTTCCTTTATACGCAGAGTGCAGATTCTGAAAAGGGAAATCGCAAGGTTGCGTATAATTTCCCTTTTCGAGGCGCATGGGGACGGAGACGCCCCTTCTCTTTATACGCAGAATGAGAATTCCGATGGGGGGAAATCGCAGGGCTGCGTATAATTTTCCCTGTCGAGGTGCATGGGGACGGAGATACCCCTTCCCTTTATACGCAGAATGAGGATTCTGAAAGAGGGAAATCTCAAGGCTGCGTATAATTTTCCTTGTCGAGGTACATAGGGACGGAGATGCCCCTTCCTTTATACGCAGAATGAGAATTCCGATGGGGGAAATCGCGAGGCTGCGTATAATTTTCCTCATCGAGATACACGGGGACGGAGACACCCCCGAAGTTATACGCAAAACAATAAACTCAAAAAGGGAAATCTCAAGGCTGCGTATAATTTTCCTCATCGAGATACATAGGGACGGAGACGTCCCTTCTCTTTATACGCAATAGGAGGATTCCGAAAGAGGAAATCTCAAGGCTGCGTATAAATTTCCCTGTCGTGGTACAAAAGGACGGAGACGTCCCCGAAGTTATACGCAAAACAATAAACTCAAAAAAGGAAATCTCAAGGCTGCGTATAATTTTCTCTGTCGAGGACTCTCCCTTTATACGCAGAATGAGGATTCTGTGAAAGGGGAATCGCTGAATTGCGTATAATTTCCCCTGTCGAGGTGCATGGGAACGGAGACGCCCTTCCCTTTATACGCAGAATGAGAATTCTGAGAAAGGGAATCGCTGAATTGCGTATAATTTCCCCTGTCGAGGTAAGGGACGGAGACGCCCTTCTCTTTATACGCAGAGTGCAGATTCTGAAAAGGGGAATCGCAAGGTTACGTATAATTTCCCTTTTCGAGGCGCATGGGGACGGAGACGCCCCATCCCTTTATACGCAGAATGAGGATTCTGAAAGAGGGAAATCTCAAGGCTGCGTATAATTTTCCTTGTCGTGGTGCATGGGGACGGAGATGCCCC
>DBQQ01000029.1:17510-43184 GCA_002305315.1 Clostridiales bacterium UBA1390
CATCGAGGTGCATGGGGACGGAGACACCCTTCCCTTTATACGCAATAGGAGGATTCCGAAAGAGGAAATCGCAGGACTGCGTATAAATTTCCCTGTCGAGGACTCTCCCTTTATACGCAATAGGAGGATTCCGAAAGAGGAAATTGCGAGGCTGCGTATAAATTTCCTCATCGAAATGGCTCCCCCTTCCCTTTATACGCAAAATGCCGACTCGCGTACAAATGAAAAACACTCCTACCTCATGTCGCTGGAACGTTTCTCGGATTTATACGCGAATCGGCGCTGTTATCTTTCCTTCTACTCCACAATGATATCTCGTTTCTTAAGTTCTTTCACTAGCATTTTTTGTGCCTTGTCGAGTCGACTGGCTACGGTCTTTCTGGAAATGTCCAAGATGGAAGCCATGTGAGAATAGGACATTTCTGGATTATTCAAATGCAGCATCATTACCATTCTTTCCTTACTTGGCAGTGCCATGATCGCATCCTGAATTATTTCCTCTTTTTCTTTGCGCAGATAAATCTCTTCCGGAGACTCCCCTAAAAGCAAAGAAGAAACCTCTTCTATGGGTATACAAGGTTTCTTCTTTCTATACTCTGTAATGGCTCGATTACAGACCACTCTTCTCATATAATAGACTCTACACTCTCTGTCCATCTCATACAACCTGTATATATCGTGAGACCAGAGGAATTCGCTCATACTGTCCTGCACAACTTCTTCCGCCACTGCCACCGATCCCACAATTTCAGAAGCACACTTCACGAACAGGTTATAGAATGTTCGATATAACTCGATCAGCTCCTTCTGAAAGTCGGGATCGGTTCTGCGAATCCAATGAATCCAGAGTCCACGCACGCTTTTAGGATGTCTAACCTATACGACCTACAATCACCCGCGAATCTGGCCGTTACCTATGATCTCATACTTTGTCGTGGTAAGGGCGGTAAGCCCCATAGGACCACGGGCATGCAGCTTTTGTGTGCTGATGCCGATCTCTGCCCCAAAGCCAAACTCGAACCCGTCTGTAAAACGAGTCGATGCATTTACGTAGACACAGGCCGCGTCGACCTGCTGTAAGAAATACTGGGAAGCTTCCGGATTTTCTGTGATGATGGCCTCTGAATGCTTTGTATTATAGCGATTGATGTGGCGGACTGCTTCTTCCAGGGAATCCACGACCTTGATCGAAATGATCCGGTCCAGGTACTCCATGCCCCAATCTTCCTCGGTTGCCGGAATGGCCTGAGGCACCAGGGAGCAGACCTTCTCGTCTCCTCGAATCTCCACATCGCTTGCCAGGAGATTCGAAGCAATCATCGGAATGGCTTCATCCGCGATCTCGCGATGGATGACCAGGGATTCACAAGCGTTACAGACGCTGGTACGCTGCGTTTTCGCGTTGTGAATAATCCGAACCGCCATCGGAAGATCGGCGTCCTTATCTACATAAATGTGACAGTTGCCGCTTCCGGTCTCAATCACCGGTACGGTACTGTTTTCCACGACAGAACGGATCAGTCCGGCTCCGCCGCGCGGAATCAATACGTCGATTACGCCCCGCAGCTGCATCATGGCCTGCGCACTCTCTCTGGAAGTATCCTCCACCAGACAAACCGCGTCGGGCGTGATCCCTTGCCCCTCCAACGTCTGCCGAAGCACTGCTGTGATGGCGCGGTTCGAAGAAATGGCATCACTGCCGCCGCGCAGGATCACTGCGTTTCCAGTCTTAAAACATAATGCAAAGGCATCGGCCGTCACATTCGGTCTCGCTTCATAGATGATGCCAACCACGCCCATGGGAACCCGGATCTGACGGATCCACAGTCCGTTAGGCCGCTGTATATCCATCATCACCTCTCCCAGGGGATCCGGCAATGCCGCCACCTGACGAAGTCCTTCCGCCATGTCCTCGATTCGGCTTGCGGTAAGGCGCAGCCGATCTACCATTGCGCTTCTCATGCCCTTCTCTTCAGCCTTTTTCAGGTCTTCCTCGTTGGCTAGCAAAATATCGGCCTGCCTATTTACCAATGCCTCGGCTGCGGCCAGTAAGCAGGCATTCTTCTGTTCCGTCGTCAGACGATTCAACTCTTGGGCTGCCGCGGCCGCTGCGGCGCCTATACGTTCAATATAAGTAGACATATTCCTTCTCCGGTTTATGGCCTGAGGCAACTCGCTTGGCATATAGCACAGGCGCTTTGCCGCCATAGGCCGCCATTTCTTCATGATGCACCACTGCCGTCACATCCACCCAGGCATCTCGTTTCAGCTTCTCTGCCACTTTACTCTTGCATAGATACCCCATAAACTGCATATCTTCCGCGCAGCAAGTCATGGCAAAACGGCCGGGAACAAAATATCCTGCCGGGAAATTCGGCTCTCGATATGCCATTCCGGTGAAATGAACGGTCTTCCCCTCATAACGCGCGGGATTCTCCATGGCATCCACATACCAGATCCCAAAATCATCATCCTGAATCTCGATCACCGGCGCGTTCAGATCATAGGGCAGAATGTCCTCACCCTTGACCTCGATCACATCGCCGCCTTCCTTCTCGAAAATCAGCATTGCAACCCGATTGATCATCTTCATGTTGCGCCAGTAGACCGTAACAGGGGTTTCCTCTGTACACCGATTGAACAAAATCAGATCCGCGGCAGACAGCTGATCTACCATCATCTGCCGCATATTCTTGATGTACAGATCGAAGGTCTGCGCATTGACCGGCGAGATGATCTGCGCGATGCCCCATCCTGCCGGCAGTTCCATTTGCAGAAGATGATCCAACGGCCAGGTTCCATTATACTCAATCATGACCCGATCGGGTCTCTCCGCCTTGTTGGTTCGCGCCAGGAAGCCATAGGTCAGTTCTTCGCTGCTTTCTACCACGCGCTGGACCGTCTGACTCCGCCGCAGGAATTCCTCTGAATATTCCTCTTCCCCTTCTTCACAAACGACCAACAGGGTCTTCTCTCCCTCTGTAAATTCCGGATCCCCCAGGAGCTCTTTGATCATCGTGGTTTTTCCACTCTCCAGGAAGCCGGCAAACACATATACGGGAACTTCTTTGGGTCTCATAAAATTATGCTGTCGCCTCCGCAATCACGGATTGCACGGTATCCGCATTCGAGGATACCACCACAATCACATATCTTCCATATAATTCCTTAACAGCATTCTCGACTTTCTTGGCCTCTTCCGGCGCATAACTCTCATACGTGGTCTGCAGGTTTTCCAGGTGTGGATCCGCCAGGTCGTAGACTCGCTGCGCCGCCTCTTCATCCGTACACTCAAAAATAAGAATCTCCGCTGCAGTCGCTCCCACGCAGGTATAATATACCGCGTCCTTAACATCTTCCTGGGAAGCGCCAAACATATCAATGGCGCGATCCGCACGAATCGGCTCCATGGTGCTGCTGATATTCTGCTCAAAGGCGCCGCTGGTCTTTAATTTCTCGGCCAGATCTGTCATATCGAGATCATGCGCTGCCGGCTGTTGGCTGCTGCATGCACTGCACATTATCAACATCAAACTGCAAAGAATCAAAGCAATTTTTTTCATTTGTATAGTCTCCTTACTCGCTCACCGCGTGTGTTCTTAAATAATCCAACCATTTTTCCATATAGAAGGTGCCGAAATGAATCCCGTCTGGCGTGGCATCCGCGTCCAATTCCCCGTTTTCATTGGCAATCGCGCTCCATACATCCAGATACACCCAGTCGTTTCGTTCTGCCATCTGACGAATCTGCTCATTAAAGCTCAGAATATTGGCATTATTGATGCTGTCTCCCTGCGCAGATCGTGCCGCGCTGACGGGCAGAATGGATTGCACATAGATAATCGCATTCGGACAATCACTCTCAATCTGCTGCAGCATCTTCTCATATTCATTCACAAAACTCTCTGGGCTGGGCCATCCGACTTCGTTTAGTCCCATCATGACATAAATCTTACTGTAATTATTCGCCAGCAACACATCATTCAGCGTATAGGCTCCATCCACAAAAGCATCCGTCTGTGCGTTCAGCACATTCAACCCGGTGGAATAATAACCATCCGCAATGTCTCCGATGTCCGTATAGAAGAAAAGTCCTTCTGTCAACGAATTTCCAACAAACGCCGCATCCGCAAAATAATCATCTGTTACTGTCTGCCAGTTTCCAGCCTCACTGCTCTCCTCGGAGCTCTCCGCCTGTGAAGAACTCTCCTCGGAGGATTCTTCCTGCGAGCTCTCTTCCTGCGAGCTTTCTTCCTGGGAACTCTCTTCCCTCGCTGAACTTTCTTCGCGGGAATCCTCAGCCGGCACCGGATTTCCATTCACTTGCTGCGCCGAATCCTCGATCTCCCCGGAATTATCCCCAATCTCCGGAATCTGAATGACCTGACTTTGCTCCTCCGAAGAAGATTCTTCCCCCGGAGTTGTCACACCTCGAATCAAAAAGATACCCGCAATCAAAATGATAACCGCGATGATCAGCATGATAAAGCTGAGGAACATATTCTGCTGCAGTTGTCTTTTTGAGAGTTTTTTATTTTTCTTTCCCATTTAGAACCTCTCACTTTATTGATTTCTGAAACAATACATCCAGCTGCTCCTCTGCCAACTGACTTCCGATGACGCAGATCCGTCCGCCGACTTCCGCACTGCCCTGTCGAATCTCCGCCTCTCCCGGTACAAAATCAAAATGCAGCCAGCTGCCTTCTTCTGAAGGAACATAGCCCTTGGCCCGGAGGATTACACCGTATTTCTCGGTATCGAGTTCTGCCAAAATATGACGAATCTCTTCTTCCGTATATTTTCTGGCTGTCTCAAATCCCCAGCTTGTAAATATCTCATCCGCATCATGTCCATGATGGTGGTGATGATGATGCTCATGGTCATGATCGTGGCAACAGCACTCCTCGTCATCATGGTGGTGGTGATGATGATGCTCGTGGTCATGATCGTGGCAGCAGCACTCCTCCTCATCGTGGTGGTGATGATGGTGTGCCTCTTCCAGCATCTCCTGCTCCAGCGTGCTGCCCTCCGTCATGGCTGTCAGAATCTGTTCTCCAGACAGCTCGTCCCAGGGCGTTGTGATGATGGTCGCCTTCGCGTTGCGCTCTCGCAGAAGCTTCACACACTCCTCCACTTTATCCTCAGAAACCTTCTGCGTACGGCTCAGAACGATGGTTCCCGCGTTTTCAATCTGATTATTATAGAACTCCCCGAAGTTCTTCATATACATCTTGCATTTCGATACATCGGCAACCGTGACACTGCCGCCAATCTGGACTCCTTCCATCTTAGAAGCGATTCCCTGTACCGCCTGCATTACATCAGAAAGTTTTCCCACGCCTGACGGCTCGATCAGCACACGATCCGGAGCGTATTGATCCAAGACTTCCTGCAGCGCCTTTCCGAAATCTCCCACCAGCGTACAGCAGATGCAGCCAGAGTTCATCTCGGTGATCTGAATACCGGCTTCTTTTAAGAAACCGCCGTCAATTCCAATTTCTCCAAATTCGTTTTCAATCAGTACCACCTTCTCATTCTGCAGCCCTTCTTGTAAGAGCTTCTTGATCAAGGTCGTCTTCCCCGCACCTAAAAAGCCAGATATTACATCAATCGTTGCTTTCATTCTTCTCTCCTCTTTTCATTTCTACTAGGCCGTTAAAACAGCAGTGCGATTCATTCGATGAGACGCACGCTGTAATCATAGAAGCCTTGCATTCTCACCTTATTTATTATATAATAAACTCAGCAAAAGTAAAGAGCCTTTCTCTCAATTTTATATGCAATTCCAGTAGAAATGGAGGGAAAAATATGAAAGTTCTCCTTACTTCTTTTGATCCTTTCGGCGCTGAACCGCAAAACTCCTCTTTGGAACTATTGCGTCTGCTGCCGGATCGTCTGGAAGACATATCTCTGGTCAAAGAAGTCCTGCCCACCCAATTCGTCGAAGCACCGCGCAGGCTGCAGGAACTCCTGAACGACGTCGAACCGGATCTTCTTCTCCTGTTAGGACAAGCCGGCGGCCGCAAACAGGTACATTTTGAACGGGTGGCCATCAACTGCATGAGCGCTCGCATTCCGGATAACGCAGGATACGCTCCACAGGAACTTCCGATTCTGCCCGATGGGCCTGCCGCCTACTTTACGAACATTCCGTTAGCGCCACTGGTGCGTCATCTTCAGGATCAGTGGCTGCCTGCGGCCATCTCCAATACGGCGGGCACCTTCGTCTGCAATTGCCTGTTTTATCACGCGATGCATCAGCTTGCGGTCGCGCCTTTCTCCTGTCAGTGCGACTTCGTTCATATCCCTTATCTCACGGGACAATCCTGCCTTCCCGCGGGCACGCCTACCCTCTCCCCAGAGTCCTGTCTTTCCACCTTAAAGCAAGCTATTTTATTTCTCGCCAAATGAAACATATTGTATAATTCAAATACATTTCGTTTTATTACTACGAAGCGTTCGCCCCTATCTCTCGGGACGAACGCTTCTTTTTAATTCTCTTTGGGTTTACGGCTGCGCACCTTCTTATAGACAAAGGCGCATCTTCTGGGAACATTCACACCCTCTTTCAGGTTCTCTCCCTCTGGAAATGTCGCGGGCACCGGCCAGTTTTCCTCGCCGATCCAACCGCCAAACCGCTGCTCTGCGGTTCCCATGACTCTGCGGAACTTCTGTCCGCGCAGGCTATGCAGGTCAATCCAGTTGTCCTTGGTCGGATGGAAATTAAAGATAAACAGATAATCCCCCCGCGTATACGCCAATGTCTTGTTGTCATTATGCAGATACAGGAGTTTTCCGCCCTCCTTGTCCATCACCTTCCCCTTATCATTCAGCGCCATCATCGCATTGTCAAAGGTTTCGAGCTGATGATACTTCAGATCCGGATTATCGGCCAGGCTCCACTGTCTGCGGCAATAATGAAAACTGTTTCCATTCCCTTCCCGCGGGAAATCGATCCATTCCGGATGTCCAAACTCATTCCCCATGAAATTCAGATATCCATCGCCTCCCAGGGACATGGTAATCAATCGGATCATCTTATGCAGCTCCATGGCTCGTTCAATGACCAGACTGGGATCATCCTTCTGCATATGCCAGTACATCTCCTGATCCGCCAGCCAGAAGATGATCGTCTTGTCCCCCACCAGCGCCTGATCGTGGGATTCGCAATACGCAATGGATTTCTCCCCGGGACGGCGCGTGGTCAGCTCATACCACATCTTGCCCATATCCCAGTATTCATCCGGCACCTTGGATACGGTCTTAATCCAGAAGTCTGGCAGCCCCATGCCCAGGCGATAGTCAAAACCGATGCCGCCTTCCCGGATCGGCAGGCACATGCCGGGCATCCCGCTCATATCTTCCGCAATTGTGATCGCATCCTTCCGCAGCTCATGGACCAGTTCATTCGCCAGCTGCAGATAGGTGATCGCCTGTGTGTCCGTATTCATACTGAAATATTTATGATAATTGTCAAACCCTGTGCCCAGGCCATGGTCTTTGTACAGCATGGACGTGACGCCGTCAAAACGGAATCCGTCAAAATGATACTCCTCCAGCCAGTATTTCAGATTGGACAGCAGGAAATGCAGCACTGCGGGCTTCCCGTAATCGAACAGTTTCGTGCCCCAGGCTGGATGGTCGCCCTCTGCTCCCTCATGGAAAAACTGATATGTGGTTCCGTCAAATTCGTTGATGCCATCCGCCGTATTGCGCGCCGCATGAGAATGCACCAGATCCAGCAAGACCGTGATCCCCATCTCGTGCGCGCGGTTGACCAGCCGCTTCAGCCCCTCCGGCTCTCCATACCAGGATGATGCCGCAAAGAAATTGGTCACCTGATAGCCAAAGGAAGCATAATAGGGATGCTGCATGATCGCCATCAACTGTATGGTATTATATCCATCCTTCTGAATTCTAGGCAAAATTTCTTCTGTAAAATGATCGTAACTGGCTATGTGTCCCTCTTCGTCGGACATTCCGATATGCGCTTCGTAGATTAACGGCGCTTTTTTACTGACTTTATAATCCTGGTCCGTCCAGGGAAATGGCGTCGGCGGATTCCAGATCTGCCCTCTGAAATCATGCGTAATCGGATCTTGCTCTACACGATGTATATATAACGGAATCCGATCAAATACCTGTTCTCCGGATGTGACCTGCACTTTGACATAGGAGCCATGCTCCAATCCGGATACTCGAACTTCCCAATCCCCATTCTCGTTGATTCGCCGCATGGGATTCGCCTGCCTGTCCCACCCGTTGAAATCTCCGATCAGCGCCAGGGCGTCCGCTCCGGGCGCCCATTCCCGGTAGACCCAGGTATCTCCCTCCTGATGGAATCCATAGTACAGATTTCCATTCGCGAAGGAACTGATCTTCTTTTCCTTGCCCAGGAGCCGTTTTTTGGTCTCCCGATACAGGCGCATTCTCAGTTCGATATCGCCCGCGAAATCAGCCAGGTAGGGATCCCTTTCTAAAATCTTATATGTTTTTTGGTTCGCCATATTTTTCCCTCCTTAGATTTTTGTCTTGTCTTTTGTAGTGGGAAACGCATGTCCCATACTCTGCATATGGAACAAGCCTTGTTGCGCCTATTATACCACTTCCTGCGCCGCTTTGCAACTCCTCGCTTCTTCCTCCTTTACAGGAAAAGCCTATAGAGAGCCGGACATGCTCTCTATAGGCTTTTTCCATAAACAGATTACCAGACCCACAAGTCGTTATCGATAAGCTTCAACAACGCTTCCAGGAAATAGTAATCACCATAGATGATATTGTACTCATGTGTCTCTTCCGCATACGAACTGGAACACTTCTCCAGGATCCCGTCGCGCTCAGGGTCCCAATCGCAGCGGGACGCGCTCAGCGCATGCAGAAGCCGCAGGGCTGCCCCCAGATAGAGTAGCCGCTGCAGATCATCCGCAAAACGGGCGATCTCGATCAGGCCGCAGGCTGCAATGGCCGCTGCCGTAGAATCTTCATAATAAGGCTCCTTCGGCATTCTGAAATCGATCGGGATCAGGCCGTTCTCCGGAATATTGGAGATGAAATAATGAGCGACTCGCTTGGCCGCATCCAGGTATTCCTGCTTGCCGGTATGCCGGTAGCTGATCATGAACCCATAGATGGCCCAGCTCTGTCCCCGCGTCCACGAGGATCCATTCTCATAGCCCTGACCACCGTATGTCGCTGTCTCTATCCCGGTTTCCGGATCAAATTCTACAATGTGATCGCCGATCCATCCGGCCGGATGAAATGCTCCAGCGCCGTATCCGCGTGCATCATGGCAATCTGGCGGAAACGCGGATCATCCAGCTCGTCCGAAGCCCAGTAGAGAAGCGAGAGATTCATCATGCAGTCGATAATAGCCCATCCCGTATTCACATGGCCATGCCACTCGTCATTCCAGGCCCGAATAAAGCGCCCTACCGGATTAAAACGACCGGCCAGGAGCGTGGCTGCATGCAGACCTCTGCGCCGTCCATCCGGATTTCCCGTTTTGCGGTAATCCGCCACGGCCGTGGGCATCCACATGAATCCCACATCATGATGCAGTCCCATGAACTGCTCAAAACACTGATCCAATGCTTCTTCTGAGTATCTGGCAATCTCCATATAGCGAGGATCCCCCGTCTTCTGGTACAGCTGCCACATCATGCCTCCCCAGAATCCATTGGTCCACCAGTTGATTTCCTTCTCGCCCGAATGGTCATCATAGACCCCATTCTTCGAAGTAAACGGGATCTTCTTCTGCGCTCTCTCTCGCACGACCTCCATCTTCTCCGTCACCTTCTGCAGGGTCTCCTGTACCCATTTCTGGTCTTCCTGGGATAGATACTGTAACATGTTTGTCTCCTCCTTATAATTGATTCCAGTTTTCTAATAATCGCTGCTGCAGGTATTCCGGCAAAGATTCCGGCAGCGGACAACACAGTGGCGTTTTCCACAGCCTAGCATAGACGCGGAAGGCCGGTCCTAAAAGCGGCGTGCTGACCACCGCATCGCTGCCGATACAATCCTCCAAAATACGCTGGTCCATCTGCAGCGGCACAGGCGGCACCGAATGAAAATGCCCGTCCTGCGTACGACAGATATAGCTGGGATCCTCTAGCTGATTTTCTTTGGCAATAGCTCTCTGCCATATGAGATCGATCCAGCGGCTGCATAGTTCCTGAAGCGGCGTCAGGCAGGCATCTCCATCCATACAGAGCGCGAGAATCCGCAGTTTGACCAGTTCCAGCGCCAGACTGATGCGCGACACCGTAATGGGTCCATCCGCCTCCAGGATCTCGTATCCCATTTGGGCCAGCGTGCCCGCCGATGCAATGGAAACGCTGCCTGCGGCAATCGCGACGCAAAGCAGATCAAAGGCCTGATAGACAGGGTTTGATTCTTGCTCCTGAATCTGATCTCGAAGCACCTCGGGCTGCACCTCGGCCCCCTCTGTCCAGAAACAGCTGGCCACTCGGCGATACAATGGCCGGCTCTGGCCATTCATACGGCCATTCAAGCCTAAGAGCGCGATCTCCGGCGGCATATGCTGTACCCACAACTGATAGAATGGTGCGGCGAACGCCGCTTTCGGACGCTGGCCCAACAGCTCCAGCGCCAGCGAAACACCATAATCCAGAAGCGCCGGCGGAATCACCAGAATATCCTTCTCGATCCATTGCTGCAGGTACTCCAGGAGCTTTTGCCGAGGCGTTTCTTTATCCTGCGCGCAGTGTATCTGCGCCAGATAGGCAGTGATCTTCTCTACCGGATCTTGGGCATTCTCTGCTCTGCGCCCGCACTCCTCGGCTCCCTGCGCCCCGCCCAGAATCCGCGCTTGCGCGGGCAAAAGATACGCATAAAACTGCTGTGAACGCATGCACTCCGGAAAGCTCTCTTTGATTTGCGTCTGTACCTGGGCAATCTGCCGGGACGTCAAAAACGACCGGCTCTTCTGCAGCCGGGAGTGCAGAGAAGCATACAACGCCACGAGCGCCTCCGCTGAAGGATAGTGCGCCAGCGTATCCGCTGCCAAAAGCTTCGTCCCCAGCGCACAGACTATCTCCAATGTTCTCTTCGACGATAACGCCCCGCAGGACAAGAAGAACCGCAGCTGCGTCACACAAGCGTGAAGCTCCTCTAAACGCCCCAATTCACATAGAATCTCGGCTCTGACGAGCTGTACCGCGCAAAGATCATTGGAACGCCCGATCGGGATGCTGCCTCGAATCGCCGCCAGACTCGCGCGGAGATAGTCATACCACTGGTCTGCCAGCCGAAGCGCCGGTTCTCCGGACAACTGCGCGATCTGATTTCGGATGGTTCTGGGATTCACACTGTATTCTTTGGGGCTGGGCTTGTGAATGCTTTCCAAGCGCAGGATGGCTTCTTCCGTGCGCCATATCGAGGTCTTCTCTCTAAAATATTGCAGGCGCGACTTCTCTGGAAATGTCTCAAGCCATAGCCGCAGATCGCTTTCCAATAGCCGCAGCCGCGACTCTTCCAGAGACCTCGCCGCAAAATCACAGTTATATAACGGTTCCTTACAATCTGCGTCCGTCAAAAGCAGCGTCGCATACTGCCGAATCCCATAACACAGTTTCTGTCTGCACTGATAGATGCGAATCAGAAGCTGCCGGATGAAGGCAAACCACTCTGCGGCTTCCGCCAGCAATTCCCGACTGCACAACATGGGCAGAAGCGCACGCAAAAAGGCCTCACAGAATGGCATCAGCAGATGCGTCAATACCGCACACTCCTGCGGAAGCGGGTTCTGCAGATCCGCTTCCGCCTGATATACCAGCTCTGGCAGCTTCTCCTTCACCCAGGGCAAATTGCAGGGATCCGCGTTCTGCGTGTAGGCGAGGGACCCCGCGAGCGCCTCTGCCAAACGCGTTCTCGTCAGTTTTTCCGTATGCCATACGAATGCATAGTCGTACAGGCTCTCCGATTTACGCCGGAACGCCGCCATGGCCTCAATCGTGGATGTACACAGCGGATCCTGTTTCGACAACAGATCCATGTACAGACGGCAGCTCTTCGCGTACAGCTCCGGGCGAAAGGCCGGTGTCCCCTCGAGAGAATCCCACCGGCCACAGGCAATCCTGCGGTCTGACTGCAGCGGTGAAAGCGCCAATACCCACAACGTATCCATGCGGAAGGGATTCTCTGTCTCATCCGAGAAGAAATCGCTCAGTGTACGGAAATAGTCCACTACGGACAGGGGCAGGGCCTCCTCCCGATTTTCCGGCGGCATAAGCGCCTGTTCCAGTGCCGTAAGGAGCGCCTCATGGCCCTTCCATCCGGCGCCGCGGGCATAGTAGTCCAGATCGGTCAGCAGATGCTCCCGCGTCAGCGGATACGGAGAAGAAGCCAGGCGCTTGGCTCGTTCCTGAAGCAGCTGTACGCAATAGTTCTTCCATTCCTGCCCGTACATCGCCAGCACAAACAGATGCGTCTTGGTCGTCGAAAATCCGATCGTCCGCGCGTCATACAAGGTTAAGAACGGTTTTAGATCCCGTAGGATCGCCCACAGGATATGCGGCGCGGGACGCCGTAGTGCGAAATATTCAAAGTCTTGATCCGACAATGGGTGCGGCGCTAACGCCAGCAGCTGTAGAATCTCCCGAATATAGGGCGCATAGAACGGCCCATAACTCTCCATCAGGTCATCCAGATAGAGCTGCAGCAGTTTGGCCGGACTTTTATATTGACGGAAGAAATCCGTCAGGCTCATATACGCTTCCGGTCTGCCGATGACCAGAATATCCCGCAGCGTATGCGCCAGACACAGGTCGGCTTCCATATACCCGCTCAGCGCCGTGACCACGGGGTTGTCCTCGCTATTCGCATGCAGCACATACTGTGATAAGTACGTGCGGAACAGCTGCTGGTGCTGGGGATGATTCTTGGTGAAGCTTCCAATCCGCGCCAGCGGATCCTTGTCCAGGAGCCAGTTCCGGTGCGGTGCGACCGTCGACGCATCGCTGGCCGCACACCGATCTGTCAGCAGGATATAGACTCCCGCCGTCAGCTGAGATGCCGCCGGCAACACTTTTGGCAAAGAAAACGCCAGATCCTGACTATAATCCAGCTGATGCATACCGTCCAGGATCAAAAGCAGCGGCCGTTCCGGACACTCCTGCACTCTGGCGTTCAGAAACTCTCCGATCCGCCGGCGCAGGTCTACGGCCTCTTCTGTAAACAAGATCGGCGATGCCTCTGGAAACATCGCATTGAGGGCGCGCACGAAATAGCTGGGCCGCTGGGTATCCGGATACAGGCTGATCGCGTAGCGGCAGACCCGCATATTTTCCAGAAACTGCGCGTGCGTATAAAAGGGAGACGCGGGATCCAGCATACAGGTATACATGCTCTTTCCCATATTGCTCTCTGCTTCCAGAAGCAGATATCCACGGTCTCTCTCTCCTAATGCCTGCCGCAGCCATCTGTCCCAATACTGAGGACGTACATATTCGGCGTGTGTATAGACCCCCGAAAGTTCTTCCAACATAGAACGTCCGGGCGTCGGCAGCACCTCTTCATGAAAGAGCGCACACTCCTTCGGCGCATCAAACAGCACGAGGCTCCGATCATTCTGTCCCCGACAAAACATCTTGCAGGAAGGCGCGTCCATCTTTTCCATCAGGAACGTCTGCCCCTGACTGCGAAACACCCACGGTTCCGCGATGATTTCCGTTCCCAAACAGTCAAAGGTCAACGTCTCTGCCTCGGTTTTCTCTTTCACATGGGTATAAAAATGAAGCACCTGTCTCAGATGCTGATTCAGCAGATCAATATGGGTAATCAGCTCGCTGGCCGCCTCGGGACGATTCAATTCCAGATAGGCGCCGGACTGCACCCGATGGCACCATGCCAGCAGATCCTGCTGCTTGATCCTCCGGGACATATCCTCCGCGGCTGTCAGAAAGAGCGCCGCATTTTCATCTGGATTATGAAGGAAAAATTCCCGAAGCGCCGGAATCAGGGTGTCCATGCAATACGCCGCGTCCACTGCGTGTGCGGTCAGTCGTCCATAAACCTCCTGTTTCTCCGAGTCGGCCGCCTGGCTCCTGGTCAGGATGGAACACGCCATCAGGACCGGAAACTGCAGACAGAGCCCTATCATATCCGTCAGCGCTAATTCCGCGCCAACGAGCTGACCGCCTCGCACAGCTTCCCGCAGGTGCTGATATGTATTCTTCATCGGTTCGGGAAAGTCTCGTAAATTCACAAACAGTCCATTGGTACACAGATCCAGCAATCGCTGCACCGCCGGAGCGATATATTCAGACTTACTCATATGCATTCTCCTATTCAGGATAGATTTCATGCATACAGTGTAGCATTTTGCCGTCCATCTGTAAACCTTTAAATCGTAAATTTTTCTATGCAAAAAGGGAGCAACCCTTATGGCTGCTCCCCGCATGTCTTTTACTGCTCTTTATCTGGTTACGATGTCCACCGGAATGTCAAAGATCTTTGCCACCTTCAGAATCGTATCAATGTGTCTGCCTGTCGCTGCTGCGAAATGATGCGTAGGACCGCATTCGCTCCAGCGTGTAACAAACTCCCGCGCACCGCAGGTGAAGCGCGTTCTCATATTGGTGTCTCCAAAGGACAGGATCTTCCCTTCTTCGTTGACGCCTTCCGCCACGATGAACTTGAAGTGTCCGTCGCCATCCTGCGTGATCGCAAGATACGTCCCCGGACCGGTATGGGGATAGAACTGTGTCAGGTATCCGCCGCCCGTCTTTCCATGGAACACCTTCACGATCTTCATCGTGGGCTTCTTCGCGGAGATATCGGCATCGCCGGAACCACTATGTCCAATGATCGCGATATCATCGTTGAAATCGATCGAATACATCTCGGCCAGCTGTCCGGTACCGGAAATGGTCTTCAGAATACTCATGGCCATCGCCACCTTGATGTCTCCCTCTACCGCGCACGCGGTTCCCTGCTTAATCAGCATGGAGAAGGCCGGAATCAGCATGCTGTCCAGGACGCCTGCCTTGCCCTGCGCAAATCCATTGTAATGAGACGCGATCAGGCCCAGCTTCTCATCCTTGACCCACTGTTCAAAAGCCACGACATACTTGGCCATCTCCCAGACTTCTTCGATGCTTCCGCCGCCTTCGATATCAAAAGTATCCAGAATATCCTGCGCCTTTGCGCGGATCGCCTCTTCATCCGTGATATCATCGGCAATCGCCCACATGGCTTCCCAGTCGAACTGCTTCGTATATACATGCATTCTTCTGTACAGGTTGGATTCATCAATATACAGATCCATCATACCCGGATAGGGTCTGCCGATCTTCGCCAGATTCGTATCCCGAAATCTTCTTCTGACCTGCGCCGCACGGCACCAGTCCTCGATCTCTGCCTGTACCTGCGGATCGCCGCCTTCTACTACGCCGGTGATCACCGCATGTCTCTTTCCGAATCTCTCCAGATCCGCTACCATCTCGCCGACAGCACCGCAAGCATAGCCCTCTCCCAACCAGGACGCGATATCCGTGTGGTCATAATCCAGCGCCTTGAGCTTCTGTACGTTGACAAGCACCACGGGCACATCCAGATCCTTGACCGCCGGCAGCATGTTGTATGAGGTAGCATACGTCAGAAGCTGCAGGAAAACCAGATCCACATCCGCTGCCCGGAACAGATCGCCGGCAGCCTGAGACTGCTCCTTGGTGGTCACAATCCCACCGTCGATGATTTCTACTGAATCCGGAATTGTCTTCTTAAACGCTGCATACTGTGCCTCAAACTCCGGCACCAGTGATGGAAATTGCGGCAAGTAGGCGCCCAAAGCGATGGAGAACACGCCTACCTTGGCTTTTGTATCCACTAACATAATAAGCCCTCCGATATGATGAAATTAAGGCAATACTGCATGGTATCCTGCAGCATCCTCTTAGGGGTATTATACACTAACCGGGCCTTCATGCGCAATACAAAAATCAAAATCCCGCGCTTTCCCTTTAGATTATTCTGCCGCCAGCGTTTTGCTCGCGAAACATCCTATGGTATAGGCCGCCTCCGCCCTAGGCGTATCGTCCGGAAGATCCTGAATCATACCGCCTTTCCCGCAATCTTCAAACGTCTGCCAGGGCAGCACGGCCTTAGTAGTGAAGAGAATTCGTTCCACCTGTTCCAGAGGCTGATTGAAGTTGAAATCTCTCTGGGCCGTCTGTCCATCCCATGCCAGCGTCACCTGCGCCGATCCTTTGACACAGTCCAGCGTCATCGTCACATCGATCCACGTGTCCGCCGGATATTCCAACCACTCTCTGGGCGCGCCGCCCGTCTTCACTCGCAGCATACCATCCGCGTCGAACATCAGACGAACTGCCTGTTTTCCGTACCGATCCTGTGCCTCGATCACCATGGCGGTGCCTTCCCGCAGACTTTCTGCCTTCAGGCTTGTCTTTATCTCGCTTAACACCGCAGGCACGATGGCTCGCTGCGCCCTGGGACGATCATAGGGGTCCGTATCCGACAGGCGCAGCCCCTCCTGCGTCTTTTCAACCTCTGTCCACTGGGGAATATACAGATTCCAGGCGTCCAGATTGGAAAAGTCCTCATCCACATCTTCTTTCTGTACCCCACAGATCGGAACCGGCACTTCACACACCCAGATATCCTCTTTATTCACACTGTAGGTGAGCCACATCTTGCCATCCTGCGGCTGCGGATTGCTCTCGCAGATGCCCCGCATGTACTGCGCCCCCAGATTTTTCAGGCCGCCCTCATAACGGCAGGGCGAAATCTCCGGTACGATGGCCAGCATGTCCGAAAAATCTTCGCCATTGTCGCCGGTCACAACCGCCAGCGGCCAACGGTGGGCACCATTCCTCGAAGGATTATATACCAATGCATAACGCCCGTCATCCGTCTTCTGTCCCCAGACCTTAGCCGTATTCGTCTCTAACGAATAGGACATCTTTCGATCCGTCCATGTCTTGCCGCCGTCCTGGCTGCGAATGACTGCGCCATTCTTATAGACTCCCATGATATCTCCGCCAGGCAGGGTATAGTAGCTGAGCGCCTGACCTCCCGGCACCGAGAAAAGTTCGGTATCATAGCGCTGCTCTTCCCACCACTGCTGAATCACCAGATGGTTGTCCAGATATTCCCGAGCCGCTCTTACGAAATCCGGATCGTCACTCTCCTCGAAATAGGGGAATACGTCGGTATTTTCCCGCGTATAGCCTCCCGGCGCGTTATATCGGATGAAGTAAATCGGCGACAGCGAAAGATCCGGATAGATCTCCCGCACGACGCGGCCTACGCCGTACCCATTATTCGGCGCGATATGAATGTGCGGGGAGATCCCATAAAATGCGCTGACCAGAAGTTTTCCTTCCGTCGTGACATAAAAACCCATCCGCTGATGGCAGATCGCCGGTGTCTTCTCTTCCAGCAGCTCCTTGCCCGGGCCCAGATAGGGTGCGCTGGGCACCTCAATGGAAGGAAAAATCACCTCCGGCTTACTCCAATGCCGCCCGTCCTGCGAGTGACAGAGCAATGTCTGTCCCGGCGGCATATGTTCTGTCTGTACGTTGGACAGATACTCCACAAAGAATCGACCCTGCCACCAGGCAATCATAGCCGCATGGTTATAGGTCCATCCATACCCATCGCCCGATGCCTCCACATCGTCCCGGCAGGCACGCATGATCTGATAATTCTTCACTCCCACAGCATGACGCAGGCCTCCGTCCTGAAAGCGGATGTCCACATCCTTACCGCCATGAATCCGAATTCGGTCTTCTTTTAACATGTCTTCCCGATACCCCATGATGACCCTTCCTTTCTCTTTTTCTTCCAGTTGCTCGGCGTGGCTTGACTTTTGCCATGCCACGCCTATTGTACCACGAACATGTTCGCTTTCGGAGATGGGCGCCCTTTGGCGGCCATCTCGAGGCGTGGCTCAGTCGCTTTTGCTATAGACTTTTGCCATGCCACGCCTATTGTATCACGAACTCGTTTGCCTTCGGAGATGGACGCCCTTTGGCGGCCATCTCGGGGCGTGGCTCAGTCGCTTTTGCTATAGACTTTTGCCATGCCACGCCTATTGTACCACATTCTTCCTGTCCTGCAAAAGGACCATTGTCTACAAAACCTGTCCATTTCTCTACTTTTCTAAACAAGCTTTTATGGAATCTTAATCTTTGGCGCATTGACGAGCCCTCTATTCTCTTGTATAATAAACATATCATCTAAAAGTCAAGGAGACCATTATGGGATTTGATGTTTACGTCCTTTCTTGGATGTTTTTGATCTACTCTTTCCTAGGGTGGTGTATAGAAGTTGTTTTTGTAGCCTTGGATACGAAGCAATTTGATAATCGTGGATTCCTGCGAGGTCCCGTATGTCCCATCTATGGCATAGGGATCACATTGATCCTTCTCTGTCTTCACCCTTTTGCAGAAACCTGGATCATACTTTTCATCGTATCAGTCATACTGACTACCCTGTTAGAATTGGTAGTTGGCATTTTGCTAAAGAAGTGTTTTCATCACGAATGGTGGAATTACTCTCAGTTTCGTTTTAATTTCCGCGGCTATATCTGCTTGCGGTTTTCCCTGTTTTGGGGGGTTGGGTGTCTTTTTGTCGTAAAATTATTACATCCTGCGGTCGCTTTTTTCATTCACAATTGTCCTCGGAATCTAGGCATCCCTTTACTCTGCCTGTTTAGCGTGATTTTTATCATTGACGTAGTCGTCACATTATTATCTATTCATTCCTATCCCAAACGGCTGAAGGCGCTGAACGATATCGAATCCCGCCTGCATCAGCTCTCCGAAGAACTGGGCATCAGCCTCTACGGCAGTATAAGTTCTGTGATGTGTGTATTGGACAAGAAGAACTGGGCGCCGGACAAGCAGGCTAAGGCGCATGAGGCTGAAGTGCTTGTCAAGAAACGGGAGCCACTGCTACGAAAGCGAAATCATGTACATAGGCGAATGTTAAAAACTTTCTCTTTTCTCTATGAGGACAGATACCGTTCCGCGATCGTGGCTTTGAAACGGTATCTGATGCGGAATCGCTTTTCGTAAAAATACAAAATAGGGGTTGACTTTTTAGAATTCTCCAACTATGATAGAGGTAGATTTCACAGAAAGGAGATCTGGACTATGAAAGAATTAAAAGGTACTAAGACAGAGGCCAATCTGATGGCGGCGTTCGCTGGGGAGTCTCAGGCGCGCAACAAGTATACTTTCTATGCTTCCAAGGCGAGAAAGGATGGCTATGTACAGATTGCCAAGATCTTTGAAGAAACCTCGGCCAATGAAAAGGAGCATGCGGAAATCTGGTTTAAGCTGCTGCATGATGGCATTCCTTCCACGGAGGAGAACCTGAAGGATGCGGCTGCCGGCGAGAACTATGAGTGGACCGATATGTACGCAGGCTTCGCAAAGACCGCGAAGGAAGAGGGCTTTGATCGGATTGCCGCTCTCTTTACCATGGTCGGCGCCATTGAGAAGGAGCATGAGGAGCGTTATCTCAAGCTTCTGGCCAATGTGCAGGAGGGTCTGGTATTCTCCAGAGATGGGGATATGATCTGGCAGTGCTCGAATTGTGGACATATTGTCGTAGGCAAGAAGGCGCCGGAGGTTTGTCCGGTCTGCGCTCATCCTAAGGCATACTTCCAGATCAAGGCAGAGAATTATTAATCACGACAAAGGGGGTGCTGCAACAGGCGGCATCCCTTTTTTATGAAAAGGAGACTTATATTTATGAAACTGCTCATCATTCGACATGGAGATCCGGATTATGCCGCAGACTCTGTCACCGAGAAAGGCGCACGTGAAGTGGAGATGCTGGCGGAGCGTCTTTCCAGGCTCGATATCCATACTTTCTATGTGTCCCCGCTGGGCCGCGCACAGCGTACAGCAGCCCCCACATTGCAGCGGCTCCACAAAGATGCCGTCACCCTGCCCTGGCTGCGGGAATTTCAGGCGCCGGTACAGGATCCCGAAACCGATAGGCTGCGCAATCCCTGGGATTTCAAACCCGCTTACTGGATGCAGGATCCTCGATTTTATGATGCGTCCCTATGGACACAGACGCCCGTCATGCAGACTGGCGATGTGGCTTCAGAAGCGCAGCGAGTCTATCAGGGCCTGGACGATGTTCTGGCACGACATGGATATCGTCGCAAGGGATTATACTACGAAGCGACCGCAGCCAATACGGATACGATCGCTTTCGTCTGTCATTTCGGCGTAGAATGCGTCATGTTGTCCCATCTGATGAACATTTCTCCCATGCCTCTGTGGCATCATTTCTGCGCCCTTCCCTCTTCTGTCACCACGCTGGTCACCGAGGAACGGGAAAAGGGCATTGCTGTTTTCCGCTGTCTTTCCTTTGGAGACCTGTCCCATCTGTACGCGCATGATGAAGAGCCCTCTTTTGCTGCCCGTTTCTGTGAAGTGTACGATGACTTCAGTCAGCGTCACTAATCCTTCTCAATCTCCCAGAACACCTGCGGCTGAAAGGTCTTCTTCAGCTTATACACGAAGAAGCCCGGATCCATGCGGCTGATAATGGTTCCTACCAGACCGCCTGATGCGACCACGTCAATCGCATCAAGAGCCATCTCTGGGCCAGGCGTCTCGCTCCACCAGGACACCAGGCCATCCGGCTGCAGATAAAACTTAATGTGGCGCTCATTGGCGCACTCCAGGAAACAGATTCTGAGCCGCAGGACCAAAATATGGTCTTCGTTCTGACAGAATTCTCCCTGTACGCTGATCCAATATACCTCTCCCCGCACTCGCAGTCTCTGCTCGCAGCCCCGATCAAAGCCGATTCGCAGCCGATACGTCTCACTGCCGGCTTCCATCAGAATCCAGAAGCCCTGCTGCTCCTGATAAAAGCTTATACGGGTGATGGCTGGCGGGAAATTATTCTGCGTCGCCTGAATGAACACCGGCAGCAATGTGGCGCTTCCTCTTTTCAGGCGATAACTTTGCCCTGTGAGCAAGCGAATCCCACGCGCCCAGTCACACCCGCCCGTACGCCGCTCTCGCTTCCAGGGAAAACGCCGGTTCGCGATAGCAGCCTGTGGCTGCCAACATCGCTCCAGATGCTGCTGCAGGCTTTGCAGCGCCTGATACGCTGCCAGATCCGTGACTCTTTCCTCAGGTTCAAACCCTTCTCCGAAAAAGTCCTCGATATCCCGCGTTAACGAACACCGCGCTTCCAATTCGATATTGCCCGCTGTTGTGACAATCACCATTTCCGTCCTGGGAAACACCATCACATTCTGTCCCAGCATGCCATTCATCTGAAAGGAACCCACTTCCCGTCCCATCCAGATCTGATACCCATATCCATACTCACCGGCGTCGACCTGTTTCCGACAGCTCTCTTCGATCCATTCTGCGGAAACCAGCTGGCGGCCTTCCCATTGCCCCTTCTGCAGAAAAAGCTGTCCGATCTTCGCCATGTCCTCCGGCGTCATATACAGGCCCCATCCGCCCTTTTCGATGCCCTCCGGACTGGTTTCCCAATGCACGCGATGAATCCCCATGGGACGAAAGATTTTTTCTGTCAGATAATCGCTCAGATTTCTGCCGCTGACACGACAAACGATGGAAGCCAACACATAAGAATTCATGCTGTTGTATTGAAATTGCTCGCCTGGCGTCCCTTTTACGCTGGATTCCAGGAAGCCTTTCATCCACTCCTCCTCGGTGATGGACGCCGCCTCATTATAGACCACACCGCTAGTCATCGTCAGAAGATGCCGCAGTGTCAGCTGCGATTGCCGCAAGACCGCGAGCGGACCGGCCTGATCCTCCAGAAGTTTTACAATGCGGTCTTCCAGGCAGAGCTTCCCCTCGTCAATCAGGAGCCCCACAGCCAGTCCCGTCAGACTTTTGCATACGGAATAGGTCGCATGCCACAAGTCCCCTCGATAGGGCGCAAAACTGCCTTCACTGATGACCTTTCCGTGCCGCAGGATCATACAGGTATGCACATGCATATCCGGATCCTGTCTGAGCCCATTCCAAAAGGTTTGCAAATAGGCGCTGGACACGCCTTCCTGTTCCGGTACTGCGCGTTCCAGACGCGTGCTTTCTGGAAAATCCTGCGCTAATACTCTTTTGCTTGGAGTAAAAGGTATTCGCGCCGCTTCTTCATTTTTCTGTGTGAAAAGATAATATAGCCATTCCATGGTGCGTTTCTGCACTCGCAGGTCCATGTCTCATGCCCCTTCCTACTTCTTGTCCTGACCATATAAGTTTTCCCGAAATTTCTCCAATGATTCCTTAAATCTTTTAGACTGCAGTTTAGGGAATGCTTTCAAATGCCGTCTGAGGCCCGGCATCTTTTCTTTCATCAAGCTTTCCATCTCCGCCTTACGCAGCGCAAATACTTTTTTCTTTTCCTCCAGATTGTCTAGGTCTGCCTTCTTCCCAGCCTCCAACGTCGTATCCGATATTTTCTGTCCCAGCGTATCCGAAAATTCCCGCAGTTGGATCGCCAGTTCCTCCAATCGCTGCAGCTGACGCAGATTCTTGGAAATATGAGATACAGTGACGTACAGATCGATAACGAGGAGAATCGTAAAGAGGACTAGGAATGGCCAACTCCGCCAAAGGGGGATCCAATCCACAAATGCCGCGATGAGCGGATGTATGACCTTGATAATCACAACGCAGGCGGCCCCCCATAGCAGAGAAAATGGCAGACAAATATACCCCCCGATATTCAAAGGCATATCCGAATAATCCCACCACCGGGTATGAAACAGCTTCTCCAGAACATACCCTGTCACCAGCTCAATCAGGGATGTCACGATCGCAGAAATCACAAACAATACAAATACGTTGTCCCCTGCTATTAACCCTAATCCCACGATGGCCACCACGCCAACGCCATATATGGGACATAACGGGCCATTCAAAAAACCGCGATTGACAAAATGCTTTTCTTTTACGGCAGCAAAAGCCACTTCTCCACACCATCCCAACAGGGCATAAATAAAGAAAAACCAACCGTATTCCCGTATCCAGTCCATGATTTTGATCCTTTCTTTTTTCTTTCAGTATATTCAATTTATGACTCTTTGTCAATGTCGATTCATTCTTTTGGAGGTGTTTGGTATGATTGATTTACATTTGCATTTAGACGGTTCTCTGTCCATCGGACTGATTGAATCTTTGGCCAAACAGCAGCATATTACGCTGCCGGAGCCTCTGCTGCCTTCTATTCAGGCATCGCCGCGCTGCCAGGATCTGAACGAATACCTGCGTTGTTTTGATCTTCCCCTTCTCCTGCTGCAAACCCCGGAAGCCCTCCGCCAAGCCGTCTCGGATCTGATCCGCCGTCTCGATGCCGCCGGACTCTGGTATGCGGAAATTCGCTTTGCACCGCAGCTGCACACGCAAAAACACTATCGTCAAGAGGAGATCCTGCAGGGCGCGCTGGCCGGGCTTGCTGGCGCTCCTTTTCCCGTTCAGCTCATTCTGTGCTGTATGCGAGGCGACCAAAACGAAGCCGCCAATCAAGAAACCCTCCGACTAGCGGCTGATTATCTGGGCAAGGGCGTCTGTGCGCTGGATCTGGCGGGTGCTGAAGGCATCTTCCCGACGTGTCAGTACGCCGATCTATTTGCTGCAGCAAGGGAGGCCGGCGTTCCCTTTACAATACATGCCGGCGAGGCCGCGGGGCCCGAAAGCATCCGCGAAGCTATCCGCTTCGGCGCTTCCCGAATCGGTCACGGTGTTCGCCTGCGGGAAGACCCGGCGCTTCTGGATGAAATTCTTGCGCGCGAGATTCCTCTGGAGATGTGTCCTACCAGCAATCTGCAGACTCGTGCTGTTTCTTCCCTCGCCGATTATCCATTGCGGGATTATCTGCAAAAAGGGCTTTGTGTCACGGTCAACACCGATAATATGACCGTCTCTCAGACAAGCCTTGCACAGGAATATCAACTCCTGTCCCTCACGCCCTGCGAGATACATCAGTTATTATCCCATTCTATTCGGGCTGCTTTCTTGCCGGAAGCCGTTAAATCCACCTTACAAAGCCGTCTCAAAAACCCTCTTGAAAAATAGGAAAAACGTGATATACTAGGTTCGTATCGTGTGAAAAAGGAGGAGTCAACCGATGTATTGTACAAGAGAAATTCATCCGGATCTGTATTGGGTGGGTGGCAACGATCGTCGCCTTGCCCTTTTCGAAAACATGTATCCGATCTCCCGGGGTGTTTCTTATAATTCTTATGTTCTGCTGGACGAGCAGACTGTTTTGCTGGATACTGTGGATCGTGCGATCAACGATCTGTTCTTTGAAAATATCGAGCATGTGCTGCAGGGCCGCAAGCTGGACTATGTCATCGTCAACCATATGGAGCCCGACCATTGCGCTTCTCTGGCGGAATTGGTTCTTCGATATCCTGATTTAAAGATTGTCTGCAATACGAAGACATTGGGAATCATTCGTCAGTTCTACCGTTTTGATGCCGAGGCGCACGCCCATCTCGTAAAAGAAGGGGATACACTTTGTACCGGAAAGCATACCTTGACCTTTGTCATGGCCCCGATGGTCCACTGGCCTGAAGTCATGGTGACCTATGACACGACCGATCATATTTTATTTTCCGCGGATGCCTTTGGCACGTTTGGCGCTCTGAATGGTAACCTGTTTGCCGACGAAGTCAACTTCGAGAGCGAGTGGCTGGATGACGCCCGCCGCTATTATACGAATATCGTAGGAAAATATGGTCCCCAGGTGCAGGCGCTTCTGAAAAAGGCCGCAGGGCTGGACATCCAGATGATCTGTCCTCTGCATGGTCCTATCTGGCGCGAGAACATCGCCTGGTTCCTCGATAAATATCAGCATTGGAGTACCTATACGCCCGAGGAGCAGTCTGTCGTGATCGCGGCCGGCTCCGTATACGGCAATACCACCAATGCCGCTGAAATTTTAGCCGGTATGCTTGCCGAGCGCGGCGTGAAAAACATCGCTTTTTATGATGTTTCCAACACGCATCCTTCTGTCCTTGTGTCAGAAGCATTTCGCTGCAGCCATCTGGTATTTGCCAGCTCTACCTATAATAACGGCATCTTCACGCCTATGGAAACGGTTCTACTGGATCTGGCTGCACACAATCTGCAGAATCGTACCGTAGCATTGATCGAAAATGGTTCTTGGGCCCCGGTCTCCGGAAAGCTTATGCGGGAGGTCTTAGGAAAGATGAAAAATATACAGATTCTCGATTCTTCCCTCACACTGCGCTCTTCCATGAAAGAAGATCAGCTGGCCTCCCTGGAATCTCTTGCGGATGCTATCGTAAAATCATTAGAATAAAAGATTACAAATGGGCTGCCTGTTCGGCAGCCCATTTGATCATTTTCGCAATTTCACGAAAGTACCCGTTGGCCTAGATTGGCAGTCATTCTTTTTGCAATATCCGTCCCCCGCGTATTCCATCTTTACAACTCGTATTCTTTGTGGTATCATAAGACATACGAAAGGGACGATCCTATGGCTAAACTCTCATCTCACATTGCAAATATCATTTCTTCGTTCTACCACACGCTGCTCGAACTTCATGCCATCCCAGACTTTTGTCTCTCCCGCAAGAAGAATAAAAAGACGGGGAAAGTGTATCTGTATAAGCAGGAATCTACCAGCAAAGGCCGAAAACAG
>DBQQ01000035.1:0-2117 GCA_002305315.1 Clostridiales bacterium UBA1390
CCAGCGTAGGTATTTTGCGACAGCTCCATTTTCTTATACATATAATCCGCATCGGACGCATCGTACCATAATTGATATTGAAATACCAATTCTCCTTCTATTTCACCCAAACAGAACAATCGTGAAGTCCAAACAGAATCTGGAGAAAGATCATCGAATCTCATCTCTCCGTTTGCAATAGCCTCACCCGCGTAATTAAACACTTTATAGGCCCTTTCTTGACTTGCGCCATCCAGCCCTTCAAAGACAACAATACACGATGAAAACATCGATATACTGTCGGCGTCCATATCCTCGGTGTACAAGGGAATCATGAGTGTCTCCTGACTATCCAGATCATAGGTAAAAAGTTTATAGGCTGCTTCTTTTTCTTAAATTTCATTTAAGTATCTTGCATTGTATGGTACTTTATGTTATACTATTCTCGAGTTCAAAGCTCAAACCTGATAGGAAGGAGTCGATGGTATGAACGCGCAATTTAAAAAAGGCGCTTTAGAGCTCTGTGTGCTGGCCATCCTATCCGAAGGAGACTGCTACGGATATGACCTTGTCACACAGATTTCCGAACACATTTCCATTACAGAAGGGACAATCTATCCTCTTTTGCGTCGTCTAAAGGATGATGGACAGGTAGAAACATACCTGCAAGAATCCAGCAGCGGTCCGCCTCGAAAGTATTACCGTATTACAGAACATGGACGAGAAGTTCTTGCCAGTTCCACCCAGGAATGGAACGACTTCGTCGCCGGTGTTTATTCCATCTTATTACATCGAAAACTTTCGGATTTTTCCAAAGAATGGCAGAAGTTCCTCCAATCGGAGACGATAAAAGATCTGGGAAAGGATCTGTATACCGTACAGGAAGATCTCGGAAAAATGACAGAAGATCTTTCCAACGCCCTTGGCGAAACATTACGAGCATTCTTTAATGAAAGGAATCATCATCATGAATAAACAGGAATTTATGGATATTCTTCGCACTCGTTTAAGCAACGTCAATCCGATATGGCGAGATGAAGTTCTCGCCGATTTAGAAGAACATTTTCAGGAGGCACAAACTGCCGGCATTTCAGACGAAGAGATCATCTCCCATCTGGGAGATCCCATGGAATTGGCGCAGCAGTTTTATGAAGAAGCAGCTCTATCAAATCAGATCTTGACCGACACCACTGCTCATACGGCGAAATCCGGTATCCTGGGGCGTCGCAGCGCTGAAAAAGGAGCTCGCATCATACGTAACGCCGAGGAAGAAGCGGACGCTGCCACAACCTCCGAAGCCTCACAGGTTGCGGATGAACCCACGTCTTCCGCAAAAGAAGAGTCATCGGATGCTTTTTCATCAAATGCCGCTTCTTCCGACGAAGAAGCACCCAAACATCGTTCTCAGCGTACCTCCCGTCCCCATGGACAATTTACATTTACCATGGATCTCGGCAAAGAAATCAGCCGCACCATTCAAGACGCCATTGACAGCGTGAACCTGTCCAAGACCATGCAGGATGTATACGATAGCATCTCTTCCGTCTTTCAGTCTATGGATGGTTCTTCCCGAAACCGTACTTTTACGTTTGGACTTGGCAAAAAGCCCAAGCGTTCTTCTCAGGATCTGATTTTTACGATCGCTGAACCCATCGAGAAGATTTACGCGCAGGTGCAGGGAGCAGATATCATGTTAGATGCCTGTTCCGATCTCGAAACCACCATTCGGTACGATGATTCCTTGTCCGATCTGCAGATCCAATGTGAGAATGGGACACTTTCTATCGAACAGTCCCCTGAGCATGCCTATCAGCGAGGACACAGCGCTGCTATCCGAATCAGCCTGCCTGCAGAATTTTGTCCCAGTTTTGAAATGGATAGCAAGCTAGGAGATATTGAAATCGAATATCCGCATGCGGATCAGGTGAATATCAAAAGCCGTACCGGTAATATTCAATTTCTTGTCTCTCAGTGCAATGGCAGCCTATCCCTTTCCTCTTTAGAGGAAATCTTAGTCCGTACTCAATATGTCCAAGGAGATGTATATCTTCATTCCGTCAACGGAGATATCTCCGCTTCTTTGGAAGACATTGCTGGGAATTTGGAAATCAAAGATGTATCCGGTGATATTACTCTGC
>DBQQ01000035.1:2221-3446 GCA_002305315.1 Clostridiales bacterium UBA1390
CTGGCAAAAGCAATTTCTGGTGATTTGGAACTGAATTTAACCGATCCATTAGGAGATCTCGAACTTTCCACCACGAATGGCGATATCCAACTGACGCTTCCCTCTCCCGCACGTTTTGCACTAGATGTGAACTCTCGTTCTGGTGATGTGGAAAGTAATTTAGATGATTTTGAAAACTTCACAGCAGGGCCTCAGCTTCTGAAGATTTCCTCCATCTCCGGCGATATCCGAATGGATTTCAACGATATGCCTTGAGTACAAAAGAGCCGAGCGTTCATAATGAACGCTCGGCTCTTTTCATCCAATTCAACTTATGCCAACAGCTCTTTTACAGCCGCAGCCATCTTTTCGCACTTGCCGTTTGCGAAGAAATACTCCTGGAACTTAGCGCCAGCAACAGCGCCCTTAGCCAGCTCCGGATCCAGATTCTTCAGGATTGTAGCCATATCCACATGGGTAACTTCCTTGACCTGATCCAGGATCTTCTTATTACGCTGCTCCGGAACAACTCTTTCCGGCGGATATCCGCCACCACCCGGTGCGCAGAACAGCTTCTCGAAGATATACTGCAGATTCAGCTCACCACCCCAGCCAAAGTTCTCAGCAAAGGGAATCGCCACACAATTTCCATCGTTTACCTGGCTGAACAGGTAAGCATCCAGCGGAGACTCAATATGTCCGCACAGAACCTTCGGGAAGGAATTGCAGGCCAGCATAGCACCCTCGCCCGTACCACAACCGGTGATCACATAATCAGCAGCACCGGAATTCAACAGAATACCTGCCAGGATACCACACTGCACATACGTCAGCTGCTCCTTATCATCCGCAGAATACATGCCATAGTTGAACACCTCGTGTCCCATGGGCTCCACGACCTTCTTCAAGGTGCTGACAATCAGCTCATTCTTTGCAGCCTGGCTGTTTTCATTGATGACAGCAATTTTCATTGGAAACCTCTCCTTTAACTTGATATTTGATCGAACAGATATTAGCCTGTCCCATCTTTCTCGATTCAAAACTATTATATCATGCTTCTGGCTTTGGGGCAACAAAATTTCTCTGGATTCTTTCTATAAATTCACTCTTCCAATTATCGCTCTATAAAAGAATTACTTTTACAAGATCCGTCCCCATGGATCCCCCATTTACAATCCTCGTTTTTTGTGGTATCATAAAGAATATGAAAGGGGCGATCCTGTGGCTAAACTCTCATCTCACATTG
>DBQQ01000038.1 GCA_002305315.1 Clostridiales bacterium UBA1390
AGGGCGTCAAACTCCGACGGAAGTGTTGGGATGAATTAAAGGAGTTAAGCACAAGGTGACAAAGCAAGAAAACATTCGAAATTTTTGTATTATCGCCCATATTGATCATGGAAAATCGACATTAGCGGATCGTATTATCGAGAAGACCGGATTACTGACGGCCAGAGAAATGCAGAATCAGGTGCTTGACAATATGGATCTGGAGAGGGAACGAGGAATCACGATTAAGGCCCAGGCAGTGCGTCTGATATACAGGGCTCAGGATCAGCAGGAATATATCCTGAATCTGATCGACACGCCGGGACATGTGGATTTTAATTATGAAGTATCCAGGAGTCTGGCAGCTTGTGAGGGCGCAGTCCTGGTAGTAGACGCAGCACAGGGCATAGAGGCACAGACGCTGGCCAATGTGTATCTGGCATTAGATCATGACCTGGAGATTCTGCCGGTGATCAATAAGATTGACCTGCCGGCCGCGAATCCGGAGTGGGTGAAGCAGGAGATTGAAGATGTGATCGGACTGGATACGGAGGAAGCCCCGCTGATATCGGCGAAGACCGGCTTGAATATCGACGAAGTGCTGGAGAAGATCGTTAAACTTCTGCCTCCCCCTAAAGGAGATCCGAAGGCACCGCTGCAGGCGTTGATTTTTGATTCCCTTTACGATTCTTATCGCGGCGTGATTGTTTTTATTCGCGTCAAGGAAGGTAGTATTTGCAAGGGAATGCGGATTCGAATGATGGCGACAGCACAGGAGTATGAGGTTGTCGAGGCCGGTTATATGGGGGCCGGACGTCTGATGCCCTCCGAAGAGGGCCTTTCTGCGGGGGAAGTCGGATATTTTACGGCCAGTATCAAAGATGTAAGCCATACGCGGGTGGGCGATACGGTGACGGGAGCAGATCGCCCTGCGGCAGAGCCATTGCCCGGATATAAGCAGGTGCAGTCGATGGTCTTCTGCGGTATGTATCCAGCGGATGGATCCAAGTATCCGGATCTGCGGGATGCCCTGGAGAAGCTGAAACTCAACGATGCGTCCCTGTTCTTTGAAGCGGAGACTTCTAAGGCGCTGGGATTCGGATTCCGCTGCGGCTTTCTGGGGCTTCTGCACATGGAAATCATTCAGGAGCGCCTGGAACGAGAGTTTAATCTGGATCTGGTGACGACAGCGCCGGGCGTTGTCTACAAAATCCATAAGACGGATGGAGAGGTATTGGATCTTTCGAATCCAGCAGACATGCCGGATCCGGCGGAAATCGACTATATGGAAGAGCCGATGGTCAAGGCGGAGATCATGCTGCCTTCGGAGCATATCGGCGGCATCATGAAGCTTTGTCAGGATCGCCGAGGAGAGTATGTGGGTACAGAGTATATCGAAAATACGCGCGCGCTGCTGACATACAAGCTGCCTTTGAATGAGATCATTTACGACTTTTTCGATGCATTGAAATCCCGCAGCCGAGGGTATGCTTCCTTCGATTATGATCTGATCGGTTATCAGCGTTCAGAACTGGTTCGACTGGATATCCTGATCAACCGGGAAGCAGTGGACGCATTATCCTTCATTGTACATGAGAGTAAGGCCTATGAGAGAGGCCGCAGAATCGTGGAAAAGCTGAAGGAGGAAATTCCAAGACATCTGTTTGAAATCCCGATCCAGGCGGCCATCGGCAGCAAGGTGATCGCGCGGGAGACGGTTAAAGCCATGCGGAAGGATGTTTTGGCCAAGTGTTATGGCGGCGATATCACGCGTAAGAAAAAACTCTTAGAGAAGCAGAAAGAAGGAAAGAAACGGATGCGCCAGGTGGGGAACGTGGAGGTGCCGCAGTCTGCCTTCATGAGTGTGCTGAAATTCGATGAGGATGATAAATGAGAGATCTGGCCATTTATGTACACATTCCCTTCTGTGTCAGAAAATGCCGATATTGTGATTTTCTGTCCGCTCCCGGAAATGCCAAGGAGCGGACAGCCTATTTACAGGCGCTCATGCGGGAGATGCGGTATCGGTCCGCAGAGCTTCAGAAATATCGGGTAAAGACCATCTTCTGGGGCGGTGGAACGCCATCATTGCTGGAGGCGCCGGCATTTGAAGAGGCGGCTGCGGCGTTGAGAGCCTGTACGGGAGAATGGGCGCCAGATGTGGAATGGACCGTGGAGGCGAATCCGGGCACGTTGCGCGAAGATAAGGTGGAAAGTTGGCGCAGAATGGGCGTGAACCGAGTCAGCCTGGGAGTGCAGGCCACGCAGGAACACCTCCTGCGGCGGATTGGACGGATCCATACGTGGGAGCAGGCCGTGGAGAGCGTGAAGATGCTGCGTGAGGCTGGTTTCTCCAATATCAATCTGGATCTCATGATGGGATTGCCTGGGCAGTCACTAGACGACTGGACAGAGACGTTGGAAAGAGGGATTCTGCTTGGCCCGGAACATCTATCCTGCTATAGCCTGATTTTGGAAGAAGGAACACCGCTCTATGAGGACGTCCGGCAGGGACGTGAGAGTCTTCCGGAGGAAGAGGCGGAGAGGGCCATGTATAATCTGACGCTTAAGCGGTTACAGGCGGCCGGATACATGCAGTATGAGATCTCTAATTTCGCAAAGCCGGGATATCATTGCCGGCACAATCTGGTGTATTGGGAGCTGGGCGATTATCAGGGGCTGGGCTTAGGCGCTGCTTCCTATATAGAGGGAGTGCGGCGTAAGAATACGGAAGATCTATGTGAGTATGTACAGGCGGAGAATCCGGTGGTCTGCGAGCGAATAGAAGAGGAGAACAGCCTGAAGAATCAGATGGAAGAATGGATGTTCCTGGGACTCCGAAAGACAGCGGGCGTGGATCTGCGAGAGTTTCAGGATCGGTTTGGCCACAGCGCAGAGTCGGTCTATGGAGAGACCATGCGCGATCTGCAAGAAGAGGGCCTGATTCTTAGAAAAGGAGACCAGATCATGCTGAGTCGGCGAGGGTTGGATCTGGCCAATCAGGTATTTGCGGCATTTTTGCTATAAGGAGGACGAAGCAATGGAAAATCGCAGCATGGTTTTCTTGGATTTGTATCGTCAGCTGGAAGAAACATTGGAACAGCGATTTCGAGAAAGCGGACGAAAGTATGGCAGTGTTGTAATGGACTTCATGAACGACGATGAGGGGGCGTCCTTTAGAGAAGATTTGAATGTATGTCGAGAGGTACGTAATCTCCTAAGCCATCACGCCGCGATTCATGGACAATCGGTGGTGGAACCTTCGGAAGCGCTAATTGGGGTGTTGAGGGAAGTCATTGAGTATGTCCGGCGACCGCAGCCGGCTATGGATTTTGCCACGCCGCGGGATAAGCTGATGATTGCCTATCTGGATCAGAGCGCACTTCGAGTCATGCGGGAAATGCAGAAACGAGGTTTCTCTCATGTGCCTGTGTTCCAGCATGGCGAGTTCATGGGAGTGTTCAGTGTCAGCACCGTTTTTTCCTATGTTATTGATGAGGTCGGACACGGCATGGATAAGCGTACAACCATCGGAGACTTTGGCGAGCTCTTGAAGCTGGATAATCATGAAACAGAACGATTCGAGTTCGTGAGCAAGAAAGCCAGTTACTGGGATGTGCGTGACCGGTTTGAGAGAAAGCGGGGACAGCACACAAAACGACTCGTTGCTATCTTCGTGACAGAGAACGGTCAGTTTGGGGAGCGACTCCTGGGGATGATTACGCCCTGGGATGTGATTGGGCAGGAACAGCCGGGACAAGCGGCGCCTTTTGTCAATGAGACAGAATGAAAATGTGAATGAATTATGAATTTTAAAAAAGCACTTGACAAACGCTAGGTCAAGTGCTATGTTATGTACAGATGTTAGCACTCCATCAAGCTGAGTGCTAACAGACCCAGAAAGGAGGATGGCATGATGGATGATTTGAGTGCGCGGCAGATGCAGATCTTGCAGGCAATCATATTGAATTATCTGGAAACGGCGGAGCCTGTGGGTTCCAGAACGATTTCGAGGCGTTCTCCTCTGGGACTCAGTTCTGCTACGATTCGCAATGAGATGGCAGATCTGGAAGAGTTAGGATTTATCATCCAGCCCCATACGTCGGCTGGACGTATTCCTTCTTCAAAAGGGTATCGGCTGTATGTGGACCATCTGCTTTCATCCGGCAGGATTCCGGATGAGAATGAGACGATGGTGCTGACGGCGCTCCTGGCAGACAAGAGCCATCAGCTGGATACGCTTCTAAAGGAAATGGGAGAACTGCTCTCGGTATTGACTAGGTATCCTACCGTGGTTACCATGCCGCAGATTAAGCGTACGAAGCTGAAACACCTGCAGCTTATTCCTCTGGATGCCAGATCGGCCATCTTGGTCATAATAACGGATGGAAATATCGTCCGCAATCATGTGCTGAAGACGGCTAGGGCGCTGACGCATGAGGAAGGAGATCGTCTGTCTAAGGTCTTGAATGATAATCTACAGGGCCTGACGATGGAAGAGATCAATCTTCCAGTGATTCAGAAAATCAGACGGGAGTTGGGGGCAGATCAGGATATTGTGACAGATTTGATGGATGCGATTCAATCCACTGTGCAATATGCGGATGATGTGGAGCTGTATGCCACAGGAACGACGAATATTCTGGATTTCCCGGAGTTCAGCGACGTCGCGAGAGCGAGGGCACTGATGGAGGTGTTTCATCGAAAGGATGAAATGCTGCAGGCCATCGGGGATACCCATTCGATGGGGCCGGGGCGGAATCTGCGGATTACCATCGGAACAGAGAATGAGTTAGGGCCCATGCAGGATTGCAGTGTGGTCACGACCACTTACAGTGTGGGAGGACGTAACATTGGTTCTGTCAGTGTGATTGGGCCGGTTCGAATGGATTACGGGAAGGTGATTTCTACCTTGGGCAGTATCATGCAGGACTTTCAGAAGATGGTCCGGGGAGAGGAAGAAAACAAAAAACTCCCCAAGCCTCCCCAGCAGGATGATCAATAGAAAGGCGGAACAACATGAAGGAAAAAGATAAAAAGGAAAAGAAGGACGCTCAGGACGTCAAGAAGCAGGAGACGGCACAGTCTGCAGAGGATCAGGCTGTACAGGAACCTGCGGAAGAGGCAAAGGAGGAGACTCCGGAGCAGAAACAGATCAGGGAGTTGACAGAACAACTGGAGCAGGCCAGAAAGCAGTCGGAAGACTACCTGGATCGTCTCAGAAGGAGTATGGCGGAGTTTGATAACTTCCGTAAGCGTACTGAGAAAGAGAAAGAACAGGAGAAGACGAAGGGTGTGCTGGAGGTCGTCTCTACAGTATTGCCGCTGCTCGATAACTTTGAACGGGCGTTAGCCTCAATTCCGGAGGAGGAGAAGCAAAACGCCACGGCCAAGGGAGTAGAGATGATGTACAATCAGTTCGTCTCTGCACTCAAGGCCATCGGTGTTGAGGAAATTCCCGCAGAGGGCGAGCCCTTTGATCCGAATAAGCACAACGCTGTCACCCATATCGAAGACGAGAAAATGGATGAAAACATTGTCTGCGAGGTTTTTCAGAAGGGATACAGCTATAAAGGGCAGGTCGTTCGCTACAGTATGGTGAAAGTAGCGAACTGAAAAGAAGAAAATAACCCGCGATTGTGTATGCGGAAATGATAAAAGAAATATCTTTAGGAGGATACAATTATGGGAAAGATTATTGGTATTGATCTGGGTACAACAAATTCTTGTGTGGCTGTCATGGAAGGCGGAAAACCGGTAGTCATCACGAATCCGGAAGGCATGCGGACAACGCCTTCTATCGTAGCTTTTACAAAGAATGGAGAGCGTCTGGTAGGTGAGACTGCAAAGCGTCAGGCGATCACGAATCCGGACAGAACCGTCATTTCTATCAAGAGAGAGATGGGTACCGATCACCGTGTGAATATTGATGGGAAGAACTACAGCCCGCAGGAGATCTCTGCGATGATTCTGCAGAAGATGAAGTCTGATGCAGAAAGCTACCTGGGTGAGAAGGTTACAGAGGCCGTGATCACGGTGCCGGCATACTTTACCGACGCACAGCGTCAGGCGACCAAGGATGCTGGCAAGATTGCGGGTCTGGAAGTAAAGCGTATCATCAATGAGCCTACGGCAGCCGCATTGGCCTATGGCCTGGATAACGAGGAAGAGCAGAAGATCATGGTATACGATCTGGGTGGCGGTACCTTCGATGTATCTGTCATCGAGATTGGTGACGGCGTCATCGAGGTTCTGGCAACCAGTGGTGATAACCATCTGGGCGGTGATGATTTCGATAAGAGAATCATGGACTACCTGGTAGACACCTTCAAGAAGAGCGATGGCGTGGATCTGAGCACGGATAAGATGGCGATGCAGCGTCTGAAAGAAGCTGCAGAGAAGGCTAAGAAGGAGCTGTCTTCACTGACGACCTCCAACATTAACCTGCCCTTTATCACGGCGACAGCAGAGGGCCCGAAGCATATGGATATTACACTGACTCGTGCAGATTTCGATCGCTTGACGGCCGATCTGGTAGAGCGTACAGTCATTCCTGTACAGAATGCATTGAAGGATGCTGGTCTTTCTGCCGGAGAGCTGAATAAGGTTCTGCTGGTAGGTGGTTCTACCCGTATTCCTGCAGTTCAGGATAAGGTAAAGGCACTGACTGGCAAGGAGCCTTCTAAGACACTGAATCCGGATGAATGTGTAGCCATCGGCGCTGCGATTCAGGGTGGTAAGCTATCTGGTGAGGCGGGTTCTGGCGATATTCTGCTGCTGGATGTAACTCCGCTGACACTGGGTATTGAGACAATGGGTGGTGTTGCGACTCCTCTGATCGAAAGGAATACCACGATTCCTGTCAAGAAGAGCCAGATCTTCTCTACCGCAGAGAATAATCAGACTGCCGTAGACATTCATGTGGTACAGGGTGAGCGTCCGTTGGCGGTGGACAATAAGACACTGGGACGTTTCCGTCTGGATGGAATTCCGGCTGCTCCGCGTGGAATCCCACAGATCGAGGTGACTTTCGATATTGATGCCAACGGTATTGTGAATGTAACGGCAAAAGATCTGGGCAGCGGCAAGGAGCAGAAGATCACGATCACGGCTTCTACGAACCTGTCTGATGATGAGGTCAATCGTGCGGTGCAGGAAGCGCAGCAGTATGCAGAGCAGGATAAGAAGCGTAAGGAAGGCATCGACGCGGTCAACGAAGCAGATGCTATGGTCTTCCAGGCAGAGAAGACACTGGAAGAACTGGGCGATAAGGTGGATGCTTCGGATAAGAGAGCCATTGAGAATGCCTCTTCCAAGCTGAAGAGTCTGACCGAGGCCTGCAAGAACACGACGCCTTCGGAGAGCCAGGTATCGGAAATCAAGTCTGTGACCGAAGACCTGACAAAGCTTCTGAATGAGATGGCAACGAAGCTGTATCAGCAGCAGGGTGGCCCTCAGGGCGGAGCTCAGAGTGACTTCCATGGTGGAGCTCAGGGGGGAAATACTTCTGGCGGCGCGGACGATGATGTAGTGGACGCAGACTTTAAGGAAGTATAAAGCAGTATAGATCATATCATGCGAAGGCGGTAGGGACGATAGGTTCCTGCCGCCTGAGTGTGCGTAAAAGAAGGTGATGACGGTGGCGGAGCAGAAGAGAGATTATTACGAAGTATTAGGCGTCAGTAAAGACGCCACAGAGCAGGAAATCAAAAAAGCATATCGTGTCTTGGCGAAGAAGTATCATCCGGATGCAAACCCGGGGGATAAGACCGCGGAAGCAAAGTTTAAAGAAGCATCTGAGGCCTATGCCGTGCTGAGTGACGCGGATAAGCGGGCAAAATATGATCGGTACGGGCACAGCGCCTTTGATCCGGCAAGCGGCGGCGCTTCCGGTTTTGAAGGCTTCGACATGGGCGATATTTTCAGTGACATATTTGGCGGCGGTTTTGGCGGCTTTGGCGGTTTCGGCGATATATTTGGCGGCGGCAGCAGCCGGCAGCGTCAGCGAAGCGGTCCACAGCGAGGAAATGACATGCAGGCTTCGATGGAGATATCCTTCATGGAAGCGGCATTTGGATGTAAGAAGAAGATCGATCTATGGATGTATGACAGCTGTGATCATTGCGGCGGTACAGGCGCGAAGCCAGGAACAAAGGCAGAGACCTGTTCCAGGTGCGGCGGCAGTGGTCAGGTGCGCGTGCAGCAGCAGACGATGTTGGGAACGATGACTAGCGTACATGCCTGCCCGGATTGTAACGGCACGGGGAAAATCATTCGAGAAAAATGTCCGAAGTGCGGAGGCAGCGGTCGCGTACGCGTGAAGAAGACCTTCGAGGTGGATATTCCTGCGGGAATTGATGCGGGTCAGAGAATCCGAATGACTGGTAAGGGAGAACCCGGCACCAATGGCGGCCCGAACGGAGACTTGTATGTTACGTTTTCCATACAGCCTGATCCCGTTTTTTCCAGACAGGGATATGATGTATTCAGCAGCGTGAGAATTTCTTTTGCACAGGCTGCTCTGGGGGCGGAGATCGAGATTCCGACGATTGATGGCAAGGTAAAGTATACAATTGCAGCGGGAACCCAGACAGGTACGAGGTTCCGTTTGCGCGGCAAGGGAATCCCCTATCTGAGGAATGCGAATCAGCGCGGCGACCATTATGTGACGGTGACGGTGGATGTGCCGACTCGCATGAATGAGCGGCAGAAGGAGGCCCTGCGCAAGTACGCGGAAGAGATGGGCGAAGGCGATGTCAAAGAGCGCGGGAAAGGTTTCTGGGGTAAAAAACGTTAAGCCAAATAGAGGAGACAAGGAATGAACTGGTACCGTATGACGATACACACTGTGACAGAGGCAGTGGAAGCGCTGAGTTACCGACTGGAAGAGGAACTGGGCGCTAAGGGCGTAGAGATTTCAGACCCGAAGGATATTCTGATGCAGAAGAAGAATCCTCTGGATTGGGATTATGTGGACGAAGAGCTGTTAAAGGACCTGAATCGGGAGGAGGTGCTGGTCAGCACCTATTTCTCGGAGGCACAGCTGGATGATGCGGCGAAGCTGGAAGAGATGCAGCTCAAGATTCGTCAGGTGTTAGAACAGATTGGCGAGTTTCTGCCGGTGGGCAGCGGACAGATCGATGTCTGCAGCATGGCGGAAGAGGATTGGGCAAACAACTGGAAGAAATATTATAAGCCGTTTCATATTGGAAGTATTTTTGTGATTCCCAGCTGGCTTACGGCAGAGGTGCAGGAAGGAGACCGGGTGATCCAGATGGATCCCGGTATGGCCTTCGGCAGCGGGACACATGAGACGACGAGTATGTGTGTAGAGATGCTCGAACAGAAGCTTTCTGGTGGTGAGACGGTATTTGACATAGGCTGCGGCAGTGGAATCCTGGGAATCGCAGCGGCGAAGCTGGGAGCTGGGCGTGTGTATTGTACGGATTTGGACCCGGCGGCTGTGGAAGTAGCTACAGAAAATGTGAAAGAGAATGGTGTGGCGGATCGCGTGAGCGTACACCAGGGAGATCTGATGAAGATTCCGGCGCTTCAAGGCGTTACGCCGCAGCTTGTGGTTGCCAATATCATCGCGGATGTGATTATTGGTTTCTGTAAGGACGTATATCAGATTCTTGCACCGGGCGGGATCTTTATCTCTTCGGGGATCATCCGAGAGAGACGAGAAGATGTGGAAAAGGCCCTTCAGGATGCAGGATTTTCGGTGATACAAGTGAAAGAGAAAGGAAGCTGGGCTGCGATACTCAGTGAGAAGAAATCATAATGGCGAGATTTTTTATACCTGAGGAGGATATCCAGGGCGATCTTTTGCGCGTGCGCGAGGACGCCCACCATATCCTCCATGTTTTGCGTATGGGGATTGGCGATACCATTACCCTTTGTGATGGAGAAGGAACCGATTATATTTGTCAGATTGAGGAGATAGAAGGAGATACGCTCCTGTGCAGGGCTAATGCACGTCGAACGGCGGAAACGGAACCCGAGATGGAGATTACGCTCTTTCAAGGGATTCCCAAAGGGGACAAAATGGAGTGGATCATTGAGAAAGGCGTGGAGACAGGACTGAGCCGGATTGTACCGGTACAGATGGCGAGGTCGGTATCTCATATAGAAGGGAAAAAGGCGGAAAATAAGGTGCAGCGATGGAATAAGATCAGCCGATCTGCCGCAAAACAGAGCCAGCGCGGCCGGATTCCGCAGGTCGAGGCTCCGATTCGTCTGACACAGTGCCTGGAACGTTTGAAAGAGTACGATATGGTGTTAGTATTCTATGAGGAAGAACGGAGAAATTCGTTGCGACGTATCCTGCAGACGGCCTCTCGTCCCAGGAAAGCAGCGATTCTCATCGGACCGGAGGGCGGCCTTGAGCCGGATGAGGTCAGAGCGTTTGTGGGCGCGGGCGCCAAGGTAGCGGGGCTGGGACCGCGCATTCTGCGAACAGAAACAGCGGGACCGATTGCGACCGCACTGCTTTTATACGAATGGGGACAGATGTGATGAAAGAAATCTATTTGGACAATGGGGCGACGACAAAACCTTCGAAAGGCGTGATCGCGAAGATGACAGAAGCGATGGCGGATGCCTATGGGAATCCTTCGTCGCTTCATCGCAAGGGACAGCAAGCGGAAGGATATGTGACGAAGGCCAGGAGAATTTTGGCAGAGTACATGAAGGTAGATCCGACGACGCTCTATTTTACCTCGGGCGGGACGGAAAGCATCAATACGGCTCTCTGGGCCGCCGCTCGTAAAGGAGAACGTTTGGGACGTCATATCCTGACGGCCAGGGGCGAGCATCCTGCGACGACAGAGACGCTGAAAGCGCTGGAAGCCACGGGGTATGAGATCGAGTATCTGGAACTGGATCAGACCGGACGGATTCTTCCGGAGAGTCTCAGGCAGAAACTGCGTCCGGATACGATCCTAATCACCTGTCTGCATGTGAATAACGAGACGGGTGTGATTCAGCCCATCGAGGAGATGGGAAGGATTCTGGAAACATCAGAAAGTCAGGCGCTCTTTCATGTGGACGCGGTACAGAGCTTTGCGAAACTGCCGGTATATCCGGCGAAATGGCATGTGGATCTCTTAAGCGCCAGCGCCCATAAGTTTCATGGCCCCAAAGGGGTTGGCTGCCTGTATGTGCGGCGGGGACTTATGATTTCCCCCCTGATTCGAGGGGGAGGACAGGAGAAGAAGATGCGATCTGGAACGGAAAATGTGCCAGGAATCGCGGGAATGGGACAGGCTGTGCAGGAGGCGGCAGAGGACCTGACGGGACATAGCGCCTATGTGCAGAAATTGAAATTATACCTGTGGGAACGGATTCAGAAAGAGATCCCAGAGGTATGGACGAATGGCCCATCACCCCAGGAGGGAGCGCCGCATGTGCTCAATGTGAGATTTCAAGATGTTCGTTCCGAAGTTCTCTTGCATAGTCTTGAAGATTATGGTATATTTATTTCTTCAGGATCCGCCTGTTCCTCTAATAAACCGGAGGAAAAAAGTCCGGCTCTTTCGGCCATAGGGCTCACGCGCGAACAAATGGATCAGTCCGTGCGATTCAGCCTATCCATGTATAATACCCAGGAAGAGATGGACGAGACGGTGGAAGCCCTGAAACAGACGATTCCTATGCTGCGGCGGATGAAGCCAAGGCGGTAGAAAAAATAGAAGGAGTATGGCATGCAAAACGGCTTGTTGGTGAAATACGGAGAGATTGCGATCAAAGGAAATAATCGGCATCAGTTTGAGAATTTGCTGATTCAGAATATCAAGGAGCGCCTGGAGCGCCTGGGACGGTATGCGATCACGAAGGAACAGGGAAGACTTTTAGTCGAACCGGTGGGAGAGGAACGGATCGAGGATGCGATAGAGCCTCTCAGTAAGGTCTTCGGGATCATTGGATTGTGTCCGGCCAGCGTGTTTACGGAGGATTCCATGGAGTCTATCTGTAACCATACGATCGAGTATCTGAAAGAAACCTATGGAGAGAATCCGGCGCCGATCACTTTTAAGGTGGAAGCGAGACGAGCCAATAAGAAATATCCCCTGAACAGTCTCGAGATTGCGGCGAAAGTCGGGGAGAGGGTGCTCGAAGCCTTTCCGCAGTGGAAGGTGGATGTACATCATCCGCAGGTCATCATCTGGACAGAACTCAGGAACCGGGTCTATGTGTTCTCTAAGATCTTACCGGGACTGGGAGGTATGCCGGTATCCCCGAAGAATCGGGCGGCTCTGCTGCTTTCCGGCGGGATTGACAGCCCTGTGGCCGGATATATGATTGCCAAGCGTGGTGTGGAGCTGTGTGCGGTTTATTTTCATGCACACCCGTATACCACGGACCGGGCGAAGGATAAGGTGATCGAACTGGCCAGACGCCTCAGTGTGTATTCCGGTAATATTCGTTTGTATATTGTGCCCTTCACGGATATCCAGTTGGATATTTATGATCGGTGTCCGCAGGACCAGCTGACCATCATCATGCGCAGAATCATGATGCGCATTGCGGAGAAGATCGCGCGGAATGAGGAGGCGATGGCGCTTGTCACGGGAGAGAACCTGGGACAGGTAGCCAGCCAGACACTCCAGAGCCTGTATTGTACCAATGCAGTATGCACAATGCCCGTATTTCGTCCGTTGATTGGTTTTGATAAGCAGGAGATTATCCAGGTAGCTCAAAAGATTGATACCTATGAGACGTCGATCTTGCCGTACGAGGATTGCTGTACGATCTTCGTAGCCAAGCATCCGGAGACCAAGCCACATCTGGATCGGATCGAAAAGAGTGAGCAAAACCTGACAAATATCGAAGAGGCGATCGAAAAGGCGGTAGCAGAAAGCGAATGCGTGACACTGCGTCTGGGCCGTCAGATCGAAAAAGAGGAAGCATAAGAGGAGGATTTATGATTACAGTCACCGATGTCGGCCTGCAGTATGGCGGACAGAAGCTATTTTCTGATGTGAATCTGAAGTTTACCGATGGCAATTGCTACGGGATTATCGGAGCGAATGGAGCCGGGAAATCCACATTTCTAAAGATCTTGTCCGGAGAGATTCAAGATGCTACCGGAGAAGTGTCCATCACCCCGGGACAGAGGATGTCGATTCTGAAGCAGGATCACTTCGCTTATAATTCTTTTACGGTATTGGATACCATTATTCAGGGGAATCCTCGTCTGTATGAGATCATGCAGGAGAAGGATGCTTTATATGCCAAGCCGGACTTCTCAGAGGAAGATGGGATCAGAGCCTCTGAACTGGAAGGTGAGTTTGCGGAACTGAATGGCTGGGAAGCGGAGACGGAGGCGGGGAAACTTCTGCAGGGGCTGGGAATCAGCTTGGATAAATTATATGTGACGGTGGAAAGCCTGAACGATGCGGAGAAGGTGAAGGTGCTTCTCGCGCAGGCGCTCTTTGGGGAACCTAATATCATTTTGCTGGACGAGCCCACGAACCATCTGGATGTATCGTCGGTACATTGGCTGGAGGACTTCTTGATGGATTATAAGGGAACCGTCATTGTGGTATCCCATGACCGTCATTTCCTGAATAATGTCTGTACGCATATCGTAGATATTGATTATAATAAGATTCGTATGTATACAGGTAACTATGATTTCTGGTATGAATCTAGTCAGCTTATGCAGCGGATGCTGCGGGATCAGAGCCGTAAGAATGAGGAGAAGATTCAGGAACTGCAAAACTTCATTCAGCGGTTCTCGGCGAACAAGTCAAAATCCAGACAGGCCACGTCTCGTAAGAAGCTGATCGAGAAGCTGACAGTCGAAGAACTGCCGGCATCGTCCAGACGATATCCTTTTGTAGGCTTTACGATGGATAGAGAGGTAGGCAAAGAGGTGCTCACGGTGGAGAACCTTTCGAAGGCGATCGACGGAGTGAAGGTGCTCGATCACGTATCTTTTCGAATTGAGCGGACGGATAAGGTGGCTTTTTTAGGGAATAACGAAAATAGTGTGACTACACTGTTTCAGATCTTAATGGGTGAGATGGAGCCGGATGAGGGAACCTTTAAGTGGGGCAATACCACCAGTCAATCCTATTTCCCCAAAGATAACACCGCGTACTTTGCAGATTCCGATGAGGATCTCATTCGCTGGCTGCAGAAATATTCCCGAGGTGACATCACGGAGACATACCTGCGGGGGTTCCTGGGAAGAATGCTGTTCTCTGGAGATGAGGTATATAAGAAGGTGAAAGTACTCTCTGGAGGAGAGAAGGTGCGGTGCATGCTGGCGCGAATGATGCTGTTTGGTTCGAATGTGCTGCTTCTGGATCAGCCTACCAACCATCTGGATCTGGAATCTATTACGGCAGTCAATAACGGACTGGCAGATTTCAAGGGGGTTGTGCTGTTTTCGACGCATGACCATCAGATGATGGAGACGATAGCAAATCGTATCATCGAATTTACGCCGGAAGGCCTGATTGATAAGTCGATGGGATATGAAGAATATCTGGAATTCCGGAATTTGATCTGAGGGGCCTTTTCAAGGGAAGAGACTTGTGATATAATAGACGTGGTTTGACAGTTTTCTATGTGGTCATATGCAAAATTAAGAAAAGGAGGAGCGACTCGTGGTAGACAACGAAAAGCGCCCGGATCTGCCGGAGGCAGATAATTTTATCGAACGAGAAATTAACAAAGATTTGGCGGAGGGCGTATACACCCAAGTGGTGACGCGGTTCCCTCCAGAGCCCAATGGATATATGCATATCGGTCATATCAAAGCCATCTGCATTGACTTTGGGACTGCGGCCAAGTACGGCGGCCGATGCAATCTGCGCTTTGACGATACGAATCCCACTAAGGAAGATACGGAGTATGTGGATTCCATCATGGAAGATATCCGGTGGATGGGATTTCAGTGGGACAACCTGTTCTATGCATCTGAATATTACGATAAGCTGTATGAGTTTGCAGAGATCCTGATTCAGAAGGGGCTGGCGTATGTGGAGGATCTGACTCCTGAGCAGATGAAGGAGTATAGAGGAACATTGACAGAGCCAGGAAAAGAAAGCCCTTGGAGAGAGCGCAGTGTGGAAGAGAATCTGGATCTGTTCCGGAGGATGCGTGCCGGCGAATTTTCGGAGGGATCTCATGTATTGAGAGCCAAGATTGATATGGCTTCTCCCAATATCAACATGAGAGATCCTGTCATGTACCGCATCAACTATGCACATCATCACAGGACAGGAGACAAGTGGTGCATCTATCCGATGTATGATTTTGCGCATCCGTTGTCAGACGCGATCGAGGGAATCACCCATTCGCTGTGCAGCTTTGAGTTTGAAGATCACCGGCCTTTATATAACTGGTTTGTAGAGCAAGTAGGGATCTTTCCGCATCCGCCTAGGCAGATTGAGTTTGCCAGGATGGAGATCACCAACATTGTGACGAGTAAGCGGAAGCTGCGAGCGCTGGTGGAAAATGGTGTGGTGAATGGCTGGGATGACCCGCGTATGCCTACATTGGCAGGACTTCGGAAGCGTGGATATACGCCGGAATCCATCAAGAGTTTTATCACCAGTACGGGAGTCGCGAAAGCACGGGGATCTGTGATTGACTATTCCTATTTGGAGCACTGTGTTCGTGAGGACCTGAAGATGAAGTCCCAGCGTATCATGGGCGTGATTCATCCCCTGAAGGTCGTGATTACGAATTATCCGCAGGGGCAGATTGAATTTTTCACAATCTCGAATAATCCGGAGAATCCGGAATTGGGGAGCCGGGAAGTTCCTTTTGCGAAGGAGCTGTATATTGAACGCGACGATTTCATGGAGAAGCCGGTAGGAAAATTCTTCCGTCTGGCACCGGGGAAAGAGGTTCGCCTGATGGGGGCTTATTTTGTCACCTGCCAGGAAGTGGCTCGGGACGCGGATGGAAATGTGATAGAGCTGCATTGTACCTATGATCCGGAGACGCGCGGCGGCAACTGCGATACCCGTAAGGTTAAAGGAACTATTCACTGGGTAGCGGCTTTTGCGGCGGTACAGGCCAAAGTCTGCCTGTATGATCATCTTTTCACTTATAATGAAGAGACCCAGGATTATGATGTCAATCCGAACTCGCTAGAAGTCGTAGAGGACGCGATGATCGAGCCCTCGATTCTGCGGGCGGAACCGGGAGATCATTTCCAGTTTGTCCGCAATGGGTATTTTGTAGTGGATCCCAAGGAGACCACAAGCAAGCAGCTTGTGATCAATCGTACTGTCGCGCTTAAGAGTTCCTTTAAGCCTATTCTTGCGAATTAAATTTATGAAAAAACTATTGACTTTTGTCGTGAACTGTGATATCATAGCATCCGTTGACGACAAGTCAATGCGCTGCTATGGCTCAGTAGGTAGAGCGTCGCCTTGGTAAGGCGGAGGTCACCAGTTCGAATCTGGTTAGCAGCTGCAGAAGAGACGCGGAAGCGTCTTTTTTTGTAACATTTTAGAACGGGTTTTTACAAAAAGATAAAATTTTCGCCAATTGCAGAATATGGAGAGGGGCCGCGTTTTGTCAAATTCATCAAAAAGTGATAGGGAAAGTTGTAAAAAGTTACGAAGTTGTTTCAAATCTTAAAAAAATGTTGACAGACAGAAAGGAAAATGTTATATTTACTTCAGGCTACACTATAAAGAAAGGGAGTAGAGCATGGAAAGTTTTCGCAAGCATGCGGCATCCTTCCTCGTCACAGTCCTTGTGAGTGCCATGGCGGTGCCCACGGTCCCTGTGATGGCACAGGAGTCAAGTTCCATTCAAGAGACTTCTACCAGAGCTGCTTCTGATGAGAAGTATTTTGGAACGAAGTTGCCGCGCTATGAACAACCGGCGGCGGATAATCCGTATTATTTCAGCAATCGGAATATTTTTTACGCCAGTAATTACGGCATGCCGAACTGTACCGCGTACGCCTGGGGTCGTGCCTACGAGTATTATGGTACCAGACCCAGTCTAAGTTATTATAATGCCGGTCAATGGTGGTATGATAACATCGAGTGGGGAGCATACGAATATGGCTCAGAGCCTCGAGTAGGAGCGATTGCTGTATGGGATCGCTGGGATCAGAATCAGGGCCATGTGGCATTTGTAGAGGCAGTAAACGGAAATCAGGTGACCTTGTCGGAGTCGGCTTGGCAGGGAGATATGTTCCGAGTCCGCACGATGAAGGCAGATGGGTCCAATTACCTATCCGGCGGAGTATATCGTTTTCTTGGCTATATTTATGTGGACGAGCCCTATCATGGAGCGAGTTCGGTAGCGGGAGAACAGTGGAGAATGTTCGACAGCGTGGTTGCTCGCTACGGTCCAGGGACAAGCTATGGTTCTTGGGTGACCGTTCCTGCAGGCGCTGAGGTGAATGTACTGGAAACGACAGAGTCTGAAGGATATCTGTGGGGTAAGATTTACTATGCGGGCGTAGAGGCCTGGTGTGTTCTAAACTATGCGACATGTATTTCGAACCCTAGTCTGACACCTGATCCTCCAGAAGAGAGTCTGCCGACGCAGGAGCTACGTAGAATTGATTCTTCTAATGGAGTGAATCTTCGTTCGGGTCCGGGTACTAAGTATGAGATTGTGGCATGGTTGCCGCATGAAACCGTGATGACGGCGACCGCGATTGCGGAAGGATCGGAGTATACATGGGCAAAGGCATCCTATAATGGTGTCGAAGGCTGGTTTGTATATGATTATACGATTCCTTACATAGAATCAAATGAGCCGGAGAATCCATCAAATGGTGAAACGCCAAGCGACAAGCCGGCGGATGATGTGGTAGCTCCGGAAGATCGCCCGATTCTGAAGATGTCGAGTCGGGGACAGGATGTACGAGAGCTGCAGGAGATGCTGAATTCTCTTGGATTTGATGCAGGAGAGGCAGATGGTATTTTCGGTGCCGATACGGATCGGGCCGTAAAGGCGTTCCAGCAGTCTGTATCGATTGATGTGGACGGCGTGGTGGGAATCGCAACCTGGAAGGCACTATATGCGGCACAGAATTCTGGTTCCAACGGAATGACTCCGGAGGAGCCGAATGAGCCGGAAGTACCGGAAGAGCCGGAGACGCCGGCAGAAGACTAAACGACGTTCCCCGAGATCTATATGTACAAGTCAGGCGTCAGCGAGTATGTAACAAAGTTGCAGGAACGTTTGAATGCCTTGGGTTATGACTGTGGCGAAGTTGACGGGATCTTCGGAAGAGGCACTCGAGTGCAGGTAGTGGCTTTCCAAGAGGATCAGGGCCTTGTAGCCGATGGTATTGTAGGAACTGCGACTTGGGCGGTCCTGTATGCGAATCAGGCAGAGACGCCGGAAGAGCCGGAAACACCGACGGAGCCAGAGGCACCGACAGAGCCGGAGACACCGACAGAGCCAGAGGCACCCAGTGAAGATTATACCAGCTTCCCGGAGATCTACATGTATAAGCGTGGCGTGACAGAGTATGTCAAGAAGCTGCAGGAGCGTTTGAACATTCTGGGCTATGACTGTGGTACAGTAGATGGTATCTTTGGCGCAGGCACTCGTACACAGGTCATGGCGTTCCAGAACGATCAGGGACTCACGGCCGATGGTATTGTGGGAACTGCCACCTGGAAGGCGTTGTATTCTACAGGCGTAGGCGGCGGTGATGCACAGAAGCCGGAGGAGCCGGCAGAACCGGAAACACCGGCAGAGCCGGAAGCGCCAGCGGAACCGGAGACGCCGACAGAGGACTATACGAGCTTCCCGGAGATCTATCAGTATCAGAGCAATCAGTATGTGACCAAGCTGCAGGAGCGTCTGAACGCTTTAGGATATGATATCGGATGCGCACCGACTGGTTACTTTGGAAGCGCAACGTATCAGCAGGTTGTTGCTTTTCAGCAGGCAAACGGGCTTGTCGCCGATGGTATCGTAGGCGTGGCTACTTGGAGAGCGCTGTATCAGGCATAAAAAGGCTGTATGATTGCTAGAGAATGTAATGTATCCAGTGAATAGAATATTCTATTCACTGGATTTTATTTATTCGTAACAATATGAAATACATAAAGAAATGGTTGGGAAAATCGGTGTCTTGTATTCATTCAGCAGTGACGAATCCGGGTTTTCAAACGGAAGAGTATCTAGCGCAATACGACATGAAAAATGAGTATACACAGGCACAGGGGATGATAGACAAAGAAAATGGCATTTATTATTTTTGTCCATTAGGAAGTGTTTATGTATATTATTATGATGAAGAAACGGATACCCAGGGGAAACTCTGTGCTAAGCCGGAATGTACACATGAGGATGCATCTTGTAATGCGTATTTGGGTGTCTCTAATATTGGAATTCAGATATATGATCATTCTCTATATTGGATTCAGGGCGGAAGTCTGTATCGTATGGATCTGAACGGAGAAAATCATGAAGAAGTGCGCACGATAGATGTGTTATACGGGGTAGATCCATTATTTGCGGTTCATCGTGGCTTTTTGTATACGTTTGTATTACAAAACGAGGTACAGCAGGGCGATTCGGAAATGACTCTCTGGATTCGGCGCTATTCTTTAGATGATGCGGAGCAGGCAGGGCAAACCCTATATCAGGAGGAACAAGGAAGCTTGGCCTCCTATAGATATCACATGTATGGGAATTCCCTGTACTTTCTGTGCAATCAGGCGATGGATGATACATATACGGAATATGAAGCGACATTATATGTCTACGATACAGAAGCTGATCAGTGTGAAGTATTGTGGTCAGAAAACCAGCTTTTATGGGATATGGGCGCGGATTTCAAGAAGGATAAAGGGACGATACAAATTATGGGGGCTGGTGGATATCGGACAATTCCGTTTTTTCAAATCTATATTCTGGGGGACTCGGGTGAAGTACAGAAAGAAGGTCCATTTTATCTGGGAGAAGCATATGCGGGACGCGGTTCGCGCTTTTATTTCACAAGGGATTATATCATTCAGTCTAAGCCAGACGCAGGGGGAGAAGGGCTGCGATATTGTGTGCGTGATGATCAGGGAGAGATTGTCATGGAAGGAGAATGTGCTCAGGAGTACGGAGCAGAAATCGACTATTGGCTGCAGGAAGGCCAGGATGTGATCATGGAACAAAACATAACCCATTCATTAGATGACAATCAACTTATGCATGCTTACCAGATCACCAGAATCTCAGAGTATGGGAGTCAGCAGGAGCTTCTTCGTGTGGAGGAATAGGGTAAGGTTTCTTGTTCTTAAGGTGGTTGTTTCCCAATAAAAAAGGACTCCGAAGAGTCCGTAGTTCATGATAAAATGTAATGTGCGAATCCTATTTCTGCGTGTTTGATACAGAAGCCGAGTGTTCCCGAGTAAACGACGCCGGTAAGCGGGGCCAGAGAAAGCGCCGTACCAGCCATACGGAAAGACAGGCTAGAAGGATCCCCATCACCATACCTGCCATAATATCGGTCGGAAAATGTACATAGAAGTACAGACGAGAGAAGGCAATGAGACAGGCCAGGATGAGAGCGGCTATACCAGTCTTTTTATAGAATATAAAGAGGGTGACGGCTCCTGCAAAAGCGGCATAGGTATGTCCGGAAGGAAACGAAAAATCGGATAGGGCGGGTAACAACAATTCTATGGAAGTGTTGATATCGTAGGGACGGATTCGTCCGATCCAGGGTTTTAAGATTAAGTTTCCCAAAATGCCACAAAGCAGCAGAGACAGTGACATAGAAATACCGCATTTCCGGGTCCTTCGTGGAATCCAGAGAAGGAGGGAGAGCAGAATCCAGAGGATACCGCCATTACCCAGTGTTGTGATCCAGCGTAAAACGGTAGTCAGGACATCGTTATGCCAGTTTTCCTGAATCCAGTTTAAAAATTGAAATTCCCAATCCATAGGACACCTTACTGCAATTCCTGAACGAGACGACAGAACAGATGGCCGCGTTCCATGAAGTTCTTGAAATGATCAAAACTTGTGCTGGCAGGAGAGAGAAGAACGATATCACCAGAATGCGCGAGGTCTCTTGCAGCCTGCACCAGATCTGGATACTCCTCATAGTGGTAGATTGGAATCGGATTTTCGATTCCACGGCGCCTGCAGGCATCCAGAAGAGCCGCCTCGATTTTTGGCGCAGTTTTTCCGGTAAGGAGCAGAATCTTCACATGATCCAGAATCGGATCGCCGAGATCATCATAAGGAATGCCCTTATCTTTGCCGCCGCAGATCAGGATGACCTTCTGCGGAAAGACGGAGAGGGCAGCCATCGTACGGTTCGGACTGGAGTCGATGGAACTGTTATAATACTTGACGCCATCCAGCGTGCGAATGAGCTGCAGACGATGTTCAACACCGCCAAAGGTACGAGCCACCTGTTGCATTGCGCTGACAGGAACATAGCGGGATACTGCCAGAATCGCCGCCATATAGTTTTCCACGTTGTGATGTCCCGGCAATAGAATGTCTGAGATAGGGAAGAGCGGAGTTTTTACGCCCTCATTGACGAGCACCAACATATCCCCCTCTCGCTGTATGCCATGGGAGGTAGAGCCTTCATAGGAAAAATCCAACACATCTCCTTTGGCTTCCGGAGCGAAAGCGGCGGTGACTTTGTTGCCGCGGTTGAGGATCAGTGTGTCATCGGAATGTTGATACAGGTAAATGTTTCGCTTGGCGTCGATATATTCCTGATAGCTCTTGTGTACATCCAGATGATTCGGTGTGATATTTGTGATCACGGCAACATGCGGACTCTGTCGCATGGTATGCAATTGAAAGCTGGAAAGTTCCAGCACCACAAAGTCCTCCGGTGTGATCTGATCGATGACCGGCAGCAGCGGCGTACCAATGTTGCCGCCCAGGAAAACCTTATGACCGCCGGCTTCCAGCATCTTAGCGATCAGTGTGGTCGTTGTGGTTTTTCCGTCACTGCCCGTCACGGCAATGGTCTTGGAGGAAGGACAGAGTGCGAAGAAAACCTCCATCTCCGAGGTTACCGTGCTGCCCTGTGCGCGCGCGCTGACCAGTTCCGGCACATCAAAACGCATGCCTGGGGTCTTGAAGATCAGCTCCTCGGTAAGATCCTTTAGATAGTCTTCTCCCGTTACAATCCGAACGCCCAGGGCTTCCAGCTCTTCTGGATGCTCTACCGGGTTTTTATCTCTGGCGGTCACAATCGCTCCAGCCTTGCACAGCATATGAACCAGGGGACGATTGGAGACGCCGATGCCAATGACGCTTACGGTCTTATTCTGAACCATTGCGGTAAACTGTTCCATAGGGGTTGCCATATCATCGATACTCCTTTTCTGATTTCTTTTGCTATTATAGCAAAGGCATGAAGAAAAAACAAGGTTAGAATTCCTTGCGAGCATAGATTCTCGCGCTGATAAGGTAAGAAAAGAAAAGACATAGCACGGCAAGGGAAAACACAAAGGGAAGCAGTGCCCAGCCCATGTGAAAGGACCCTTGTCTCAGAAGGGAGACAAACCAGGACTCTTGTGATAATAAGTAAATTCCAATGAAAAAAACAATAAAGAGTGTCAAGAGCACGTTGCGGGCCTTGTCGGGGCCCCACTGGAAGACGGCAGGCAAAACGATGGACATAAGAAAGAGAGATCCGGCCAGAAAAGAAACTAACATCATACAGAATGACATGGGATCCTGATGACTCAAGAGGATCCTCAGACTGCCAAGAGTCAGCGAGTACAGGAAGGCGCTGCCTACAAAAAACAAGGAGACCAGATACTTGCTGAGTACAACCTGAGATGCCGAAATCGGCAGGGTACGGGCATAGCGATCCCAGTGACAGCTATCATCCAGTGTCACACTGGTCATGGTATAGAACACCATGATGGGCAGCATCATCAGAAACAGAAAATCCATCTGCGAAACAAAAGAAATGATGCCATAAAGAACGAGTACAATGATCAGATTTTTTCGATAGGACAATACGAGTGTATATAAGTCTTTTAGAAACAGGCCCTTCATTGCGTATCACCTCCTGCATAAAAACGCATGATTTCTGCTAAAGATGCGGGCTCCAGAATCACCCCGCGCAGCAAACGGGAGACCTTGTTTGGATTGCGCACCAGAGCGGCGGCTCCAAAGGCATTTTGCTGTATAGATATTACAAGTTCAGAGGGGAGAGAGCGGATTTCTGCTGAAGGAGCCTTCAGGATAGCCATGTTTTCCAAGAGTCGATCTTTTTCTTCCTGGAAAATCAATCGTCCCTTGTGAATGTAGGCAATCTGATCGCAGATCTTCTCCATGTCATCGGTAATATGGCTGCTCATTAGGATGCCGCACTCCTCATCTTGAATGAATTCCAGAAACAGATCGAGCATCTGGCCACGAACTACGGGATCCAGTCCGCTAGTCGCTTCATCTAGAATCAGACATTTGGGATGTCTTGCCAATGCAGTCGCCAGCGAGAGCTTCATGCGCATACCACGGCTGAACTGCCCAATGGGCTTTCGGTCCGGTAGGTTGAATCGCGTACAGTAAGTATCAAACAATGATGGATCCCAAGAAGGGAAAATATGATTCATGATCTTACAGACCTGTCGTGGGGAAAGCTGATCGTGAAAATAGCTGTCCTCGAAAACAGTGCCCACTTGCAACCGAGAGGCAGGATCTTCAGGAGAAAGCCCCATCAGTCGGATGATCCCCTGATCGGGACGGATGATATTCAAAATCGCCTTGAGCGTGGTTGTTTTTCCAGCGCCATTTTCTCCGATTAGGCCAACGATACAGCCTGCGGGTACGGAAAGATGAATGTCTTCCAGAGTAAAATCTTCATAGCGTTTGCAGAGATTCTGCACTTCGATTAGATTCTTCACAATGAATCGTCTCCTTCCAGAAGTAATTCCAGTATCCCTTTGACTTCTTGCGAAGATATCCCTCCCTGTCTCGCTGTGTCCAGAGCCTTCTGTAAAAGATCCTCCACATCCTTCAGCGAAGCTTCTCGACGCAGTTCCATATTCTGAGGAGCCACAAAGCTTCCCTTCTTGGGAATCGTGTAGATAAGCCCTGCGGCTTCCAGGTCATCATAGGCTCGTTTGGTCGTGATGACACTGATGCGCAGCTCCTTGGCCAACAGGCGGATACTGGGCAGCATCTCATTTTCCGCCAGTTCTCCAGACAGAATCTTGGAGCGGATCTGATCGGTTAACTGGACATAAATGGGCTGCGAACTGTTATTGCGTATAAAAAGTTCCATGGTGCACCTCTTGTGTATATATACTACATATACAGTATACACAGAATGCACACGAATGTCAAGAGGCAATGTAAAAAATCATTTCTTACATTCTCCGTCCCCTGTAAACCTTGATTTTAAGCCATTTTTGTGCTATAATCCCCCTTTATGAAAGGGGAATTTCTATGGAAGATATTGCCATTCGCATCGTGAAGCTGATGCAGGAAATCAAGCAGTGCGTGACCTACAGCATCTCAGCCAAACGCTCCAAAGGGACGCAGAAGACCCAGTACTATTATCAGTACACAAAAGATCACAAGCGCAAGCAAAAGCTCATCCCTTCGAAAGACGTGAAACAGGCTCTGGCAGACTTCGCACGCAAGCAGGAGCTGAAACGGCAGCTCAAGGCCCTGCAGGCCAGCGTGCCATGCGAAGAGATACAGGATGTCCGGGCCCGCGTGCGCTTCTTCACGAAGTTCGGCCTGCCTCGGGATCCCTTTGACCCCGAGCAGATGAAGCCGCGCAATGAACCCAACGTCTACCTGGATGACACGACGCGCGACTCCAAGAGCGAGATCATCATTTCGCTGCTTCTGGAGCTCTTAAAGATCACCTATTACTACAACACCGAGCTACAGACACGCGACGGAAGCTATCGCAAGCCTGATTTCATCTTGAAGAATCAGATCCTCTGGGAACACCTGGGGAAAATGGACGATGCATCCTATGCTGCAACCCAGCATCAGAAGCTGAAAGAATACAGGGCGCTAGGCATCGACAAGCTGATGTTCACGACAGAGATCTACAATCCTGAGAAGAAGACTTCTGTGCTGAATTTGCAGGAGATCGTGAAGAAATTTGTAGAGTTCCAGCTGATTTCCACGCGTCTGGCCAGGAGCCTGTTCCGGAAAACAAGAGCCCAGAATCGGAAGCCGATTAGAATGAGATATGACGCCCAATCCAAAGTGGACTGGAAAAATATGTAAATAATGAAAAATTGGCTTCTTCCGGGTTCGAAATCTGTCCCTGCGCGAAAATGAAACCTCAGACCCCAGGAAGGGGATTTTTTATGTCCTGATGATGGAAGAAACTGGGAATCCTGCATCTGGTTGCTGGGCCTGTATACTCGAATTTTCAGGATCCGGGCAGGTTCGTGGTCTGGAGTGTATACAGTATACTCAATTTTTCAGGGCCCAGGCAGGTTCCTGTTCTGGGGCGTATACAGAAGGCTCGAAAATCCAGGGCCCAGGGCGAAATCTGTATACTCAAAAATTCAGGGCCCGGGCAGGTTCTTGGTTAATGGCGTATACAGCATGTTCGAAGAGCCTGGATCCGAGCAGAATCAGTATACTCAAATTTTCAGGATCTAGGGAGGTTCCTGGTCCGGGGCGTATACAACAAGATTGAAGAGCCTGGGCCCCGGGCGAAATCTGTATACTCAAAAATTCAGAGCCCAGGCAGGCTCCTGGTTCCTAGCGTATACAAGATACTCGAAAAACTGGGCCAGGACAAAATCTGTATACTCAAAAATTCAGAGCCCAGGCAGATTCCTGGTCGATAGCGTATACAGAAGGCTCGAAAATCCAGGGCCTCGGGCGAAATCTGTATACTCAAATTTTCAGAGCCCAGGCAGGTTCTTGGTTCCTAGCGTATACAGAAGCTCGAAAAGCTGAGCCCAGGCAGGATCTGTATACTCAAATTTTCCGGGCCTGGACAGGTTCCTGATCGCTGGCGTATACTTGTATACTCAAAAAGCCCGGACTCTGGGCGAAATCTGTATACTCAAAAATTCAGGGCCCGGGCAGGTTCTTGGTTAATGGCGTATACAAGATACTCGAAAAAACTGGGCCCAGGGCAGAACCTGTATACTCAAAAATTCAGGATCCAGGTCAGGATCTTGGTCGTTGGCGTATACAGTATACTCGAATTTTTCGGGGCAGGTCAGGCTCCCGATTTGGAGCGTATACAAAAAGCTCGAAAAGTCCGGCCCAGGGCAGGATCTGTATACTCAAATTTTCCGGGGCCAGGCAGATTCTTGTTCTGGGGCGTATACAGAAAGCTCGAAAAGCCAGGCCCTGGGCGAAATCCGTATACTCAAATTTTCAGGATCCGGGCAGGTTCTTGGTCCAGGGCGTATACAAGATACTCGAAAAAACTGGGCCCCGGGCGAAATCAGTATACTCAAATTTTCAGGGCCCAGGCAGGTTCCTGTTCTGGGGCGTATACAAGATACTCGAAAAAACTGGGACCCGGGCGAAATCTGTATACTCAAATTTTCAGAGCCCAGGCAGATTCCTGGTCGATAGCGTATACAGAAGGCTCGAAAATCCAGGGACTCTGGGCGAAATCTGTATACTCAAAAATTCAGGGCCCAAGCAGGTTCCTGGTCCAGGGCGTATACAAGATACTCGAAAAGTCCGGGCCCAGGGCGAAATCTGTATACTCAAAAATTCAGGGCCCGGGCAGGTTCCTGGCCCAAGGCGTATACTTGTGTGCGCAAAAAGCTGAAGCCCAGGCAATCCAGGCTTCGTATTTAAGCGAGTATACAGGTTAGGCGACGAGTCGAGCCTGCTACATACGCGAATCACATAGATAGCCGGGTTTATAATGAAAAAAATGCTAATGGCGCAAGACGCTGAATTAGCATTAAAATGTATCTTTTTTATTTAGAATATAAAAGAACTCGCAGATATAGTTAGTTTTCTTCGTATTTTCTTTCTTTTGTTTGGATATAGAGTTGATATAGGCCCATTCGTGATTTCACACCGGTTTTTTCATAAATGGAGGTAATATGACGCTGAAAATTCCGTTTTGACATGTACAAAGAATCGGCCATCTGCTGAATGTTCTCTTTTGTGGTGATAAGAAGAAGGAAGACTTCTGCTTCTCGGGGGGTCAGCATGTAGTGCTGAATAAACCATTTTTGATGTGTTTCTTCGGACGAACAGGTGGAAACTGGTTTTGAAACCGGAGTTCGCGTAAGAATCCGGGGAGAGAGTATGAGAAAAAGAAGAGAGACGACGAAAACTGAAAATAGAAAAATGAAAGAAAATCTTGTGAGCTCTCCCAGATAAAGAAAGAAACAGAGGGTGAGAACGAGAGATCCATAGAACGTTGGAACGTGAAGTGAAGGTAAAAACGGACAGGATCCATCATAGAATAGATGGCTGAAAAAGCCAAAAATGAACTGAAGGGCCAGAGAACAAATCCATAGAAAAAGAGGATATCGAATCTGATGCAGAAGGATGCTCCCAAGAATGAGCAGGACACAACATCCTGTTAGAATACATTGGGGGAGCACAAAAGTTTTTTTGATAGAATAAACAGAGATATAGCCGAGTACGGATACAAAAAGAAATAGAGGAGGGAGAATATGCACTGGAAGAAGGAAATTGGATGAACTGCGAATACAGGCTTCCAACGATAGAAAAGATAATATATAGAAGGATGGTAAAAGGGAAGCGAGGATTTTTTTTCTCATGACTCAGAATCCTCTACATCCAGGGGAAGTTCATACGAAGAAGGATCCCATTCATAGTAAAATTGGATCAGACCAATGCGTCCTTTGGTGGCAGTTTTTTCATTCAGGGTGTTGATATGACGATATAAAGCAGCCCGGGAAATCATAAGATCTTTGGTTAATTCCTGAATACTTTTGTCCGATGTGAGAAAGCATTGAAAGATTTCTTGCTCCCGTTCCGTCAGATGATATTGTTGTGAAAACAGATGAAATCGTTCTTCGAATGTGAGTTTGTGAGGAGGTTCGAGAGTCTGTTCTGTAGGGGGAGTATGGGGAACGGAATAGAAGAAATGAGAAAATAGGGCATTTAAGATGCTGATTAATACAAAGAAGAACAACGAGAAAATGACAATCGGAATGCTGCTGTCAATAGACAATAATAGTGTGGATATATAAGACATGAGAATTACGCTGATGCGATGAATGACTTTGCCGATGCCAGACCATCTGCGAAATGAGTTCATGTTTCTTGAGATGTTGAAAAAGCCGGAGGTGAAAAATACGGAAAAAAAACCGGCAGAGATGTAAAATACAATGATTCCCAAAGGAAAAGGACCTTCTAGTCGAATTACAACGACGCAAAGGGCTGCAAATAGCAGAAGACAATACATGATTAAGTTCATATGCCGTCGATTTTGAATATCAAAGAGAAAACCGGCAATCAGACAGCTCCCGGCCAGAAGTGGCAGTGAAAAAAGGGGAGAATGGAAAAAGATATGTGTCTCATAGACTATACGGCTCAGCGGGGCAAAGATACAGGCCATGAAAAAAACAATCAGGATGAACAGAATCCCAATTTTATAATTTTCGGGGTGTTCTTTTTCATCGGAAGCGGTATGATGGATAGGAGAGGCTGGCGAAGCAAAAAGAGAGGACCGCGAAAGCAACTAGGTAAATAAGCAAACGGATATTATGAGAAACGTGAGATGGAAAGCGGGCCATTGATTCCATTGGAATAGGAGAAAGGATAGAAGAAAGCCGCATGCATAGGAAATGCCAATGATACATGACAAATGCATATCAGAATCAAGAGTTTCCGCAATCTGATGATGTACAGCGCTGCCCAGAAAGCCAAGTGCAAAAAAGAAAAGAAGGTTTCCCCACAAAGCCATGACAGGAATAGGGGAATATATGGACAGAATTATACTAAGACAACAGAAAACCGTAATACAAGAAAACAGAATGGGATAGAGTTTGCGTGGGATATGGGGATATCCAAGAGAGTATGAAATAAATCCCACAGCATTGGCTGCTAATATTCCATTGGAAATAAACAGGGGGACATTGGCTGCAGAATCATGATTCAATACAAAGGAAGAACTTACAAAGAGAAAAACATATACGGAAAGTATCATAATGTTCTGCCGATAAGGTGGTGAAAAAAGAGAATAACGCATTATATAACCCTTTCTGAGCGAAGACACTTTTGTATCATACCCCTTCTATTGCATCATTGATTCCCGGAGAACCACAAGGTGACAAATGTCTCAACCTGTAAAAAAGGTGAGAATATAGTCGAGCACATATGGTTGACAGACTTGGCGCAAAGGCGACATCACTTTTTGTGAAGTTGGCGTCAAAACGATCTGCCCAAAACCGGAGATTTGTGAGATAATACATAACAAATGTATAGTTCTTATAAGAACAATTTGAAATCCAACAAGGAGGAACGAGAGATGAAGCAATGTGACAATGGTCATTTCTATGACGAAAAGAGGCTTGATACTTGTCCATATTGTCAGGAAGGATCTCAGACGAGCAGGACCGTTTCGCTAGATGATATCGGGAAGACGGTAGCGGTATCGAATTGGGAGCCTCGAGAGGGAGATCGTGGGAAGACAGTGGGGATCATCAAAAAGAAGTTGGGCATTGATCCGGCGGTGGGTTTTCTGGTCTGTGTTGCGGGGCCGAACAAAGGCGCGGATTACAAACTGATTTCCGGGCGTAATTTTATTGGCAGAGCAGCCGCGATGGATATTGCATTACCGGACGATGATACCGTTTCCAGAGAGAGCCATGCGCTGATTACGTATGATACAAAGCATAACGCCTTTTCGCTTTCCCCAGGACAGGGACGGGGGGTCACATATTGCAATGATGAGCTGGTTGAAATGGTACGCCCACTGCATGCATACGACTTAATTGAAGTGGGAAAAAGTCAGCTGATTTTCTTGCCGTTATGCGGAGAACGTTTTCAATGGAGTCAAGAGGAGTAAAAGATGGATAAGTTCCTGGAGTGGCTGGATCAGCCACTGTTTGAACAAGGCAGCCTAAAAATCGGAGTGGTTCTTGTTTTCATGCTTATCATTGCCTCTGTTTTGGTGCTGACGATAATCGTATACAAAATTGGAATCAAAAGGAAGCATATGCGTGAAGTAATAGAGAAACATCCAATAGAGGAGTCCACTACGATACGACCAGCGGATATACCTGTATTAGAGGCGGCAAATATGCAGGGGCAGGGAGAGCGTCATGAACAGCAAGATGCGTTTGGCTTGTCGCTTCTGGACGTCTATGAGCAGCAAGAGATTTTGGCCGTGCTGTGTGATGGTATGGGAGGTATGTTTGAGGGCGGAAGAATCGCACAAATCGTGTCAGCCAGGCTGTTGGGTGCGTATCCTTGGCCTGATGACGAGGCTGTGCTTCCCTTTATAGAGGAAATCAGTGCGGATATCTATAGAAATTTTTTCGGACATGGGGGAAGCACGCTGGTCGCCATCACGATACGAAAGAACAGTCTCAGATTTTGGAGTGTGGGAGACAGCGACCTGTTCCTTCTGAGAGAGGCCCATCTATATGCTCTGAATCAGAGACAGGAATATAAAAACGAACTTCTTATGCATGTTCTGGAAGGGATGGGATCAGTAGAGGCGGCGTATCAGGATCCGCAGGCGGGAGCTTTGTTGGAATATATAGGAAAAGAAGAGGTGCGGTGTGATTATCTGCGAAGTCCCTTTTTTCTGCTTCCGGGAGATACGCTGCTGCTATGTTCGGATGGTGTCAGCGATACACTGACTCGAAAACAGATTCAAGAAGCCATGTATTTATCGCCGCAGGCGTGTTGTGAGAAATTGGAAGAAGAGATTCTGCGGGCAGACCGAGAGAATCAGGATAATTATACTGCGATTGTATTGAGATATCATGGGAGCCATTGCGAAAAAGGAGGATCGAAATGAACAAAGTCAGAAGAAAAAGAATAGTGGCCACTGTATGGATGGTGATGGGACTATTCAGCATGGTCTTGGGTGTTATGGGCTTTGCGGGAAAAGGAATCACACCGAATGAGGCAAGACACGGCGTCGTTTTTGTATATACAGAGTTCACGGACGGCCAGTATCTATATAGTGGAACGGGAACGGGATGGGCCATAGGAACTCCGGGCAAACCTGTAGAATATATTGTGACCAATGGTCATGTGGTGCAGAACGCGTACTTGACGGGCGGTGTGATGCAGGTCTATTTCTCATTAGCAGAAAACGATTATGTGGTTCCTCAGGTGGTATACTATTCTGCGCCAGAAGAAAAGGATATTGCAATACTTCGGCTTCCGTCACCGACAGACAAGAGAACGGCCCTGCAGCTGCGGAAATCGGATAGTATAGAAATTGGAGAGACGGCGGTGGCCTTGGGATATCCGTCCGTCGCAAACAGTACGAGCTATCGCGCATTTGACGAAGAAGACATTACCATGACACAGGGAATCATCAGCCGTAGAGCACAGCCCGTCGGATCCCAGTATGAAGCGTTTCAGATGGATGTTTCGATTTCCGCCGGAAACTCTGGTGGACCGTTGGTAGATCAAAAAGGAAACGTGATTGGAATCAATACCAGCGGCATTTATAACACGGAATCAGGAGCCAGTGTGAACTATGCGATCATGATCGATGAACTGACTCGCATCCTGGATAATGAGCAGATCGACTATGCTTTGACCGACGGCGGATTGCTATGGGTGCCCAATTGGATGGGGTATGTGTTTTTGCCGATTGGAATCCTGTTTCTGCTCTGTGGCGGTTTTATGTTTGTGAAAACGATGAATGGAACGGCAAAGAAACTGATTGCGGGGAAAAAAGTCTCTGGAAAGAAGACACATCCTGTTTTGAGGGGATTATCGGGGCCATTTGCCGGACAAGTCTTCGACCTGTCCAAAGGAACGATTGTGATGGGGAGAGATCCGGCGACGTGCCATATCGTCTTTGAAAAAAACATGCCGGGCATCAGTGGACGGCACTGCCAGGTTTCTTATCAGGCAGCAGATGACAGCTTTGTTCTGACAGATCTGGGATCCAGCTTTGGAACGTATCTGGATCATGGAAAAAAACTTCCGGCACAGGTACCAGAAAAACTAATGGCGGGGATGGATTCTACCTCTGCGACACAAATGTTCGCTTCATAGTTACGAAGGAGTAATCGAATGTCTATATATTGTCTGGCCCATGGCCAAGTAGAGGAATCCAACTGGGACCGAGTGAAAAGAAATGAGCATATCATATTCTATCACTTGAGCGCAGAAGGGGAGATTCGCCGGGAAACGGAAGCGGTAAATTTACAGAACGGGGAAGGGCTCCTGGCCTGCAATGAGGAAGTATATATTGAACCACTGGAGATCCAGGTTGAGTTTTTAAAGGCGCAGAATGCGAAAGCCTGGTTGACGGCATTGATTCTGCGACATACGGAACGAGCTCGAAAAATAGGTCAGGACCTGTTTTTGCAAACAGAAATCAGGGAGGGAAGAAAGTGAACATTGATAAACTTTGTTTTGGGTGTTTTCAGGAAAAGGAACCAGGAATCTGCCCGCACTGCGGTTTTAACGATGCTGCGGAACAACCCTATCTGGCGCTGCCCTTGGGTACGATTGTGAATGGAAGATATATGCTGGGGAAGGTGCTGGGGATTGGCGGGTTTGGTATTACATATCTGGCGTATGATCTCACGCTGGAGATTAAGGTAGCCATTAAAGAATATATGCCGTCCGGAATTGCTACAAGAAATAACGACCGCTATACGGAATCACTGACGGGGCAGAATGAGATGGAATACCGAGCGGGTGAAGAGCGGTTTCTGGAAGAGGCGCGGATTCTGGCAAAGCTGCAGAATACTCCGAATATCGTATCTGTACAAAATTATTTTCGAGAGAATAATACGGCGTACTTTGTCATGGAATATGTGGAAGGAAAGAGCCTTAAAGAGGTATTAGCATCCCGAGGTGGACGGATCCCCTGGCAAGAGGCAGTCCGCATACTTAAGCCCATCATGGAGGCGTTGGTTCATGTGCATGCGATGAATCTGACGCATCGCGATATCAGTCCGGATAATATCGTGATTACGCCGAAAGGAGAAAGCAAGCTCTTGGATTTCGGAGCGGCTCGATTTTCTGTGGAAGATGATAAAAGTCGATCCGTGATTCTGAAACATGGCTATGCGCCGGCCGAGCAGTATTCCAGCCATGGGCATCAGGGCCCATGGACGGATGTATACGCGATGGGTGCTACGTTATACCGCTGTATCACCGGTCAGCTTCCCCCGGATTCTGTCGAGCGGATTCGAGAGGACCGGATTCAGAAGCCATCGGCGGAGGATATCGGGTTGCCATTGGCTGTTGAACGCGTTCTTATGAAGGCCTTGGCAGTGGAAAGCCAAAATCGGTATCAGACGATGGGGGCGTTTATTGCCGCGCTGGAAGACGCGATTTCGGATACAGATACGCCAGAAGAACCTGGTAGGATTTCTATTTTCCAGAAACTTCGGAAAAAACCCTGGATCGGCGGAGTGATCGCGGGATCAGTGGTACTGATCCTGATATTGGCTGTGATACTTCCGTCCATTTCGTCATCGGATGAGCCATTGTCAGCCAGCCAAAGTTCGCAGGAAGAAAGTCTGATACTGGAAGAGGAATCCTCCGAAAAAGAGGAATCATCCCGCGAGGAATCAGAGACTTCTGAGGAATCTGAACAACCAGTGGAATGGTTGGATCATGATCTGGGAATACTCAATGGTACGATTCAGATTCCGTCCCACTATGTGGAAAGCGAAGACTGGTATACCTATACGGATAGTGAGAACGGCCGAATGGTAGAGGTCAATTATGTGTGGAATAATGGGGTGCCGATCTATTCGACGACGGATGTAAGTGAGAATTATGAGATGATCATAGAGGGCGTATTAAGCGAGTACGCGGATATGGAAGCATATTCAATCGTATCGGCGGAACTCGATGAGATCAATGCGCAGACCGCGTTTTTGGTGCAAGTAGAAGCGACCCTGGCGGAAGGGGAGGAAGAAAACATCCTTTGGGCGGCCGTGGAAGGAAGCAATGGCTTTGGATGCTATACATTGCTTGGTTCCTGTGCAGCGACGGATGCGGAAGGAGCAGAAGAGATCCATTCTATTTTCAACAGCTTTGAATCATCCGGGGAAGTGGATATCAGTTTTGATAAATATGTCAATGAAGAACTGGGCTTTCAGTTTATCTATGAAGCAGAGGCGGTAGAAGGCAGCGTTGTTGTAGAAGAGAGCACAGTGGACGATGTAACCTTGTATTTTCTGATGATTTATCCGGAGACGGATGAAAATGTGGCGATGATCGAGGTGGAAAACGCGGGAGTCTATGCGCAGACTAGGGAAGAAGCCTTAGAGTATAATCACAGCATAATGAGCAGCATTTCCAATGTTACGGCCGGCGAGGAGTATACAGAAACGTTTGGGAATATATCCTGGCTGATCCGCGATTATACGCAGGATACCTATTCATATAGCTATGCTGCCGCAGAGATCGATGGAGAATGTTTTGTGACGGCGTTCCGGGCAGATGAGGAATACAAGGAGTCTACGATTGCGCTGTGGATACAAGTCATGCGCTCGTTGCGGACAGTGGGCGGTTCTCAGGCAGAGGGACTGGTCAACTGGAGAGATGCGACGATTCTCAATATAGAGATGGGAATATCTGAACGGTTTGAGGTGTCGGACACGTCAGCGTTCTACTTCACTGCAGAAGATGGAAGTCAGCTTTATCTCGATTATCATTGTATGGGGTGGAGAACGCCAGTGTACTCCTTTGATATGATCGACCCAGAGCAGTTTATGGAGAGTTACATCGTACTGTCTTTGCCGGAGAGTTATCCGGAAGAGCCAGTGTATCGTCTGCTGGATACGGACGCATTTCAGGTGGATGGGCGAGAGGCGCTGCGTCTCGTTTTCGAGGTGGAGAAAGACAGCGAAACGATGATGAACTTTGACTTCTTTTTTATAGAAAGCGACAATGATTTCGGCTGCTATCTGATTCGATTCATCTATCCGCAGAGCAGTACGGATATGCCGGAGGAAGTGGAGAAGATGATTCTCTCATTCCGCTGCCATGGTTTGGCAGATACGGAGGGTATCCGAATCTTTTCTGACGATGTGCTTCCTTATCAATTCATGTACGAAGAATCAGAAGCGCCGGACGGATTTGTGATAGAAAGCGATGAAGATGGAACGTATGATCTCATGGCTCATCCTTTGGGCTATGATACGGCAACGCTGCAGATCATGTATTACGAGGCGAATGGAAGAGAGTTGGAGACATTTTTGGATGATACCATGGCCGCATTACCAGAGCAGCTGGGAATCGGAGAGGATGACTATGAAGTAGGCCGATTTACAAGTCCAGATGGAGGGCTGCATTGGATCATTCGCGAGACCGTGGTCTATGTAAATGATACGGATATGCATATTTATATTGCTGGGACGGAAATAGATGATGTATTTTACATCACATTGCTGGTTTCAGAAGAAAGTGTTTTTGAGGAGGCACAGGTGCTTCAGAATCATATACGAAATAGTTTTCGGCCAGTATCCTGAACTTTCAGGCAGGAGAATTTAAAATGGTGATGAAACAAGAAGTGCGTTGTTCCAGACGAATGGCAATATTTGCTGTTTTCGATATCCTGGATCGTCTGCAGGCTGCATATGAGCAGCATATTTTAGGCGATATCAAGGCACAGATCAATTTCCAGGGAAAGATCAGTGAATTTGCATTTGCAGTAACAGAAAACTCAGAAGATCAATCCATCTTACATATTTCCATATTATATCCCGCAATGGATCTTTCGGCAGACGAGGCATGGGCAGCGCTGGAATACCTGAGAAGTATCATTGTGTCACATATTGAAGAAGTGCAGAATGCAGAAATTGGAAAAAGCTTCCTGTAGATGAGGCATGATACAGGAAGCTCTTCCCTTTAATTGTCTATTCAACCTCTTGACAGGCTTTCTGAGATATGTCATACTAAACTCAAGAAAAGGACATAAGGAGGTTGGCATGAAGATACTATATCCCGAACAATATGCAGAATCAGCGTCCCAGGTGGATTATGAAGCGCTGCGGCAAAAAGGTGTACGCCTGTTGCTGTTTGATGTGGATAATACATTGGAGACTTATAATACAACCCTACCCGGCAGGGAGACGCGGCAGTGGGTGCGGCAGCTCAAAAAGCAGGGGTTCCAGATTATGTTGGTGTCTAACGGGGCCGAGAAACGGGTGGAGCGGTTTGCAGCGTCACTGGGGGTGTCCTATGTATATCGGGCGCTCAAGCCGCTGCCCATAGGGATTCGCCGGGCGCTTGAAAAAGCCGGATGCCGGCCGATGAATGCGGCCCTGATTGGGGATCAGATCTTTACGGACGTCCTTGGCGCGAACTGGGCCGGTGTGCATGCTATCCTGACAAAACCCCTTTCTACAGTGGATGACGAATGGATTACGAGGATCAAACGGGGATTGGAGAGAAAAGTGATCGCCCGGTATTTGAGGAAAGAGGGGAAGAGAGGATGAATCGAGCGTGCATGCATGTGGATGGCAGGACGCAATGCTTTGCGGTCTGGGGACATCCTATTGGCCATACCTTTTCTCCGATGATTCATGAGCTTTTTATTAAAGAATGCGGGGACAATATGGCGTATCTGGCCTTTGATGTGGCGCCGGATGCGCTGCAGGATGCGCTGCGAGGCGCCTGGGCCATGGGATTTGGCGGAATCAACCTGACAATTCCGCATAAGGAACGAGTGATCCCATATCTGGTTGGCCTGGATCCGCTGGCGCGTAAGGTCGGGGCCGTGAATACGCTGAAGCGTACAGAAGAAGGTTTTTATGGATATAATACCGATGTATATGGGATGCAGTCCCAACTTCGCACCAATGGGATCTATCTGGAAGGGCAGGATGTGGTGATTCTGGGGGCGGGAGGCGCTGCCAAAAGCGCATTGTGCGTCTGTCAGATGGAGGGGGCTCGCAGTGTAGCCATATATAATCGGACATATGACCGTGCGGCAGAGTTGATTCGGCATTATGAGGAGGTCAGTCGAGGAGAAACACTGCCGAATATGCGGGCAGTAAAATATGAAGAACTGCTGCGCATGCCTCATCCCTATGTGATCCAGACCACACCGGCCGGCATGCTGGGAGTAGCGGATCTGTTGCCGATTCCCGAAGCTTTATTTTACGACAGTATCCTCTATGGCGCGGATGTGGTATTTAATCCGAAGGATACGCCTTTTTTGGAAAAAGTGCGCGCACATGGAGGCAAAGGCGCAGATGGGCTGTCTATGCTGTATTATCAGGCACAGAAGGCCTTTGAGATTTGGAAACAGATCTCATTTTCTGAAGAAGCCAGCGAGAGAATGAGAGCGCAATTCCTGGAATGGGCGGAGGATTACTTTCATGCATAAGACCATTGTACTCGTTGGATTCATGGGATGCGGCAAGACGCATCTGGGGCAGTATGCCGCGAAGGCCCTTGGCATGGAGTTTGCAGATACGGACAGTCTCATAGAGCGGGAAGCGGGCATGAGCATTTCGCAGATCTTTGCGGAGCAGGGAGAAGCGGCCTTTCGCAAATGGGAGACCGAGGTCCTGCGAAGAAGCTGCCAAGAGCGTGGTAAAATCCTCGCCACTGGCGGAGGCGTTGTCAAAAATCCGCAGAATGTGGAGCTGCTTCATGCAATGGACGTATCGGTCGTCTGGCTTGTGGCGGATGCTGGGCGAATCTATGGCAGACTGAGACAAGACAATACGAGACCCTTGCTGGCGGACACAAGCGGTGAAGCGAAACGAAGGCGTATCGAGACACTGCTCGCAGAGCGAGAAGAACTATATAAGAGGGCAGCGCAATATGCCTTCATCGAAGAAGGATTTTCGGAGGAGCAGATGGGAGATGCATTTGTCCAGTGGTTAGAGAGGGAGATTTTCGAGAAAGATGGAAAAAAGAGTTGAAATTTTTCTCATAATAAGGTAAACTATATATGATCATCAATTGAGTTGATTTTTTAGGAGGTTCTGATTTATATGGCAGATGTAGTTTCCGCAAGTGAGTTTCGGAATGGTTTGACGATCGAGTTTGAAGGCGATGTATATACCGTTGTCGAATTCCAGCATGTAAAGCCTGGTAAGGGTGCGGCGTTTGTCCGTACTACGCTGAAGAGCGTAACAGGCGGTGGTGTGATCGAGCGTACCTTCCGTCCGACGGAAAAGGTAGACCGTGCGATCATCGAGCGTAAGGATATGGAGTATTTGTATAATGACGGCGTGCTCTATTATTTCATGGATCCTGATACGTATGAGCAGATTGGATTGAATGAGGAGCAGCTGGGAGACGCCTTGAAGTTTGTTAAGGAGAACGAAAAGGTGAAGATCATGTCTCACAATGGCAATATCTTTGGTATTGAGCCGCCTCAGTTTGTGGAACTGGAAGTTACGCATACGGAGCCGGGTGCGAAGGGTAACACCGCGACCAACGTATTGAAGCCTGCGGAAGTGGAGACGGGAGCAACAGTACAGGTTCCCTTGTTCATCAATATTGGAGATAAGATCAAGATCGATACGCGTTCAGGAGAGTATCTGAGCCGCGCATAATCAAACTGTCAGAAAGACCGTTGCATGCAAAGGTATGCAGCGGTCTTTTTTTGCGTTCTTTTTTAGAAGAGAGGGACATACTTATGGGATAGGACAGGGGTTAGGAGGGAGAGTGTATGCAGGAGGCCTGGGATCTGCTTGCGAAGGCATTTCAGCTTGATTTGGAGCGGCTGCAGCGGGAGTGGAGACGGGATGCGACGGAGATACGCATGGGAATAGGGCGTCCCATACGAGTCCGAAAAGGGGGCGCAGAAGGGTTTTTGATGCAGAATGGTCATGTGGATACGAACGGACGGGGCGCGTACTTTAGACCGGATCAGACCTGGTTGGAAAAGGGACTGGATCGACTGGTTCATTATTCCCTCTATGCGTATGAGGGACAGATGGGACAGGGATTTTTGACGGTGGAAGGAGGACATCGAATCGGCGTGTGTGGGCGTGCGGTGGTGGAGAACGGTGTTATCAGAACATTGACGGACATCTCTGCCTTAGTGATGCGAATGGCGCACGAGGTGAAGGGGTGCTCGGAAGCGGTTTTTCCTTACATAAGAAAGGGACGACGAGTCTGCCATACGCTGATTCTGTCACCGCCCGGTGTGGGAAAGACTACGATGCTGCGGGATCTCTTGCGCCGATGCTCGGATGAGCTGATGCTGCAGGTGGGAATCGTAGACGAACGCTCAGAGATTGCGGCCTGCAGGAAAGGGATTCCGCAGATGGATGTGGGACTGCGAACCGAAGTGCTGGATGGAGCGCCGAAGACAGCAGGGATTCGGATGCTGTTAAGAAGTGTGGCTCCGGAGGTGATTGGTGTGGATGAGATCGGAAGCAGGGCGGAGGCGGACGCACTGGGAGAAATGATGCGATGCGGAGTGCAGGTACTCTGTACGGCACACGCCGCTTCTGTGGAGGAGGCGTTGGGACGCGAAGAAATCGAGAGCCTGTATCGTCGCGGTATGATAGAACGAATGGTTGTCTTAGCGGATGAGCCGGGAAGAGGCAGGGTCAGAGAGATCCGAGATGGGAAGGGGCGATGCTTGTATGCTGCTGTGGCGGATTCTGGCAGGGGCACTGCTGACTTCGGCAGGCTGGATGGCGGGACAACATGCTGCGGGACGGTTTGACATTCATCTGGAAATGTTACAAGCACTGCAGGAGATTCGCCTGCGGCTGGAAGAAGGGCTTCGGAGAAATGAGGAATTGCCGACAACGCTCATGAGGATGCATCAGAACCCGCTGGGAACGGTTATGGCAGATGCCGGCAGACAGATGGAGAAAGAGGAACCCACGGCGGAATTCTGGTTTCTGATTTTTAGGAATCTTTCCGGATTGGACGAGGAGGACAAGAGCAGAATCAGCGGCTTTCTGGCAGAGTATGCGAAGGGCGGCCGTTTGTTGCGGGCGGCGGAGCTGACGGAGATGGGGCATTACCTGGACAGAAAGGTGAAACGGGTACAGGAAGAAAAAAGTGGATGTGGCAGATTATATCGGAATCTGGGTGTTATGTTAGGGCTTGCAGCTGCGATTATGCTGATATAGGACCATGACGAAGAGATAAAAAAGGAGGAGCCCATGGATGTATCGATTATTTTCAGGATCGCGGCGGTAGGAATCATTGTTGCGGTATTGAACCAGGTATTGAGCCGAGCCGGGCGGGACGAACAGGCGATGATGACAACACTGGCCGGGCTTGTCGTGGTACTGTTTTGGATTGTACAGTATATTGGAGACCTGTTTGAGATGATCCAGAATATGTTTGGACTATAGTGGAGAAAGACTATGGATATTGTGAAAATCATTGCGCTTTCGCTGGCGGGTGTGATGTTGGCGGCGGTACTCAGACAGCACAGTCCGGAGTATGGGATCTATGCGGCGCTGGCAGCGGGAATCCTGATCCTGCTCTATATCAGCGGCTATCTGCAGGAGGCGATTCGGTTTCTCCATTCTATGGCCGAAAGAACGGGGCTGGGAGCCGGCTCTATCGGGATTCTTCTGAAGGTCATGGGAATCGCCTATCTGACGGAGTTTTCCGCACAGCTCTGCAAGGATGCGGGATATGGCGCGATCGCCATGAAGGTGGAATTGGCGGGGAAGCTTATGATACTGGTGACGGCACTGCCTGTCTTCCAGTCGTTAGCAGACCTGATCCTGTCTTTGCTCGAATGAAAAAATGGCTGTGGATCTGGATGGTGTGGTGCCTCTGTATGTTGCCGGTACAGGCACAGGAGACGGAGATCGACTGGACGGATTATGATTTTTCACCCATAGAAGAAGAACTGAAGACGCTCCAGCAGGACCCGCAGTTCTATGAAGGAGGCTTGCAGTTTGACGACTTCCTGGATCTTCTGGGGCAGATTCTGGAGGGAGAGATTCAACTCGGATTTGAGGATGTGCTGGATGGACTGCTGAATCAGATCCTGGGAGAATGGAAGGCAGAATGGCAGTTGATGCTGGAACTGGCAGCGCTGATGGTATGCAGTGGTGTGCTGAAGAATTTAAACGTGTCTTTTGGCGGTTCACAGGTGGAACAGATTGCGTTCTATGTGGTATTTGGCGCCGCAGTCACGCTGCTGTTTCAGAGCTTCCTCATTACGTATCAGGTTGCGCAGAATGCGGGAGAAAACATCACCCATACACTGTTGGGATTATTGCCGGTTCTCGCGGGGGTTCAGGCAGCATCCGGAGGACAGGTATCTGCCACACTAGGTTCTGGCTTTCTGATTGGCAGCGTGAATCTGGCGTCATTTCTGGTACAGACTGTGTTTTTGAATGGGATTCTTCTGTTTGTCACGCTGTCTACCGTGAACCAGTTGACCGGGCAGAATATGATGAAAAAAATCATGGGACTGGCTAAGGTGCTGATTCAAAAAGGGATCAAAGGCGTCAGCGGGATTTTTCTGTTTCTGATCGGACTGCAGGGAATTGTCGCGCCGGCAGCGGATAGTCTTGTGCGAAAGACCATGATATCGGCGGCTGGTGCAGTGCCCGTGGTGGGAGGTGCCATTGGCGGCGCCGTAGAGACCATATTTGCCGGAGCCTCACTGGTGGGGCATTGTGTGGGCGGTGCGGGTATGGTGATTCTGATGTGCATCTGTCTGGTACCCTTAGGAAAGCTGGTGGCGATATGGCTTCTCTATAAAGTCACCTCTGCGCTACTATCTCCGATCGCGGATGCGAAGATGACAGAACTGCTGGAAGGTATGGCCGATGGCACGGGCATGCTGATGGGCGTTCTGCTGGTACTGATCGGCATGGTTGTCTGTGGCGTAGGGATTTTCCTACGGAGCATATAGAAAGGAGAGGTCAGATGAAAGAATGGATCGGGAGTATCATCCTATTTGCGATTTTTGCCGGGATCTTTGAAGCCGTTTTACCGCAGGATGGCATCAAAAAATACGTTCGGCTGATACTGGGCATATTCCTCATTGTGATTGTACTGGAACCCTGGATCGGGGCAGACTGGGAAGTCTCGCTGTCTGCGATGGGCGAAACGTCGGTTTCCGAGGTGGAGACAGTGCCGGTCATGGAAGCTATCACCGAGCAATATGATTACTATATAACGGAAGCGCTGCGAGATCGTGTGGAGGGAGAAGGTATCTACATAGAAGAAGCCCACTGTATTTTGTCAGAGGAAGGAAGACTGCAGACGGTGAGCGTAGTATGTGTTCCAGAATCAGAAGACTGGGTGGTACTTACACTGGATCTGGGGCAGCAAAGAGAGGAGATCGACCAGAGACTCTCAGAACTTACAGAACGTTTTGAAGACATGCTGCAGGCGGATGTTGTGATAGAATGGAGAACTTGAGATGGGATTCGACTGGAAAAAATGGTTTAGAAAGGAAAAGGATGGACAGAAAAAGGATTGGTTTAGCATTTTCTTCCCTATTATGCTCATCTGTGCAGTCATAATTTTGATGATGACGAATACCAATAGGAATATACCGGATACGGCAGAGAGTGAATCCTCTGAGCAGGAGGTCAGATCGCAGGACCAGGACGCCTACGCGGCCATGCTGGAAGAGAAACTGGCAGATGCTTTTTCCAGAATGGCCGGTGTGGGAGAGGTACGGGTCTATGTGACTTTGGCAGGCAGCGGAGAGGAAACTGTGCTGAAGGATGAAGGCAGAACAGCAGAGAATGTCCAGGAGGAAGACAGTGGGGCGATCAGGTCTTCGGAACGAACAGAGGAAGAGGAAACCACCGTAACGGATTCGGAGGGAAATCCTTATGTAGTCAGCGCTACCTATCCAAAGGTACAGGGAATCCTGATCGTAGCCCAAGGCGCGGAATCCGCGGTTGTTCGGGAACAGCTCATGCAGGCTGCTTCCACGTTGCTGGGACTGTCCTATCAAGAGATCCAGGTAGCAACATATCAGTCATAGGAGGGTAATTCCATGAGTCGGTTCAGAAAAAATCAGGCAGTGATCGTAGCGCTGGTTCTAATGGTAGTCGTAGCCGGGTACCTGAATTTTAACAGTCAAACGGCTTCTGCCACGGATCCTAACCAACAGGCGGCGGAAGATTCATCCGAGGGACAGTTCTTGGCGGATGGCTTTGAGGAAGGGACGCTGCTTCCGGTAGGAGAAACGAGCACGGTATCGGAAGAGGCAAATGCAGGTACAGAAGAAAGCCAGATTGCCGAGGAATCTGATGGCGAGCAGGCGACGGCGGCAGAGGCGGAAGCGCAAACCGGGGAAGAGAGCGCAGTGCCGGAGGAGACCGGAGACGATCTGCCGGGCAGCGCGGTATTGGTGGACAGTGATGCGGTCATCCCTGAATATTTTGCGGAAGCTAAGGTAGAGCGGGAGAATGCCCGTGCGAAGAGCCAGGATATTTTATATGATTTGATGGCCAGTGCGGATACGCCGGAATCGGAGAAGTCCCTGGCGGCCCAAGAGATCATCGCGCTTCAGAAACGAGTAGAAAACGAAGCTGCGGCAGAGGCGATGATCAAAGCCAAAGGATTCAATGAAGTCTTTGTGCGGATCTATGATGAAAGCGTGGATGTGATTGTGGATCGGGAAGAGATCAGCCAGCAGGAAGCGGCGCAGATTCAGGATATTATCACGCGGATTACGGGAGCGGAGGCTTCGGATATTCGCATTAGTCTGCTGAAGGTAGCCAGCGAGGGAAGCTCCCAGGAGGAGAGTTCCGGAAATTAAATTTTGGGTTTACTTTTATAGGAAAAACGTATATAATAACAGATAGGAGCACCCACGGACCGGATACAAGCTTCCGGTCCGTAATCTATATAGATGGAGGTACATGGAGATGGAAGAGGAACGCAAGATCAGCGTGATTACAGATCAGCAGACGGGTAAAGTCAAGATCGCAGACGAGGTCGTAGCGGTGATTGCCGATCTGGCCATCAGTGATGTAAAGGGGATTCTGACGCTGGGCGGCCGGAAGGGAAAGCGCAGTTATGGCAAAGGAATCGGTGTGCGGATTGATGGAAACGATGTCTATTGTGATGTGGCCCTGGTGCTGAAGCAAGGTTTTAAAGTAAAACAGGTGGCTCTCCCGGTACAGCAGAAGATTAAGGCCAGCATAGAGAACATGCTGGAGATGAACGTCAAGGAGGTCAATGTCTGTATCGTGGGGATTCAGAAAGAGAAGTCCGCCCAGACGGAATAATCGGCATTACGGAAGAGAGGAACAAGACTGTATGAGTAGAAAGACAGCGCGGGAGCATGCGTTTCGCATTCTGTTTTCCGCGCAGTTTCAGGAGGAAAACGCACAGGTACTGGTAGAACGGTATTTACAGAGTCAGGATATGTCCTTAGAAGAAAAGGATGAGCAGTTCATCCAAAGAGAGATCGAAGGTGCCATCAGGGAGCAGGATCATATTTATGCCAGGATCGGGGAGGCACTCAAGGAATGGAAGCTGAGCCGTCTGTATCAGGTGGATCGCGCGATCTTACAGATCGCGGTTTATGAGATGCTCTATGAAGAAGAGATCCCAACAAGCGTCAGTATCAATGAGGCAGTGGAACTTGCGAAGAAATATAGTACGGAAGCCGCTCCGGCTTTTATAAATGGTGTATTAGGCACGATTGCAAAAGACGTGGAAGGAGAGGCGTAAATGGAACGGCCGATCTACCGGGTTTCGCAGATCAACGCCTACGTAAAGCGTATGTTGACCCAGGATGTTCTCCTGACCAATCTGCAGCTTGGAGGAGAGATCAGTAATTTCAAGAGGCATTCCTCGGGCCATATGTATTTTGCGCTGAAGGATGAATTGGCGGCCATTTCGGCGGTCATGTTCGCCTCCGATGCCAAAACACTGCGCTTTTTTCCCAAGGAAGGGCAAAAGGTGATTGCCAGAGGTTCTATATCGCTTTATGAGAAGACGGGACAGTATCAGTTCTATGTACGGCATATGGAACCGGATGGGATCGGGGCGCTGTATCAGGCATATGAGGCACTGAAACAGAAGCTGGAGGCAGAAGGGCTCTTCGATGCGAGCCGTAAGAAGAAGATTCCATCCTACCCCCGGACGGTAGCTATGGTCACATCGCCTACGGGCGCGGTGATCCAGGATATGACACAGATTGCAAGGCGGAGGCATCCGGGGATCCGCCTTATTCTCATACCAGTGATGGTGCAGGGAGAGGGCGCCGCAGAATCGATCGTGCGAGGCCTGGCGCTGGCGGATCAGACAGAAGCGGATACGGTGATTGTGGGCCGAGGCGGTGGCTCCATTGAGGATCTATGGGCTTTTAATGAAGAAAAGGTGGCTCGGGCGATTGCGGTCATGCAGCATCCGGTGATTTCTGCTGTCGGACACGAGACCGATTATACCATCGCAGATTTTGTCGCTGATTTGCGGGCGCCAACACCTTCGGCGGCTGCCGAACTTGCGATTCCGCAGGTGTCGGAGATCCTGGAGAGACTGGCATCGTATCAAAGTCGAGCTCAGAATGCTTTGAAACGTAGAATTGAAATAGAGCGCAGGACATTGGCACAGATCCTATCAAGAGGCATATACCGCAGACCCGGTCAAATGCTCATGCCGATGCGTCAGGAGCTGGACATGCTGGGAGAGCGCCTGACAGAGGCATGCGCTCAACGGATGAAGGAACGCCGGGAAGCGCTGACGCAGATGGGACTTCGCCTGACGTATTTGGATCCTGCGCATCCATTGCGGAGAGGCTATGCTTATATAACGGACGATCAGGGAAAGATTCTATCTTCCGTGAAAGCCGTGCAGACAGGGGATTGGATCTGTGCGCATTTGGCGGACGGACAATTCGGGGCTCGAGTTGAGACCATAGGGGAGGATACCGATGGAAAATAAACAGACATTTGAGGAGGCCATGGAACAGTTGGCGCAGATTACAGATCGAATGGAAAGAGGAGATCTGCCATTAGCCGAGATGACCTCGTTATATAAAGAAGGGAAAAAGCTGTATCAGGACTGTCAGAAAATGTTGGATCTGACAGAGAAGGAACTTGTGGTGCTGAATGAAGGAGAAGGGCAATGAAACTCGAGGAATATCAGGTGTGGCAAGGAAAGATTCTGGAGGCGCGGTTGTCTGCGCGTGTTTCCCATAGAGGACAGTATGAGGCCCAGGTGTGGGAGGCCATGTCCTATAGCCTGCTGGCAGGCGGTAAGAGGATTCGTCCCCTGATGCTTCTCCTGGCGGCTGGCGCGGTGACGGGGGAGTGTGCGCAATCTGTCTTTGATCGTGTATATCCCTTTGCGGAGGCGCTGGAGATGATTCATACCTACTCGCTGATTCATGATGATCTGCCGGCGATGGATAATGATGATTATCGCCGAGGACGGTTGACGAACCATAAAGTCTTTGGGGAAGCGATCGCGATTTTGGCGGGAGATGGCCTTTTGAATCTGGCATACGAGACGATCTTCGAGGCCCTGCTCACGGATCCGGCGCCAGGCAGACTCCTGGCGGCAAGAACGATTGCCCAAGCAGCAGGGGCTCGCGGCATGGTAGCCGGACAGACGGCGGACATGCTGGCCGAGCAGCAGAAGGCAACGCCAGAACATTTGGATTTTATTGAAGAGAATAAGACAGGACAGCTGATGATGGCGGCGCTTCTGGCCGGCGCCCAGGCTGCGGGGGCACCGGAAGATGCGATCCTGTCCATGAGAAAAGCCGGCAGGGCTATGGGCAAGGCTTTTCAGATTCAGGATGATATTCTGGATGTGGAAGGGGACGCGGCGGAGCTGGGGAAACGGACAGGCAGCGACGCAGAGAATGAGAAGGTCACGTTTGTAACAGTATATGGCATCCAGAAGGCCCGAGAGATGGTGGCAGAACTATCTGCAGATGCCGCAGAAGCGCTGAAAGACTTTCACAATGAGTCGGGGGAGTTGTTGAGGGAGTGGATACAGGCGTTAATATACAGAAAAAAGTAAGGTGAGTAAATTGTACCCATTGCTGGATAAGATCCAGGATCCTAAGGATCTGCGGGCAATGACGACGGAGGAACTGAAACAACTGGCGGAGGAGATTCGGCATTTCCTGATTCAGAATGTGGCCAGAACAGGTGGTCATCTGAGCGCCAATCTGGGTGTGGTGGAACTGACAATGGCACTGCATCTGGAGTTTTCCTCTCCGCGAGATCAGATGATTTTTGATGTAGGCCATCAGGCGTATACCCATAAGATTCTGACAGGACGAAAGGATCTGTTTGACAAGCTGCGGCAGGAGAATGGTCTCAGCGGTTTTCCGAAGCAGGCGGAAAGTGAGCATGACATTTTCAACACAGGACATGCTTCAACCTCCATTTCTGCGGCGTTAGGACTGGCAAAGGCCAGAGACCTGAAGGGCAGCAAGTATCATGTGATTGCGGTGATCGGCGATGGAGCGCTCACCGGAGGAATGAGTTATGAGGCGATGAACCAGGCGGGGCGGGATAAGACGCCCCTGATTGTCGTGTTAAATGATAATCAGATGTCGATTGGCCCCAACGTGGGCGCATTGGCTCGTAGTCTGTCTACGCTCAGAACCCGCAGATCCTATCTGAATATGAAGCGGCACATGCATCAGGTGCTGGAAAAAACGGAGGGGGATGGCGGCGCCATGACCAACTTCATTCGGCAGGCCAAGAAGCGTGTGAAATATTTTCTGATGTCAGGAGCGTTTTTTGAAGAGCTTGGATTTACCTATCTCGGTCCTGTGGATGGTCATGACATAGAGGAGCTCCGGCGTGTGCTGCGACAGGCGAAGGCGCTCAAAGAACCGGTTCTCGTGCATGTGAAAACCACAAAAGGAAAGGGATATCGTCCCGCGGAAAAGGATGCGGCCACGTTCCATGGTATCGGAAAGTTTGACCCGGATACCGGAGAAGTGGGAAAGAATCAAGGAGAAAGCTGGGCGCATGCCGTGGGTACTCAATTGCAGTCCTTCGCCAGAGAAGATGATCGGACGGTAGTGATTACAGCGGCCATGCCGCAGGGAACGGGCGTCCAGGAGTACAGTACACTGTTTCCGAAACGGTTTTTTGATGTGGGAATCGCGGAAGAACACGCGGTGACGTTTGCGGCGGGGCTGGCACGCGGCGGTATGAAGCCCTATTTTGTCGTGTATTCCACGTTTTTGCAGCGAGGATACGATCAGGTGCTGCATGATGTGTGTCTGCAGAGACTGCCGGTAAAATTTCTGGTGGATCATGCCGGAATCGTGGGGGAGGATGGCGAGACGCATCAGGGGATCTATGATATCGCATATTTGGGGCATATTCCAGAGATGACAATCATGAGTCCTTCGAATCGTACGGAGCTCTGCCGTATGATGAATTATGCACATCAGTATGAGGCGCCGATCGCGATTCGGTACCCTAAGGGGAATCTGCCAGAAGAGAGTGAAGATGCGGGACCGCAGATCCGTTTCGGACAAGGCTACCTGGTGCGGGAGGAGAAGGATGCGTTCTGTCTTCTTTTGGCTTTAGGAGTCTGTCGCAAGATGGCGGAAGAGGCCGCGGAGCAGTTGGTGGAGAAAGGGATTCGTGTGTCGGTGGCGGATGCCCGCTTTGTGGCTCCGTTATCCAGAGAGTGGCTGTTAGAACTGTCAAGGCAGTACCCCAGGATACTCACCATAGAAGACCATATTCATACAGGCGGATTCGGTATAAAAGTGCGGGATCTTCTGGCAGAAGAGAGAGCGAAGAGTCAGGTGCGAATCCTGGCACTTCCGGATCGCTTTATAGAGCAGGGCAAGAGAGAAGTGTTGCTGAGCCGTTATGGGATCAGTGTGGAAGGAATACAGAAAGCAGTGGAGAATTGGAATGCAGAAGCATAAAGAACGGCTGGATTTGTGTCTGGTAGAAAGAGGATTGGCCGCTTCCCGGGAAAAGGCGAAGGCAATGATTATGGCAGGCCATGTGTACGTGAATGGGCAGCGAGAGGATAAGGCTGGTACGCTGGTGGAAGAAGAGGCGGAGATTCTGGTACGGGGGCCGGTTCTTCCCTATGTGAGTCGGGGCGGTTTGAAGCTGGAGAAGGCGATCAAGACCTTCGGTGTTCGGCTGGAGGGATGTATCTGTATGGACGCAGGGGCTTCTACCGGTGGATTCACAGATTGCATGCTGCAAAACGGAGCCGCGAAGGTGTACGCGATCGACGTAGGTTATGGACAGCTGGCGTGGAAGCTTCGTCAGGACGAGCGAGTCGTTGTGCTGGAGAAGACGAATGTGCGCTATCTGGATGAGACGAAGGTGCCGGATCTTTGTGATTTTGCCTCAGCAGATCTCTCTTTTATTTCGCTGACGAAGGTATTGGAGCCGATCGCTGGCCGGATTCGAGAGGGCGGAGAGCTGGTCTGTCTGGTGAAGCCGCAGTTTGAGGCAGGACGAGAGAAAGTCGGAAAAAAAGGCGTAGTGCGGGAGCCAGAGATTCATGAGGAAGTACTCCTTATGATCACAGACTGGGTGAAGTGCCATGGGTTTACCATACTGGGATGTACGTATTCGCCGGTACGTGGACCGGAAGGCAATATCGAATATTTATTATATCTAAAGAAAGAAGCGTGTTCCGTCGCAGCGGACTGGAAGAAAGAGATCGAGAAGGTGGTGAAAGAATCCCATGAATCCCTGTAAGTTTGTCATTTCCACCAATTTCACCAAGGATCCGGAAGGGGTCGAGACCAGGCATATTGCGTCGTATCTGCAGGAGCGGGGCGCCAGGGTCTGGCTTCTTGTGAAGCCGCAGGATGAGGTGCCGGCGGAGTTAGCGGATATGGAGCGGCTGCAGGAGGCGCAGGTTTCTCAGATGGATCTGGTTATTGTTCTGGGTGGGGATGGAACGATTCTTTCCAATGCCAGGCGCCTGCATGAATATGATGTACCGCTTCTGGGCATTAATCTGGGGCATCTGGGTTTTTTGACGGGCAGTGAGAAAGAGGACTGTGAGTCGGTATTAGATCAGGTTCTCGAAGGGCGATATCGGGAAGAAGAGCGCGTCATGCTTCGGGGGAGAATCGTGCATACGAATGGCGAAGAACAGTATTTCAGCGGGCTGAACGACGCGGTCATTACCCGAGGCGCCTTCTCGCGGATGCTCTCGATTTCTGTGAAGATCAATGGTCGGCTCATGGATTATTTTCAGGCCGATGGGATGATTGTGGCGACGCCGACGGGTTCCACGGGATACAATTTGTCCGCAGGAGGGCCGATTGTAGTTCCCTATGCCAGAGGCATTTTAATTACTCCGATTTGTCCTAGATCCTTGACCATGCGATCGATTGTCGTATCAGAAACCGATGAGATCAATTTCGAAGTATTGCCAGAGACTATGGGACAGAAGACGCCGGAGCTGATGCTGACAGTGGATGGACAGCAGGGGTATCCGATTGTACCGGGGGATCAGGTATTCATCGGGGTGGATCCTGCAGGGGTTCGGTTGATTCATATGGAAAACACCACGTTTTTTGATACACTGCGAAAAAAGATGTTTAAGGAATCCATGTAATTTCAGGGTTCGGCACAGGCGGAAGGAGGAAGACAGGATGAAAGTGGATAGGCAGGCCAAGATCTTGACACTGATCGAAGAATATCCCATCGAAACGCAAGAAGAGCTGGCGGAGAAGCTGGTAGAGGCAGGGTTCAAAGTAACGCAGGCAACGGTGTCGCGAGATATCCGAGAGCTGCGGTTGACAAAAGTAGTGGGAGAAAATGGAAGGCAGCGCTATGCCATCTTGTCTCCTAAGGATCCGGATTATGCGGAGCGATTTGTCAGGGTGCTGCAGGAGGGGTATACCTCCGCTGAGGCCGCGGGAAATATTCTCGTGGTCAAGACGATTATTGGCATGGCGATGGCAGTTGCAACGGCATTGGATAACCTGGAGTTTTCGGAGATCGTGGGCTGTGTGGCAGGGGATGATACGATTTTTGTAGCGGTGCGCAGTGAAAAGGAATGTCTCAGGCTGCAGGAAAAGATCAGGAAACTCATTGAAACGGCGGAGGTGCCCAAATGCTGACACATCTGCGGGTCAAGAATATTGCACTCATAGATGATATTTCTTTGGATCTGGACGAAGGGCTGAATATCCTGACAGGAGAAACCGGTGCGGGGAAAAGTATCATCATGGGTGCGGTGAACCTTGCATTAGGAGCCCGCGTCTCTAAAGACCTGCTGGGAAATCCGGAGAGGCCTGCACAGGTAGATCTGTTGTTTGATGTGACGGACACTCGTGCAAGGAAGCACCTGGTTCAGATGGGACTCTTGGAAGAAGGCAGTACAGAAGTGCTTCTGTCCAGGCGTATCACACCGAACGGCCGCGCGGTGAATCGGATCAATGAGGATGTTGCGACGGCTGCTGCGCTGCAAAAGGCGGCGGGAGTGCTGATCGACGTGCATGGGCAGCACGAACACCAGTCCTTATTGGATGCCAGCCGTCATATCGACTTGCTGGATCGTTTTGATGAGCGGACGCAGCCGCACAAAGAGGCGCTGCGGGGTTTTCTGGATGCGTACAAAGAGAAGGAACAGGAATATCAGAGATGGAAAGAGCAGTCCCAGGATAAAGAGCGAATTCTGGCGCTGATGGAGTATGAGGCGCAGGAGATTGACGAGGCGGGGCTCAGAGAGGGCGAGGAAGACGAACTGGGGGAGCGCATACGCCTGCTGCGGTCGGCCCAGCGGATTCAGGAGTCCTGCGGTAACGCAGTCAGTTTCCTGCGAGGCGGACAGGACGGATATGGCGGTGGTATTGGGGCACTGAACGATGCGCTGGCACAGATGCAGTGGATCGAAGAGCTGGATCCCAAGACGCTGTCCTCTATCGTGTCTGCATTATCGGATGCGGTGGCCATTGCCGAGGATGCGGCTTCTGAGATTGCGCGTTATGGAGAGGATACACAGAGAGATCCACAGGCGCTGGAGGAGGCGCAGGATCGACTGGAGGAGATTCGCAGGCTGAAAGGGAAGTATGGGGATAGTTTGGAGAAGATTCTGTCGTACAGGGAATCTCTGACAGAATCCATGGAGAAAATCCAGCATATTCAGGAGACTCTGTCGGCTTGTGAAAGGGAACTGGCGGTGCTGGAGCAGAAGATGAAGCGGGAGAGTGAGGCGCTGAGCGTGTTGCGGCGGCAGGCTGCACAAGCGGTATCCAGAGAGATCACGGCGATTCTTACGACGCTGCAGTTCCAGGATCCGGAATTTGCGGTGCAGATCACACCGAGGGATCATATCACGGCAAAGGGACAGGACCAGGTGCAATTCATGATTCGAACGAATGTGGGAGAGAAGCTTAGGCCGCTTGATAAGATTGCTTCTGGCGGAGAAATCTCCAGAATCATGCTGGCGATCAAGACGGTGCTGGCCCAGCGGGATGAGATCCCCACTCTGATTTTTGATGAGATTGATACAGGAATCAGCGGGAGAACGGCACAGAGCGTGGCAGAAAAGCTGGCGCTGATTTCAGAGTTTCATCAGATTATATGTATCACTCATTTGCCGCAGATCGCGGCAATGGCAGATCATCATCTGCGGATTGAAAAAACGGTGCGAGAAGGCAGAGCTCGTACCGAGGTGGCAGAACTCTCAGAAAGCGAATCAACTGAAGAATTGGCTCGCATGCTGGGAGGGACACAGATGACAGAAGCAGTTTTGCAAAATGCATCAGAATTGAAAAAAATGGCGTCGGATTGGAAAGAGCATAATTCTGATAGAATGAGAGAGAATAGACAAAGGAATCCACATGAAAAGGAGTGATGACTTTGTCGAAACGTTCTTTTCGAAAAAAAAAGACGTCGGATGATTCGGAGACAAAGGCAAGATGGTGGATGATCCTATTGATCGCCCTGCCCACCATCTTGCTTTTTTTATATGGGTTTCTGAGCTGGAGTATACCGGATACGATCCGGCTGATTTCTGGACAGAATACAACCCTGACCTATGCCACATTCTGCAATCTTGAAGTGGAAGAAACAAGAAGTATCCAGGTGACTTCTTCGGAAGTGTCTCCCAATGACCAGATTCTGTTGACCACTGAGATGGAAGAGGATTATTCGCAGACAGAAGCGGTGGTTTCATTATTTGGTGTGATTCCTTTGAAAAGGGTATCTGTCGAGATCTGGCCGCAAATGGACTTGGTTCCGATGGGAAAAGCGATTGGCGTCGATATGCGAACCGATGGGGTCCTGGTTTTAGGACTGGGCGAAGTGACAGATGCAGAAGGAAACCGTGTGACGCCTGCCAGGAATCAGTTGTTTTCCGGAGACCGGATCTACTCCCTGAATGGGGAAAACGTTCGAGCGAAGGAAGACGTCATTGGAAAGATTGCATCCTCTGGAGGAAAAAGCGTAGAGCTGGGGATTTTGCGAAATGGAAATCGGATGCAGGTGACGGTGGATCCGGTATTGGGGTCGGATGGAACCTATAAGATTGGGCTGTGGATCCGGGATCGAGCGCAGGGAATTGGAACGCTGACCTATGTGGATCCAGAGACGCGACAGTTTGGAGCCATTGGACATGGGATGACGGATGTCGATCTGGAGGAATTACTTCCTTTAGGAGAGGGTACAATCTGCCAAGCGCTGATCAATCATGTAGAAAAGGGGAATGAGGGAGAACCGGGAGAAATCGTAGCCAGCCTCACATCGCAGATCCTGGGAAGTGTCGAACAGAACACAGATTGTGGAATTTTCGGAACCTATGCGGGGGCGCTTGACAGCGCCTCGTTACCAGTCGCCTTTCGCGATCAGGTGACGGATGGAGAAGTAAAGATTCTCTGTACCCTGTCCGGTGTGGAACCCAAATGGTATGATGCGCGGATTCAGCGCGTATCCTCTATCGCCTCGCAGAATATCGGATTTACGGTAGAAATCACGGATCCGGAGCTTTTGGAACTCACAGGAGGAATCATACAAGGCATGAGTGGAAGTCCGATCATGCAAAATGGATGTCTCATTGGTGCAGTGACTCATGTGCTGGTGCAGGATCCGGGAAAGGGATATGGGATCTATATCGAAGATATGCTGAGCCAGCATCTATCTGACAAAGCGGCATAATGTAAAGAACGCTGTCCGGGATACACAAGAAGACAGCGTTCTTCACTACATATTGAGGGTGGATAAAATTTCGACACAATCCTTTGTGAATATTCACGTCGTTTTCTGAAAAAAAGAGGAAAATCTACAAAAAACAAAGATGTATCACGTCAAAAAAACACTTACAGAAGCAGAAATAATACAGAAAAATCGCATAATGAAGCCATTTGTGAGAATGTGTCGTAACATTTATCAATTTGCATAATTGCCAATAAAATCCAGATATGAGAAATTATGGATAATGATGAAATGGAATAATTTGGCAAAACTTGCTTGTTTCTCTCTGAAAAATGGTATATACTGGAAGTACAAAAATTATCCAAGGAGGTTTGCGAAGTGAGCAAATTATCAGTTTTAGTCGCTGACGACAGTCAGGAGTTTCGAGGAATCCTGCGGGAATATATCGAACGCCAAGACGATATGGAGGTCATCGCTGAAGCATCAAATGGGGAGGAGACATTGGAGAAGATCTATGATTTGGCTCCGGATGTAGTTTTATTGGACATGATTATGCCGAGGATAGACGGCTTGGGCGTATTGGAAAGCCTGGCGCAGAACCCGCCCCAACACATGCCTATCACAATCATGATTTCCGCAGTAGGACAGGATCGAATCGCAGAGCAGGCATTTCGTCTGGGTGTTACTTATTATATGGCGAAGCCATTTGAATTGTCTACTCTGGTGAATCGAATCCGGCAGCTTAATGGGATTCTGCCGCAGATATCCGTCCCTACTGACGAAGGAAACGAGCAGCGGATGAATCCATATAGCAGTATGATGAACCGCAGACGCGATGTGCGCCGTCAGGATGTGGAAACCGAAGTGACAAACATGATTCATGAGATTGGAGTACCTGCGCATATTAAGGGGTATCAGTATCTGCGGGACGCGATCATCATGGCGTTGGAAGATATGGATATTCTGAATGCGATCACAAAACAACTGTATCCAGCCATTGCCAAGAAGTATGATACTACGCCCAGTCGTGTGGAACGAGCGATTCGTCACGCAATTGAAGTGGCATGGAGCAGAGGAAAGATGGATACGATCGACAAGCTCTTTGGATATACGATCAACAATGGGAAAGGAAAGCCGACAAATTCTGAATTTGTGGCTCTGATTGCAGATAAACTTCGCTTGGAATTAAAGGCGGGATAGAAATCATATTTTCATTAAAAAAAGCTTGCATATTTCAGGATGATGGGGTATAATATAATCACATCCTGGGATGTGCGATAGCTTGTGTATTTGAACCTACACCATGAGATTGGGAGTTTTAATGGTTATCGACAATGTCGGGCCTCAAGCTAATTCCTGCTTCGGCAGGCGGGGGATGGCAGCGAAGATACTGCGAACACCCACCTAGCGTAATGCTAGGGATCAAATTTCAGGCGTCGGCATTCTGGGTTGGGGGATGCTTGCATCCCCTATTTTACATAGCCCCTATGGGGCACGTAAGGGCTCGTGGCTCAGCTGGGAGAGCGCCGCGTTCGCATCGCGGAGGCCGAGGGTTCGAATCCCTTCGAGTCCATGCAGAAAACATCGAGGAAACCGCATATTTATACGGTTTCCTTATTTTATTGCCAAGCAAAATGATTTGCCGATAAAAACTACTTGTAAAATGCGAAGAGGAATGGTATGATAAGTCTGCTCAGCTTGTATTTCACAAAGGCTTTACAGCGGCGGCAGACAAATTTTACCGAGCTCCTTTATAATGAGGTCATATGGAGAAGGGGGCGGTTGCATGCGGTTAGTGATTGCCGGTGGAGTCGGAGAAAGCGGTCGAAATTGTTTCCTGGTAGAACGGGAAAGGGATTCTTTTTTGGTGGATTGCGGCAGAATGACGGGAAAGAAGCATCCGTACCCGGATCTGACGCCAGAGCAGATCTGCCGGGTACGCTATGTGTTTCTGACGCATTCTCATACGGATCATACGGGTGCGCTGCCCTGGCTGTACGAGAATGGCTTTTCTGGCGAGGTAATAGCCAGCCGCCAGACATTCAGTCAGTTAAAGGAAAAACCACAGCGGCAAATTATGCTGGAGAATTTCTCCCATCCAGATATCAGGGTGGAATGGGGACGGTCCGGTCATTGCGCGGGAAGCGTATGGTACCGTTTCGAGATAGCGGGAAAGACACTGCTGTTCTCAGGAGATTACACGGAATCGGGATACGTATATCAATGCGATCCGATCCGGCGACAGAAAGCGCATATTGCTGTTTTGGACAGCGCTTACGGAAGTGACGAACGAGATTTTGAGAGTACCTGTGGTCAGATAGAGGAGATCTTAAGGATATGCGCGGAAGAGAGGCGTTCCGTGGTGCTGCCCGTGCCTCAATATGGACGAGGGCTGGATTTGTGTCTCGCTGCATCCCGGGTCTGTCCGAAAACACCGATCTTTGCGGATGAGCAATTTCTGGTACAGAAGATGATTCAACAGCAGAATGAGCAATGGATTCGTCCAGAGGCTATGAGAGAACTGAGCCGATTAAGGATTCAGATGATTGCGGATAGGATGCTGCCGTATGGAATTTATTTCTTATGTGATTCTCAGCTGTATCGCCGATCAAGTCTGAACGTGGTATATCGGATCGTGGCACGAAAAGGCTTGGTCTTATTAACAGGAAGAGTGGATGCGAAAAGCGGCAGCGATCAGCTGCTGCGTGAAGGAAAGGCAAGACTGTACCGCTGGAGCGTACACTGTACAGATAGGGAACGAGAGAAGATAGAAGGGCAGAATGATTTTCGCTGTGTCATCCCGTATCATACGGCAGAACATCCGGTGATACAGAAGAGCCTAGAATTATAGAGATCAAAGGAGATCGAGAAATTGAAAAAATATGATGTCATCATTATTGGAGCTGGGCCGGGAGGCATCTTCTCAGCGTATGAACTGCAGCGGAAGAGACCAGACCTTACGGTCGCGGTATTCGAATCTGGTTTTCCGTTGGAAAAAAGAAAATGTCCTATTGATGGGGATACAGTGAAAACCTGTATCAAATGTGAGACTTGTGCGATTATGAGCGGATTTGGCGGCGCAGGTGCCTTCTCCGATGGGAAATATAATATCACGAATGATTTCGGCGGTACGTTATATGAGCATATCGGCAGAGAGCAGGCGATCGATCTGATGAAATATGTGGATGAAATCAATGTGTCGCATGGCGGAGAGAATACGCATATGTTTACTACAGCAGGCACTCGGTTTAAGAAGCTTTGTGTGCAGAATAAGCTGAACCTGCTCAATGCTTCGGTGCGGCATCTGGGAACAGACATAAACTATATCGTCTTGCAGAATCTATATGCAGAGATGAAGGAGCACGTGGAATTTCATTTCAGAACGCCGGTAGAGCGGATAGAAGTGCTGGAAGATGGATACCGGGTATATTATGCCGGAGGATATGCGGATTGCAGACAGTGTATTGTCTCCGTAGGACGAAGCGGAAGCAAGTGGATGGAGAATATCTGTCAGGCACTCGATATTCCGACGAAATCCAATCGTGTCGATCTGGGGGTGCGTGTGGAACTGCCGGCCGTGGTGTTCTCGCATCTGACGGATGAACTGTATGAGAGTAAGATTGTCTATCGAACGGAGAAGTTTGAGGATTATGTACGCACCTTCTGTATGAATCCTAACGGGATTGTGGTCAATGAGAATACAAATGGCATTGTGACCGTCAATGGACACAGCTATGAAGGCAAGGAAAAGCAGACAGAGAATACGAACTTTGCGTTGCTGGTGGCGAAACACTTCTCGGAGCCCTTCAATAACAGCAATGAATATGGAGAGAGTATTGCCCGGTTATCCAACATGCTGGGAGGCGGCGTCATCGTACAGCGTTTCGGAGATCTGATTCGGGGACGCAGAAGCAACGCAAAACGGATTGAGGAGAGTCTTGTCAGACCCACGCTGAAAGCCACGCCCGGAGATCTGAGTCTGGTACTGCCCAAGCGGATCTTAGATGGCATCATTGAAATGATCTATGCGCTGGACAAGATTGCGCCCGGAACGGCAAACGATGATACGCTGCTCTATGGTGTGGAAGTCAAATTCTATAACATGGAAGTCGAGATCGATGAACACCTGGAGTCCAAGTATAAAGGACTGTATATCATCGGAGACGGAAGCGGCGTAACGCATTCGCTCTCGCACGCTTCAGCCAGTGGAGTCTATGTGGCTCGGCGTATCGCGCAGGAGATGCCCGTATAAAATAATAGAAGAGGCCCATTGCAGAATCGCAAGAGGGGCAGTTGCAAAATACCTACACAGAACAAAAGAGTATGAATTCCTAAGGAGTTCCGTGAATACACGGACTCCTTTTTCATTTTCAAGACGTTCCATATGAGCTGAGAAATCCGGGGCTTTTCTCATTAGTCCCGCTGAGAAATTGTTACATCCGCTCCAAGACTAATGAGAAATCCGGGGCTTTTCTCATTAGTCTAGCTGAGAAATTGTTACATCCGCTTCAAGACTAATGAGAAATCCAGGGCTTTTCTCATTAGTCTGACCTGCAGTAGCTTTCTGTGTATTATATTTTTTGTTTCAGGATCGACCGGATCTGGGTTTCCGTCAGAAAATAATTCGTCAATGGAAGGCCAAATTTTTCTGCCAATCCACAGATGATCTCCTTTCGAATATAACGCCACTAACGCCATTGTTATAACAGCAGAAAGTTTTGCAAGTGTTTTGGGCAATAAAAAAAGCCTTATTTCAAGGCGTTTTCGAAGGATTTCTATGAGAAATGGCGCCAAAGATTTCTGGTGTTAACTACGAAAGACGGAATTGATTTAAAAAACAGTTGACTTAAATTAATTTGAATAGTACAATAACAACGGAATTGCCTTAAAACAGTTATGCTGTTTTTGATGTGATAGACGGAATATAAATGTAGGCCGACAGCGTAGAAAGGGAGTCATAAAGATGAGTATGGAAAACAGTATAGATCAAACATTCAGCCAGCATCAATTTATAAGCGCGCTTTTTGAAGCGGAAAAGCAAAAGTATATACTGGAGAACAGGTATGCACAGCTTAAGAACAGGATTTAGGAGGCATTGAGGTCGCCTTTGTTTGAAGACACCTCTTTTTATCAGAACTATAAATCAGAATTTATGCAGCCTAAAAATGTTCTGACGAGTTTGGATAAACCCAAGTTACTTGTTAATGGGATTAGTGATATCTTTGTGGGAATTTTAGGCACAGCTATTTGCTTTGTCATAGGCTTTCTAATTTGGCTTTTTTTTGAAATATTAAATCTGACGGCGGTTGGAAATATAGCTTGGCTTGTATGTACAGTGTTTTATCCCGGGTTTTTTGTAATAGCTTATTTAGGGGATAAGATTAAGTATATTAAAAAATGCAGGGAAATAGAGAAGATAAATACATATAACGAGGAAGCTGATGCGCATAACAGGGAGAGACGTTCTTACTGGATAGGGCAGCTTTATAAAATCGAAGAGGATAGAAAGAGAAAATTTTCGCTTACAGTACAGCCGCATATCGACAGGGAAATAAAAGCGATAGAAAAGGAGCTGAAAGACGTCAACTTTACGCTTGACGGGCTGTATAACCTGATATTCATCTGAATTACAGAGGGCTTATTCCCGTATCGGTTCTTTACGGTTACTTTGATACTGGCAGATGTACGCAGTTTCAGGGGCACGAGGGGGCGTATAATCTGTATGAAGATGAAAAAATGAAGGGTATGATAATCAATAGGCTTGACACTGTTATCCAAAAGCTGGACGAACTGAATAGTTCGATGCCCTATGCTGCTCAAGCCGTCGAGGATTGCAACGACCGCCTGCAGGAGCTTGAAGAGACCGGCAACAGAATAGCGGGCAGCATAGACAATATGAACAGCAGAGTTTCAGGCACCTTGAACCGCGTTTCAAATCAAATGGAATCTATAGAGTCCAATACGGCGAACAGCGCTTATTATTCCATGGTAGGAGCGGAGATGGCAAAGTTCAACACCTTGTACAATTTATATAAATAATAAAAAAGACATCGGAGCTTACCGGCAGGCTGAGTTCCGATGTCTTTTTATTAGTGGTTTGATTTCCAGTTTATAGATGACAGTTTTTATTGCAATATCGTATTTACAGTTTGACTGCTGAAGTATCTTGGAGGATATTATTTTCGTCTTTCAGATATGCACACTCGTACTGTTTCACTTACCGGCGATCATCAAAAAAAGGATGACTATTTTGCACAGCAGGTTGGTATTTCCGAAGTCCGTGCAGAACTTCTGCCTGAAGAAAAAGTGCAGAGCATTGAAAAGTTGCAGGCTGAAAATCACAAGGTTTGTATGATTGGGGATGGTGTCAACGATGCCCCAGCGTTGAAAACTGCTGATGTAAGCGTAGTAATAGGAAGCATGGGAAGCGACATTGCCGTTGACGCCGCAGAAGTCGCCCTAATGAGCAATGATATTTCAAAAATCCCGTATTTGAAGCGGCTCTCTAATGCAACGGTTAAGACCATCAAAGCCAGCATTACTCTGTCTATGTATATTAACTTTGTAGCGATTGTTTTATCGCTTATGGAGGTATTAACACCTACTACTGGGGCATTGGTACATAATGCGGGTTCCTGCTTTGTTGTTCTAATTGCTGCACTGCTTTATGATCGGAAATTTATGTAGGGCATCTCGAAATGCCGGTCAAAAAAATGGCGCAGCCCTCTGATTTCAGAAGACTGCCCCTTCTTATTGTTCATCGTATAGGTTGTTGTTCGCGTACTCAGGTTCACAGGTCACGTCGATGCCAAGACGACGGAGAAGCTGTTCTTCCGTCGTGTCCAGCATGCAGGTAGAGTGTGCCTGACAGCCGCAGAGACTGGTAATCTGGTCCAAAGCCCGCTTCGCCTGCTCGTTATTTGCAGCACATACGCAGAGCACATTCAGTGTTTCTTCCGCGTTCAGCTCGCGGCTTCGATCGTGAAGAATCTCCGTCTTCAGACGATGAATGGGCTCCAAGAGATCGGGAGAAAGCATATGGATCTGATCGTCGACGCCCGCCAAGGCCTTGAGTGCATTCAGAAGACAGGCAGAGACAGCGCTCATCACACGGGCCTCAGAATGCCGGCCGCTGATGATACGTCCGTCTTCCAGCTGGATGGAAACGACCTGGCAGAACTCATCCTTCAAACCGGCTTCCGCTAGTTTCTGGGAACGTTCAAGCGCTGGCTGTACAATGGAACGATCACAGGGCTCAAGATTCAGTTCGTTCATAAGCAGTGTGACACGTTCCAAAGTTTCCAGATCCGCAAACCCTTTCTTATAATCGCAGGCCGTTTTATAATAGCGACGGATGATTTCCTGACGGGAAGCCTCCTGCACGACTTGATCATCAATGATACCGAAGGCAATTCGATTGACGCCCATGTCGGTGGGGGACTTATACACGGAATCCGTTCCCGTGATGCGCTCCAAAATGCGACGGATTACAGGGAAGACCTCCAGATCCCGATTGTAATTGACCGCGATCTTACCATAGGCCTCATAATGGAAAGAGTCCAGACGGTTCATATCCCGCAGATCAGCGGTAGCCGCTTCATAGGCGATGTTAAGCGGATGCATTAAGGGCACATTCCACACAGGGAAGGTCTCAAACTTAGAATAGCTGGCTTTGATCCCTCTTTTATACTCATGATAGAGCTGGCTGAGGCAGGTGGCCAGTTTGCCGCTGCCCGGGCCCGGAGCCGTCACCACCACAATGGGGCGGGTCGTCTCAATATAGGGATTGGAACCGTATCCTTCATCACTGACGATCAGATCCACATCCGTGGGGTAGCCCTGCGTGGAATGATGGGCATAGGTACGGATGCCCCGGCGTTCCAGCTGCGTCATGAACTGTTTGGCAGAGGGCTGTCCTTCATAACGAGTCACAACCACGCTGTTGACTGCCAACTGATGACTGGTCAGATTATCAATCAGTCGGAATACCTCTGTCCCATAGGTGATGCCATAATCTCCCCGCAGTTTATTGCGCTCGATATCGCCTGCATACACGCAGATGATCAGTTCCGCCTGATCCTTCAGCTTTTGGAGCAGCTTCATCTTTACATTCTCATCATAACCGGGCAGTACCCGTTTGGCGTGCAAGTCGTTCATCAGCTTGCCGCCAAATTCCAGATACAGCTTATTGCAGTTATTCACTCGTTCCAAGATATAACGAGTCTGTTCTGCCAGATACTTCTCATTATCAAATCCAATTTTGCCCATCGCTTGGTAACCTCTTTTGTTAAATTTCCGGGGCTGTTGTTTCCGCATCCTCCGGCAGGCGCTGTACCACCGTATTCTCGATGCGATGGCCCTGGATCTCGGTTACGTGAATGAGAAGACCGGATAATTCCATCTCAAACTGACTTCCATCCTTCGGGATAAAGCCTTTACGGGAAAGAATCAATCCGCCAAAGGTATCACAGTCTTCTTCGTCAAAGGAAATACCAATAGCATCTTCTACATCCTCGAGAGAAGTGGTGCCGCGAATTTGCCAAGAATCATCGGAGAGCTTGACAATCTCCGGCTCTTCCTCTTCATCGTAGTCTCCCACAATTTCCGAAAGAAGATCAGTGATCGTGACAATTCCTTCCATACCGCCGTATTCATCCAAGACAATGGCAAAGTGACAGCGCGTCTGCTTCATTCGGCGAAACAGCACATCGGCACGTACACTTTCGGGGATAAAGAAAGCCGGCTTTACCGCATTTTTCAAGACATTCTCACGTGAGTGATCGGCCAGGCAGAAATAATCTCGTACGTTCAGTACACCTACGATATTATCAATATCCTCACTGCAGACCGGATACATGGTGTGGTGGGTTTGACGGATGATCTCATTCCATTCTTCCTCGGAATCATCGGTCCATAATACGGTGACATCTCGACGATGTGTCGCGATATCGTTTACACTGAGATCATTAAATTCAAATACATTATGAATCATTTCACTTTCTTCAGGATTGATCGTACCTTTTCGGCTTCCCGTATCGACCATCATTTGAATTTCTTCCTCGGTAACTTCCTCATCATCCGCATTCGGATCCATACCCATGAGACGCAATACACCGTTTGTGGAAGCTGTCAATAAGCTTACGAGCGGCTTAAATACTTTTGCCACAAAGCTCAGCATGCCAGCCATACCCAAAGCCAGTTCATCAGACTTTTTCATCGCCAGACGCTTGGGTACAAGCTCGCCAAAGATCAGGGTAACGTAGGACAGAATAATTGTCACAAGTACCAGACAGATCGTGTTCAGAGCCGAAGCAGACAGGGGAACGCCCAGGCTGAGCAGCCAGCCAGAAAGAACGGGGGCGAAGTTATCCGCTGCAAATGCACTGCCCAAGAAACCAGCTAACGTGATTGCCACCTGAATAGTTGCTAAAAACCGAGCAGGCTGCTTGGTCAAGCGAGCCAGCTTAATTGCGCGTTTGTTTCCATCTTCGATCATTGTTTCCAGCTTCGCGTCACTTATAGAGATGACCGCGATCTCCGCGCATGCGAAAACCGCATTTAACGCAATCAAAACGACCTGAAGCAGTAGTTGCCATACAATGTCCATAATAAATCAAAATCCTCCTAAGATATGTAAAATGATAAGATATAAACCAATACAGAGGAGGATCTACAAACGCAAAAAACATAGCCTGCCTTTCACGATATGATAGACGCAAGCTATGCATATGTTTATCTCATGATTCGGATATTCCAGCGGTATAGGGCCATCACTAGGGCCAGCATCATCCATGAAAAAAACTCTCCTTTAAAAAATATGTAACCTTGATTCATAGAAAACGCCTCATGGAATGGTTACACACCATAAAGCGCTACACGGAGAAGAAGGGATTTGAACCCTTGCATCGCTATTAACGATCTACTCCCTTTCCAGGGGAGCCCCTTCAGCCACTTGGGTACTTCTCCAAGAAACTTACCATAAAAGGTATGAACGTGTGGAACGGAAAGGGTGGGATTCGAACCCACGACACCCTAAGGTGTACTGGATTTCGAGACCAGCTCCTTCGACCACTCGGACACCTCTCCTTGTCAGTCCGGCATCGGACGGACACAACAGCTATTATATAAGACAATGAAAGAAATGTCAAGGATTATTTTTGAAAATCTTTGACATTTCTTTTTTGACAAGTTTCAGATATAATCCGAAATATAGGGAGGACGATAAGGAAACAGTTTATCCAGCAGGCGAATCGCCTCGGCATCTCCCACGATATGTTCCAGCCAATATAATTGACTGGCTGTTTTATATCCCAGAAGCATGGTGGTGAGTGTTCCGATGGACATGCGTACCTGCAGGGGAGCGGGTTCCTGGCTGAGAAAACATTGATTTCCTTGAAAGACAAGCGTCGTCTTTCGGCAATTCCATTCGAGAATAGGATCCTCGATCTCAAAGGAAATCCGGCAGTCTGAACCAGGCGCCACCCCTCGATACTGGCTCAGGAAGGCATCCAGGTCCACAATACGCCCCATGATATAGGGACGTATGGTTTCCCGGATATCTCCATCTTCCATTTCGAAAGCGATGGATTCGTTACGGTAGGTGTTTCCACGCACCTCATCGATCATAGAGTCGTGTGCGTGGATATATTTCCATAATCCCTTCTGTGCGTCTCGATGGAGATAAATCATTTCTTTTATATACATGATATCTTCTTTGATCAGATACACCATATAGCCCTGGGGAAGATCAGAAGCGTCAAAGTAAACGGCTACACAGGTATCATCCTCGTCCCAGCGCCAATACTCCTCCCATGCCAGAGAATTTCGCAGTAAGCAGCCGTGGGTTTCTCTAGCAAAGCGAGTATGTAGGTTCATGAAAGAGGGATCATTCCACTCGACGCGACGCACATAGCCATTCGCCTGAAATTTGCTGGGGATCTGCCGATCCTTCACACTATAGGAGATCTTATCGGAGACGATTTCCCATCCGAAACGGCGATAAAGAGGAATAGAATAGGGGTATAGAAGCGCCAGAGATTGTCCCTTCTGCCGCATACGAACCAGACTCTGATACATAAGCCGGGACATGATTCCTTGTCCGCTATATTCCGGATACGTGGATACGCTGGTGATAAATCCTATCGGATAGATGGCGCCGAAGACATTCATGGGGATCGGATAGACAGCAAATTGAGAGACTAGATGGTTTTCATCATAGCAGCCCAGAATATCGGCCCGTTCCAATATAGGAAACTTGGATTGCTTGATTTCTTCATCACGCCAGCCCGCAGCGGCAAGCTCCTGCTCAGTCACCTGGAACGCATAGCGTAATAGCGCATTGTACTGATCCAGATCATCCGTGGTGAGATCTCGGATCACATAGGGGAAATGGTGTTGTTTTGTACTCATTTTATAAAGCTCCTTCTGTATTTCTTCTTTGATTATATTATGAAAAAAGAAGAATGTCAATATGAGCCCTGGGCCTTGCGCAGGGAATAGGTTTATGGTAGAATAGGCATGGCATGACAGCAATCTGTACCATTTGGGATTGAGCCACGCCATGAGTTTGACACCAAAGGGTGTCAAACTCCGAGTGACATCGGTGTTTATGGTAGAATAGGCGTGGCATGACTGGGTTCTGTACGGCTAGGATGAAGAACGGCCAGAAATGGAGAAACCATGGGCAGAGCGCAGTATGAAAGTACGGTGAAGGAGGATGGAAGATCATGGAGATGACATTACGATGGTTTGGAACAGGATATGATAGTGTGACGCTGGAGCAGATCCGTCAGATCCCAGGAGTGACAGGTGTGATCACGACTCTGTACGGAAAACAGCCGGGAGAGACATGGAGCCAAGAGGAGATCCACGCGCTGAAGGAAGAAGTAGAGAAGGCAGGGCTGCGAATTGCCGGGATAGAAAGCGTGAATATCCATGATGCTATCAAGATCGGCAGCGATGACAGGGAACAGTATATCGAGCAGTATATCGAGACGCTGCGGCATCTGGGAGAAGAAGATATCCATCTGGTATGTTATAATTTCATGCCCGTTTTTGACTGGACACGCTCTGATTTGGCAAAGCCACGCCCGGATGGTTCGACTGTCCTTTCGTACGATCAGCAGAAGGTGGATCAGATTCGCCCGGAAGAGATGTTTCAGAATCTGGATGAACATGCTAATGGATTTATCCTGCCCGGTTGGGAGCCGGAGCGGATGGAACGGATCAAAGAGCTGTTCGCGATGTATCAGGATGTGAATGAGGAGAAACTGTTCGAGAACCTGGTTTATTTCCTGAAGAGGATCATGCCGGTTTGTCGAGAGTACGATATCTATATGGCGATTCATCCAGATGATCCGGCGTGGCCGGTCTTCGGACTGCCGCGTATCATTACAGATGAGGCGCATATCGACAGGATGTTGGATGCGGTAGAAGATGTGCATAATGGGTTGACGTTCTGTACCGGATCACTGGGATCGAATCCAAAGAACGACCTTCCGTCGATGATCCGTCATTTTGCAGGCAGAATCCATTTTGCGCATGTGCGGAATATTCATCATGTGGCGCCGGGCGTCTTTGAGGAGGCAGCCCATTTGTCTTCAGACGGATCACTGGATATGTATGAGATTATGAAGGCGCTGGTGGATACGGAATTTCAGGGACCGGTGCGGCCGGATCATGGAAGAATGATCTGGGGAGAGAAGGCAATGCCAGGTTACGGCTTATATGACAGAGCATTGGGAGCTGCCTATCTGAATGGTTTATTGGAAGCCATCGAGAAATCAAAGAAATAATCTTTCGAAAATGTAAGAAGGGAGGCGCAAATCTTAAGGTTTGCGCCTCTTGCATTCCGATAGGGTTCTGGGTATAATAATATAGATATTAGGAGTTATGAAAGCCGGCCAATATCGCAGTCAATGGATCTATGGGCGCGCCGTAAATGCTGTTTTGTGGCGCGCTCTTTTAGGAGGATGAGCATGTCATTAGAGATAAAAAATTTGTGGAAGTGTTACGGGGATCGGACCGTGGTGGATCATATCAGTTTCTCACTGAAGGAGCCCGGTGTATTTGCTCTTTTGGGACGGAATGGAGCAGGCAAGACCACAACAATTCGTATGATTTTGGGAATGCTAGCGAAGGATGGCGGTGAAGTCCTGTGGAATGGTCGGCCTATAGAGGAGGCAAATATACGAATTGGATATTTGGCGGAGGAAAGAGGGCTGTACCCCAAATATACGTTGATGGATCAGCTGCTGTACTTCGCGGCGTTAAAAGGAGTCAGCAAATCGGACGCTCAGAAGAGGATCCGGTATTGGGCCGGGCGTTTGGAGGTAGAGGAATATCTATACCCCATGCATAGGGGGAGAAGAGCGCCCTCTAAGATCGCAGATCAGCTTTCCAAAGGCAACCAGCAAAAAATCCAATTGATGGCAGCGCTTCTCGCGGACCCGGAATTTATCATTTTAGATGAACCATTGAGCGGATTGGATCCGGTCAACGCGGATCTATTCAAGTCTATCATTCGGGAAGAATTGGAGAAGGACAAGTACCTGATCATGTCCAGTCATCAGATGGAAGTCATCGAGGAATTCTGCGAGGATATTCTGATTCTCAATCGGGGACAGGCGGTGCTCTCTGGCAATCTGAATGAGATCAAGAGAAGCTATGGTCGAGTCCATATGATTGTGAAATGTGAAGGGGACATTCATCCGCTGGTGGAGAAGATGGGGCTCAAGAGCCTGTATCAGACGCCGGACGGCGATACGATCCAGGTAAATGATGAGGCGCAGGCAGCCGCATTTCTGCGGGAATTGATGGCGCAGGGAATTTCCATTGTTCGTTACGAGCTGCGGGAGCCTTCTTTGCATGAGCTCTTTGTGGAGAAAACGGGAGGAATGATCCATGGGGAAAAGTAGGATCCATGGTTGGCAGGCGGTATATCGGTTCTCGTTGAAAGAACACCTGAAGGGGATGCCGTTTCAGGTCATGACGGGGTTGGTTTGCGTATTGCTGCTCGTCTCGCTTCCAGTCGTGCATTGGATGGTGACGGCACTTTCGGAGATTCCCGCAACCCAGGTGAAGATTCTTTACGTGGTGGATGAGACCGGCGTAGGAATGGATTATAGCGGGTTTTCGGAGCAGGAGGATTACCGGCAGGTAGAAGTCAGGCAGGTGGATGACGCAGAAGCCATGATCGAGACACTTCAAACAGAGGACGCGGAGGAAGGGGCGGTCTTGGCCCGGATACAGTACACGGGAGAACGGATACAGCTGGATCTGTATTATGGAGGGAAAAGCGGCGCGGGTGAGGTAGACCTGACGCGTTTGGGCGACGCGTTGCTGCGTTATTATCGTCAGAATGCGGCGATGGGGGCAGCCCAGGACGACCAGGCGGATATTTTGAGTAGAAACGTGGAGACCCAGGTGGTGAAGCTGAAAAATCAGACCATCCCGGAGATGACAGAGCGGCTGAGTACCATTGAGTATGGAATGATCATGGTGATTTCGTGTTTGGCCATGATGTTTGTTGCGATCTCAGGAGAGGGCATTGCCTCGTCCATTGTGACGGAGAAATCCTCTAAGATCACAGAATATCTGCTGACGTCTGTACGTCCATTAGCCTTGATCGTCGGCAAAGTATTATCGGTTCTGACCGCAGTATTTCTGCAATTTGTCCTGATGGCGCTGTCGTTGGCAGCATCCTGGGGACTGACCCGGCTTCTGGGAGGCGGCGGGCTGAGTTTGAGTGTGATTCTGGGAGGCGCTGTGGGCGATCTTCGTATCTCGCCCTGGGGTGTTGTGGGCGCTGTTCTGATTTTTGCCCTCGGATTGATCCTGTATGGTATGATGGCGGGCGTGATAGGCGCCAGTGTCAGCCGTGTAGAGGAGACGTCAGAGGGGCTGAAGCTCTACAATATTGTTTTGATCGGATGTTCGTTATTCGGGGTATTGGCAGCACGGCTGGGAGCGGATGGAGATTTTCAGATCCTAGTGATTCTGGCAGTTTTATGTCCTTTTTCTTCTCCCTTCATTGTACCCGCGTATCTGGCGCTGGGAAAACTCTCGGTGTGGCTGTTGGTGCCCTCTGTCTTGCTACTGTTGTTGACATTGATTTTGACGGCCTACCTGGTAGCCGGGGTATATGAGGCGCTGATCTTTTACCGAGGCTCTCATTTGAAATGGAAACAGATCGTGAAGATCGCGCTGAACAGAAAGGAGGCGTGAGGATGGGACACAATGCTTTTTCTGGTTGGCGTACCGTCTTTCGGTTTACGTGGGTACAGTCCCTAAAAACCACGAAAATCAAACGGGCGACGATTCTTCTGGGTGCTGTTTTGTTTGTCGGGGCCATGATTCTGAATATCGCGCTGTCCCTTTCTCAAGGGCCGTCGCCGATACAGAACCTGTATTGGGTGAATGAAAGTGACCTTACGGGGGATTTTTCAGAACTGAATCGGAACGCGCGGTTTTCTCATGTGAATATATACGAGGAAACGGCGACAAGAGAAGAACTGCTGGAACGCCTTGCTGGAACAGACTATGATGTGGCGGTATTTCTAGGGTTGGAGGACGATGTATATCATATCGAAGCAGTATTACCCAAAGGAAGTCGTATCAGTCGCCGGGAGGCCCAGGCACTGACAGAGGCGCTGCGGCCGTTGGCAGAAGAATATCGTCTGCAGAAAGCCAATGTAGGAGAGCAAATTGCAGCGATTGCGAAAGTAAAGGGACAGGTGCAGATTATAGAGGTGGGGGGAGCCGTGAAGGGAGCGGGGGAACTGTGGATGCAGATTCTTCTGCCGATGATTGTGGGGGCAGCGCTTTATGCGATGACTATGTTATATGGACAGACGATCTCCAAGACTATCATCGCGGAAAAGACGTCCAAATTGATGGAAACGCTGCTGACGTATATACAGCCACACGCGCTCATTGCCGGGAAGATTGGCGCGATGGTGAGTCTGGCTTTGGCCCAGATGGGCATCTGGATCCTTTGTGTATTGCTGGGGCTATGGGTAGGAGACTTGATCGGGGATATCCTGAACCCGAATTATGTGAATGGCATGATGGAAGCGCTGAGACAGCTACGGCAAAATGGAGGGCTGTCAGCACTGTCTCCGGCAGGCGTGATCCTGTCTCTTTTGGCACTTTGTCTTGGCTTCTTGCTGTATAGTGTGATTGCAGGCTTCTTGAATTCCTTTGCCAGCAAGCCAGAGGACTTGTCGAATACTATGGGAGTCTTTATTGCGGTTTCTATTGTATCCTGGCTGTTGGCCTATGTCCTGCCAGTGTATACGCTTCTTCAGGGCGGGAATGTGAGTGGAATTTTGAATTTTATACCATTTACAGCTGCGTTTTGTCTTCCAGCAGATATTCTGGTGGGAAGAATCAGTATGGGAGGTGCCATAGTGGCACTGGCGCTGATGGTGCTTATGACGATTCTGTTTATCTTTTTAACGGGAAAAATATATAAGACAAAAGTATTTTACAGGGGCGCTTCCCCCTTTGGAATCATTACGAAAAATCGTTGATTAAAAGTGATAAAACGAAAAATAATGTATGAAAATTGAAAGTGAACAATATGTATTTTGCACGAGATTGACATCCGCAGAATATTACGTATAATAGGTAGTATGAAGGGGTGAAATCTAAGAATTGGCCGCGAGAAATGGTTTCGCATAGTCAAGTCCTAAATTGTGTGT
>DBQQ01000039.1 GCA_002305315.1 Clostridiales bacterium UBA1390
TTAGCGTATAAATCTGGAAGAGGCTTCCATTCCAAACCGCGCAGCAGGTTAATTTATACGCTCCCCCTTCTTTTTTGACAACGAAATTCTCCATTAGCGTATAAATCTGGAAGAGGCTTCCACCCCAAGCCGCGCAGTGGATTAATTTATACGCTACCGCTCCTTTTTCCGCGAGGCGACTTTTGCGGATTGCAAATTCCCATCGACAAACAAAAAAGGGCCGCGTGCTGCGGCCGAAAACAAAGGGCCGTGAAAGGCGGAAAGCCGCTTTTCACAAGCCCTTTAGATATTAACCAAATAATGAGAATGCGACAAATAAGGTAGACATCAGGGAAGATACCAAAGATACTACTGTGATCTGTGTATTGATGGAAGGTCCTGCCGTATCTTTGAAAGGATCGCCGACAGTGTCTCCCACGACGGCAGCCTTATGCGCATCGCTGCCCTTTCCGCCCTCATTGCCGGCCTCTATATACTTCTTGGAATTATCCCATAATCCACCTGCATTGGACATGAAAAGTGCCAGCAGCAAACCGCTGGTGATATTACCCATCAGGAAACCGCCAATCGCGTGCGGTCCTCCGATAAAGCCGACGATGAGCGTTGCGATAATCGCCATCAGTCCTGCCGGAATTAGCTCGCGCAGTGCGCCGGTCGTTCCAATGTCGATGCACTTGTCATATTCCGGCTTCACGCCTGGCTTGCCCTCTCGCAAACCTTTGATCGTATTGAACTGACGATGAATCTCAGCCACCATACGCTGCGCGTTCTTATCCACGCCCAGAATCAGCATTGCTGAGAAAACGGCAGGTATCGCTGCTCCTACCAACATTCCAAAGAATACGGTGGGGTTCATGATATCAAAGCCCGTAATCAAGGCCTTTCCCGCTTCTGCCAGCGCAATATTGGCTTCCGACCTGAACGCTCCTAATAAAGAAATAACCGTGAGACCCGCAGCACCAATGGAAAAGCCCTTAGTCACGGCCTTTACCGTATTACCTGCGCTATCCAGCGAATCTGCGATACGGATGGTTTCTTCTCCCAGACCGCCCATCTCTGCCAGTCCTCTGGCATTATCCACAATGGGGCCATATGCGTCATTTGAAATGATCATTCCGACAATGGAAAGCATACCCACTGCTGCCATCGCAATTCCAAAAATCGCGTATCCCTCGCCCATAGGTTCACAGATCTTATAGGAAATCAACGCTGACACCGCAATGCCTACCATGGCTGGCAGCGCAGAAATAAACCCATAAGAAACGCCAGAAAGCACCGTAAATGCTGAGCCGGACTTGGAAGCTTTGGCGACTTTCTTAACGATGGGCTTGGTATCATCTGTAAAGTAATCCGTCGTGATACCAATGATCACACCCACGATCAGACCCACCGCAGAAGCCCCCCAGATTCTCCATGAGAATCCTTCAAAGATAGCTGTCGCAATCGCGGTCAGGACGATGAAAATACCGGTGGTCACATATGTAGAACTATTGAGCGCATGCGTCGGGTTCCCGTTCTTGCCGATGCGGGCCGTTGCAATACCCAGAATTGAGGCCAACAGACCTAATGCCGCATAACAGAAAACCATGGAAACATTGGCAAAGTCCCCTGTCAGAGACTGCGCAATGACCAGAGCGGATGCCATAGCCGCCACATTGGAATCAAACAAGTCTGCACCCATGCCGGCCACATCACCTACGTTATCTCCCACATTATCCGCTATTACCGCCGGATTTCGGGGATCATCCTCTGGGATTCCCAATTCTACTTTGCCCGTCAAATCCGCAGATACATCTGCTGTCTTCGTAAAAATGCCACCGCCTGCCTTAGCAAACAACGCAAGAGAGCTGGCACCGAAGGAAAATCCAAGCAGAATGGAAGCATCGCCTACGATCATAAGAACAGCAGCCACACCCAACAGTGAAAAAGCAACAACCGCCAATCCCATAATAGCTCCGCCACGGAAGCCGATCAAGAAAGCAGCTCGAATCCCGTTCTGCGCTTCCTCAGCTGTACGCCCATTCGCATGGGTTGCAACCATGATTCCAATCTTTCCCGCAATGGCGGAAAGAATTGTTCCCGCAATATACGATAATGCCATCGCCAGATTCTGCGTAATCTCCCCATTCCAAATCGGAGATGGAAGCAAAATAAAAATAACAATGGCAGCGATTCCGGCAAAGATCGCCAGAACCTTGTACTCACGACGCATAAAAGTATTCGCGCCCTGCTTAATCAGCGCCGATACTTCTATGATCGTACGATTGCTCATCTTCTGACGCCGCACCCACAAGTACAGATAAACCGCGAATGCGAACGCAATCACGACTACCAAGAAAGATAAGCCATAAAAGATTGATAATTGTGTATCCACTGACACCCCACCCTTCTAATATACTCTGGTTGTAAGAGGGTAAACGCCGCTTATTCCAGTAATACCACTATAATACACTTTATCCAAGTTGTCAAGATTTTCTTAAGAAAATCGAAAGAAAATGGCAGATTTTAATAGATATTTTTCTGCATTCGCCTAATTATTATGAAGTCGCATTGAATTCTTGGAGACTCTATGATAAGATAAGAAGGATTTCATTCTACGAAGAGAGGAGCATGTGAGATGCAATATGATTTTACCACTTGGGTTGACCGCAGCCATAGTGGTTCTGAAAAATGGAATGATATGCGCCGCATTTGTCCGGATGTACCGGCCGGTATCGTTCCCTTATCGGTAGCGGATATGGAGCTTAAAAATCCCCCACCGATCATCGAAGGGCTAAAAGAATATCTGGATCAAGTCATTTTAGGATATACAGAGGCGACAGACGACTACTATACCGCTGTACAAAACTGGATGGAAAAACACCATGGATTCCGTCCTCCCCGCGATTGGTTTGTGGAAACTCCCGGTGTGGTTCCCGCCATTCAGATGATGATTGGTGCCTTTACCGCCCCTTCGGATTCCGTACTCATCACCACGCCTGTTTACTATCCCTTCAAGAGTTCTATCGAGGCCAACCACAGAGGTGTTGTCACCAATGAACTGCTGATTCGCGATGGGCGGTATGAGATCGACTTTGAGGACCTAGAGGAGAAGGCGGCGCGTCCAGATGTGACACTGTATATTCTCTGCAGCCCGCATAATCCCGTGGGCAGAGTCTGGAACCGGGAAGATCTGCTCAAGATTTGTGAGATCTGCCTGCGCCATCATGTTTTTATCATCTCCGACGAGATTCATTTTGATCTCATCATGCCAGGCTTTCAGCACGTGTCCCTGGGCACGTTCCCAGACAAATACCTGCAAAACTGCGCGATCTGTACCGCACCCAGCAAAACCTTTAACCTGGCAGGATTTCAGACTTCCAATATCTTCATTCCTAATCCGGATTATCGAGAGAAGGTCACCGGTGCCAGAGGATACTTTGCACTCAATGTGATGGGATATAAAGCCTGCGAATTAGCGTATACCCGATGTGAAGACTGGCTTTCCGAGTTACTCCTTCATCTGGACGGAAATAGAAAAATGGTAGAGGACTTTCTGGCTGCGCATCTCCCCATGATCCACGCATTTCCGCTAGAGGGTACTTATCTGCAGTGGCTGGATTTCCGAGCTCTCGGAATGGATCATGAAGCGTTGGAGAATTTCATGCATCATAAGGCCTATTGGTTCTGTGATGAAGGATACATCTTCGGTGAAGGCGGCCGCGGCTTTGAACGGCTGAATCTGGCCTGTCCGCGTCAGGTGCTGGAAGATGCGCTTCTTCGTCTCGAAAAAGCCATTCAAACCAGATAAAAAAGAACGTCCCCGAAGCCCAAACGGCCTCAGGGACGTTCTCTTTTCTTTAAGAAGGTTTGTATTCGAAAGATTACTTATGGTCTACAGAATACATATGCTTGATCAGCATCAGCACCTTATTGGAATAACCCCACTCGTTGTCATACCAGGCAACCAGCTTAACGAATGTATCCGTCAGTGCGATACCAGCAGTCGCATCAAAGATGGAAGTTCTGTCGTCGGTCAGGAAGTCAGAAGAAACAACAGCATCCTCGGTGTAACCCATGATACCCTTCATCGGGCCTTCACAAGCAGCCTTCACCGCATTGCAGATCTCTTCATACGTAGCGGGCTTCTCCAGATTCACGGTCAAGTCAACAACAGATACATCCAGTGTGGGTACACGGAAGCTCATACCTGTCAGCTTGCCATTCAGCTCCGGAATGACCTTACCTACAGCCTTAGCAGCACCGGTAGAAGAAGGAATGATGTTGCCGGATGCAGCACGTCCACCTCTCCAGTCCTTCTTAGAAGGTCCGTCAACAGTCTTCTGGGTTGCAGTGGTAGAATGAACAGTCGTCATCAGACCATCCTTGATACCGAAGTTATCGTTGATAACCTTTGCCAGAGGGGCCAGACAGTTCGTGGTACAAGAAGCATTAGATACGATATCCATATCCGTCGTATACTTATCCTGGTTTACACCCATAACGAACATGGGAGCATCCTTAGAAGGAGCAGAAATAACAACCTTCTTCGCACCGCCCTTGAAATGAGCCTTTGCCTTGTCCATCACAGTGAATACACCTGTGGACTCTACAACGTACTCAGCACCGCACTCACCCCACGGAATCTCCTCAGGATTCATGCAAGCGTATACTGCGATCTCCTGGCCATTTACAACCAGCTTGCCGTCCTTAGCGCAGATCTCGCCATCGAACTTTCCATGCATTGTATCGTACTTAACCATGTATACCATGTAGTCCAGATCGATGAAAGGATCATTGATACCTACGATCTGATAGGTCTCCGGCTGAGCCACTGCTGCACGGAACACCAGGCGGCCGATACGACCAAAACCATTAATTCCAACTTGAATTGCCATAATGGATTACCTCCTAAAAATTTCGTATACATCTATATTCTATACCAATTTCTCGGAGAATACAAGAGGCGATGTTAAAAATATAGCAAAAAATTGGCGAAAGCCCGGTAAAGTCTCATCCTTTCCAGTGCAGAAATTTGCCAACGGGAACCTGTAATGGCTCCGATGGCAGATATTTTCCCGCCAGCTCCAACGAAGTGATCACATTCAGGCACCATTGTGCGCAGGTATTCGTTGAGATTCCGGGTTTTTCCTGAATGATTCCTGTCACATATTCCACTTCTCGCTGCGGCTCCGGTGTTTTATAAAGTTCCGTAAACAGGCAGTCCCAAACCTCTCTTCCCAATCTTTCATCTTCCAGTGCGTGCGCTGCATAGGCGACCATGGCGGAGGCTCACATGGGCAGCCCCCATCCCTTCCCCGCCACCTGGGAATTTGAGCATCTCTCTTTTTCTTCCGGCGAAAGAAAATAAAATGCGCCGTACTGTACCAGCATATCATGCCACAATGGATCCTCCAGCATATCTTCCAGTTCAAAATACACTTGGGGCTCTCCCATACAAAGCGCCAAATGGGATCCGCCTGTACTTTGTTCCCCAATATAATACATCCGTCCCGTATCCGGATCATACCCGAAATCCGTTCCCGACAGGAACCTATAGGGCGCTGCCGCGATGCCTTCTATGCCCCGGCGCATTTTATCCCGATAAAACGTATCCTGAAAACGTTCCCACCGGGTCATCCAGTTTCCACAATAAGAAGACCAATCCGGTCCGGTTCTGGCATGCGTAGAATAGGGTTCGCTGCCATCCAGATGATAGTAATTTCGCAGCGGATCCGCATGCTTTGTCGTCAGATCCGCGTCTTTCACCTCGTCCATGATATCTCCTACACGCTCATCGCCTGTAAGATAATAGTAAAAACGATGATGCGGCGCCATGGAAATTCGCGCCTCTTTCGCAGAACCGCCCCAGTGTTTTACGTTATGTCTCGATCCCAATCCGGCAAAGGGCCCGATATGATGGATATCCACTTCACTGGTATGGCGGCACATCGCCTCTGCCATCGTGAAGACATCCTCCCGGCCCGTTCGCAGAAACATATACCAGAGCCAGAGCGTTGGAACTAACTCTGTGTTCTGCCACGCCCATCCTCCCATGTCATAGCGCCAACTGTGCCGCTCCATATCATAGGTATGCATAAAATCCCCATAATTCCACAGTCCATACCATTTTCTCTGCTCCACCTCGCGCTGATAAAAGGAAAACGTATCCGCAAGCACTTGTTCCAGATACCGCTTCGCCGGTGTATCATAGGCCGGCAGCGACCAGGTACCAAAGGCTCGCACTTCATGATAATACGCAGGATCTGCCACTAAAAGGGCGGGCTTCTGTATTCGCAGTCTGGCCTCCTCCAATTCCTCATCCGTCGGCGTTCCCTGTCCCCAGAGTGTAATCCCAATCTCATTGGTCATGCCGATTCCAGACGGACGGCTGCGGCTGGTATCCCCCTGCCCATAGTATCCCTGACTGCAAGGTCTATGCGTATACGGACGAAGATCCATGGGCCTGCCCTCCGGCGGCCAGATCCAAACCCGAAGCACGGCTTCTTCTCCCAGCATTCCTTCTGTCTCCAGCACCGACGGATACTTCTGCCAGAAATCCTTAAGCCCCACACCCAGCCCTGCGGCATACAGATATCCGCCGCTGCGTCTGCCTTCCGGTCCATCCACAAAAGAACAATCCTTCTCTCCCGTTCCTTTCTGTATACGGTAATGTTCGGAAGAATCCTGCACAATCTTCCAGGAATCCTACCATGTCATGTTATTCATGGCTTGAAACGCTTCCGGATGCTGGTCCGGATTGAGAGAAAGCATTTCTCCCGCAATCTGCGCGCTGTACCATTCTCTGGGCAGACGCGGCCTCCAGCTATTCAGTAAGACACAGCTTTCTTTCAGATACCCCGTATCTCCCGCGATACGTACATGCCGATTATAGATAGGTCCTTGGATCGGTGTGCGAAACTCGATTCCCAGCGCCTCCACCTGTTGTGTGAAAGGATCCAGATCATGGAGCCAGGTATGGACCAGCCGAATCTGAGGATCCCCCTGATATACATAGTATCGTAAAATAAACGGCAATACTCGCTGTCCATTCGGCCCCAGATGTGCTCCCGTGATCTTAATCACCATCCGGACCGCACCCATATCTTCTATCTCGATGGACTCCTGATAGCCCACATATTCCTCTCCTGAAATACGAGCTATAAGACGGCCGCCTCTCGTTTCTCTTCCGTACCGAATGCGCGGCACCCCTGTTTTTTCAGAGAAATCGAGCTCCATCTCTCCAAATCGAATCTTGTCATCCCGGCACTCTCTTGGCATGACACGTTCCATCCCTGCTTCTTTTAGAAAAATCATCTCTCCGCTGGCGATCGCCGAATGCAGCGTCCACTTGACCGAACCATCTGGCCAGTAAGCCCGGCACCGCGTCTGCACCGCAAAATGCCCGCCGTTTTCATTTTCCAGTGTAAATGCTGTTCCCGGCTTGACCACTCCTTTGGGCCAGGGCATGCCCCAGCTGACTGCTCCTTTATGTGTACGACCGGCAAGCCATCGAAGCGCGATTGGTTTCATATCGTTCCCCCCTGTTTTCATAGAAAAAGGAAGGGCGTTTCAGCCCTTCCCTTATCCTCTCAAATTACTCAGCCTGATAAACTGCATTGATCTCTTCGATCATCTTATCGCCGCCCATGGTTCTCCAGTTTGCAATGGCTGCTTCCCATCCGGCTTCATCAATGGAGCCTACAATATACTGAATCCGGGCATCATCCATGATCTGCTTCAGCTGTGCTCCCGTAGAATTATAGGTCTCAGACTGCAGCTGCAGCACCTGTGCCGGGTTGGCCAGAATATAATCCATGTTCTCTGCCTGCACATTCATCACCTGCTCGCGAATCTCATTCGCAGGCTTTTCATCATAACCATTGTACAACACATTCATCATAATCTGGTTAAATCCATCCTGATCGCCCAGAGAAGGAGACTGTCCATCTACCTTAGTGATTGTGCCATCATCATTCAGTGTGTAGTCCACATCCTCGATACCATTCTCAAACAGATCCTGCGCATACTTGTCGTTGCAGCGATCCAGGAATGTCAGGCAGCGGTCCAGGTTTTCCTCATCGGAAACGGCACCGGTGTAGATAGAGAGCATTCCCGCATGACCTTCCGTCGGAGCCACCACCTTACCGGCAGGCGTCTCAAACTGCGCCGTTACCACCATCGTAGCGTCAATTCCCTGCTCTTTGAAATAATCATACCAGGTATTGGCCTCGTCACAGTTGCTGATATAAGTACCACACTGTTCCGACTTAAATCCATCTTTGTTTCCGCTGTTTTCCAGAACCGGGAAATCCTCGTTCAGGATTCCTTCATCATAAAGATCCTTCAGATAATTCATGCCATCCATGTACTCATCAAACAGGAATGACGGCTGCAGCTGTCCATCTTTCTCGCCCCAGCCATTCGGCGCGCCAAACCACATGCAGACTGTATCGAAACCACTGGAAGCCTTGGTGCTCATCAGCCCCCAGGTATCGTCCTGGCCGTCTCCATCCGGATCTTCGAAGGTAAAGGCACGCAGAATCTCGGTGAACTCATCCAGATTCGTAGCCGGCTCCAGACCCACAGCATCCAGCCAGTCCTGACGATATACAATACCGTTACGCATCAGATCACGCGTTCTGGGAATTCCATAGGTCTTGCCATCGATCGCCGTGTTCTGCAATACCGTCTCATTGATCTGAGACAGATTGGTATAGTTTGCCAGATAGTCGGTCAGATCCCAGAAGGCGCCTGCCCGACAGTTCTGGATGACGCTGGAAGATAAGGACTTGAGCAATGTGATCTCCGGCAATGTACCGCCAGCCATCATAGAATTGATCTTGTCGTTGTAATCCGCATCGAGCATCCATGTAAACTCAATGTCATAATTGGTATACTCTTCCAATGCAAGCACACGCTGATTGTCATCATCAACCGGCGTACCCGTGAAAGTAATGCTCATGATGCTGACGCTCTGTCGAGGCTCTGCCTCCACACTGTCTTCTCCGGCAGATTCCGCTGAATCTGCACTGCTGTCTGTCGCCGCACTCTGCTCCTGCGCCGCAGAACTTTCTTGGCTGCTGTTTCCTGAATCCTGACACCCTGCAAATGCCGAGAACACAAGAAGCATAGCCATGATCAAAGCAAGTAAACTTCTTCGTTTCATACTTTTTCCTCCTTATATTTGGATTGCAAGACTTATCCCTTAATGGCGCCTACCATGACACCCTTCGTAAAGTGCTTCTGCAGGAAAGGATATACGCACAGGATCGGAAGGGTACCAAACACGATAACTGCCATCTGTACGCTCTCTGAGGGCGGTCTTGCAACCGTTTCATCGTACTCGCTGCCATCAATCGCACCATTGGCCAACATGATGATCTGCCGCAGCATGATCTGCAAAGTCCATTTATCCATGTCGTTGATATACAGCAGAGCCGACGTATAACTATTCCAGAAGCCAACGGCATAAAACAGGGCGAAGGTCGCCAGCATCGGTTTTGATAGCGGTAAAACGATCTGCCATAGGACGCGCATATCGCCCGCCCCATCGATCTTGGCCGCCTCTTCCAGTTCCGCCGGAATCCCCTGGAAAAAGTTCTTAATGATGATCAGATTCCAAGTGCTGATCGCTCCCGGAAGCATCAGAGACCAGAGACTGTCGATCAACCCTAAACCTTTGATGACCAGGAAAGTGGGAATCATACCTCCGCCGAACACCAATGTGAAGGTGATCAGGCTAAGGATGACATTTCTGCCCATGATCCTCTGCTTTGCCAGAGGATAGGCCAGTGTAATATTGAAAAATAACGCGATGATCGTTCCTACAATCGTGATATACACCGTATTCACGAACGCACGCGGCAGCGTGGCCGAAGAGAAGATGTACTTATAGGACTCGAACTGAAACTCGCTCGGAATGATAAAAAACGGTTTCTCCAGAATCTCTTTTTCTGTTGCGAAGGAACAGGCCAACACATAGATAAAGGGCAATATGGTCACTGCGGCCACCGCAGCCAGAAAAATCACATTAAACACGTCGAAAATCCTGGAAAAAATGGTATCATTTCTTCTTGCTGATATAGCCATGATTTTGCCCCCTTTCTAAAAGATTCCACTCTCGCCGGCCCGTTTAGCCAAGGCATTTGAGCCAAAGATTAGAATGATTCCGATGACGGACTTAAAGAGTCCGACTGCCGTTGAATAGCTATAAGAACCCTGTGTGATACCGACTGTGTACACATACGTATCAAAGGTTTCCGAGACTGCTCGATTCAGGGAATTACTCATCATGTAGATCTGCTCAAATCCCGTATCCAGCACATCTCCCAGACGCAGGATCAGCATCAGAACAACCGTGCTCCGAAGCGCCGGCAGCGTGACATGCCACAACTGACGGAAACGGCCTGCACCATCCACAATCGCCGCCTCATACAACTGCGTATCCACACCGGCGATGGCTGCCAGATAGATAATCGTACCCCAGCCTGCTCCTTTCCAGATCGTTTGTCCTACGATCATGGGGCGGAACAGATCCTGCGATGTCAAAAACTGTACGCGCTCTATCCCTATACTCTCCAGCACACGATTCACCACACCTGTGGGAGAAAACAGCGTATACGTCAAAGAGGCCACGATAACCCATGACAGGAAATGTGGAATATAGACACAAGTCTGTGCCACGCGCTTGTAACGTTGGAATCGAAGCTCATTCATCATCAGCGCCAGAATAATCGGCGCAGGAAATGAAAAGATAATATTCAGAAAAGAGATCCACAACGTATTGGCAAACAAAGTCCCGAACATACTATTGCTGAAAAACATCTGAAAATGCTTCAGGCCTACCCAGGGGCTCTTAAAGAGACCTAAAAACGGATTATAGTCTTGGAATGCGATCACAAGACCCCACATGGGCGCATACTTGAACACGATGTAATGAAGCAAACCGGGAATCATCAATATGTACAACCATTTATCCATTTTCAGGTTATGGATGAATCCCTTTTTCTGACCGGCTGTCTTCGATACGGCAGCCGCTTTGGCTTTAGGCATTTTATTCCCTCCCGTCATTTTGTGTGCTTTGCATGTTCAAATACTACACCAGCTTGTGCATTTCATCAATAATCATTTTGATTTTCCCATAATCATTTCGTAAAATGACAATAGAGGCGCCTATCTAAGCGCCTCTATCTGTTCTAATCTTCCTATTTTCTTAAGGGAATCCTGGTTTTTCCTATCACTCTTTCGTCGTTTTGCCATGCAGCTCACGATCCTGTCCCGGTGTCATTCCCTCTTTCTTCTTAAAACTCCGTATGAAATTCTGTGCGTTACTATAACGCAGCCGAGCCGCAATCTCCGCAATCGGCTGACTGGTCGAGGCCAGCCATTCCTTCGCCTTCTGAAAGCGAGTATTGTCCAGACACTGTGAAAATGTCATACCATATCGGTCTTTGAAAATCTGCCAGAGGTACATGGAATGATAGTGCAATTCCGTAGCACAGGACTCCAGGGTCAGATCCGTGTCGTATTCCTGGCGGATTTTCTCCATAAGAAGTTCCGCCGTCTGGTTCTGATGATTGGACCTTCTTTCCTGCAGATACGATAGGATCGGCAAGATCAGATCTTTCCATAAAAAGCAGCAAGCCGAATCCACATCGTTCAGGTCCTCTACGCTCTCGTAAATCCGTGTTAAATTGGGATATAGCCTACTGTATTCCACTTCCAGCTCGTCTGCCACACTCAGCACATCGGAAGCAACCCGAATCATATACAGTCGATACTCAATGGGTTCCCTCCAACCGCCGAAAATATCCTGCACAATCTCCTGTACCAACCGTTTGGCTGTCTCCGTGTTGCAATTCTGAATCGTATAGTGCAGATCTCTGACCTTCTCCGCAGGATATGCCTGTTCCGTTCTTTCTTCTCGTTCAAACTCCGTATACACAATCATCTCCTGACCATAGAAGGTCTTATATAAGAGCGCATTATTGCTTTCCTGATACACTCTTCTGACCTGCGACAAGCTCTTAAAGCTGTCACTGATACTGATATTGACCTTGATGCCCGCCATAGATTCGGCTCGCCTCATAATCTCCTCCGCATATCGCGTGATGGGATGTTCCGTGTCCGTCTGTTCATCTCGAATCAGTACGATCAGTCTTCTCTCATAATATACCACCGGCCAACGGTTCTTCTCCGGAATAACTCCGCTGACCAGCTGAGCCATAAAAACTCTGGCATAGTCTTCCAGAATACCGCTCTGCTCTGCGTTCTGATACCAGATCACAGCCAGCTTCATGCCATCCCATTCATTCTGTTCTTCCATTTGATATGCTTTCATCTCATCTTCCGACAGATGCCCTCGCAGCAATTTAATAAAGAACAGTTCTTGCAGCTGCGACCTACTTTCACTCATACGTTCCTGCAACATCACATTTTCATCGGAGAGCTGATTCAGCCCTCTCTCGATCACTTCCAATTCACTCGCTTGTGGATTATTGCCCGGCAGCAGTGCCTTGGCCCGATCATATACCTTTCGCACCGGACTATAAAGCCTTCGGCTGATCACAAAAATCATTCCGCCAAGCACCAGCAGAATCACAGCGCAAAGAAGGAGTACGACCCAATATATGGACATCGCGACTTGCCGCACTTGTGCTCCCGATGTCATCTTCACATATGTATATCCATTCTCGTCTCGCAGCGTACTGACATAAATATCCCCCGAACGATAGATGCCCGTCTCTTCCGACAAGGACATCTCCGATAGCTCCGGGATGACACGATAATCCTGGCCCACCATCTCCGCATCCTGATGGTACAGAATCTTTCCTGTATCAGATATCAGGATAAGCGGTGTTTCTCCGTGTCCGTCCATGAACAATTCCTGCATCTCTTCTGCGGAAAAACTCACTACAATCGCAGCCTGCCGGCTGGAAATATACATCGGAAGCTTGATAAACAGGCATAATCCATCTATCTCATAGCTATCATTGAGTTCTTTTTGTTTCAAACCTTCCCACGAATCTACGTACGCCCAGAAAATGGTCTGTTTCTGTTCTTCGTGCTCCATCATGATTGTCAGCAAGACATTGTCTTCTTCTGCCGTTTCAAAATATCCGGCTTCACTCACCCCGATTACATATGAATACTGAAAATTGACCAGATACACTCCGCTGATGGTATCCTGAAAATAGGATCCTCCACGCAAAAACTGCCGAATCTGTGTCAACGCATCATAATCTTGAAAATCCAGATCCTGGTAAGTATACCGTACAATCTCGCTGCGGAGTCCCGAATAGGCATAGTAATTCTCCACAGCCTGCATCATATCCTCCATACGCGTCATGGAGGAATTCAAATACTCCTCATCTGCCTGAAACAACGCTTCCCTCATCTGGTCCGATGTCTTTGCCGCTGCATATATACCTAGAACCAATACCGGGATGAGTGCAATCAATGCTGAGAAAATGACCAAATTTCGATAAAACCGTCCGTTTGAATGATGATTTCTCCTCTTCATGTCTCCTGACTCCATACACGATTTAGAATCGCCGCTTCCAGCTCCTCTACCGTGCCGCATAGATAATCGGCGCCCGCTTCGGTCAGCTCCTTCCGACTTCCATATCCAAATAGCACACCGATGCTAAAAAGCCCTTCTTTCCTGGCTCCTTCTATATCATGCATACGATCCCCAACCATAATTGTCTGTTTCGGCACTGTTCCCATGCGCCGCATAGCTTCTGCAATCACCTCTGCCTTCCGCGTTCTGGCCCCAGACAATTCGCTGCCCGTCACTTCATCCATATATTCCATTAACTGAAAATGTTCTAAAATACGTCTCGCATAGATCTCCGGCTTCGAAGTCGCCAGTCCGATCCGAAACCCCGCAAGACGCAGTCTGCCAAGCATAGATGCAATCCCCTCGAATACATCGTTCTCAAAGATCCCTACCACCGCAAACCGTTCCCGATACTTCTCTACGGCCTTCCTTGCCTCCATCTCATCCAAAGACGCATATTCCATGAACTGTTCCTTCAGTGGCGGACCGATGAAACATTCTAATTTCGTCAGATCCTCCTCCTGGATTCCGAAGCTTGCCAAGGCATACTGAACACATCTCGTGATTCCGATTTTAGGATCCGTCAGGGTCCCATCCAAGTCGAATAAAATCGTTTCTTCCATCATTTTGCACTGATTCTCCATTTTCTCTGTTCGTCTGTTTCCATTATACTATTTTCATCCAAAAGCCGCAAGGTTTTTTTAACAATAAGGAGGTCACAAGATGAATTCTGCACAAATTATCCTGCATCCAGATCAAAAAGGACCTGCTATCTCTCCCAGCATGTACGGCATCTTCTACGAGGATATCAATCATGCGGGTGACGGCGGTCTCTATGCCGAACTCGTACGCAATCGCGGTTTTATGGATGCTCGCGTACCCGAAGGAACCTGGTACTACGGCGGACAGTTCCGTACGCGCCAACGCTTTACGCATCCATTTTCCCTGGAAGATCCTCTTCCCGGTTGGCAGTCAGAAAATCTGGGAGAGGCTCGAAGCCATATTTCTCCCAAGATACACTCTCCGCGAAATCCCAGGGTGCCCAATCAACTGCACTGGACAGTTCTGCACGCCGATCAGGGCCGTGCTTCGATTATCAACCAGGGGTTCTGGGGAATGGCCCTACGGCCTGTCACATACCATCTGACACTGATCGTTCGCTCGTCCCAGATTGCATCCATACAGGCTGAGCTGGTCGATCCTTCAGGAGCCATCGTCGCCTCGGCGGCCTGTTCCGGCATCCGCCCCGACTGGTGCAAACTCTGTATTTCTCTTCCCGTCCACGAATGTGTCACCGGATGCGTCCTGCGTTTTACTGCTTCTGAAGATGGTGAAATCGACTTCGATTATGTCTCTCTTCTGCCCGAAGATGCTCACCGGGGTGTCTTCGATCCCCAACTTTTCCAAATGCTTGCGGATCTGCATCCCGCGTTTCTTCGCTTTCCCGGTGGCTGTATTGTGGAAGGCATGTGTCTGGAAAATGCCTGGAACTTTGAACCGACACTGGGAGCCCCGGAAGATCGTCCCGGTTGTTGGAACCTGTGGAACTATCGACGTACCGATGGCCTTGGTTTTCACGAGTTTCTTCAGCTCTGTGAAGATCTCTCTGCCGATGCCATGTATGTAGTCAACTGCGGCATGTCCTGTCAAAACCGCAACAGCGAAAGCGCTTCTCCCGAACAGACAGAAATGTTCTTACAGCGCGCCATCGATGCCATCGAATATGCCATCGCGCCTGTCGACACTCCTTGGGGAAAACGGCGTGCCGAAGCCGGACATCCTGACCCATTCCCCCTGAAATATCTGGAGATCGGAAATGAAAACTATGGTCCTGAATATGTACGGCGCTATCACGAGTTTTATACCCATCTGAAAGCTCGTTTCCCTGAGCTCATCTATCTGGCCACCGACCGCACCGGCCTGAATCCTTCCGAAATCGACATGATGGACGATCACTATTACATGGCTCCCGAATACTTCGCTTCGCTGTATCACCGGTACGATAAGGAACCTCGCGGACAATATACGATCTACGTTGGGGAGTATGCCTGCAAAACCGATGTGGGCATCGGCAATCTGACGTCCGCGATTTCAGACGCCATCTTCCTCATGGGCTGCGAAAATAACGGCGATGTGGTGAAAATGACTTCCTACGCGCCCCTTTTCTGCCATCAGAAAGATCGGCGCTGGAGCGTGAATCTGATCTGTTTTGAAGATGGAAAATGTTTTGGAATTCCTACCTACCATCTGCTCAAACTCTTTGCCCAATATCGTCCCGATTACATGATCGCAACTGAGACGATGACCGAATCCTTTACCGGAGAGGCCCACGTCTTCTGCAACGCAGGCATGAAGGGGGATCAATTGATTGTTAAAATCGTAAACTTCAGCCAAGATCCCTCTGCCATCCGTCTGAATTTGGGCGATTATCAAGTCAAGGATGCATATACCCTGTCTCACCGGGATGCGCGTGCCGAAAACTCCATCGAGCATCCTGACAACGTCTGTGTGCGCCCTCTATCCCTGCCAAGCGATACACTCACACTGCCGCCCTATTCTTTTGCCATGTTGATCTGTGAATCCACAAAAAAATAAAAAAGGTCTGCAAAAAAGGACTTGCGAGAAACGAATCCACGTTTTTCGCAAGTCCCATTTTATGAAAACTTTTTTATAAAATCAATTACTTCTTCTGTACCAGATGTACTGCGAATCCGCCGAAGTCCTGCTTGAAGTAGATCGCGGTCATGTTGCCCTTTGCATCATACTTGCAAGTATCCTCGTCAAACTCGTATCCCTTAGACTTCAGGTAAGCGATCGCTCTGGACAGATAGTTCGTTGCAATCGCAATATGTCCGTTCTTACCCAGATACGGTGTCTTCATCACTTCTACTGCGGTACCCGCAAACACGGAGCTATTACCCACCTTGGCGCCGAAGCCGAAAGCTGCCTCGAACAGCTTCGCAATAGACTCGGCCTCTTCTGCGTTTTCTGCATTGATACCGATATGTGCCAGCTCGAAGCCCAGCATGGTCTGTACGGCTTCGCGGGTCATATCCCGAATCTTGTCGAAGTCACCAGCCTCGATCAGATCTTCCTTCACCATCCAGGAACCACCGCAAGCAATGATCTTGGGGAAGGACAGATAATCATTCAGATTCTTCGCATTCACACCACCGGTAGGCATGAACTTCATGTTCGTATACGGTGCTGCCAACGCCTTGATCGCCGCCACACCACCATTAACTTCTGCGGGAAAGAATTTCACCACTTCCAGACCCAGCTCAATCGCCTGCTCGATATCAGAAGGATTCGCTGTACCTGGAGTCACCGGAACGCCCTTCTCTACACAGTAACGAACCACCTTAGGATTCAGACCGGGGCTCACGATAAACTTTGCACCTGCAGCTACCGCACGATCTACCTGATCGGTCGTCAATACCGTACCTGCACCAACCAGCATCTCCGGTACTGCCTCGCTGATTCTGCGAATCGCCTCTTCTCCTTCCTTAGTACGGAAAGTAACCTCTGCACAGGGCAAACCACCTTCGCAAAGAGCCTTTGCCAGCGGAACTGCCTTCTCCACATCGCTAATCTTGATGACCGGTACAATACCGATCGCAGAAATTTTTTCTAATACTTCATTCATCGCATTGATCTCTCCTTGTTTAGATTCTTTATCCTTATTATAGATGTTTTTCGGATAAAGTCAAGCCTTTTTTCTGATTCCGCTTAATCTCTGTGAAAAAGAGAGAATCCTTTTTTCTCATAGGGTTCTGTATGTACACCTGTCACCGTATAACCCGTGGCATCGACTACCCTGCGCAGATCCTCTTCGCTGATAGCGGATTCCGCAAGGATTTCCGTCTTTTTTTTATGAAAAGACGAGCTCACCTTCTTCACCGAAAACGCCTTGCGAATCGCATCATTCACATGTGCTTCGCACATACCGCATGCCATTCCTTCTACATCCAATGTGATCTTGACCATATTTACCGCTCCCTTCCTCACACTTTCACGAGTTAGATTATACTATATTTCTTTCTTATTTTCAATATTTTCAAAGTTTTTTTGCGGATTGGGACGTTCCCTCTCTGCATACACTATCCTGAACTCTGACTGTGAGGTAAAAACAATGCGTTTATTTCGTGAAATGCCCCCTGTTATGGATGTTTCTTCCCAAGGGCTGATTCGTCCCCAGGCTCGTACACTGGTAGGATTTCGTCCCATTCCCGGAGCTCTGGTCACACTGCGGGATATGAATGGTACGCTCCTGGAACAGGTTCGTACGGATGAATCTGGGAATACTCCTCTTCTGGAAGTCCCGACGCCTCCCTTAGAATATTCCTTAGAACCGGATTCTCCGCAGCCTTATGCACAATATACACTGATCCTGGAAGGCGAAGGGGTACAAACCGTCACTGTAGAAGGAACACAGGTACTTCCCGGTGAAATCACTCTGCAGCAGTTAACTGCTATAGATACTGCAACGGCAGATCTAGTCTCTCCCGTTCCTGTGGCAGATGAAACACTGATCAACATCGGCCCCAGTACACTCTATGGCAATTATCCGCCAAAGGAACCGGAAGCCAGCGTCAAGCCTCTAAATCCGGATGATGGGTTTGTCGTTCTCAACGAAGTTGTGATTCCGGAATACATCGTGGTACATGATGGCACTCCTTCCTCCAATGCACAGAACTACTGGATTCCCTATGCTTCCTATATCGCGAATGTAGCTTCCAGCGAGATCTACTCCACCTGGGAAGAAGCCGCAATCACCGCCAATGTCCTGGCCATTCTTTCCTTCACGCTGAATCGAGTATACACGGAATGGTATCGCTCCAAAGGCTATGATTTTACAATTACCTCCTCCACGGCCTATGACCATAAATTCATCTATGGACGCAGTATCTATGAAAATATCGCGCGAGTCGTGGACTCCGTCCTGACAAACTACGTGACACGACCCGGTATTGAACAGCCTCTCCTGACTCAATACTGCGATGGCCGTCAGGTATCCTGCCCCAATTGGATGCCCTAATGTCTGAAAGATACACTCCTTTCTCTTTTCCTGCGAAACAGACAGAGACAGATCATTCCCATCCCGCTCAATATCCCCATTCCTCCAAAGAAGACAAGCCGGGTATCCCCCGTATCCGGATTCTCAGTTTGTGGCGCATACTTAGGATACAGCACCACTTCTTTCTCCCATCCGTCGCCTTCCGCATTCGTCTGCGGAAGGCCAATCAATAGAGGCTGCATGCTTCCAGCCACCTCTCCCTGCTGCAGCAACAGGTATACTCCGGGATCTGCCTCGAAGGAAAGCTGTCCGTTCTCATCCAATTCCATCTGCGAAACGGGGCTCTGCTCTTCCGCAATGGGTAATACCCTCGTTATGAACTCTTTCGTTTCTTCTATCTGTACCTCTTCTTTGGATATGGCTTCATCATATGCCTCTTCCCATGTGTATCTCTCTGTGTTTTCGTCCCATTGGGCTACTCGATAGATCTCTATATATTCCCCTGCTGCCTCCTTCCCTGCCTCCACACGAATTGTGGTGATAAAATCCGTTGACCCAGCCGCCACATCCTGTTTGTAGATGCTCATTCCCAGGATCAGTATAATTACGATGTATGCTACGCTCTTTTTCATATTCATACTGTCTCCTCCTCTTGTACTAATACCCGCCGTCCCTGTACCAAGAGACGATGCGTATTGATTCCATAGGGTGTACAAGTCATCAATGTTGCCAGGTCTTCTCCTTCCACAATAAACAAGCGATCCGTCTCATAGGGCAGTATCACCTGCATATTCTCTACCTCATACACCAGAGTCCTGCCTAATGTATGAATATAGAATACATTTCCCACATCCAACTCTTCCAATTCGTCAAAAAGTATGAGCCCCGGATAACCAGAATGAGCGGATATCACCGTATGCGTAGAACTTCCCCCTACAGGCAGACTGGATCCCTCAAGGTGTCCCGCTCCCTTCGCCAGAATCTCCTGGCTCGTCCCATGATAAATGGGAAGATATACTTCAATTTCCGGAATTTCGATGACTCCCATAATGCCGTCTCCCTGTGGATTCAGCATCTCCTCATAGGAAAATCCCATTCCATTAAGCCCCGTACGATAAGGATCCTTTCCCTGCACATAACCGCATAGTACCGTGTTATATTCCTGTGCTGCCTGCCACATTCTCTCTTCTTCTTTATCATCCAAAGCCTCCATCTCCTGTTGATACGTTTCCGCTATCTGGCTATAAATGCCTTGCTGCCATACCCCTCCGATAAGGGGAATCGCGATCATCCCAATACCCAGGCAGAAAGGGATCCATGGCCATCTTACTTTACTATTTTGTTTTCGCATGAGATCCCCTTCGACTCCACACATATCCACCGATTCCCAGAAGCATCAAGGTTCCGCCCACAGCCAGTATCGGCAGAAATCCAACGCCTCCTGTAGCCGGTATCGAGAAACCCTTCCGATTCCACACCGTAAAGGAAATCAGCCCATTCTCCATGACATAGTTACCATGCCAACGCAGCGTTTCCGCATCCGTCCATCGGCAGGTATAGCGTTTTGTCACCACTTCTCGGTCCCGATCCAGGTCTCCTGCTTCGTTTCGTGTATACGAATAGACGGTTTGTCCCGGTACAGCCACATACTCTCCTGCCGAAAAACCATCCAGATCGATCACAATCTGTGTATCTCCTTGTTCTACATAGTAGCCTTTTCCTTCTTCTATCTGGAAATACGCGCCCTCTTCCTCTGCAATATAGGTCAAAGGAAAGGCCTCCTGTCCACTCTCCGAAGCCAGAGTCAGTATCACCGGCTGTTTGAGCAATTGATACCCATCCGCTGCCCGTTCCTCTATCATTTGATAGGTTCCTGCATCAATTCCCCGAATCTGGGCCTTAGACGCAGCATCGATCACAACGATGCCGTTACGGTTTTCCCCCTCTGGATCCACATAATAACCCAAATCATCCTGAGACAAGGAAATGGGATTCCCCTGCATATCCCGCAGCGAAAACTCTACGCCCTCCATAGAATCTTCTCCTTCCCCTTCCTTTACGACCTCTATGGCATACGTATACACCCGTGTATCTGGCACCTGCGGATTGATGGTATCCACCCGATCTCCTTCCTCCGGGATATTGGGACGATTGGGAATCGAGAGACTATTACTGGTGGTGGTATGGGAATATTTCAGTCGAATGTCATTCGGGTTCCCGGGTTCGCCAATCACCGCATCCACCCCCAATTCCACCTGATAGGTCACATAGATATTCGCATAGAGCGGGCCACGTTTTGTCGTCTCCAGATCCGTGTTGACGTTTTGCGCTGATAAACTCTGCGTATTCAGATAAATGGCAAATGTGGAATATGTATTGACGCCATCCGAGAGCGCCTGTGCGTTTCCAAAGCTATCCGTTCCGGCGTTCTCCTCCGAGACCGCCTGTGTAGGCCCCGTGACTCTCCAGTTCGTTGTCGTTCCACTCACTCGGGGAATATACACCATATTCCCGGAAAGATCCTCCCCCCATACCTGAAGTCTTGCCTCCTGATTGCCCTCATTCGCATCATTGATAAAGATCTGTCCCATCCTCAGCCGATCTTCCAGGAAAAAGAATTCCATCTCTCCAATGTTCTCAGGGACTTGTGCTTTCACCCAATACCGTATGGTATCGCCGATTGCATAATCCTCCGCGTCAGTCAGGAGGTCATTCGAGGGATCATTGATGTCTGCGTTGCGATAGTTCAGATCCGCCTCCGTATCCTCTCCGGGATCGGTCAAAATATGTTTCTCTACAGAAAGTGCCTTGGTCTGGTTCTTGGGTCGAATGACCAGTTCATAATCCCAGCAACGCCCCACATTCGCAGAGTCACCGGTCATGTTGTCTCCCTCCACCGTGTCATCCGGCTGACTGGCCGCATCATTTCCATCATCCACGGCTGTCGTGGGCATGGAGAAGACGGTAGCCTGCGTCTCTATGACCAGAGATGGATATGATTCCTCATACAGCGCATAGATCCCCACTGGCAGACTGTTTTCTCCCTTCTCATCCTTCCCCAGCACCAGAACACCCTGTTCATTGGTCGTTCCTTGCCATGTTGCAAGCTCCCCCAGATTCGCGATCCGCATGGTGGGGTCCGCACTATCCCGCAGGTCATTCACCCACTGATTCAGCTCCTTCGTGGAGGTTATACCGGAAGGAATCGGGATTTCCTGTCCCTTCGAGTTCTTCAGCAAAGATCTGTATTCTACCCACACCCGATTCTCATCGCCTTCTATCCGCCCCTGTACAATGTCAGCCACACGATATAGCGTATATGTCACATCTGCCATCGGGCGGTGTATCTGTGTACTCTCTCCCTCTTCTTCTCCAATCCCCGGATTCACATCTTCCGCCTGACTATGGATGTCCTCATACTTGATGATCGTGATCGATCCTTTGCGTTCGACGTCTATCACCTCGTCGCCAAGCTCCGTCGCATGTACCGAAACGCTCTGAAGCAGCATATGGCTGCAAAACAGAAGCCAAAAACTCAGAACCACACCTAAAAGCCGCGCCCTCTTTCCTTTTGTTCTCATTGGTTTTCCTCCCTATATTCTTTTTTTCTTCTTGTGAACCTTTCCCCCAGAATGCCTGCTGTCTGCAGGAGTACACTCAGGATCCCCAGCACTCTCCATCCGCCCCCGCCCGTCTGCGGCAGCATAAAAGCCTGTTCTTCCTCCAGATTCCACCAAATCTCTGTCTCATTCTCCTGGGGCAGCGTGATCTCGATCGCTGCCGGAAGCAGCATATAGCCATCCGGCGCCTGCTTCTCCACCAGCCGATACTCTCCCATCAAAAGCCCATCAAACACGGCATATCCCTCTTCATCCGTCCATGCTTCCGCCACCTTCTTCCATTCTCCCTCTGTCTTCCGCTGCAATTCTAATAGGGCGCCCGGTATAGAAGCCTCTGCATCTCCCTCCCGATGTTTATAGACTGTGATCGAACCTTTTTCCCGTTCATTCGGATATCCATAGGTTCCATTTCCCAACTCTATCAAGGCTTGTATACTCTCTCTCTCCCATTGCCAAAGAGCCTGTTCACCTGAACGCGGCTGCCTGATATATCCCAGCAGGATCTGTTCAGAAAGCACATACCCTGTCGGTGCCATAACCTCTGAAATACGAACACATCCCAGCGGAAACAGTAAATATCCCTCCGCATCTATCCTGACTCCCTCAAGAGACCCTTCTATCAACGCCTCTTTTGTAATCGCAAGACGTCCTGCCGCATCCGTAGCAAAGACTCCGCTCCAATTCGGCGTGTTTCCTGGCTCGTCCTGCGCAAAATATTCCACCAGAAACCTGGCTTCGTTTTTTATGGGCTCATTGCTTTCCTGATCGATCTTTATGATCTGTCCGGGAATAGGACAACATACAGGCTCATCATAAACCACCCATTTTTCTCCCGCCGTCACTTCATAGACACGAGTATCCAGAAGAAATCCGGGAGGTGCGGTGATTTCTTTTATATATAGTGTCCGATCCGGAAGGTACTTGTTCTCTGACTGCGCCTCTCCCTTCTCATCCAGAGTCAGGACCTCCAGGAGCTTTTTGCAGGCCTCGTCCTCATAGACTCCGTATTGCGCACTCTCCAAACTGTATAGTTTGTGAGATAAAAATAAACCTTCCATTCCTTTTGCTTCTTTTTGTATCTGTACTTGTACCGGAATCTGCTCGATCCGAAATGCCAGATATCCCCCTACCCCATCAGCCTGCGCCGTACTGGCCAGGATCTGTCCATCTGTACGGCTCCCGGATGGATATACCACGCCTGACACATACGCACTAGGCGTCACACCGTCTCCCGTTCCCTGTTTCTTCAGATACTCGCTTACGATCTCTCCCTCTATGGCCTGATGCAAGAGAAAACGGATTTTGTTTCCTTCTCTCTCATACTGAACCTGCGTACCAGGAACCGTTCCATTCGTGGCCTGAAGACCTTCAAATCCCAGACTGCCCTGCCCCAGCGCCGTCTCGGGCTCCAGCTGTTTGCCCGCATCGACCAGCCAATCTGTAGTATAGACTTCATCCTCTTCTTGATAACGCAGTATGATCGCATTCTGTTTGGCGGTTTCCGGTGTACGTCCCATCCATGGAAGCAGCGTATCATAGGATCGCAGGAGACCTAGCAAGCTATCATGGATTTTCTGAAAATCCTGGTAGGCTCCGGTATCAAAGAGGCGAAAGAGAGCCTCCCCCTCTTCATTCGGATACGTGTGCGAGGCAGATGCGTTCTGATACGTATAGGTTCCGTCACAAGATACGTACCCCATCAAGAGTTCCCACACCACGATATTCGCGGCCGCATTGATATCCACATCCTGAAACTGCTGATCCCGGGCTATCAGATAATCGCCCAAATACATGGCGCGTACCATCTGACGCCATAATGCACCCCCTTCATAGGCTTTCAGCTTCTCCATAAACCGCACCGCATATTCCTTGGATTCCTCATAGCCAGTCACCGATGTTCCTACGTTCGGTTCGATACAATAGGCCCAGACCTGCTCATTTCCTCTTGTCAGCCGATGTCCCCAGTAGGACGCAGCCGGTCCGTACAAAGCGCCGCCCGTCCATCTCGCGTCATCCGCTCGGACAAGCAGGATTCTCATCCAATACTTATGATCTGCATAAGCAGACGCCGTGTAACCAAATGTGGTACTCGGCTTGGACAGTGTCCAAAAATCCCCCTCTGCCAGCGGCAGGACCGAGGATACCGCTTGTGCCGCCTGCCGTTGGGCATTCATTTCTTCGCTGTGAAAGAAAAATATCCCGGTTTCCTCTTCCTGCGCCGCCGACACCGCAAGCCCGCCTGCCATCCAAAGCATGAAGCACAGTACGACCATCCAGCCTCTTCTCATTCTCCTTCACTCCTTTCTCTCTTTGATATCAAAAAAGGAGATCACAGTGGATCTCCCTTTTTGACGACTCTAGCATACCATATTCCCACGCAGGCCACAAGGCCTCTTTTCAGAGGCATTTCACGAATCCAATCTCCGTCTTTCCCGTAAAAATTACGATGAATACGAGTCTGCCTCGCAAAAAGGACGGTCATTACATCGAAACGCCTGTTTTATTTGTGTTCGCCGTTGTTCCTTTTGTGCGCGCCTTCCCGATTTTTTACCTCCAAGCCTATGGCTCGGAGCGCCTTTTCTTGTAATCGCATGCCCCAACTTCTTTTCTCCTCTTCGGATAGGCTATTGATATCCTGAAAGGCCCCGTCCCCTTCCGCCACAAACGTTTGGACTCTCACTTCCTGCCGCATCCGATCCCTCCCTTCTATCCATTGTATGCCATATTCGGGCGCATTTAGAATAGAATGTGAAAGGAGGTGTTGCATATGGAAACTGCCGCCGCGTATATTCGCGTTTCTACGGATAAACAGGATGAACTGTCGCCGGACGCCCAGCTGCGTCTGCTGAAAGAATACGCCCAGGGCCATGATCTCCTTCTGCCGGAGGAGTACATCTTCTGGGAAATCGGCGTCTCCGGGCGGAAAGCGGAACGTCGCCCTGAATTCCTGCGTATGATCTCCCTAGCTAAAAGCCATCCTTCCCCCTTTCAATACATACTGGTTTGGAAGTTCAGCCGTTTCGCCCGCAATCAGGAAGAATCCATCGTCTACAAATCCCTGCTGCAAAAAGAATCCGGCATTCAGGTCATCAGTGCGTCCGAGCCATTAGTCGAAGGTCCTTTCGGCAGTCTGATCGAACGGATCATCGAATGGATGGATGAATACTACTCCATCCGGCTATCCGGCGAGGTTCTGCGCGGAATGACTGAAAAAGCGCTGCGCGGAGAAATCCAATGTAAAGCGCCCTTTGGCTATCAGATGCAAAACGGCCATCTGATCCCCGATTCCCAGGAAGCGCCCATCGTTCGCCGTATTTTCCACGATTATCTGGCCGGTCAAAGTCCCGGCGCCATCGCCCGTTCCCTGAACGCCTGGGGATGCCGTACCAAAAAAGGCTCCCTCTGGGAGCGCCGTGCTATCGTGTATATCCTTCAAAACCCTGTATACGCAGGGATTCTTCGTTTCAGCACCAAGGGGCCCATCTCTCACAGGAACGCAGCCGCTATTGCCGCTTCTCCAGACATCATCTATACCCGGGCCCATCATGAACCCCTGCTCTGTGAGGCGGAATACCGGGAAGTCCAGACACGAATGCAGAAAAACTGCATTCCCCCAAGGGCCAAAGCACCCTCGGCCGGACTCCATAAGCACTATCTTTCCGGGCTTCTATACTGCGGACGCTGCGGCACAGGCATGACCTACGCGAACCGATCTTCCTCCCCCTGTTTTCGCTGCAGGGCGTATGCGCGAGGACAGTGCACAGACAGCAGCTATCTGTCCCTCTCCGTAGCCGTTCAATGTCTCCTTACATCCCTGGATGATTTTGGCACAGACCTTTCTCTTGTGACCTCCCGCAGCTCTCAGACAGACACGGACCTAGGACGCCTGTTGTCCAAGCAGCTTCGGCAGGAGGAGGCCCGTCTTCAGCGTGCTCGCGATGCGTATCTGGCGGGAATTGACACCCAGGAAGAATATCTGGCGCACAAAACCGAAGGCGAAGCACACAGGCAGCATCTGCAGGAGGCACTGTCTCGGCTGTCTCCTGCGGTTCCTCCTCCTGTCAGTTTGTCAGATCTCCTGGGATCCTCGGATTGGAGCATGGAAGAAAAACACGACGCACTCCATGCCGTGGTAGATCATATTCTCTGGGATCGGGCCAACCGAACTTTTTCCATCTACTACAGACTATAACTGTGTACCTTTCCTCGGATTGGATGACCCAATGGGGGAGCCAACATCTGGCAACGCAAGGATACAATGCCGTCTCGATTCTTCGGTACTACTATGGCGCGGATATCTATCTGGAGACGGCGAACCGGGTTTCCGGCGTCCCTTCCTCCTTCCCCGGCTATAACATTCAGGAAGGAAGCCGTGGAACCGATGTCCGCACGATTCAACGCCAGCTCAATGCGATTGCTAAAAACTATCCCGCCATCCCTACCGTGGCCGTGGATGGGATCTTTGGTCCCGCTACGAAGGCCTCTGTGCAGAAATTTCAAGATGTCTTCAATCTGCCGCCGAATGGCATTGTGGACTATCCCACCTGGTACCGTCTCTCCCAGATTTATGTGGCGGTCACTCGTATCGCAGAACTGAATTAACCCCCATCGTAGACGAAGGCTTTCCCTCATACTGCCTTGCGCAGCACCAAGGAAAGCCCTCTGTTTTCTTATACTCTACCATGAGTTTATGACTACGTCTCTACGAAATCTTAAACATTCTGAAAATCCTACTGATATTGGAGCTGATACAGCTGATAGTAGATTCCCTTCTTCGCCAGGAGCTCCTGATGATTTCCCGCTTCCTGAATCCGCCCCTTATGCATCACGATAATCTTATCCGCATGCTGAATCGTTGAAAGACGATGCGCCACTACCAATGTGGTGTGTCCCTTCATCAGCTTCTTCAGCGCATCCTGAATCAGCTCTTCCGTCTCCGTGTCAATATTGGCTGTAGCCTCATCCAGGATCAGAATGGCAGGGTGGAATACCAGGGTTCTGGCAAAGGACAAGAGCTGCCGCTGTCCGGCAGACAACGTGGCCCCGCGCTCATATACCTTCTCCTCGTATCCTCTGGGGAGTTTGCTGATAAACGCATCCGCATTCACATACCGAGCTGCCTCCTGAATCTCCGGTCCTGTGATCTCTGTATTCCGCAGACGAATGTTACTGGAGATATCTCCGGTGAACAAAAACACGTCCTGCAGCATCTGCCCAATGCAGTTTCTCAGATCCGAGATCTTATACTCCCTTATGTTATGTCCATCCAGCAGGATCTCTCCCTTCTGAATGTCATAATATCGGCTGATCAGGTTGAGAATCGAGGTCTTCCCCGCCCCGGTTGCACCCACAAACGCTACCGACTGTCCCGGAAGCACCTCAAAGGATACATCCTTCAAGACCCATTGCCCTTCATCATAGGCAAACCAAACATGGCGGAACTCGATATGTCCCTGCGGATTTTTGAGTGGCAGCGGATTTTCAGCCTCTGGAATCTTTTCATTATAATCCATCAGAGAAAAAATCTTCTCTGCCGAGGCCATGGCCGAGAGCATGGTGTCAAACTGCTCTGCCAGCGTCTGAATCGGATTGAAGAATCGAGAGATATAGTCTGTAAAAATAACCAGCGTACCAATCGTCAGCGCACCGCCGAGGACGAGGCTTCCACCATATACCAGTACGATGATGACGCCCACGATATACAACAGATACATGGCCGGACGATAGATGCCGAACAAAATCACCTGCCGCATACAGCTCTTTTTATAATCGGCATTGACTGCGTCAAACTGATCATATACCGGCTTCTCCTGCGCAAAGATCTGCACCAGACGCATGCCCGAGAAGTGCTCCGATAAGAAGATGTTGACCGTAGCCAGTTTTGTCCGCATGTTTCTATGGTTTCTGCGGGAATGCTTACGGAAGATAAAAGTGGATACGGCTATGATGGGAATGACTGTAAACTCTGCAAGGGCCAGCTTCCAGTTGATTCCTATCATAACAATGATAATTCCACCCAACGTAAATACGCACTTAATTGTTGTAACAAGACAATTCGTATATAACTCGTTCAGGCCCTCCGTATCATTCGTCAGACGTGTAACCAGTTTCCCGACAGGCGTATCATTAAAGAACTCAATGTCAAGCCCCTGCACATGGTGATACAGATCATTTCGAATCGCATAGATGATCTTCTGCCCCACGTACCCCAGGAGAATACTCTGTGCAAAACTCGTCAAAAGTCCTGCCACCAGCAGCACAATGTACAAGATTGCCAAGCCCACAAGTTCCGAATAATCATTGCTCCTAAGCCCGGCCAGTTCATCGCGGCTTAGCAACGTGCGAATCACGATGCTTCCATCCCCCAGCAGAATCTCACTGCCGGAAACGGCGATCTCCTCTTCATGGCCTTTCATGGCCAGCAATTCTTTCGCCTGTTCCGCGTTCAGGTCCCCCATCATGTAATACTCATTTTCAATATAGAGCATGACCGCATAGGGTCCTTCTCCGGTAAGCTCCGATGGATCGATCGGGATGAGTCTGTATCCCGCCACCTCGTATTCGGCATTTTCATCCGTCGCCGCTACACGGTAGCTCTTATCATAGTGATTGATCAGGTCATCTACTGCTTTTCCGATGATCACCGGCTGCGCCAGATCTGAGGTGACGATCAGGATGAGCATCAGGATACACAGGAGAATATGCGGAAAATATGGCTTTGCATAATGTCCCAGCCGAATCAGGTTTCTGGAATCCTGATTCTTATAACCGACTTCGTAATCTTTCATCAGGCTTCACCTCCATGTTCCGGATGCTGATCTATCTCTGCCTCTAAAAGCTGTTTTTCATAGATCGTTTTATAGATTCCCTCTTCCTGGCTCAGTTCCTCGTGCCGGCCATGCTGTACCACCTTGCCCTCATCAATCACAAGGATCTGATCCGCATGTTGAATGGTACTGATTCGATGCGCAATGATGATGGTCGTCTTACCCTGTCTGGTCTCTCGCAGACTGCGCAGGATATGCTCCTCCGTCTCCGTATCCACGGCGGATACCGCATCGTCCAGAATCAGGATCGGTGGATTCTTGACCAGGGCTCGCGCGATAGATACACGCTGCTTCTGTCCGCCGGACAACGTAACACCCTGCTCTCCTACCACGGTCTCATATTGATCCGGAAAATCCACGATGTTATCGTGTACGTCCGCCATTTTTGCTGCCTCAATCACCTGTTCCATCGTGGCATCCCGACAGCCGAACCGGATATTATTCGCAATGGTATCTGAAAACAGGAAGTTGTCCTGCGGCACATAACCGATCGAAGACCGCAGCGTATGCAAAGGATAATCCAGAATATCCCTGTCGTCAATCACCAGTTCTCCCCGTTTCGTGTTATACATGCGCAGCAGCAGTGAAACGAACGTTGTCTTTCCACTGCCTGTCCGTCCGATGATTCCTATGGTTTCCCCCTTCTTGATATGTACGCAAATATCCGACAGTGCATCGGTCTTCGTTCTGGGATACCGGAAATTCAGATGGTTATAATCAATCTTTCCCTCTACCACAGCCTTAGGATCCGCTGTTGGCAGATCGTAAATGTCAGACTTCGTATACAGGATCGACTCCAGCCGAGCCAGCGAAGCATTTCCTTGTGAGAAGTTATTGATACAGCGCCCCATCCCTGACAGCGGGCCCGCCAGCATCAATAGATACTGCACGAAAGAAATGAAATCGCCTAGGCTAATCTGATTCACCATGGTCAGATATCCGCCGTATAGCAGGGTAATCAGCGTACTCACACCCGTAATTGTCCCGATAGAAGGCTCTAATACTGCCATGATGCGTGTCAGCGTCATGTTTTTCTTATAGTTGTCCTCTGCCCGCTGCCGAAAGACTTCTGCTTCTTTTTCTTCCTGAACAAAGGATTTGATGACTCGGATACCAGAAATGGATTCCTGCACCTCATCCGTCAGTTCTGCGAAAGACTCCTGCTTCTCCCGAAACTTTATATGAATCAGTCTCCGCATTTTGATGCTGACAAAGGCCACCAACGGCATCGGGATAATGGCAATGAGCGTCAATGAGATATCCACATTGACCAACATCTGATACAGGACAAGCGTCAGCATGGTCACCGCATCCAACGCTGTGATGAAGCCATTCGCAAGCGTATTACGCACCGCATTCAGATCATTCACGGCATACGCCATCAAGTCGCCCGATTTATTCTCATTATAGAAACGCAGCGGCAATGTCTCCAGATGCGCAAACAGATCTCCCCGGATATCATACTCAATCTTTCTAGAGGTTCCCAGGAAGAAATACCGCCACATAATACGGCCGGTAAAAACTCCAATTCCGATTAAACCCGCGAACAAAGCTACTCCCCAAAGATCTTCCATCGTATACAGTCCATTTGCCAGGCCATCTGTCGTATCACCAATCAGCCTCGGCAAATATACCAAAGCCACGTTAACCAGGATGATTCCCACAATACCCAGTAAATAATGCCACATATATTTCTTCAGATATTTTCGAATATACGCGGACCGAAACATTCTATAACCCCCATTTCACACATTCTTTACCTTTATCATACTCCTGTTTCGCCTAAAACTCAAATGTTTTTCGAAAGTGAACTCTTTACTCCATGTTTTCGACAGAATTATACGAATCTTACACTTTATAGCACACATTTTTCTGAATTCTGCGGAAATTAAACAAGATCCCTTGCTTTTTTTCGCTTCATCTTATATAATAAAAACTTGAAAGAAATTTTTTGAAAGAATGGAGGCTCTCTCATGAGTTTTGAATATATTCGTACAATCCCCTCTTCTGAACATCTGAAGGCCCTCTTGCCTCTGAGCTCTGCAGGAGCGGCCATGCAGCAGGAAAAGGTTCAGGAAATCAAGGCTATCCTCTCCGGTCAGGATCCGCGTCTGATCCTGATCATCGGCCCCTGTTCTGCCGATAATGAGTTTGCCGTGCTGGAATATGCCACGCGCCTGGCCAAAGTGCAGGAGAAAGTTGCCGAAAAAATAATGATTGTGCCTCGTGTCTATACCAATAAGCCCCGTACCACGGGTGAGGGGTATAAGGGCATGCTGCATCAGCCGGATCCGAACGCGAAACCCAATGCGTTCGAGGGCATCAAGGCCATCCGGCGCATGCATATCCGTGTACTCACAGAAACCGGCTTTGTCACCGCTGATGAAATGCTCTACCCCAGCAACTATGCCTTTTTAGACGATATTCTGGGCTACGTGGCGATCGGCGCGCGGTCTGTAGAAAATCAGGAGCATCGCCTGACCTGCAGCGGTCTCGATGTGCCTGTTGGCATGAAAAACGGCACCAGCGGCGACTTGTCCGTCATGTTTAATGCGATCAAGGCTGCCCAGTGCTCTCACGATTTTATCTATCGCAATTGGGAGATTTCCACTACCGGCAATCCTTTTGCCCACGCAGTCCTTCGCGGTGGACTGGAGCATAACAGCGGCCGGAGTATTCCCAACTATCATTACGAAGACTTGCAGCACACTGCCGAAGCCTATGCCGAAAAGGGATTCGAAAACCCAGCCATCATCGTGGACTCCAATCATAACAACTCCGGGAAACATTTCGACCAGCAGCCCCGCATCATTTCCGAGGTTCTGCACAGCATGCGTTACGACTCTCTTGTCGCTAAAATGGTCAAAGGATTCATGGTAGAAAGTTATCTGGTGGATGGTGCGCAAAAGATTGGTCCCAATCAAATGTTCGGACAGTCCATCACCGACCCCTGCCTGGGCTGGGAAGCGACGGAAGCCATGATCTACGATATCGCCGACAAACTTTAAAAAAAGGGAGCTATCATTTCGAATGATAGCTCCTTTTTTTAGTTCCATAAGCGTCCTAGCCACTGCGTACAGAGTGGTACCCACTGTGCTACTTCCGGCAGAATCATCTCCGGATCGCCATTATCTGTACGATGATTGGCAAGCGCCAATCCATGTTTTCCCCGGGGAAATACATGAAGTTCAAAAGGTACGCCCTGATCCGCCAAAGCCTCCGCCATTCTCAAGCTATTTCTCACCGGCACGGTCTGATCTGCCGCCGTATGCCAAAGGAACGTCGGAGGATTTTCGCTTGTCACATGCTGTGGCAAACAGATTGCCTTTCGAAGCTCCGGATCCTGAATGCGGCTGCCCAGAAGCCGATTTCCGAAGGACTTCGGATCGCTCTCATCGTCTTTTGTCATCACGACCGCATAGCCCAGAATGGCGGCATCGGGTCGTGCCTGCCTTCCGCCAAGTCCCTCCTCTGCTAAAATCGGAGAATCCCAGAGCGTACTCAACGCCGCCGTCAGATGGCCCCCTGCGGAAAATCCGCACATGGCCACTTTCTCCGGATCCACACTCCACTCCTCCGCGTGCTGACGGATGAGCTGCATCGCCTTCGCCGCATCCAGGAGTGGCTGCGGATAATATCTTTCCGGCTGCAGACTGTAATACAGCACGAATGCCTGATACCCTGCTGCCGCAAACGCTAAGGCAATGGGTTCCGCCTCTCTGGGAGATAAATGCGTATAGCCGCCTCCGGGGCATACCATGACCGCAGGCAACCCATATCCTTCTGGATCCGCCGGCATCCTATCCTGCAGATAGGCAGTCAAGTAAGGTTTTCCTTCTCCCAATTTCTCTTCTAACGGAATCTCTAAAACGCGCATTTCATAACCCCCATTCTATGGATTTATAACGTTCTCTGAAGCCAGTCCTTACATAATTTTATCCATTGCGCTACTTCCGGCAGTTCCCCATCGGGATTTCCCCCGGAAGTTCTACGGTTTGCTAGGGATAGCCCATGATGCCCGCTTGGGAACACGTGCAGTTCAAAAGGAACCTTATGCTCTGCCAATGCTGCTGCCATCCGCAGGCTGCTCACCACGGGTACGGCCTGATCCGCTGCCGTATGCCATAAAAAGGTGGGCGGATTCTGCGCATTGACACGCGTCTCCAGAGACATCGCCCCGCGCTTCTCCTCCACTGCCTCTCCCAGAAGAGACTCGAAAGAACCCTCGTGGCACTTTCCCTTCTCTGAAGTGATGACGGGGTATCCCAGAATGACCGCATCAGGGCGCGCCTTCTCGTTAGAAATCCCCGCAGCCGCAATCACCGGATCATTCCATAGGCACCCTAGCAGAGCTGCCGCATGACCACCGGCCGAAAATCCACAGACAGCGATACGCGCTGGATCCACGCACCACTCTTCCGCATGCTCCCGTATGGCAGCAAGCGCCCGGGCTCCATCCAGAAGCGGAGCCGGATATCTCTTGGGCGCCAGGCTGTAATACAGCACAAATACCTGATATCCCGCCGCCGCAAATTCCATCGCGATCGGTTCCTCCTCCCGCGGCGACAGATGCTGATATCCACCGCCGGGATACACCACGATCGCGGGCAGACGATAGTCTTCCGGATCGGCAGGCATCTTCTCCTGCAAATACGCAGTCATATAGACTTCCTGCAAAGGCACGTCAAATGTTCTCATTGCTCTTATCCTCCCAAAGCCGTCTTAACCAGTCCTTACATAAACCGATCCACTGCGCCACCTCCGGATATTCCCGATCCGCGCTGCCACCGGATGTCCTTCTGTTGGCCAGCGCCAGTCCGTGACGCCCCTGCGGAAAAATATGCAGTTCAAAGGGAACATGATTCTCCGCCAATGCTTCTGCCATCAGAATGCTGCTTTCTACCGGCACCAACTGGTCTGCCGTCGTATGCCACAAGAATGTCGGCGGGTTATCCTGACTTACACGCGTCTCCAACGACATTTCAGCCCTTTTTGCCTCACACGCCTCTCCGAGCAGAGCCCGAAAGGAATCCTCGTGACAGATCCCCGGCCTGGAAGTGATGACAGGATACCCCAGAATCGCGGCATTCGGTCTGGCGGATTCATTAGAAATCCCGGCTTCCGCGATGACGGGATCCTTCCATAAACAACTCAAAAGAGCCGCCGCATGACCACCGGCCGAAAATCCGCATACCGCAATCTTGTCCGGATCCACACGCCACTGTTCCGCATTCGTCCGAATCCAGCTGAGGGCTCTGGCCCCATCCAAGAGTGGGGCCGGATATCTCTCGGGCGCCAGGCTGTAATACAATACAAAGGTCTGATATCCCGCCGCGGCAAACTCCATTGCGATCGGTTCTCCCTCTTTCGGCGCCAGATGTTCATATCCGCCACCTGGGAAAACGACGACGGCGGGCATCCGATAATCTTCCGGGTCCGCCGGCATCGGTTCCTGAATATAGGCTGTCAGATGTGCCATGCCCGTTCCCAAAGAATACTCCATAATCTGCATTTCCTGGTTCTCCTTTATTCGATGATCCCCCGGATCTCATTGATATCGGTCACGCCTAACTTCTCCAACACTTGCGGCAATTCCTCTAATATTTTCACCGGCGCCATAGGATCCACCAGATTCGCAGTGCCGGTAGCTACGGCTGTCGCTCCAGCCATGATGAATTCTATCACATCCTCCGCCGTCATGACGCCTCCCATGCCGAGAATCGGAATCTGTACGGCCTTATGGACCTGATACACCATCCGCACCGCCACCGGCTTCACGGCCGGGCCTGAAAAACCGCCCATCTTCTGCGCCAAAATCGGTTTCTTTCGATAGATATCGATCCGCATACCAAACAATGTGTTGATCAGCGATAGCGCATCCGCACCCGCAGCCTCTGCAGCCTTGGCAATCTCGGTGATATCGGTCACATTGGGACTCAGTTTTACGATCAGCGGCTGTTTCGTACATTTTTTCACGGCAGCCACTACCTTCTCCACCATCTTGGGATCCGTTCCAAATGTAACGCCGCCTTCTTTCACATTGGGACAGGAGATGTTCAGTTCCACCAGATCGACTCTGCTCTCTTCCTGCAATGCCTCGGACACGCGGCAGTACTCTTCGATGGAATGTCCCGCTGTATTCACGATGACGGCAGTATCGAACTGCTCCATGAAGGGCAAATCTTCCTTCTTCATCGCTTCCACACCCGGATTGTGCAGTCCCACAGAATTCAGCATACCGCCGTATGTCTCCGCAATACGCGGTGTGGGATTGCCCGGCCATGCCACATCGGCCACACCCTTGAGTGTGACGCCCCCCAACAGCGATAAGTCATAGAACTGGCTATGTGCCTGTGGATTAAACGTTCCCGAGGCCGTCACCAATGGGTTCTTCAGATCCACGCCGGCCAGATTGACGGACAAATTTACCTTACTCATTGAAAGATCACATCCTCTCCCGGAAATACTGGCCCTAATTTACATACGCCCTTTTTCATGATGCTGCCATCCGGCATCCGCAAATTCGCCGGACAGCCTGCGCAGGCGCCAAATCCGCAGCCCATTCTCTCCTCTAAGGAGAACCAGCTCTCCATGTTATAAGCAGTCTGCCAGTTCTGAATCGCCTTCATCATGGGAATCGGCCCACATGCGTAGAGTACCGCCTTAATCTTCTCATCCGTGAAAATACGCTTATACTCCATGGCGTCAATCACATTCCCCATAAAACCACTGGCTCCATCATCACTGGCGGAAAAGACTTCTCCATAGGGATAAAATGCCTCTTCGATCCATGGTGTTGATCGGAATCCATTGAAGATGCGAATCGGCTTCTCCGGATATTTCTCATGCAATTTTCTCGCCAGAAACAGCATCGGGGGAATCCCCAGACCGCCGCCTACCAAAAATAACTCCCGCACGTCCTCTTCGCCGCCTCTTTCTAACGGGAATCCGTTACCCAGCGGTCCCATCAGCCGCAGCATTGTCCCTGCTTCGTAGGTTGCAAAAACCTCTGTTCCCTTTCCCACTACCGCATAGATCAGAGTCAGGATTCCTTTCTCCGGATCTGCCTCGCAAATGCTGATGGGCCTGGGCAGCAGCATGGACGGATCATTCACATACAGATTGACAAATTGTCCTGGTTTTGCCTGGCGTGCCACCTCTGGCGCTTCCAATTCCATCTGCCAAATTCCCGGCGCCAGCTCTTTCTGCTCCAGAATCTTTACTTCATCATAAAACATGTCTGTATTCCTTCTTTCTTATTTTATAATACAGAATTCAGATCTTCTTTCATATCCAGCACTGCCTGACGCGAAGCCTGTGCCCACTGATCCGCACGGAATGCGGAAGCGTATTTCTCTTTTTGCCACGCCGCGATAATACCACGAGAGGAGTTGACAATCGCACCCCGTCCCTCTTTATCAAAGCAGCCTCGCAGATCCTGGGCCGTCGCCCCCTGCGCACCATAACCCGGTACCAGGAAGAAAGTATGCGGCAACACTTCACGCAGGCGCTTTCCCTGTTCTGGATGTGTCGCACCGACCACAGCGCCCACATCCGAATAGCCATACTGGCCTCGGAAATCGCTTCCCCACTCTTCGACCAAGCCTCCTACGATCTCATACAGAGGCTTGTCCTCCGGTCCGGCCAGCAGATCCTGAATCTGACCGCTGCCGGGGTTCGAAGTCTTCACCAGCACGAAGATTCCTTTATTATAATCTTTCATGTTCTTAAAATAGGGCTCAATGGATTCCACGCCCAGATACGGATTGAGCGTTACGAAATCCTCTTGATAGATCTCGTACTTCTCTCCCTCCACTGGCGCCACGCCAATATGTCCATCCGCATACGCCTGCGCCGTAGACGCGATATCGCTCCGCTTGATATCGCCAATGACGATCAAACCTTTCTCCCGTGCATAGGCAATGGTCTTGATGTATGCCGCAAGACCCGGGACTCCGTACATCTCATACATGGCCACCTGCGGCTTCACCGCGGGAATCAGATCGTATACCGCATCCAAAATTTCCTTATTAAAGAGATAGAATGCTTCTGCGGCCCCCTCTGGCGTCTTTCCGTATTTCTCGTAGGCTTCTTCTCGAATCGCCTCCGGAATCATGGACAGTCTGGGATCCAGCCCCACCACCGTCGGGTTTTGACACGCCTCAATTTTTTCGATCAGTTGATCAATCATGCTAAGTCCTCCTTTTCCGTTATTTTTCCATCTTGAAATACAATCCTGCCATCCAGAATTGTCATCTTGACTCGTCCCTGCACCTTCCATCCGATAAAGGGTGAATTCTTCGCCTTCGAATAGAATTGATCATCTATCACATAGGTCTCATTGGGGGCAGCAACGCAGATGTCCGCGCAGCTTCCCACCGAAAGAGTTCCCTTCGGGATTCCCAAAATCTGCGCAGGCCTGGTACTCATCTTCTCCACCAACTGCATCGGACTCAAAATCCCCGTATCGACCAATGTTTTCTTGGAGATCGCAAATGAAGTCTCCAGACCGATGATACCATTCAGGGAATGCTGTAAATCTTCCGTCTTCTCCTCTGCGCTGTGCGGCGCGTGATCTGTCGCGATCGCATCCAGCGTACCATCTGCCAACGCCACCTTCATGGCCTCCACATCCTCGGGGGTTCTGAGCGGCGGATTCATCTTATATTTCGAATGCGGCTCCCTACGTATGTCTTCATCGGATAACGCGAAATGATGCGGTCCCACTTCTGCTGTGACTCGAACGCCATGCGCTTTCGCCATCCGAATGATTTCCGCACTCTCCTTCGTACTCACATGACAAATATGAAGCTGTGCTCCCGTCGATTCTGCCAGCAGAATCTCACGGGCGGTCATGGCATTTTCCGCATCTCTTGATAGTCCCGGCAATCCTAATTCCCGAGAAACTTCTCCTTCGTTGATACATCCGCCTGCCAGGCTCTCATCCTCGCAATGGTCGAAAATGGGAATCTGCAATTGTGCGCAGCGCCTCATGGCCTCTTTCATGATACCGCTATCCATCACCGAACGTCCATCTTCGCTGATCGCACAGATTCCAACCTCTTTCAGCGCTGCCAGATCCACAATTTCCTTCCCCTGCTGTCCTATCGTGACAGCCGCAATCGGAAGCAGATGTGTATAGGGTGCCTTGCCTGCTTTTTCCAGGATCTCCTCTACAACCTCTACACAATCCGTCACTGGCTTCGTGTTGGGCATCGTACAAACCGTGGTCACTCCACCTGCCGCAGCCGCCTTGCATCCTGTCTCCACCGTTTCCTTATATGTCAGACCGGGATCCCGAAAATGTACGTGAAGGTCGATAAATCCAGGCATCACCCAACAGCCCGAAGCATCCACAAGCCTCGTTCCTTCCGGTATTTCGCAAATTTCATCCTCTACCTGTTTCACAATGCCATCCTCAATATACAGATCCTTCTTCTCAAAGATCCGCTGCGATGGATCAATCAGAATTCCATTTTGGATCAACAGCCGATTCATTGTCATTCCTCCCTGCTTCGTTTGAAATATTATCCTTATACCCCGCCCTTTAGAAATTTCATCATTCATTTCAGAACACGATTCCATCTTACAATACAAAGCTTTTTGTATTTATACCACCATGTGATTTCTATCGTGGATCGGGTACGCTGTAGCAACCGTCTCGAGATGTGACTTGATCTCTACATGATAGAAAGTTGTCATGCCACGTCTATTATACCATCTTTTCATACTGGAAATCAATGTATAAGCCAAAAAAGATATCATTCCATGTTTTCTCGCATTTGACTTTTTTGCAATATCCGTCCCCATGGATTGTCTCTTTACAAACCGTGATTCTTGTGTTATTATAAGATATATGAAAGGGGCGATCCTATGGCCAAGCTCTCATCTCACATTGCACATATCATTTCTTCGTTCTACCACACGCTGCTC
>DBQQ01000011.1 GCA_002305315.1 Clostridiales bacterium UBA1390
ACGGCGGTGACGAACCGCCGTTTTATCATATTCTGGGCAAACAAAAAACGACGAACATACGCCGTTTTTTGCCAACAAGATATGGATAGTATTTCAATCCACGCCCCAAAGGACGAAGCACGCATCTTAAAGGAACGCCCTGTTTGACGCGGCATCCATATTATATCAAATACCATAAGTGATTCGACACTATTCATGAACCTTGATTTGAAAATTGTTCTTGACAGCGAATCGTGTTCTACATTATAATCCAAAACATAAAAGAATTCTTAATATATGAATAGTAAAAAAGGAGGTGCTTATGTACAAAAAAGAATACGAAGTTCGCTTCGAAGTGAGTGGCCCCACGGCCTTGTGGAACCGACCGGACAGTGGGGCCTGCGCTGTGACGAATGTGGTGCCTGCCTACTCTCAGGCGGTTGGGATGTTCTCCGCTATTCTCATGCTGCCGAGTGTGGTCATCAGACCGGTCAAGGTTGAGATCTGTTCTCCGATCTGCTTTCACAACTACTCTACTAACTACGGAGGCCCTCTCCGAAAAGCAGACCTGATCCGAGAGGGCAACAACTATCAGCTGTTCGCTACGGTGCTCGTCGATGTGTGTTACCGCCTGTACGCTAAGGTAAGCGTCAATGAGCGCAGGGAAAGGCTCCCGCGATCAGCGCTTGATTGGGAGAAGAGGACCACTTCCCCGGCCCACGCTTATCAGGAGATATTCAACAGAAGGCTGCGCCAGGGGAAAACGCACTACAATGTCTGCCTCGGATGGAGCGAGTTCATGGCCAGTTATGTCGGAGAGTTTCGGGAAGATACCAGGGTGATGACGGAACTGCCTGATATCATCATCCCCTCCATGCACCGTGAGGTGTTCTCGGAAGGATTCGGCTCGAGCGAACCTGCCTATACCTATGACCAGAATCTGATTGTTCGCGGCGGTACTCTTTTCTATCCTGAAAGGAGGGGAGAGGGTGATCAATGAAATTGACGGGATCAGGCGCAGCCTGATGCGCGCAGGTATTTCCGCGGGCAAGGTGGCGCGGGAATATCTGGCGCTGCCAAATGTGACTGACAGAAACCCCTGCCTTAGGATTTATCTGCGTGATGATGGCAGCGTGAAGGATTTTGAGGCCTGCGATTCCGAGCTGGCTCAGCGGTTGAGAAAATATGGCAATAATCAGGGCACCTTCCCTGCATTCAACATTGTTCCGCTCTACAGGGTCAAAGGGAAGGCCGACAGACTTGGAATAGACAGGCTCAAAATGGCTGAGGAAGCCCAGCAGCCTGAATTGCTGAGCGCGCTTTGCAGGGAGGATAATTGGAACCACAAATTGCTCAACAAAAACCGCCTCTGCCTCTCAGACAGGGCGGGACAGCTGGCCGAAATCATCACACAATATGGAGGCGGTCAGCCTGAGATCGTGCTGCGACTGGCTGAGATCGCTCAGGCCTACGGGAGAGAAGGTCGACCCAGCTTCAGAGAGGCACTTGAACTTGGTGCCCTTGAAAAACTGCGGCGCAGACAGCAGGTCGATCTGGCCCTGAAGCTGTTGTTTCACATCGCAAGTGATAAAGGCAAAGATCCGGAGAATGACCGGGGATCGCTGTCTGTTATCCTTGATCTGGCGCGATGGGATGCGTATCCCTATCCGATCGCCAGCAGCGAAGTGACCGGGCAGGTGAACGCCGCACTAATCCGTCAGGAGGAAGCCCAGCTTGGCACGGATGGATCGGCGCAGGCGCGGGACGCGTTTGGATCTCCTTACGTGCAGATCGATGAGCCGATGCCCAAGGTGAAGTTGCCGGGTTTTGACGTATCGCTGAGAACCATGTTCTCGGAAAATCCCTGTCAGAACCGTTATGGTACCATTGAGAGCAGTTCCTATCTGCTGTCCTATGAGAATCGACAGGCGTTGAGCGGCGCTCTGCATTGGTTGGCGGACGAAAGCCGGGAGGATATCACTTGGACAAGGGCTGATAAGGATGAGCTGGTCTTTGCCTATCCATCCACGATACCTTTGGCGCTGCCGGGCTGCATCAAAATACTGACTCCATCCGCGCGTGAAAGGATGGGGAGGGAACTTTTTGAAAAAAGGGCGAAGGATTTTCTGCAGAGCTTTCAGGGAACCCCGCCCAAGGAACGTCCGGATCAAATCCAGGTGTTCTTGCTGCGCAAGATGGATCGCGCAAGGGCGAAGGTGACCTTCAGCCGCAACTATGATGCTGTCCGCTATGTAGAGGCTGCTGGGGAGTGGAAGACTGCCTGCCGCAATGTGCCTCCTTTGGTGGCAGGCGAAGAGCCGCTGGTTCCATTTCCGCTTGAGATTGCAGGAATCGTCAACAGCATATGGACACAGAGTGGAAAAGGAGCCGCCAGAGGCGCGGCCACCGTCAAGCACATGAAGCACTATGATGGCATAGATCTGATGCTGGATGGCCCCGAGGCAGGGAAGGCCGCTCATTTTCTGCGGCTGATGGCGATCAGCGCCGGACATCTGGCTGTCTATGCGGGCAGAGAAGCGGGCGGGCGAAACCGGAACTATGGATCCCGCGGGGAAAGCGTAGAGCAGGCTTTCCCGGTGCTGGGGATGCTGCTTTATAAATGCGGGAGAAGAAAGGAGCAATACATGGAAGAGACGGCTTTTCTGCTGGGCAGGATTCTCAAAGTATCTGATGAGCTCCATGTGCTTTATGGCGAGATCGAAAGAGGCAACGACGTTCCCAGACAGCTGGCAGGGAACTCCTTCTATCTGATGGCCAGCGAAATGCCCTACCGTGCCCTGGGGCAGCTGGGAGTGAGGATGGCACCTTATCTGACTTGGGCAAGACGCTTCGTGACGCTTGGAGAAAAAGAGAGCGGACTGGCTGGATGGTATTTGAAGCTTTATGGATTGCTTGCGGGAAAATTGAAAGAAACACTCGCCGCAGATACCAGATTTGGGGACAAGGAGAAGGCTGAGCTGTTCCTGGGTTATCTGGCGGCGCTGCCCAAATCGGAGAAGAAAGAAAACGGCGATGCGCAGAAGAAAGCGGCAGACGAAAAGGAGGAAGAGAGCAATGGCAGAACAAATTAAACGTGTGACCGGCTTATTGGTGATCGAGGTAGTTAATTCCAACGTGAACGGCAATCCGGATCAGGAAAGCGATCCGCGTCAGCGCCCGAACGGGCGGGGGGAGATATCGCCCGTATCCTTTAAGCGCAAACTGCGTGACCTGCTGGAGGATCAGGAGAGCCTGTTTTTCAAAAGCCTTCCGGAAAAATATACCGCCCATGGCGATCGATATCGTATTCTGGAATCGCGTGGGCGCGACAGAACCGCTATTTCCAAGGAGATGGCGGCGGATGTCACCAGGTTTGATGAGGAAGGTTTCCTCCAGGGGACCTTTGTCAACAAATATTGGGACGGGCGCGTTTTCGGAAACACTTTCCTTGAAGAAAAAGCGAATAAAGGGTTCATCAAGACGGGTGTGGTTCAGTTTGGCGTTGGCGTGTCCATCTCTCCTGTGCAGATCATAAGGAGCACCAATACCAGCAAGGCGGGCGTTCAGGAAGGGAAGAACGCCGGCATGGCACCGCTTGGATTCCGCATTGTGGAGCATGGCGTGTACTGCATGCCCTTCTTTGTCAACCCCAACCTGGCGCGCAAGACCGGCTGCACGGCCGATGACATCGAACTGCTGAAGCTATTGATTCCAAAAGCATATGACCTGAACCGTTCCGCCATCCGTCCAGATGTACGGATCCGCCATGCGTGGTATATCGAGCACAAGCATCCTTTGGGGAGCTGCCCGGACTATCTGCTCTTTGAGGCGCTGACCCCCAAAAGAATAGGAGATCCGGAGATTCCCAGTGAATCGTGGGCAGACTATGAGGATCCCAAAGGCTTGCCGCAGGAGCTTCTGGCCAGGGTGGATCGTATTCAGGATTTGATGCTGCTGTGAAGTATTACGCACACAGCGCGAAGGGAGATGTTCGGGCGCAGGAGTATGCATCTCATATTGAAGGGGTGCATACCCTTGCGAACCGCTACCTGAAGGAGTTTTCTCCCTACATGAAGTGTGGGGCGGCTCTCCTTCGTCGTACTTTGGATAACGCGGTGTCGGTACACGACCTTGGCAAGCTGGCGAAGGAAAACCAAGCCGTGCTCGCGGGGAAGGATTCCTCCGTCAAGCTCCCGGTACATCATCAGGATGCAGGAGTTGCTCTGCTGAACCGGCCTCCTTACAATGACTTCATGGCAGGCATGGCTGTCGCCGCGCATCATCGTGGCTATCGCGATTGTTCTGAAGAACTGATGAAGGAAGACAGAGCCTGGCGGGATGATGACCCGGCAACGGTGCTGAAAACAGAACGTGAGCTGGACGGCTATGTGATGATCCATCAGGGAGCAACAGAGCTGTTTCCACAGCCGGCTGTTGACGAACCTATGGGAGATTCGGCGCTGTTTCTGCGCATGTTGCTGTCCTGCCTGGCGGACGCCGATCACACCGATACCGCTATCCATTATGGGCAATATCCTCAGCAGGAGCCGCACATAGAGCTCCGGCCCAAAGAACGCCTGGAACAGCTTGAAGAGAAGATAAAACAGTTTGCGCTGAAGGAAGACGATGATGCGCAGCGCTTTGCCCTGCGGCAGGAAATGTTTGCGGCCTGCATGAAAGCGTTGGCAGGGGTCAACATCATGTCTTGCGACAGCCCCGTAGGCTCAGGGAAAACCACGGCCGGTATGGCCAACCTGCTTGCTCAGGCCGATCTGATGGGGCTGCGCAGAATATTTGTGATACTGCCATTTACTAACATTATTAAACAATCGGTAGCAGTGTATCGCGAGATGTTGGTACTGCCTGGTGAAAAAGCGGAAGAAGTGGTCGCCGAGCTGCATCACCGGGCGGACTTTGACAGCAAGGAAACAAGACATCTGACGGCGCTGTGGCGCGCACCGATCATCGTGACGACCGCGGTGACCTTCTTTGAAACCCTGGCTTCGAATCGCCCTTCGGCGCTTCGGCGTCTGCATGAGCTGCCCGGAAGCGCCATCTTCGTGGATGAATCCCATGCCGCGCTGCCTGTCAGACTTCTGCCGATTGCGTGGCGATGGATCAGGTTACTTGCGCAGGAATGGAGCTGTTACTGGGTATTGGCTTCCGGCTCACTGACGCGCTTCTGGCAAATACCGGCGATCGGCGGGGAAGCCCCACCACCTGTACCGGAGATCGTGGGTGATGAGCTAAGAAATCGGCTGGCTGCCTATGAAAAGAGAAGAGTAACTTTCCGTTACGATCCTGTCCCTAAAACACTGGAGCAGTTGGCGGCATGGGTCGAGTCGTTTGAGGGGCCGAGGCTGGTGATCCTCAATACTATACAAAGCGCGGCGGCGCTGGCCCAGTATTTGCATAGGAAGGATAAAAATAAAGTAGAGCATCTTTCGACCGCTTTGACGCCTTCCGACAGGGAAGCGGCGCTTGCGCGAATCGAAAACCGGCTGAAAAATGGGGAGGATCGGGACTGGACGCTGGTGGCGACATCCTGCGTAGAAGCGGGCGTCAACCTGTCCTTCAGAAACGGTTTCCGTGAGCTGGCCTCGCTGTTTTCTTATCTTCAGGCTTGCGGGCGGGTGGATCGGGAGGGTATCTACAAAACATCGCAAATGTGGGCTTTCAGCATCGTAGAGGATGGAAAACTGAAGAAGAATCCGGGCCTGGAGCAGGCGGCCTCGGTTCTGCGAGATTTCTTCGAGAGCGGCGCCGAGATATCTCCGGCGCTTTGTACCGAGGCCATTGAAAGAGAGATCAGAAAATACGGAGTTGACGATGAATTCGGGATGCTGCCACAGAAAGAGGAAGTGCTTGCGTTTGAGTATGTGTCGGATAATTTCAAAGTGATCGATAGTGATTCCCGGATTGTGATTGTCGATGAAGATCTGAAGAAACGTATCCTGTACGGCAAGACGGATTGGCAGGAGATACAGAGAGAGACTGTTCAAATATCCCGGTATCTGCTCAAGAAGTGCCATACGCCCGAAATCATGCGGGGGATCTATGCCTGGAACCTTGAGTACGACAGCTTTATCGGCTATATGGCAGGCGTTTTGAACTATCTGCATGCCAAAGACGATATCTTAGTAAACGACGATATCTGATTCAAAATCAAAAGAAGGAGGGTATTTTCGATGCCGAGCGCGATTGAGGGACAGCAGGACGACTACCTCCCCCTCTCCGGCATCCAGCACTTCGCCTTCTGCCGCCGCCAGTGGGCCCTGATCCACATCGAACAGCAGTGGAAGGAAAACCTGTTGACGGCGGAGGGGCGCATCCAGCACGAGGCGGCGCACGATGAGGGCCGCATGGAAAAACGCGGCGGGCTCATCGTGTCCCGCGGGATGCGGGTGCTGTCGCACCGGCTGCGGCTGCAGGGGGCTTGCGACGTGGTGGAGTTTTATCTGGGGGAGACAGGCATCCCGCTCAGGGGCCGGGAGGGGCTGTGGC
>DBQQ01000008.1:0-14752 GCA_002305315.1 Clostridiales bacterium UBA1390
GGATTTCTCAGCTTTATGGAATGTCCTGGAAACGAAAAAGGAGTCCGTGCATTCACGGAACTCCTTAGGAGATCATACTCTTTCATTCTGTATCAATGGTGAGACCAGCGTAGGTATTTTGCAACAGCCCCTTTTCACAGGAAAAGATTTGCCACGAAATATACCAGAATCGCGGTCACATAGGCCATGCCGGTCTGGAAGGCGGCGGCCTCGATGGCGCTCTTCAGGCTGCCCAGCTCCCGTTTGGAAGCGGCGAAGGCAGCCACACAGGGCATGTATAGAATCGTAAAGGTCAGGAAGGACAAAGCTGCGGCTTGGGAGGTGAAGATGGTAGATAACGCAGTCGAGAGCTCCAGATCCCCAGCGGCGCCAGTCAGGACGGTCAGCGTGCTCACGACGGATTCCTTGGCCGTGAAACCAGTGATCAGAGCCGTGGACGCGCGCCAGTCGGAGAATCCCAACGGCTTAAAGACAGGCGCGATCAGACCGCCAATAGAGGCCAGCATACTATTCGAGCTATCCTGGACCAGGCGCAGCGACCAGTCCAGACTCTGCAGGAACCAGATGACGATGCTGGCCAGGAAGATGATCGTGAAGGCCCGGTGAATAAAGTCCTTCGCCTTTTCCCACATATGCAGCAGTACGCTCTTGGCGGCAGGCATACGATAGGCAGGCAGTTCCATGACAAAGGGAACAGGATTGCCCTTATAGAGGGTATTCTTCAAAATCAGTGCGGACACAATCGCGACGATGATTCCCAGTATGTACAGTCCGATCATGACCAGCGCACCCTGCTGGGGAAAGAAAGCCGCCGTGATCATGCCATAAATCGGAAGTTTCGCGCTGCAGGACATGAAGGGGGTGAGGATGATGGTCATCTTCCGATCCCGGTTGGAAGAAAGTGTACGCGTCGCCATAATCGCGGGAACACTGCAGCCGAAGCCGATCAGCATTGGCACGAAGGAGCGGCCAGAAAGTCCAAGCTTACGCAAGAGCTTGTCCATGACAAACGCCACGCGGGCCATGTAGCCGCTGTCTTCCAGGAGCGACAGGAAGAAGAACAGGATCACGATGATCGGCAGGAAGGAAAGAACGCTGCCGACGCCGGCGCAGACGCCGTTGATGATCAGCGAGTGCAGCACATCGGCGACGCCGATACTGCTCATCCAGCCGTCCAGCCAGTCGGTGACCCAGCCAATGCCCTGATCCAGAAGATCCTGCAGGGGGCCTCCCAGCACGGAAAATGTGAGCCAGAACACAGTGAGCATGATCAGCAGAAAGATGGGGATGGCCAGAATTCGATGGGTCAACAGGCGGTCGATCTTCTCCGAGCGCTGCTGCTCCTTCGTCTCCTGCTTTTTGATGACGCATTGACTGCAGACCTTCTCGATATAGGAATACCGCATGTCCGCCAGGGCGGCCTCGCGGTCCGTCCCCAGGTGTTCCTCCATGTTACGGACAACGTGTTCTATGATGTGTTCCTGTTCGGGAGTCACTTCCAGCATTTTTTGGGTCGGCTCGTCGCCCTCCACCAGCTTCGTGGCAGCAAAACGGGCCGGACAATGACAGGCAGCCGCCTGATCCTCGATGATATGGGCGATGGAGTGAATCGCCTTATGAACCTCGCCAGTACAAAAATCCAGGTGCTCAGGGACTTTTTTCTGTTCAGCGGTTGCGATCAGCTGATCCACAAGTTCGCTGATGCCTTCGTTTTTGCTTGCGGAAATCGGCACGACAGGAATCCCCAGAAGTTCGCTGAGCTGTTTCACATGGATCGTATTGCCGCTGGCCCGTACCTCGTCCATCATGTTGAGGGCGATGACCATGGGCTTGCCCAGCTCCATCAGCTGGAGGGACAGATAGAGATTTCGCTCGATGTTGGTGGCATCCACGATATTGAGAATGCCATCCGGATTTTCATTCAAGATAAAGTCGCGGGTGACGACCTCCTCGGAGGTGTACGGTGACAGAGAATAGATTCCCGGCAGATCGACAACGGACATATCCTTGTGCCGTTTCAGCGTGCCCATCTTCTTCTCGACCGTGACGCCGGGGAAATTGCCCACATGCTGATTGCTGCCGGTCAATGCGTTAAACAATGTGGTTTTTCCCGAGTTTTGATTGCCCGCCAGGGCGAATACCATGCTCATACCATGCTCTCCTCCCGCATCGTGATCTGCGCCGCCTCGTCTTTTCGTAGGCTCAGAGCATATCCACGCAGAAAAAGTTCCATCGGATCTCCCATGGGCGCGACCTTGCGCACCATCACCTTAGTGCCCGGTGTCAGGCCCATATCCAGCAGATGTCGACGGAGCGCGCCTTCGCCTTCCACCGTGGCAATCACACCGCCATGACCGGGTTTAATCTGTGCTAACGTCATCTTGATGCCTTCCTTCTCTTAGATGTTATATGTGTCTAATCCGTAGTTATACTAACATAATCCGATAGAAATGTCAATCATCACACGGGGCTTGTTTTCTTTCGATAAATTCGGTATAATAAGACTACGCGCCAGATTTTGGCGGGAGGATGGATGAGAGAAGGCGATGAATATGCGATTTGTATATCCGGCGGTGATCAGTCGTGTATCGGAGGAAAAATATACAGGATATTTTCCGGACCTGGAGGATTGTGTCTTTTCCGGAGATTCGTTGGACGATGCGATCGAATCTGCGAAGGAAGCAGAGGAGGGGTGGATTCGCGTAGAACTGGAAGAGGACGGTGATCTGCCGGCGATTTCGGACCTGGACGACATCCCGCATGCTGAGGACGAGATTCTGCGGCAGATTGCGATCACAGTTCGTCTGACGGATGGCTGGGATGAGTAAATTCCCCCCTTGACAGGGGATGTTTTCTCAGATATAATGAAAAGGCTTCGTGCAGCCGGGGAGATAGCGGTGCCCTGTACCTGCAATCCGCTACAGCAGGGGTGATATCCATCCGAGGTTCGTATCTGTAGGGTCTGCCGCGGGTGACGCGGTGTTGACGATCGGGTCTCGCGCAATAGAATCTTTCGAACCGTGTCAGGTCCGGAAGGAAGCAGCACTAAGGAAGTCCTTCTATGTGCCGTGAGGAAGCCTGGTCTGAGCTGGCTGCTCGCGTAACGCCTATGGGTGCGTATCGAAGATGGATGCACGGAGCATGAATAAGCGATCGATGACATCTGATCCTTCGTCAGATGTCTTTTTCGTATTCTGGGAGGAGTGTCCATGGCATATCTTGCGTTGTATCGAAAATGGCGGCCTCGTACGTTTTCCGAGGTAGTGGGTCAGGACCCGATCATGACGGCGCTGAAGAATCAGGTGAAGAGCGGGCGGATTGGCCATGCGTATCTGTTTTGCGGCACCCGAGGTACCGGCAAGACCTCTACGGCGAAGATTTTTGCGCGAGCGGTGAATTGTCTGCATCCGGTGGATGGGGATCCCTGTAACGAATGTGAGCTCTGCCGGGAGGGAGAGTCGGATTTTAATATCCTGGAGATTGACGCGGCATCCAACAATGGCGTGGACAGTATCCGGGATCTGCGGGAAGAGGTGCGTTATGCGCCGGCCCGCGGGAAATACAAGATCTACATTATCGACGAGGTACACATGCTTTCGGCCAGTGCTTTTAATGCGCTCCTCAAGACGCTGGAAGAGCCACCGGCGCATGTGATTTTCATCCTGGCGACTACAGAACCGCATAAGATTCTGCCGACGATTCTTTCGCGCTGTCAGCGGTATGATTTTCGGCGTATCAGCGCACGAGACATCACGAACCAGCTGATTAAGCTTTCGGAGAGGGAAGGAATCCAGGCGGATGAGGATGCGCTTGCTTATATTGCGGATGCGGCAGACGGCGCTATGCGAGACGCCCTCAGTATCCTGGATCAGTGTTCGGCCTTTTATATGGATCAGCGGATCACGCTGGAAAAGGTGCTGGATGTATTAGGGGCGACGGATCGCCAGCTGTTCCTGCGTATGACGCAGGTGCTGGTGAGCCGCGATCGCGTGGTCTGCCTGAAGGAGCTGGAAGAGCTTTTTGCCTCGGGGCGGGATACTTCTCGATTTCTTTTGGACTGGATCGCCTATCTGCGTAACGCACTGCTGCTGCAGATGATGGGAGAGGAGGCCCTTCATTTCATTGCGCTGCCCGAGTCTGAACTGGCCGGGCTGCGGGGGCTGTGCGGTCAGATTGGTTCCGATACGATCAGTTATTATATTGAGGCGTTGGCGCAGCTGGAACTTTCTCTGCGCAGTGCGACGGAGAAACGGATTCTGCTGGAGGTAGGGCTCCTGCGGCTGTGCCGCCTGGATGATCCTTCTTCCAAGGGAATGCTGGCCCGGCTGGAGCAGGTGGAGCAGAAGATGGCGCGTGGTGTGCCAGTCGCACCAGTACAGCCGCAGAAAGCGCCAGTGCAGGAGAAACAGGCGGTACCCCAAAGGCCCGAACAGCCAGTGAATGTGCAGACGGAAAAGGCTCGAGACGAGGGCCCCGCAGCGTTGTCTGCGCAAAAATGGGCGGAGATTAAACAGCAGCTCATGCAGGAGAATCAGGGATACTATATTTTGAATCTGATGAAGATGCATTCGGATTCGCAGACGGTGTATCTGGTGGCGGATCGCGCGGTGTATCGGGATCAGCTTCTGCGGCAGAATCAGGAAAAGCTGCAGGATGTGGCGGCTCACATTCGAACGGCTCTGGGCCGAGATGTGGCGGTAAAAGCCGTGACAAAGGAGGAGTTCTCGGTGCGGCCTGCAACACAGCAGGCAGAGGATGGACTGGATTCTCTCCTGGCGCAGATTGGCGGCCAGATTCATGTGGAGTAGATAAATTTTCCTTGCATTTGCGCGAGGAATCGGATACAATAAGGAGCAAGGAAGTTTTAGAAGGAGGATTTTGACATGGCAAAAAGAGGCGGATATAGCGGGGGTATGCCGGGGAACATGGCGAACCTGATGAAGCAGGCGCAGAAGATGCAGCGCCAGATGGAAGAGATGCAGAAGGAGCTGGAGACCAAAACGGTGGAGGCGACGGCTGGTGGCGGTGCGGTTCGAGTTGTGGTGAATGGCCGCAAGGAGCTGATGGAAGTGGAGCTGAAACCTGAGGCGGTGGATCCGGATGATGTGGAGATGCTGCAGGATCTGATTGTGGCCGCGGTCAACGAAGCGCTGCGCAATGCCGACGAGATGGTGAACAGTTCGATGGGACAGATCACGGGTGGTCTGAATTTGAATCTGCCGGGCGGCATGTTCTAAATGGAGTATTTCGGGAATTCGATGGCGGAGCTGATTGATGTTCTGGCCAGGCTGCCTGGTATTGGACGGAAATCGGCTCAGCGTCTTGCTTTTCATATCATACAGATGCCGCAGGAAGAGGTGGAGGATATGGCCCGTGTTCTGGTGGACGCGCGCACGCATATCCATTATTGCAAGGAGTGCTGTACATTGACCGATGGAGATCTCTGCCCCATCTGCGCGGATGCTACGCGGGATCACAGCGTGATCATGGTGGTGGAGGATTCTCGTGATATGGCGGCCTACGAGCGCACTAAGCAGTACAGAGGCCTGTATCATATTCTTCACGGCGTCATCTCTCCGTTGAATGGCGTAACGCCAGCCGATCTTAAGATTAAAGAGCTGCTGGAGAGGCTGAAGGATGAGCGGGTACAGGAGATCATCCTGGCGACGAATCCCACGGTCGAGGGGGAGACGACAGCCATGTATATCGCCAGGCTCGTGAAGCCTCTTGGCATTAAAGTCAGCCGCATTGCGAATGGAGTTCCGGTGGGCGGCGACTTGGAGTATATTGACGAGATGACATTGACCCGTGCCCTGGAAGGGCGTACGGATTATTAAAAATCCGGCTTTAGATCTATGGATCTAAGGCCGTTTTTTATTGCCTCTGTGCAGAGGGGGTCCGGAGCATAAACTTTCTACGCCGCGGGGAACGCGTGGGGGCGGTGAGCTGCCGGGAGCGTAGAAATGCTACGCCGAGGGAAGTGAGCGGCCCCAGTGCAGTGCCAGGAGCGTAGAAATACTACGCCAAGGGAGACGTGTGGACCTCGGTATGCCGCCGGGAGCGTAAACTTTCTACGCCAAGGGAAGCGCGTAGCCCCAGAGAGCCGCCAGGAGCGTAGAAATGCTACGCCAAGGGGAACGTGTGGGGCCAGAGAGCCGCCAGGAGCGTAGAAATACTACGCCAAGGGGAGCAGGTGGGGGCGGTGAGCTGCTAGGAGCGTAAACTTTCTACGCCAAGGGGAACGTGTAGCCCCAGAGTGCTGCTAGGAGCGTAGAAATGCTACGCCAAGGGGAATGTGTGGGGCCAGAGAGCCGCCAGGAGCGTAGAAATACTACGCCAAGGGAAGCGCGTAGCCCCAGAGAGCCGCCAGGAGCGTAAACTTTCTACGCCAAGGGAAGCACGTAGCCCCAGAGTGTCGCCAGGAGCGTAGAAATACTACGCCAAGGGGAGCAGGTGGCCCCGGTGAGCTGCTAGGAGCGTAGAAAACCTCCTGCAAAAAGATATCCATATTCTTGAAAATGGCACAAAAAATACCCATCGAAAAGATGGGGACGGAGATAATAGGAATGAGAAATATGGAATATTGTTGCATTTTGCTGGGGACGGATTTTCGGAAAGGGGGAGCGGCTAATCTTGAAATCTCACGTTTTTTTCAGAAATTTGCGGGCCTTACGCACGGAAATCAGCTTAAATTCGACTAGCTTTTTTATGAAATCTCGCAGATCAATATAGGAACTGTGCGCGTCCATGTTATGCTGCTCTCCGGTTAACAGTAAATTTGTGCTTTTTTCGTAATGGATTTGAGCATACATTTCGAGCTTTCGTTCCTGGTCGCGCCGGTACTGCTCGTTATTCATCATTCCCAAATGTTCCCATACGGTCATGTCGGGGAGGACAAAGTCGGGCAAACAGAATCCATAGCCGGGGACTTCCCAGCAAGGCTCGTATTGGCAGGGGACGTTAAGCAGTAAGAGAAGAAGAGAGATGATGATCTCTGTCTTCGAGCGGCGAGGCGTACCATCCAGATAAATGTTGTTCTTTCTCTCAGTATAGATTTCGGCGTTGTTTGTGGGATCGACAGGCAGGCCAAAATCTAGAAAAAATTGCACACGAGAACGAACGGCCTGGCGTTCCTCCTTTTCGACCTGAGATTTCAGTGTGTGAAGTTGTGCCTTGAGTTCTTTTTTCTGCTGATATGCCTTTAGAGTCTGTTCGAGTTCATCGGGCGGAATGCGTTCCTGGACACGCTTATTGTTTTTCATATATTGTTTATAGTAGTATTTGTGTTTTTTGCGTGAAATACAGTAGGGTACACACTGGCGGATTGCGAGCATGAGCCTGGCGATGCGGACAGCGATATCTTCCATAAGAAGCCTCCTTTCTGGTGTCTATTGAGTATACCAGAAAGGAGGCTGAATTGCAAGAAAATATAGAATTTTCTTATAATTTGCTCATATCCAGATCCCCCATAGGATCAGCAGAATCAGGCCGGGAAGGCCTAGGAACATACAGATGAGCATGGTCCATAGATTGACACCGATGGGGAAGATGGGCCATATCTCCGCGATGATGGACAAAGCCAGCATGCCGAATAGGACGTTGAGAACCAGGCGCAGAGCCAGGCGGAAAAAGCGGGGCGAGATCATGGCCAAGACAGAGAGGGAAAGGATTATAATACCGCATAAGATTAAGGCTTCGGTTCCGGACATGCATCGTCATCCTTTGCATCATTGTTGTACAATGTATGCATGACCGGCGCATTTTATGCGGATATTACTGTACGTCTGTTTCTGCGATGAGGGCAGGTCGCGGATCTGAGCCCATAGGCAGTACTTCGTAATGATCGAGATAAAGACCATGTACGTGGCGGGCCCACAGCCCATAGGCGGGAGCATCACCCATATCGTCGATCATATGCGCATCCGGGTATACGCCGTACATCTCAGGAATATCGGTTTCTGACAGCACAGGTTTCTCAGAAGCGCGTTGATGAAGATGGATGTCCTTCAGTGCAATTTCTTCAATGGCCTTTTCTGGAATGCCGATGAAGTAAGAACCGCGTGGACCGTTATTTTCGCCGTCGATGTCCTCGAAGAGAATATGCCGCATGGTACTCAGTGGTGGTACGGGATCCTCAGGTTTTACGCGGCCCCGTTTCTCCAGCCGCAGGAAGAAGGGACTCATAGCGCGTATGACATGAACATGATGTACCCAGATGTTTTCTACAGTGCCGCCGTCTACGGCTTCCCAGGAAAAGGCGGAATCGGAATCTGCGTGTTTGATCCGGCGCATCTCTTCCGAGACGCCGCCAACGGTGCAGTTTCGTATCAGGACATTGCGAAAATCGCCCTGAGAATCGGTGCCAAATTTGACAGCATTGCAGGAAGATAGGAAAAGACTGTCTTCTATCAGGATATTTTCGCCAGTCATCTGGGAGGCGCCTTTGAAGCAGAGTGCATCGTCGCCGGAGCTGACTTCACAGCGTCTCACAATGACATTGCGGCAGCCATCGATATCAATGCCATCGTTGTTGTAATTGGCCTGATTTTCCACATGGATATCTTCGATCAGAAGGTTTTCGCAGTGCAGATAATTCTGCATCCAGCAGGCGGCATCCTTTAGGGTGATGTCTTTGATATGTACGTTGCGGCAGTCCAGAAAGCGCATGAGAAAAGGTCTGCCAGGCGTCCCATGGGCGGTTTCCTCGCCGGGAAAGTGATGCCCCTGCCCATCGATCTGGCCTTGTCCGCAGATCGAGACATTTTCACATCCCTCTGCAAAGATCAGAGATTGATGCATCCCCATATTGGTATCCTGCACCGTGCGTCTGCGCGCGATATGTTCTGGATAGTCTTCCAGATGAGGACTTCCCAGCAGCCGGGCAGTAGTGGCCACTTCCAGACGAATCCCGGAACGCATGACCAGAGTCCCGGATACATAATCACCCTGTGAAAGCAGGACAGTACCTCCTCCCGCCTCAGCAGCCGTATCGATGGCTTTTTGAATGAAGGACGTGGCGAGTCCGCCGGTAAATCCGCATTGCTCGGGCGTAATGACGAGGTCGGAACCATGCCAGCCGTGCAGCGAATGGGTCAATTCTTCAGCCATCTGTGTGAGATGACATTTAAGAGAAACCGTCCAAGATGGTAATATAGACATAGAATTCACTCCTTTTTACGCCTATTATAACGTAAAATGGCGTAGGGGTAAAGAGGTTTGGGGATATTTGCTTTTTAAATCGAAGATTGTTATAATAAGGGAAAAGGAGGATAGTACAATGAGTAGTTTCTACGCCAAAAACTATTATTCCATTGGGGAGTTGGCCCGATATCAGAATATATCCAAGCAGACACTGATTTATTATGATCGAATCGGCCTGTTTCGGCCGGCTTATGTGGATCCTCATACGGGATATCGCTACTATAGCCCCAAACAGATTGATTATCTGGACACGATTTTAATTATGAAGAAAATCGGGTTTTCACTCGAAGAAATCAAGGATCATATGAAGAATTACAATCTGGAAAATAGCTCGCTGATTCTTAAGAAACAGCTTCATGTGATTGATGAGCAGATTCAGGAGCTGAAAATGATCCGAAGTCGAGTGCAGCATAGGTGTGTTTCGATGGAAGAAGCGCTGAAATACCGTTCCAATCCGATTGTGGTAGAACCGGTTCCGCGCCGATTTATTTTATGGCATAAAGTAGATGCGCCGTATTCTTTGGAGGAAGTGAGCATTGCAACGAAAAAATGTTTTGCGGATGCGGAGGAGCAAAAGCTCCCGATCTTCTTTCAGACCGGTGTCATCGTACCCCAAGTTCATATCGAGCAGCAAAAATTTGCACAGGCGACGATAGCCTTTGTACCCATCGAATTTAATACGAGGGCGAAAAACTTAAAAGAGCTGCCAGCAGGAATGAGTGCTTGTATTTATCATTTTGGCACGTATGCATCCATAGACCAGTCGTACCGTAAGCTGATTTCATATTGTCAGGAGAAAGGTTTGAAGCGAATTTCGGATTCCTATGAGTTCTGTATCAATGATTATATTACCTCCGGGGATGAGTCGGAATACATCACGAAAATCATGTTTTATATTGAGCGGGAGAAGTCTTGCGGCAGAAGATAGATCGTGATATAATAGGCGTGGCATGACAGATCTCGCGTATCGAAGAGATAGAGCCACGCCCCGAGATGGCCGCCAGAGGGCGTCCATCTCCGACAGTGCAGCAGGCACGATACAATAGGCGTGGCATGACAGCTCCCGCGTATCGGAGAGAAGGAGCCACGCCTCGAGATGGCCGCCAGGGGGCGCCCATCTCCGACAGTGCAGCAGGCACGATACAATAGGCGTGGCATGACAGCTCCCACGTATCGGAGAGATAGAGCCACGCCCCGAGATGGCCGCCAGAGGGCGTCCATCTCCGACAGGTTATGTTTTATGGAGAAAGGTAGGGATTACGATGGTAATTCAGGATGGAAAGGCTACTGGCGTCAAAATCGCCTATATCGGTGGAGGTTCCCGCGGCTGGGCCTGGGGACTGATGAGCGATCTGGCCACAGAAGAAAGTATGAATGGTACAGTCTGCCTGTATGATATTGATTTTCAGGCAGCGAAGGACAATGAAATCATCGGTAACAAGATCAAAGAGACGGAAGGCGTAAAGTCCGTATGGAAGTATGAAGCCGTTCGGACGCTGGAGGAAGCGCTCACAGGCGCCGATTTTGTCGTCATTTCGATTCTGCCGGGCACCTTCGATGAGATGGAGTCCGATGTACATACACCGGAGAAATATGGCATTTATCAGTCGGTGGGAGACACCACTGGTCCGGGCGGTATTGTACGTGCGCTGAGAACAGTACCGATGTTCAGAGAGATCGCAGATGCGATCCGCAGCTATTGCCCAGAGGCATGGGTGATCAACTACACCAATCCGATGACCATCTGCGTGCGCGCACTCTACGAGGAGTTCCCGCAGATTAAGGCCTTTGGATGCTGTCATGAGGTGTTTGGAACGCAGAAACTGCTGGTCGAAGCGTTGGCAGACATTGCAGGCATTCAGGGCGTAGAGCGTCATGAGATTAAGACCAATGTGCTGGGTGTCAACCATTTCACCTGGTTGGATTCCGCGTACTATCATAATCAGGATCTGTTCCCGATTTATGCGGAGTTTGCGGACAAGTACGCGGCGGAAGGCTTTAAGAAGATCACGCACGATAACTGGATGAATAAGTACTTTGGCTGTACACATCGCGTGAAGTTCGATCTGTTCCGCAGATATGGTTTGATTGCAGCGGCGGGGGATCGGCATCTGGCAGAGTTCTGCCCGGCCGCCTGGTATCTGAAGAATCCGGATGTGGCGGCAGGATGGGGATTCGGTCTGACTCCAGTAAGCTGGAGAAAGGAAGATTTGGTGCGCAGAAAGGAACGCAGCGCGCGTTTGGTATCCGGCGAGGAGAAGTTCACCCTGAACGAGACAGGGGAAGAAGGCGTGATGCAGATGAAGGCTTTGCTGGGTCTTACGACGCTGGTGACCAACGTGAATATCCCCAACTACGGACAGCAGGATGGTCTGCCCTATGGTGCGGTGGTAGAGACCAATGCCGTATTTACCGGCGACAGTGTGACACCGGTACTGGCGGGTGGTCTGCCGTCAGATGTACTGTCTCTGGTGAGTCGGATCTCCAATAATCAGGAGGCCGTGATCGAGGGCATCTTTACCAAGGATAAAGAGTTGGTGCTGGATGCATTCTGTAACGATCCGCTGGTGACATGTTCCCTGGAGGATGCCAGAAAGCTGTATCAGGAGATGACAGAGAATACGAAGAAGTATCTGGAAGGCTGGGAACTGTAAGATTAATACGAACGGAGGCGCATAGACGCCTCCGTTTTCACAAACAGACAGATCAAGAGGATGAGAAGATGGATCTATTCGAGTATAACAAGCAGCAGGAGTTAAAGGAGAGCGGGCCTTTGGCCTATCGGATGCGGCCGCGCAGCCTGGAAGAGTTCGTGGGGCAGGAAGAGATCGTAGGGCAAGGAACACTCCTGTATCGGGCGATCAAGGCGGATCGTCTGGGATCGGTGATTTTTTACGGCCCTCCAGGCAGTGGAAAGACCACGCTGGCCAGGATTATCGCGAATTCCACAAGATCCAGCTTCCGGCAGTTGAATGCGGTCACGGCGGGGAAAAAGGATATCGAGGCCGTAGTGCAGGAAGCGGGTGATACGCTGAGTCTTTCGGGACGGCGAACCATTCTTTTCATTGATGAGATCCACCGTTTCAATAAGGCGCAGCAGGATGCACTGCTGCCCGCCGTGGAGGAAGGAAGGATCATTCTGATTGGAGCGACGACAGAAAATCCTTATTTTGAAGTCAATGGAGCGCTCTTGTCTCGTTCGCGCATATTTGAATTGCGGCCTTTGTCCGAAAACCATATTCGGAGACTTCTGCGCAGAGCCCTGGAGGATCGAGAGCGAGGGCTGGGCAACATGAATTTGGAATTGACAGAAGAGGCCGAGATCTTCCTGGCCCGAATGAGCAGTGGGGATGCCAGAACCGCCCTCAGTGCTTTGGAACTGGGCGCCCTGACGACACCGCCGGATGAACGGGGTGTGATTCGACTGGATCTTTCGGTGGCAGAACAATGTATTCAGAAAAAAGCCTATGCCTTTGATAAAGATGGAGACGCCCATTACGATCTTCTGAGTTGTTTTCAAAAATCGATACGGGGCAGTGATCCGGATGCGGCGCTGCATTATCTGGCAAGACTTTTGAAGGGCGGGGATCTGAAATCTATTGGACGGCGTCTTCTGGTCATCGCCTCAGAAGATATCGGCCTGGCATATCCCAGCGCGATCAGCATTGTGAAAGCCTGTGTAGATGCGGCGCTGCAGGTGGGGCTGCCCGAGGCGCAGATCAATTTGTCGCAGGCCGTCATTCTGCTGGCGACTTCGCCAAAATCCAATTCGGCGGCGCAGGGGATCGGAGAGGCCATGGCGGATCTGGAGAGACGGAACCTGGGTGAGCTTCCGGCGCATCTGCGAGATGCCCATTATGGAGGGGCCGCGAAGCTGGGACATGGACTGTCTTATAAGTATCCTCACGATTATCCGAATCATTACGTGAAGCAGCAATACATGCCGGATGCCTTAGAGGGAACCGTATATTATCATCCGGGAGAAAACAAGAACGAAAGGGCTATTCGACAGTATATGCAGGATCTGAAAAAAGAAGAATAGCACAATTTTCTCCCTTCCGTCATACAATGCTGGTAGAAACGGAAAGGAGACCAGGAATGCATTCTAGTTTCAAAGGAGCTTCCGCCAACTGCCGCATCTATTACGGCCCAGCGCCAGCCATGACATATCCGGATCCGAAAGAGATGCCTCGGGAAGCGGCCATCTCCGCTGAGGGAGATGGAGGACCTAGACGGGCGGTGGAACAGATTGCTCCGATGCCTATACAGAATATTCCGCCGGATCAGTTCGGCCTGGATGAAGTGGATCGAGCGGAGCTGCGCAGAATGGAGCCCAATGCGGTACGGGAGCTTATGCCGTATATCCGCAGAGAGAGCGATCGAATGGAATCAGAAGGAAATATTCTGCGAGATGAGTCTTTGGATGCGGCGCATGTGCAGCGAGGTGTGGAAAATATCATGAGACAGTTGGGCGTACATCATGAGCCGGGAGGATACCTGGAAGAAATGGTGACATTGATGCTGCTTAGCGAGATATTTGACCGCAGGCGGCGCTGTCGTAGGATGGGTGTGTGCGGACGATGAAAAACGCCTCTTTCGGAGTGACCCGGAAGAGGCGTTTGATAATTAACCTTCCAACGCTGGAGGAGAGATGGAATGCTCCATCTTTAATGCAGAAAGTACTACGTTACTCTGTGTTTTGACAACGCAGGGAATACTGCGAATGTGGTTAAAAATCCGTTCGAAAGAAGAAGTATCTTCTGTGATGATCTTTAAACAGCAATCAAAACTGCCGGCAATGAAATAGTACTCAGTAATAGCAGGCTCGCTTAAAATATACTCTGTGAATTCTGCGTTTTCTGCAAAATTATTCAGTGTAACCAGCATGATGACTGTCAGATCTTTATGAAAAGCTTTAGGATTTAAAATTGTCGTGTATTGCTGAATCATGCCGGAATTTTCCAGCTTCTTTAACCGCTCACCAACGGCTGAAACAGAAAGATTGACCTGGTTGCTGATTTCTGACAGAGTCACTCGAGCGTCTTTTAATAGGAGCGTCAGAATTTCGTTATCAATGCGATCCATCGGGAGTACCTCCTCTTGTTTCATGAGTGATATATTTATTATAGTGAATGAAGGGGGAAAAAGCAAGCGTTTTTTCGTTTTTTACAAAAAACACAGAAAAAACCACCGTCATAGATGATAGACGATGGCTTTTTCTGTGATTTTTGAAAGATTACATAGAAGCCTTGCATTCGAAGCTGGCGCAGTCTGTGCATTTGCACTGATCGGCATGAGCTTCATGCTTCTCGACACGAATCGTATTTAGTGTACAATAATCCTCATTTCCTGCGTGATGCATACACTCACTTACATCACAACAGATGCAGCGGTTGATCTCCTTTGGCTGTTGCATGGACTGATCCTCCTTGAATTCATGAAAAGATAGCAGGCATCATCACAGCTAGTATAGACCATTGCGTTTTTTTTATGCGGTGGGAAATATTTGAAAAAAAAATAAGAATATGATATACTAGGCGTGGCATGGCAG
>DBQQ01000008.1:14874-44404 GCA_002305315.1 Clostridiales bacterium UBA1390
CCGCGAGATGGCCGCCAGAGGGCGAGCTGCCATGGAGAGATAGAAAGAGAGGTGGGCAGATGAGGGAGATTCAGATTCCGCAGCAAGTGGACTGGATATTGGCTGAATTAGAGAAGAACGGCTATGAAGCGTACATAGTGGGAGGATGTGTGCGAGATAGTCTGTTAGAGCGGAAACCCAAGGATTGGGATGTAACTACTTCTGCCAGACCCCAGGATGTAAAGAGGATCTTTCGTAATACGTATGATACAGGGATAGAGCATGGAACGGTCAGTGTTCGCGTAGGAACAGAGATCTATGAGGTGACGACATTTCGGGTAGATGGAGATTATTCGGATCATCGGCGACCGGATTCGGTGGAATATACGGACAAGCTGGCGGAAGACCTGAAGCGCAGAGATTTTACCATGAATGCCATGGCATATCATCCAAGGACAGGATTGGTCGATCTTTTTGGCGGACAGGAAGATTTAAGGACAGGCTGCATTCGCTGTGTTGGTGATCCTGAGGAAAGATTTGAAGAAGATGCGTTGCGGATGCTTAGAGCCTTTCGCTTTGCGGCTCGGTTTGGATTTCAGGTGGAGGAAAAAACGGAGAAAGCTGTGCGGATGAAAGCGCCGTTGCTGGAAAATGTGAGAAGGGAACGCGTGCGTGAGGAGATGGATCAACTCGTATGTTCGGCATATCCTGGGATCCTTCGGGATGTTTGTGAGACCGGACTTATGGCCTACATTATACCGGAATGGATACCATGCATTGGCGCCAAGCAAAACACGCCATATCATGTTTATACGGTGGAGGAGCATATGATTCGTGCAGTAGAGGCGGCGCAGCCGGTTCGGGTCGTTAGATGGGCTGCGCTTTTACACGACATTGCGAAACCGCATTGCCGTAATACGGATGCGGATGGAAGGGATCATTTTCCGGGACATCCAGAGCAAAGCGCGCAAATGGCGGATAAGATCCTGCGAGGACTCAAGTTTGATAATGTGACTCGAGAGGCCGTCGTTTTAAGTATCCGTCTGCACGATGAAACGCCGCCGCGGGATTTATGTCAGATGCGTCATCTGATGAGTCGCATTCCGGATGGATTTTATCCGTATTTGCAGGCTCTCGAACGTGCGGATGCAGCAGCACAAAATCCCCAATATCTGGAAGCCAGTATGGAGAAGCTGGACGTGGCAAGGGCCTTGTATGAACAAGTGGTAGAGGAGAAGCAATGTGTTAAACTGGCGGATTTGGCGATCAATGGGAGAGACCTGATGGATCTTGGATTTCCCAAAGGAAGGATGATCGGCGAGGTGCTGCAACAACTGCTGCAGCAAGTATTGGATTATCCGAATATGAATCAAAAAGGACTCCTTTTGGACATAGCAAACAGGTTAAAAGAGAGGATGCTGCCGTAAAAATCATGGAAAACTGCAGAACTGCCAGATCAGGCAGTTCTGTTTTTTGATTTCACGCATAGGATGATATCGTTTCCGTCGGCCAGGCGGATGACTTTAGAAAAAGGATGTGAAACCATGCGTGAGCTGAATCCCGGTATGCTGAAGGAACTTGGACTTGCGGCTATGAAAGTAAGCCGAGAATTTGGAGCGTATCTATGTGAGACAAATCAGGGATTGTATCTTGTGAAGGATACAGATGCCTCGGAACGGGAGATGCGATTGGCCCATCTGATCAAAGAGCATTTACAGGTTCGAGGAATGGAAGAGACGGATCGATATTTTTTGGTGGACGAAAAACCATGGATCCGGTGGAACAGGGAGACGATTACAATACGCGAATGGCTGCGGGGAGAAGAAGCGGACCTGGAACAAGCAGAGGGACGGTATAAGTTGGGCAAGGCACTAGCCTGGCTGCATACACATTGCACGGGATTGGAATTGCCAGAAGATTTTAATGTGTTTCCACACTATCAGGATTGGCCGGGGCGGATGGAGAGGCAGATGCGGAGAATACGAAGCATGGGAAAAACGATTCGTCGCAGAGGGCGCCTGGAGGAATTTGATTTGCTGTTTCTTAAAGTACTGAGAACATATGAAACGGATGGAAAAGAAGCTATCGCCGGTATGGAAAACGGCTGTATGGAGAGAGTCTCCAGAAAAGCGCAGGAGCAGAGGGCGTTTGCCTATGGTGTATTTTCAAATCACTGCGCACTCTTTTCTGGACAAAGAATGTTAATTCATGATTTTGAAGGAGCACAGCTGGCTCCTCCGTTACTGGATCTGGCCAGGTTATTAGAAAAGACATTGCGGAAAAATGAGTGGAGAGCCGTATGCGGACAGGAGGTGCTGGATGCTTATGAGTCAGTAAAAGAGATGGAAAAAGATGAAAAACAAGTGTTATATTACTACTTATTGTATCCTGGGCGAGCATGGGACCTGGCAGGGGAAGGATATGAGCGAAGATCTCAGTGGATTCCCAGTATATACCATAATAAATTGGAACAATTCATGGAGGGGCTGGAAGCCAGGAAGGAATGTCTGTATGCTTTGCAAAAAAGGCTGGAAGTTTGAAGAAAAAGAGAATTTTCGTGGAGAATGCGATAAAGACTTTGCAGGACAAAGAAAATATGATATAATGAGCATAGCCTGCTGAAAATAAGAACAAGGAATTGGTAAATGTGATGGAACGTATAGAGCAGGTTATGTCCGGCGGTATGTCGGAACGAAGAGAAAGGAGCATACATAATGGATGAGAATTGGACGAAGGAGTTAGATGGCAAGACTCCCAGTTCAGACGATAAAGAGTTAGTGAAACGTATGCGGGAAGATGAGCTTAAGAAGAATTCGGAAAACGAGTCAGAGCATGTGACTAGTGTGTTTCAGCGTGTTGCGCAGAGAGCGATGGGGCAAGAAAAGAAGCCGGCTATGGCGAAGCCAGTGGCAGACCAGAGGCCGAAACCGGCAGAACCGGTACAGCAAGAGGCTCCGGCGAAGGAAATGCCTCAGAATACGCAGGAATTCAAGGAACAATTCTTTAGCGATCTGATTGAAGAGGAGGCCAAGGCAGCGGCGTCGAAGGCGAAAAAACCAGCGGCGCAGCCTAGCGCGCAGCAGCCGAAGCCAGCGAGCCAGCCGAGACCAGCGGCGCAGCCGAACGCACAGCAGCCGAAGCCAGCAAGCCAGCCGAGACCGGCGGCGCAGCCGAACGCGCAGCAGCCGAAGCCAGCGAGTCAGCCGAGACCGGCGGCGCAGCCGAATGCGCAGCAGCCGAAGCCAGCGAGCCAGCCGAAGCCGGCGAGCCAGCCAAAGCCGGCGGCGCAGTCGAACGCGCAGCAGCCGAAGCCGGAGGAGCAAAAGGTCTTCCATGTTGGTAAAGAAGAGCCCAAAGAGACAGATGCGATGGAGACGGTGCTTCTTCCCGAGGAAAGTCCAGAAGAGGAAGACCAGAATGATAATCGGACAAGCCGAGTTCTGCGGAACATATTGATTGTCGGTATTGCGTTGGTTGCGGTCGTTATTGTGGTGTTCTTACTGATCTCCAGCGCCTTGTTTGGCAATCAGGATTCTAATTCTTCCAGATCTGATATTTCTAGCACCGATGAAGTGCTTACGGGAAAGAGCATCACTGGCGTCATTACGGCTTTAGATGCCGAGAACGAGCGTGCTACGGTATACACGGCGGACTCCGCAGAAGAGATTGTGTTTGACCTAGCCGGAGTAGAGCTCGTGACAGATGAGTATGGCAATCAGATCGGATTCACATCTTTGACAGTGGGACAGGTTGTGGATGTATCCTACCAGGAAGGAAGTAGCAACCGGGTAGAGAGATTCCGGTTGTCTTCGGGTGTGACCGAAATACAGAATGCGTACGGAATAGATATCAGTGCCGGCAATCAGCAGATTCGATATAATGGACAGACCTATGATTATGACGATCATCTGGTTTGTACCTATGGCGGTGAGGCATTGAACCCAGAGGAGATCACAGAACAATATGTGATGAACCTGCTGGTAGTCAATCAGCATGTATATTCTATTTCCGTTATGCAGGCGGTGGGCACGGTAACGCTGACGAACATGGAAGCCTATGTGGACGCCAAGATTACCTTTACGCCGACCTATGGAGATCCGGTGGAAGTGGATATTGTAGAATCCATGAAGCCGATTGTCCTGACAGAAGGATTCAACCGATATACGGTGGAAAAGGATGGTTCTACGATTGCTTCGGGAACATTGTTTGTGGAAGCGGGCATTCGGCAAGAACTGCACCTTCCGGAGATCAGTGAAGAGACGGCCGTGGTGGACGTCAATGTAGTGCCAGAGGGAGTACGAGCTACCGTGACCCTCGATGGCGAGGAACAGGAGGATACCACGTTTACAGCGACTTATGGAGAACATGAGTTGGTGATTTCCGCGGAAGGATATGAGACCGTAACTCAGACCATCGACGTATCTCAGCCGTATATGCAGGTAACGGTAGAACTGCGATCGACCATGGTGACGGTATCGGTGACAGCATCCATGAGCGGTGTAGCGATTTACTGTGACGGTGAGTATATGGGAACCTATAATGGCAGAGCCGTAGAATTTACTTTGCCGTATGGAACCTATTATCTCGTGATGGCTCGCGTAGGCTATGAAGCGATCGGCTACGACCTGGTGCTGGATTCCTCTTCACTGTCTACAGTCAATCTGTATTTCTCGCAGTTTAACCAGCTGCCGGAGGAAAGCTCCGAAGAAGAGAGCTCCCGCTATGAGGAAAGTTCTCGGCCGGAAGAAAGTTCCAGCGGCAGCAACAGTTCGCATGAGAGCAGTTCCTACCCGGATAGTTCTCGCGAGGAAAGTTCGTATGAAGATAGTTCATATGAGGATAGCTCCTACGAAGACAGTTCCTATGAGGACAGTTCTTACGAGGAAAGCTCCTATGAAGATAGTTCGTATCAAGACAGTTCCTATGAAGACAGTTCCATGCAAGAGAGCTCTCAAGAAGAGAGCTCTCTTGTAGAGGAAAGTTCTTATGAGGAAAGCTCTTATGAAGAGAGTTCCAGCCAGGGAGACAGTTCTTCAGGAGAAACCAGCAGTTATGAAGAAAGTTCGTATGGAGATCAGAACAGTATTTCTACACAGGAATCGGTATCTGACAGCACGGATGTAAGTGAGCAAGAGCAGTAATATACTGCTTGCATTATATCACGTAAGGAGGTTTCAAGATGGAAGAGTACAAAGAAAGGTATGAGCGGTGGCTTTCTTCGGATGCCGTAGATGAGGCGACCAAGGAAGAACTTCGCGGGATTCAGGGAGACGAAAAGGAGATCCAGGAGCGTTTCTATAAGGATTTGGAGTTTGGAACGGCTGGGTTGCGCGGAGTCATTGAAGCCGGAGCCAATCGTATGAACGTATATACGGTGCGGCGTGCGACACAGGGGCTTGCGAATTATTTTCTGAAGCAGGATCCGGAGGCCAAGGAAAAGGGCGTTGCGATTGCATACGATTCCCGGCATCAGTCCGATGTGTTTGCAAGAGAAACCGCGGCGGTCTTCAATGGCAATGGGATCAAAGCGTACGTATTTGAATCTCTTCGTCCGACACCGGAACTTTCCTATGCGGTGCGTCACCTGGGGTGCAAGGGAGGCGTTGTCATCACAGCAAGCCATAATCCTTCTAAGTATAACGGGTATAAGGCATACTGGGAGGATGGATGCCAGGTGCCTCCTCCGATGGACAGCGAGATCATTGATGAGGTAGAGAAGGTGGATATCTTCGACGGTATTCAGGTGATGCCGAGGGAAGAGGCTGAAAAAGCCGGGCTGTATATAGAGATCGGGGAAGATGTGGATGCGCCTTACATCGAGGAAATCAAGAAGCATCGGATTGATCCCGAAACTCTGGCGAGCTGTGCGGGCGATCTGAAGATCGTTTACACGCCGCTCCATGGTACGGGCAATAAGCTGGTACGCCGTGTGTTGGCAGAATGCGGATTCACGCAGGTGCATGTGGTGCCGGAACAGGAACTGCCGGATGGTGACTTCCCCACGGTACCCTATCCGAATCCGGAGGATGTACGTGCGTTGGAACTGGCAAGACAGCTGGGTGAAAAGATCGACGCGGACCTGATTGTGGGCACAGATCCGGATGCGGACCGTATGGGAATCATGGTCAAGACACCGGAAGGATATAAGCCTTTTACAGGCAATATGACCGGTATGTTGTTGACGCACTATATTCTGGATGCCAGAAAGAAGACAGGTACATTGCCCGCGGACGGCTTTGTGGTGAAGAGTATTGTGACCACGGAGATGGTGCGGCCCATGACCGAAGAGTATGGGGTAGAACTGCGGGATGTCCTGACGGGCTTCAAATATATTGGGCAGCAGATTCTGCGCAGTGAGCAGAGTGGGAAAGGCACCTTCCTGTTTGGCTTCGAGGAGAGCTACGGATACCTGTGCGGAACCTATGCCCGGGATAAGGACGCGGTGAGCGCCAGCCTGCTGATCTGCGAAATGGCAGCGATCTGCAAGGCGCAGGGCGTCAGTCTGATTGATCATCTGGAGGCCTTGTATAAGAAATACGGCTATTATAAGGAAGCTGTGGTTTCTATGGCATTTGAAGGAATCGAGGGCGCGGCCAAGATGAAAGAGATCATGGCGCAGATGCGTGAGAATCCGAAGGAAAGCTATGCGGGGCTGAAAGTGATCGCAGTAGAGGATTATCTTAAGGGCTTCAAGGATTATCCAAAGTCGGATGCACTGCGGATTCGCTTGGAAAATAATTGCTGGGTATGCGTGAGACCTTCCGGTACGGAGCCCAAGATCAAATTCTATTTCGGTGCGAACGGAAAGACAGCGGAAGAGGCTGAGAAACTGACGCAGGCACTGAAGGAAGAGATGACGGCAGGAATTTAAAAGAGTGAGGGGCTGTGAGATCACGGCCCCTTTTGAAAGGGAAAAAATGTATCCTCAACACGAGAAAGCTATACAAAATCTGATAGAGAGATTCAGAAATGATCCAGAGGTATTAGCGGTGATCCTAGGCGGATCCATCGCGAAGGGACTGGAACGCCCCGATTCAGATGTGGACGCCATTGTCGTTGTGACACCGGAACGGTATGAAAGACAGTGTGCCGAGCACAAGATCACGGAGTGCGTCTTTGAGGGCTGTGATTATCCAGGCGGCTATTTTGATCTGAAGTATTATACCAAGGAATATCTGGCGGCTGCGGCAGACCGGGGCAGCGAACCCACGCGGTATGCGTATACGCATGCCCGATGTCTGTTTGCCAGAGATTCAGAAATAGAAGGTATTGTAGCGCGTCTGGATGTTTTTCAAAAGCAGGAACGGGAAGAAAAGATGAAAAGCTTCTATGCGGCATTTCGCCTGTATAGCGGATATTTCTGGCAGAGCAGCTGTAAGACAGGGAATATATATCTGAAGGTGCGCGCAGCGTCTGCTACAGTGTTATATGGACTACGCATGATTTTACAGGAAGCGGAAGTCTTATTTCCCTGCCAAAAGAACCTGATGCAGGCTGTGAGAGATCTCCCGGAGAAAAAGAAACCTGCACAGATCGTAGAGCTAGCGGAAGAGTTTTTGAAGACAATGGATCCAGAGCTGGAAGAGAAATTTGTGAAAGCGATTCGGGATTTTATTACCTATCGGCCGGATGGGGACTATAATTCGGTGGTTTCGCGTTTCATCGAGGATCAGGAGGAATGGTGGTATCGCGAGCGGCCCTATATAGAAGAATGGTGACGCAAGCGGACGAACCCCCTTGCCCATGCATGCATACAATAATGCATTGGGAAGGGGGTTTTTTTATATGATTCAGAGAGGAAGCTGGGTGCGGCGCCGATCCTATGGACAGGATCTGCTTTTCTATGTGGAAGAAGTCCGCGCGGATGGCCGTGTGCTGCTTTCGGGAGTAGAATATCGCGTGACAGCGGATGCGGACTATGCGGATTTGGTGGAACAAAGAGCCGAGGCCGTCAGAGGCACAAGGAGAAGAGAGACGCAGCGGCTCGAGGAGAAGATCGAGGAACTCAAACGTCGTCACAGCAAGACGGGAATCACCCATGGAGAAAGTTTTCCTAAAAATGTGAGGATTCTGCATCTGGACGGGGATCCGGAGTATCTGCATATTTGTCAGAAATATTATAGAGAGCTGGGCCTGGAAGTATATGGAGAGGCCATAGAGGAAAGAAAGCAGCCGATCGAGGTGCTGCGGTGCCTCAGGCAGTATCGGCCCGAGATTCTGGTGGTAACAGGGCACGATTCGCTGCCGCGCGGAAACGAGAATCTGATGCAGGAAGATTCGTACCGCAGTTCCCGATATTTTGCGGAAACAGTGCGCAGAGCCCGTGCGACACAGCCGGACATGGACCGCCTGGTGATTATCGCGGGCGCGTGTCAGAGTTATTATGAATTGCTGATGGAAAGCGGAGCCAACTTTGCCTCCAGTCCGGGACGCGTATTGATTCACGCCATGGATCCCGTGATCCTTTGTGCCGAGATTGCGTATACGCCCTTGCAGCAGCGTATCGACGTGGAGGAAGCCGTTGCCCTTACGTTTTCGGGATCTCAGGGAATCGGCGGATACGATACCATGGGGAAATACCGCCGGGGATATCCGTCGGGACGAAGGAAAATTCGGAGTTGGGGCGCATAGATCCAAGGATTCCGCATATAGTGTACTATCACGGACACAGGGAGGAAGGAAAGGATGCGGAGAAGATGGAGACGACTGCTGACCCTCTTTATTGCGATTATTTTTACATGTGCCGCCTGCGGCAGCGCCGAGGAGAGCGGGGCCGGGGAGGATGAAGCGGCGGCGCCTGATCTGAGTTATGAGATCGTCTCGGGAGATCAGGTGCCGCAAAAGCTTTCTGAGAAAATCCTGCAGGAACAGGGAGAAAAATTTGGTTTTTCGTATCGAAACGGGGAAGATTTGTATATTGCGTTTGGATTTGGGCAGAAAGAAACGGGCGGCTACAGTATTCAGATTACAGCGGCCAAGGATATGGGAAATAAGATTCTGATCGAAGCGCATCTGATCGCACCGCAGGCGGGAGAAGTGGTTTCACAGAGCGCTACGTATCCGTACATGGTTCTCTTGACAAAGGATACCGGGGCGGAGATTCAATTTCGTCTGAAGGATGTAAGTCAATAAAAGGAGAGAAGAATATGGCGTTGGAACAGATTAAAGAAGAATGGAGCGGGGCCGAGAGTAAGGAGCTGACCCAGACGAGGATCCCTGTCAAAGAAGATATTCTGCTTCCGGATGGAAAGCCGGATATGGCCCGAGTATTGCAGACGGAGCTGTCGCCCTGCATAGAGGAGAGCACATTGGAGAATGGAAGACTCCTGGTTCGGGGGAAACTCTGGGTGGACATTCTATATCTGGCAGAGGGCGCAAGCTGGACGGTACATAGTATGAGAACTTCCGTCGCGCTGGAAGCCTCGCTGCTTACGGACACTTCTGAAGACACGGTTTCACCGGTATGCACATTTCAGTCAAACGTGGAGGATATGCGGGTCATCTTGAGGAGCGGCCGGAAGCTGAATCTATCGGCCATGCTGGAATTGTCGGCAGAGATTGTCCTGCATCCGGCTATTTCCATGATTAGCCAGGTGCAGGGAGAGGATGACCTGCAGGTGCTGGAGAGTGTGCGCAGTCTCTCCAGCAATGTGGCCGAATGCCATGAGAAGCTGATTGTCAAGGAAGAGCTGAAGATTCCGGACGCTATGGGCAACATCAGCGAACTCCTCTGGTGGGACGCGTTCTTATGCAGTAAGGAAGTGCAGCTCATGACAGATCAGGCCATGGTACGAGGAGAACTCGAGATTTCGGTTCTGTATACGACGGAGGAGAGCGATACGCAGGTATATTGTCTGCAGCAGAGGATTCCCTTCAGCGGGATGCTGGATGGACTGGGGATAGCACCGGGCATGAAGTGCGAACTGCAGATGCAGCCGGAGAAACCATCGGTACGGATTGGTCCGGACGATGATGGGGAACTGCGCGTCTTTGACACGGAAACGCTTTGCGACTGTGTATTGCGCGTGTATGAGGAGAAGGAGCAGCATTTTGTGCAGGATCTTTACATGCCGTCGTGGCGTATCGAATGCGATAGACTGCAGACAGTGCTGAATGGGCCCATGCGCATGGAGACCGCGGCTTTTCGAGAGGAGAACGACGTGGAGATGCCGGAAAATCTTCCGGATCCGGTACAGATTTTCTATACTACGGCAGTTCCGCATGTGGATGATGTGATACTGGAAGAAGGGCAGCTACAGGTAGAAGGAGTATTGCACGCAGCCGTCTATTATCAGGCGCCAGGAGAAAACGGGGGCGTTTGTGCATTTGCGGCGGAGGTTCCGTTCCAGTACAGCATGAACCTGGGAGAGAGCCAGGATATGAATGTTCGTGTCCATGTCCTGGTACAGGATGCCTCGGCGCTTTGGCAGGGCGGTCATCGAATCCGGATTTCGGTGCAGTGTCAGATGGAATGGATAGCAGCCAGTCTACAGGACGTGAATGTTTTGCAGGAAGCGCGAATGGAACCCATGACATCGGAGGAAATGGCTGCGATCCCGTCGATGGCGCTCTATATCGTCCAGCCGGGCGACACGCTCTGGAGAATCGCAAAACGTTTTAATACGACGCCGGATCAGATCATGCAATATAATGAAGTGTCCGAAACAGAGGCATTGCCGGAAGGCCGGTGCTTTGTTCTCATTAAAGCCTAAAAAAGACTTGACAAAGCAGAAGTGATGTGGTATCCTCAAGGAGGTTAGCGGTAGCTAATCAAAAGGAGGAGAAGACATGTGGGCAACGATCATCATCAGTGTGATTCTGGTAGCAGTAGTTTGTCTCATCATCCGCAGTCTGGTTCATGAACGCAAGAACGGCAAAGGCTGTGGTGGCTGCCCTGGCGGTTGTAGCGGCTGTGCGGGCGGTTGCGCCTATCATCCGGCAGCGCCTAAGAAGAAGCGAATGTAACATAGAGAATGTTCCAAGAAAACGGCCGATTTCACGTTGTGCATCGTGGAAAACGGCCGTTTTTTCATCGAAGCATCTGTAAAAATTCTATGAAAAATCATTCGAATTGTAAGAAAAAATTGAAATTATCCGGTGGGTATGGTATAATAGGCGTGGCTAGAAAGTTTTCTATAGTTGTAGAGACTGAGCCACGCCCAGAGATGGGCGCCCTTTGGCGACCATCTCCGACAAATAGTTTGTTTGTGAGTAGGAGGGGATTCCCATGGGGGTATTTGTCTCGTTGGAAGGGCCGGATGGTTCCGGGAAGACGATGCAAATAGGACTTTTGCGTGAATCTCTCGAGAAGGCGGGATATCGGGTTCTATGTACGAGAGAACCGGGTGGACCCTCCATCAGTGAGGAGATCCGTAAGGTTTTATTGGACCCTGCGAACCAAAAAATGACGGCGCGGACAGAGGCGTTATTATACGCGGCAGCGCGCGCGCAGCATGTGGAAGAAGTGATCCGCCCGGCACTGGAGGAGGGCTGTATCGTCATCAGTGATCGGTTTACGGATTCTAGCCTGGTCTATCAGGGCATTGGCCGGAGACTCGGCGTGGAGAAGGTGCGGGAGATCAATGCGTTCGCTACGGATGGACTCGAGCCGGATCTGACGCTGGTCATACAGATTGATTATGAAGAGGGATTGCGGCGTAAGGTGAGACAGCAGGAGGGACAGCTGGATCGCCTGGAACAGGAGAAAGGTGACTTTCACCGAAGGGTTCACGACGGATTTGCCGCACTCGGACGCTGGTATCCGAAACGCGTTCAAATGATCGATGGAACTAAGGATCCGAGGGAAATACATGAACAGATTATGGAAGTGCTGCAGCCTTATTTGCGGAGGCTAAGGCTTCGATAATATATTTCTATATGAAAGGGGTAGGACGCGATGAAACTTGTATTGGCAATTATTCATGATGAGGACGCAGGGAGGCTGACCACCGCTCTGAATAAGGAAGGATTTCAGGTGACGAAGCTGGCCAGTACTGGCGGTTTTCTGCGGGTAGGCAATACCACGATGCTGATCGGTGTGGAAGAAGACCGGTTGGACGAGGCGCTGAAGATCGTGCATGAGCGCTGCCAGACAAAGAAACAGATGACGATTGCGAATCAGCCCTATACATCTACGCCGGAAGGATATATTCCGTATCCCATCGAGGTGACGGCTGGCGGAGCGACAGTCTTTGTCCTGGATGTTGAGCAGTTCCATAAGTTCTGATGTATGAGAAGAGTGTAGGAGAACGGCTGATAGGTCATGATGCCGTCCTGAAGCATATCCGGTCGGCCATATCCGCCGGCCGGGTTTCTCATGCGTATTTGGTGGAAGGCGCGGAGGGAGCCGGCAAGAGGACATTAGCCGGGCAGTTTGCGATGGCGCTTTTGTGTAAAGCTCCCGAGAATGGAGAACCCTGCGGCAGATGTGATTCCTGCCGCGTTTTTCTATCTGGGAATCATCCGGATATGCATTATATCCAGCCAGGAGAGAAGGGGACGCTGCCTGTGCAGCGGATCCGAGAGGAACTGGTGCAGGATATAGAAATATTGCCCTATTATGCGGGGCGTAAGGTATATATCGTGGAGCAGGCGCATCTGATGAATGCACAGGCACAGAACGCATTGCTCAAGACGATCGAAGAACCGCCGGCCTATGGCGTGATCCTGCTTTTGGCGGAAAACGTGCAGAACTTCCTGCCGACCGTACGGTCGCGATGTGTATTGCTGCGACTGCTGCCGCTGCCGGAGGAGACGGTGCGGCGGGTTTTGGTCGAGAGGTACGGGATCGGGGACGCGGTCGCAAGATCCTGTGCGGCTTTAAGCAGCGGAGCCGTAGGACAGGCCCTGCGGATGGCACGCTCGGAGGAGTTTATTCGCCTCCGGGAACGTTGGATGGAATGGCTGTCCGGGCTGGCTCGTTTGGATACATGGGAGGTACTCGCGCGCAGCGCGGCTTTGGAAGAAGATAAAGACTCGATCCAGGAAGTCCTGCGAATGATGCAGGTATGGTTCAGAGACTTGATTGTCCTGCGGGAAACAGGCAGCCTGGCAGGGTGTGTATGTCAGGATCTTGGCGATCAGCTGGAATCTTCGGCGAATCTGTATGAAATGCCTGCGTTATATCAAAAAATAGATATCTTGGAAGATGCCAAGAAAAAGCTATTGCACAATGTGAATTTCGGACTTTGGTCGGACTGGCTGTTGATCGGGCTGTCCAGACGAAAGACGTTGGATAAATAGGAGGATGTGGATTGATTACGGTGATTGGTGTCCGGTTTCGGCACGGAGGGAAGATTTATTATTTCCAGCCGGGTGTGAACCGGGTCGAGCGGGGAGACCATGTGATTGTGGAGACTTCCCGGGGAGTCGAATACGGGATGGTAGTGCAGAGCCCGCGGTTGGCTTCGGATCAGGATATTGTGGCTCCGGTACGGACCATTCTGAGAAAGGCTACAGAAAAGGATGAGGAGACAAACAAGCATAACATCCAGGCGGAGAAGGAAGCTATGGAGGTTTGTCGGGAAAAGATCGCAAAGCGTGGTCTGGAGATGAAACTGGTCGATGCGGAATACACCTTCGACGGCAACAAAATCCTGTTTTATTTTACGGCAGAGGGACGGGTCGATTTTCGAGAACTGGTAAAAGATCTGGCGGCGGTCTTTCGTACACGCATCGAACTGCGTCAGATCGGAGTTCGCGATGAGGCCAGAGCCTGCCCCGGCATGGGCATCTGCGGCCGGCCGTTCTGCTGTCAGACCTTCTTGCCGGACTTCATTCCGGTATCCATCAAGATGGCAAAGGATCAGAATCTTTCCCTGAATCCCACCAAGATTTCGGGAACCTGCGGTCGGTTGATGTGCTGTCTCAAATACGAGGAGAGCACCTATGAGGAACTGACGCGCAAGCTTCCGGCCGAGGGGGATCTGGTGCAGACTCCGAATGGTGTGGGAGAAGTCTTGCATGTCAATGTGCTTAGACAGCTTCTGAAGGTGGGCGTACGTCAGAATGAGAAGGGGGATGTGGAGATTGCGGAGTATCCCTTAGATGAGATTGAGATTGTACGCCGGAAGCGAAATCGGAATAAGGGCGGGCAGCCAATGGATCAGGAAGAGAAAAAACAGCTGGAGGAGCTGGAACAGGATCATGGAGGCCATTGAGAAAGCGTTTCTGAAGGAAGGAGAACGGTTGGATGAACTGCAGCGGGATGGGAGACGGATCATTCAACATCCCGGACGGTTCTGCTTTGGCATGGATGCCGTGCTTCTTTCTGCTTTCGCCAGGGCGTATCCAGGCGAAAAGGTGCTGGATCTCTGCAGTGGGACAGGCGTGATTCCGATTCTGATGGAGAGTCGGTATCCGGGAGCCCATTTTACGGGCTTAGAGCTGCAGGAGGAATCGGCAGATATGGCCCGGCGCAGCGTCCAGGTGAATGGGCGGGAGGAACAGATCTCCATATTGCAGGGAGATCTGCGGAACTGTGAGGAACAGTTGAAGGCGGGGGCCTGGGATGTGGTGACGGTGAATCCGCCGTATATGAAGGTGCCGGCAGGACAGCATAACCGGAACCTGGCGATGAATCTGGCAAGACATGAGATCGCCTGTACGTTGACGGATGTTCTCGCTTCGGCCGCGCGGCTGCTCAAGAGTAAGGGACGCTTCTATATGGTGCATCGTCCCATGAGACTGCCGGAGATCATGGAGCAGATGCGCGTATTCAAAATCGAGCCGAAGCGGATGCAGCTCGTCTCTCCTAAACTGGAGCGAGAGCCTAACATGGTCCTTATCGAGGGGATACGAGGCGGCGCACCGGAACTGCGCGTGGCACCGCCGCTCATCATCTATCATGAAGACGGTTCTTATACGGAGCCGGTTCGAAGAATCTACGAGGGAAACAATGGCAACAGTCAGTCTGCGAGCATGTGAACAATATGAGCCCGAGAGGCTCCGAGAAGCAATGGAAGAGGCCATCCGGGATCTGGGCGGATGGAAAGCCTTTGTATCACCGGGAGAACGGGTGCTTTTGAAAGTCAATCTGGTGATGAATAAAGCGCCAGATCTGGCGGCGACCACACACCCGTTGTTTGTGGAGACCCTGGCTCGTCTATTGCAGGAACAGGGATGTGAAGTCCTCATTGGGGATAGTCCGGGCGGACTGTTTAATCAGGAAGCGCTGCGGAGGATCTATAAGGGAACAGGAATTCAGAAGGCGGCGGAAAGAGCCGGCGCCAGCCTGAATTGGAATACAGAAGCCATGGAAGTGGAGAATCCGCAGGGGAAGCTATTAAAGCACCTGACACAGACGGCGATGTTGGCGGATGTGGATAAGGTCATTTCCGTATCGAAGCTGAAGACACACGGCATGATGACGTTTACGGGAGCAGTGAAGAATCAGTTTGGCACAGTGCCGGGTACGAAAAAGGCGGAGTATCATTTTCGTATGCCGCAGAGTGCGGATTTTGCAGATGCTCTGATCGATATTTGCCTGGCAGCGCATCCGGTTCTATGCTGGATGGACGGGATCGTGGCGATGGAGGGGAATGGTCCTACCGGCGGTACGCCGCGAAAAGTAGGCGTGCTTCTGGCCTCGGAGAATCCTTTTGATCTGGATCTTCTGGCCTCTCACCTCATCGGATTGGAGAGAGAACAGGTGCCGACGCTGGAGCAGGCGTATCGGCGCGGCCTGGGGAAAGCTTCCGCGGCAGAGGTAGAGAAGGCGGGAGAGGATCCGGAACGATTTGTGCAGAAGGATTTTCGCATGCCGGATCATATCGATCCGCATCTTATGCGGAAGTTGGGGCCCGTGGGACGCACTCTGGAATCCTGGCTGAGACCCAAGGTGAAGTTTCATCACGACCGGTGTGTCGGCTGCCGGGCCTGTTACCAGAACTGTCCGGCCAAGGCGATTACGATGGAAGGACGGTATCCGGCAGTACATTATCATCAGTGCATTCGATGTTATTGCTGTCAGGAACAATGTCCTAAGAACGCGATTACCGTACACGAGTCAAAGATCATGAAACTGGTCAATCGATTATAGGAGGCAGACATGACAGGAAAACTGATCGTATGTCCCACCCCGATCGGCAACATGGAGGACATGACAGAACGGGGAAAGCGGGCGCTGGCTGAGGCGGACCTGATCGCGGCGGAAGATACGCGGCATACGCTGGGACTCCTGAATCATCTGGGAATCAAGACGCCCATGATCAGCTGCCATCAGCATAATGAGCAGGAGCGGACGGAACAGATCCTTGAAAAACTCCGAGAAGGGCAAACCGTGGTGCTGGTGAGCGATGCGGGAACGCCGGCGATTTCGGATCCGGGAGAGATCCTGGTAAGGCGCTGCCGCGAGGAAGGGATTCTGGTCACGGCTTTACCCGGAGCCTGCGCCTTTGTCACGGCACTGTCCATGTCCGGAATGCCCAGCCGCCGATTCGTGTTCGAGGGATTCCTGCCGGCAGGCGGCAAGGAGAGACGCGCGCGTCTGGAAGCGCTCCGCGCAGAGGAGCGTACGGTGATCTTCTATGAAGCGCCGCATCACCTGCGGCAGACACTGTCCGATCTCCTGGAGGCCTTTGGAGACAGGCGGCTGGCAATGGGGCGGGAGCTGACAAAGCGTCATGAGGAGATGCTGCAGATGAAACTGTCGGAGGCGATCGCGCATTATCAGGATCAGGAGCCCCGGGGAGAATATGTGCTGATTTTAGAAGGCGCAGATCCTTTGGCGCGGGAGCGAGAAGAAAGGGCGCGATGGGAGCAGATGACGCTGAGAGAGCATATGGCCTTGTATTCGGCGCTGCCTCCCAAAGAGGCGATGAAGCAGGTGGCAAAAGACCGAGGCATCTCCAAACGGGATGTATATAATGGCCTTCTCCAAGAAGAGTCATGAGAGAGGACTTGTCCGCATACAATGTTTTCAGATGAGAGTTTGGAGGCATCAAGATGGAGGATGGGGTTCGGCAGGAATGGCTGTGTGACTTGGAAGAAGAGGCGGTACAGTATCGAAAGATCTATCACGCGAGGCTTTCGGACGTCATGGATCCGATCAAAAGACGGCTTCTGGAGCGGAACATGATGGACAAGCAGGCGCAGATCCAGTGCTTACGAGCTTTGGGCGCTAAGGGGCGAGCCGCGGAAGAGCCAGAAGAAGAGAAAATCCCCTGGGATCTGCTGCTCTACAATGAGATTGAGAATCAGTCCACGTATACAGCCCTGGTCGCCTGGCGGAAAGAAGCGGAGCCGATCCTGGCGAAACAGAGGCAGATCGTACAGCGGCTGATTGCGTTCCTTTTGAATACGGTCTGATAGAAAAGGCTGGATATGTTATCATGGAAAGGGTGTTAGAATATGGATGGATGTATTTTTTGCAAGATTGCGGCGGGCGAGATCCCTTCGACAACGGTGTATGAGGATGAAGATTTGCGGGTGATCGCAGATATCTCCCCGGCAAACCTGGGGCATCTTTTGATTCTGCCGAAAGTGCATGCGAAGGATCTTACGGAGCTTCCCGCCGAGACAGCCTGTAAGGTGATGATTACGGCGCAAAAGGTGGTGCAAGCCATGCAGGCGGGTCTCAATCCGGATGGGATCAATGTCCTGCAGAATAACGGAGAGGCCGCCGGACAGACGGTGATGCACTATCATATGCACATCATTCCCAGATATCAGGGAGACAGCGTGCAGATCGGTTGGGAGCCCATGCAGGGACTTTCAGATCAGGTGGCTGAGGCCGCGAACAAAGTCAGAAAGGCGCTGGAGGCAGAGAAATGAGTGCTCGAAAGACCGTGGTACTCACCGGCGGCGGAACCGGCGGGCATGTGACGCCGAATATCGCGCTCATTCCCTACCTGCGGCAAAAGGGATATCGGGTCTGTTATGTGGGAAGCGAGAAGGGCATGGAAAAGAGCCTGATCGAGCCCTTGGGGATTCCCTATTATGGGATTGATTCCGAGAGGCTGAACCGCTATTTTACGCTAGAGAATCTCACAATGCCCTTTCATGTGATTCGCGGACTCTTTCAGGCGCGCAGGCTTTTAGGTAAACTTAAGCCAGACGTGGTATTCTCTAAAGGGGGCTTTGTCAGCGTACCTGTGGTGATTGCCGCGCATTGGCGAAAGATCCCCTGCGTATGTCACGAGTCCGATATCACGCCAGGACTGGCCAATAAACTGGCCATGCCCTTCGCGTCGAAGGTCTGTGTCAACTTTCAGGATGCGCTGCGCTACGTGCCGCAGGGAAAGGGCGTGTATACCGGAACGCCGATTCGAGACTCTCTTTTGTCGGGCAGCCGGAGTCAGGGGCTTGCCATCAGCGGACTGTCGGCAGATCGTCCGGTGCTTTTGGTCATGGGAGGCAGTTCTGGCGCGCGCGCGTTGAATGAGGGAGTCAGGCAGGCGTTGCCCAGTCTGTTACCTCATTTTCAGGTATTGCATCTGTGCGGCAAGGGAAATTGGGATGAGAGTCTGGCGGGTCAGGAAGGATACTTCCAGATCGAATATGCCAACGAGGAGATGCCTCATTTCTATGCGGCGGCGGATGTGACGCTCTGCCGAGCAGGCGCCAATTCTCTGGCGGAGATTCTGGCCCTCAGACTGCCGAATGTGCTGGTCCCCTTGCCGCTTTCGGCCAGTCGGGGTGATCAGATCTTGAACGCCCGATCTTTTACTGAAAAGGGGTACAGCTACACGCTGGAGCAGGAAAAACTGTCGCCGGAACGGATTCTCGCAGCGGTGGAAGAGGTCTATCGCAACCGGGACCGGTATCGCCAGGCCATGGACAGGGATCAGCAGGAATCCGGTACACAACGGGTTTTGGAAGTCATCGAGGAAGCGATGGCTTCTAAGTAAAGAAAAACGGGAGGATACGACAAGATGAAGAAAAAACTTTTTGCCATGACAAGTATATTGATGCTTCTGGTATGCAGTATTGCAGGCTGCAGCAACAGCATCTACCAGCATTACAGTGCAGAGAAGTATGATGAGCAGTTCGCGGAGCCGGAAAAAGGAGATACCATGGCGCGGTTTGTCACGAACATGGGAGAGTTTACCGTGCGCCTCTTTCCGGAGGAAGCGCCCAAGGCTGTGGAGAACTTCGTGACACATGCGCAGGAAGGGTATTATGACGGCGTGATTTTCCATCGTGTGATTGAGGATTTCATGATTCAGGGCGGAGATCCCACGGGAACAGGTACCGGTGGCGAGAGTATCTGGGGGGAGACCTTTGAGGATGAGAATGTGCCGTACCTGGGAACATACCGTGGTGCGCTGTGTATGGCGAATCGCGGCGCCGACACCAACGGCAGTCAGTTCTTCATCATCACTTCGGATGATACGGAAGTGGATGACTATAAGCGCTGGAACATGGATGTGGATGATAAGTATAAGGTGGATGAGGCCAAGATCGACAAGTTTGAGGAAGTCGGCGGCGCCATCTATCTGGACTATCAGTTGAGCAATCTGCGGGCCGTGCGGTACCCGGATACGTATACGCAGTACGTGCATACGGTCTTCGGTCAGGTTGTGGAAGGTATGGATGTGGTAGACGCCATCTCGCAGGTGAAGACCTATACGGAGGATCAGGTGACGGAAGCACAGATCCTGAATGGCGTGGATCAGACGGAAGTCATGGAGGATAAGCCGGAAGAGGATGTGATCATCGAGACCATCGAGATTTATACATATGGAGAGTGAGTCAATGACAGGGGTGGGGAGCCGGGCTTCCCGCCCTTGTGGTGTAAAAAAGGGGGTTATGGATATGGAAAAGACAATGATTCGATCACTGATGGATTTTCAGTTTGTCAGCGATCCCAAGTTCTCGCCGGATGGAAACAGCGCTGCTTTTGTGGTGCGTAGGCCGGATGAGGAAAAGAACGCGTATCCGGGAGATCTTTATCTGCTGGATATCGAGACCAGGAAGAGCCGGAGGATGACCTCGCGGGGAGACGCCTCGTCCTATGTCTGGACGAGTGAGGGTACGTTGCTTTTTTCGGCAGCGCGGGATCAGGCGGATCAGAAGAAGATGGCGGAGGAAGCCTGGTCGGTCTTCTATGAGATCGATCCGCGGGGAGGCGAGGCGCAAAGGGCGTTTGGCCTGCCTGTGAAAAACGCGCGTCTTCACAGCCTGGAAAACGGCGGCTATCTGGTGGAGGCGGTGCAGGAAAACCAGGTGAAGGGCAAGGATGAGGACTGGGAGGTTCTGGAGGAAGCGCCATTCTGGTCGAATGGAGTAGGATTTACCGCGGGAAAGCGAAACCGATTGTATCTATATCAGAAGGAGACCGGGGCGCTCACGGCGCTGACGGATCCCTGGTTCGACGCTGCGTTCTGCGCGGAGAAGGAAGGCAGGATTCTGTATAGCGGGGCGTTGTGGGAAAAAGGAATGCGATATACCTACCGGGGACTGTATCTATATGACCAGACTACCGGACAGAGCCGCTGCCTGATCGAGCCGGAAAGGTGTCGTTTTCAAACTGCGCAATTTTGGACAGATGGTCAGATCTTGCTGGTGTCTTCTGAGCAAAAACGGTATGGACAGATGGAATATTGCTGTTTCTACCTGCTGAATCCGGAGGATGGTTCGATGCGGTTGCTGGCGGATTATGAGTACAGCATCGGGCACGGCAGCGTAGGAAGCGATGCGAAGCTGGGAGCGGGGCAGGGCCTCAAGATGACTGATGAGGGGCTGTATTTTCTGACAACGGTGGAGGAAAGCACGGTGTTAAAAAAGCTGGATCTTTCCGGGCATATCTCGGATGCGCTGACGCCGGAGGGCTCCTGTGAGAGTTTTGACATAGGGAATGGACATCTGCTGTGCTGCGGTATGTATGGACTTCGCCTGGCGGAACTCTATCTGGATGGGGAGCAAGTTACGCATCTGAACGACGAGTGGAGTGCGAACCATATGGTCAGCGTGCCGGAGTTTTACAGCTATACCGGAAAGGATGGCATCTCGATTCACGGATATGCGATGAAGCCGGTGGGGTATCAGCCGGGTGTGCGGTATCCGGCGATTCTGCATATTCATGGCGGGCCCAGAACCGTATTCGGCGGCGTGTTTCATCATGAGATGCAGGTCTGGGCCAATGCCGGCTATTTCGTGTTTTATTGTAATCCCCGGGGCAGCGATGGCAGGGGAAATGCCTTTGGAGACATCTGCGGAAAGTATGGTACCGTGGAATACGAGAATCTGATGGAATTTCTGGATGAAATGCTGGCGAAGTATCCAGACGCGGATCCGAAGCGTCTAGGAGTGACGGGTGGTTCCTACGGCGGATTCATGACCAATTGGATCATTGGACATACGGACCGGTTTGCGGCGGCCGCCTCGCAGCGCAGCATCTCCAACTGGATTCTCTTTGAGCATTCTTCCGATATCGGACATACGTTTACCCGTACGAATCATGGAACGGTGACGCGAGAAGATGCGGCGAAGCTCTGGTCGTTCTCTCCGCTGAAGTATGTGGACCGATGTAAGACGCCGACGCTGTTCATCCATTCTAATGAAGACTATCGGTGCTGGATGGGAGAGGGCATCTCCATGTTCACGGCGCTCAAGCTGCATGGATGCCCAGCCAGACTGGTGTTATTTGACAAGGAGAATCATGAACTGTCCCGCTCAGGCAGGCCCAAGAGCCGGATTCGGCGTATGGAAGAAATTCTGAACTGGATGGATCAGTATTTGAAGTGAGGGAAGCAAGATGGAAAAGATCACATATGAGGACTTGTATGCATTTCGTTTTTTATCCGATCTGAAGGCTTCACCGGACGGAAAGTACCTATTGTTTACCGAGACAAGAGCGGCGGAGGAGGGACCCTATTATCGCAGCGGATTATGGCTGGTGGAGCCAGAGACGCAGAAGGTACGCCCGTTGACTTCCGGTGTGGACGAGAAGGGCGCTTTCTGGCTGGATGAGGATACGGTTGTCTTTCGGAGCGCCAGAGATCAGGAAAAGGGAGAACAAAAGAGCCGATGGTATAAGATATCCATTCATGGCGGTGAGGCTGCGACTTTTCTGGAGCTGGAGGGTCAGATCCGTGATCTTCGGAAGCTGGGGGATACGACGTATCTCGTGACAGAAGAGGTATGGGCCCGAGAGAATCCGGTGCAGGAGGAGGTCCGGATCTTTGATGAGCTGCCCTTCTGGTTCAACGGACGAGGCATCATCAATTCCAAACGCAGCGTGCTCTCGATCTACGATGCGGCGGATGGGAGCAAAACATTCTTGACAGAGGCGCCATTCCAGGTACAGGGGACGGCCTCTTCAGGAAATAGGATCGCCTGGGCAGGATACGAACAGGGAGATGTGGAAGGACACGCGTCCCGGCTCTTCGTATATGATATGGCGCGCCGGGAGCAGCGGGAAGTGGAACTGCCGAAGGAAATGGAGATCGGGAACCTTTTCTTTATCACCAACGACCGGCTGTTTTTCACAGGCCAGACTTATGAGTGGCCGGGAAGGAGCCCCAGGTTCTACGAGTATCACCTGGAGAAAGGGTCTCTGCGGGAGCTGCCCTATATGGATGGCGCGCCTTCGTCTACGGTGGGAACGGATGCTTCCTATGGCGGTGGCGATAAACTGGCGGCGAAGGATGGAGCGCTCTATTTCCTGCATACGGGGTGGAGTCATGCGGAGTTGTGGCGATTGGATCCGGACGATCGACTGACCAAACTCTGCGACAGGCCCGGTCAGATTACCTCATTTGTCGTGGGAGAACACGGCGTGGATATGATTGCGTTTCGCAATATGCGTCTGGCAGAGGTTTGGCGGTTGAACCCGGAGACAGGAGAAGAAATTCAGCTGACGCATCGAAATGACGCGTATTTTGCAGAGCATCATCTGGTGGAACCGGAATATTTTACGTTTCGAAACCGGGTGGGTATCGAACTGGAAGGGTATGTTTTGCGCCCGTTGAATGAGGAAACAGGAAGAAAGTACCCGGGCGTATTGGAGATGCATGGAGGACCGAAGGTCGCATTCGGAGCCGTGTTTCATCATGAGATGCAGTGCCTGGCAGCGCAGGGATACTATGTATTTTATACCAATCCCCGCGGCAGCGATGGCCGGGGAGAGGACTTTGCCAATCTGACCGGGAAGCTGGGTACGATTGATTTCGAGGACTTCATGGACTTCACGGATGAGGTGATTCGGCGGTATCCTGCGCTGGATGCGAAGCGAATCGGGATCTGCGGCGGTTCCTATGGCGGGTTCATGTGCAATTGGATGATCGGGCATACGGATCGCTTCGCGGCGGCGGCTTCACAGCGCAGCATTTCAAATTACCTGACCAAGGCCCTGTGTACGGATATCGGTTTCTACCACAACATGGCCCAGCTGGGGACGGATCCCTGGCATGATTTCGATACGGTTTGGAACACTTCTCCTCTGAAGGAAGCGCCTCAGGCGGTGACGCCCACGCTCTTCATTCAATCGGATGAGGACTATCGCTGCTGGATGAGTGATGCCATCCAGATGTATAATGCCCTGCAGCAAAACGGTACACCGACACGCATGGTGCTCTTTCATGGAGAGAATCATGAACTGTCCCGATCGGGGAAGCCCAAGAACCGGATCCGGCGTCTTGCGGAGATCGGCGACTGGTTCCGGCAATATCTGCAGGGAGAGAACGCTGGGTGAAAATCTTGTGAAAAAATGGGCAGACCTATTTACAATGCCCCAAAAAGATGGTAAAATAAGAACAGGTATGGCAAGATGCCGTGTTTTTTCATGGCTTCTTTAGAATACAAATCAGAGCGGATAATGACCGCTCAGGAAGAAAGGATGTTTTCCAATGGCAAGAAAGATGAAAACCATGGATGGTAACCACGCAGCGGCTCATGCGTCTTACGCATATACCGATGTTGCGGCAATCTATCCGATCACGCCTTCATCCGTCATGGCAGAAGCTACTGACGAGTGGGCAACTGCCGGAAGAACCAATATTTTTGGGCAGACCGTACAGGTTACGGAGATGCAGTCCGAGGCTGGTGCGGCCGGAACCGTACACGGTTCTCTGGCGGCTGGTGCGCTGACGACGACCTATACCGCGTCGCAGGGCCTGCTGCTGATGATCCCCAATCTGTACAAGATTGCCGGGGAGCAGCTGCCGGGCGTGTTTAATGTTTCCGCTCGTGCTTTAGCAAGTCACGCGCTGTCGATCTTTGGCGATCATTCTGATGTATACGCATGTCGTCAGACTGGCTGCGCGATGCTGTGCGAATCCAGCGTACAGGAAGTTATGGATCTGACTCCCGTTGCGCATTGTTCTGCGATCAAGGGTCGTGTTCCGTTTATCAACTTCTTTGATGGATTCCGTACTTCTCATGAGATTCAGAAGATTGAGACTTGGGATTATGAAGATCTGAAGGACCTGGTAGATATGGAGGCCGTTGATGCTTTCCGTAAGCATGCGCTGAACCCCAATCATCCTTGCCAGAGAGGTTCTGCTCAGAACCCGGATATCTTCTTCCAGGCTAGAGAGGCTTGCAATCCTTACTATGATGCGCTGCCGGCGATCGTGCAGACCTACATGGATAAGGTCAACGAGAAGATCGGTACCGACTATAAGCTGTTCAACTACTATGGTGCTCCGGATGCGGAAAAGGTGATCATTGCCATGGGTTCCGTCTGCGACACCATCGAAGAGACAATCGACTACCTGCTGGCTAAGGGCGAGAAGGTGGGTGTAGTGAAGGTACGTCTGTATCGTCCGTTCTCTGCATCTGCTCTGGTAGACGCGATTCCGGACACTGTAAAGCTGATTTCCGTTCTGGATAGAACCAAGGAGCCCGGTGCGCAGGGTGAGCCCCTGTATCTGGATGTTGTGGCAGCTCTGAAGGGAACCAAGTTCGATCAGACTCCGATTTTCTCTGGACGTTATGGTCTGGGTTCCAAGGATACCACACCTACACAGATCGTAGCTGTTTATGACAACACCGAAAAGGCGAAGTTCACGATCGGTATCGAGGATGATGTGACCAATCTGTCTCTGCCTCTGGGCGAGCAGCTGATCACCACGCCGGAAGGCACGATCAACTGTAAGTTCTGGGGCCTGGGCGCGGATGGTACCGTAGGTGCGAATAAGAACTCCATCAAGATCATCGGTGACAACACCGACATGTATGCACAGGCATATTTCGATTATGATTCTAAGAAGTCTGGCGGTGTGACCATGTCTCACCTGCGTTTCGGACATAAGCCCATCAAATCTACTTATCTGATTCGTAAGGCGAATTTCGTGGCTTGCCACAATCCGGCTTACATCCGTAAGTACAACATGGTGCAGGAGCTGGTAGACGGTGGTACATTCCTGCTGAACTGCTCTTGGGATGCAGAGGCGCTGGAGACACATCTGCCGGGTCAGGTGAAGAAGTTCATCGCAGACCACAATATCAAGTTCTACACCATCGATGGTGTTAAGATTGGTATCGAGACCGGCATGGGCCCGACTCGTATCAACACCATTCTGCAGTCCGCTTTCTTCAAGCTGGCGAACATCATTCCTGAGGACAAGGCGATCGAGCTGATGAAGGCTGCCGCAAAGGCGACCTATGGCCGTAAGGGTGACGATATCGTTATGAAGAACTGGGCCGCTATCGAAGAAGGCGCTAAGCAGGTCGTAGAGGTTAAGGTTCCGGAAAGCTGGAAGGATTGCGAAGACGAGGGCCTGGACATTGTGCATGTGACCGAGGGACGCAAGGATGTAGTAGATTTTGTCAACAACATTCAGGCAAAGGTCAACGCACAGGAAGGCAACAGCCTGCCCGTATCCGCATTCAAGGATTATGTAGACGGTTCTACACCTTCTGGTTCTTCCGCGTTCGAGAAGCGTGGCATTGCTGTCAATGTTCCGGTTTGGAATCCTGACAATTGTATTCAGTGTAATTTCTGTTCTTATGTATGTCCTCATGCTGTCATTCGTCCGGTCGTCATGACGGAGGAAGAGGCTGCGGCTGCACCGGAAGGCATGAAGAAGGTGCCGATGACCGGTATGCCTGGAATGTACTTTGCAATGACCATTTCCGCACTGGATTGTACCGGATGTGGTTCTTGTGCGAATGTATGCCCGGGTAAGAAGGGTGAGAAGGCGCTGACCATGGGCGCTCTGGAACCCAATAAGGGAGAGCAGGAACTCTTCAATTATGGACAGACGCTGGCTGAGAAGCCGGAAGTGCTGGCGAAGTTTAAGGATACCACAGTCAAGGGCAGCCAGTTCCATAAGCCGCTGCTTGAGTTCTCCGGTGCTTGCGCAGGATGTGGTGAGACTCCTTATGCGAAGCTGGTGACGCAGTTGTTCGGTGACAGAATGTACATCGCCAATGCAACCGGTTGTTCCTCTATCTGGGGTAACTCCTCTCCGTCTACGCCTTATACCGTAAACGCGAAGGGACAGGGCCCGGCTTGGTCGAACTCTCTGTTCGAGGACAACGCTGAGTTTGGTTATGGTATGTTCCTGGCACAGAAGGCACTGCGTAACGGCCTGAAGGCGAAGGTAGAGTCCGTTATGGAGAGCGACAAGGCTTCTGAGGAAGTCAAGGCTGCTTGTAAGGAATATCTGGATACCTTCCAGGTAGGTGCGACCAATGGCGCTGCTGCGGACAAGCTGGTAGAGGTTCTGTCTGGCTGCGATTGCGACACCTGCAAGGAGATTGTGAAGAATAAGGACTTCCTGGCTAAGAAGTCTCAGTGGATCTTCGGCGGAGACGGATGGGCATATGACATCGGTTTCGGCGGTCTGGATCATGTGATCGCTTCTGGCGAAGATGTGAATATCCTGGTATTCGATACCGAGGTATATTCCAACACTGGTGGACAGGCTTCCAAGTCCACTCGTACCGGTGCTATCGCGCAGTTCGCTGCTGGTGGTAAAGAGACGAAGAAGAAGGATCTGGCAGGCATCGCTATGACCTATGGTTATGTATACGTAGCTCAGGTTTCCATGGGCGCGGATTACAATCAGTGCCTGAAGGCGTTCCAGGAAGCAGAAAGCTATAATGGACCGTCCATCATCATCGCATATGCTCCTTGTATCAACCATGGTATCAAGAAGGGTATGAGCAAGGCACAGACCGAGGAGAAGCTGGCGGTAGAGGCTGGTTACTGGAACAACTTCCGCTTCGATCCTCGTAAGGCAGAAGAAGGCAAGAATCCGTTCACGCTGGACAGCAAGGCACCGACCGGCGACTATCAGGAATTCCTGATGGGCGAAGTTCGTTATGCTTCCTTGGCTAAGGCGAATCCGGCTCGTGCGGAGAAGCTCTTCGGCAAGTCTGAGTCCGAGGCGACCGCGAAGTACGCATATCTGCAGAAGTTGCAGAAGATGTACGCTCCGGAGGAGTAAGTTCATATTGTTAAATGATGAGGGGTATCCTGCGGGATACCCCTTCTTTATAAAAGGGGGTTACGGAAATCATGGATTGGATGCATATACAAATGCAGTCGGAGGCGGCGAGAACACCGCTTCCCCTGGATGTTCTGGTGCCGGATCGATCGCAGAAAGGGCCCTATAAAGCGGTGTATCTGCTGCACGATATAGCGGGCAACAACACGTCCTGGATGCGGCAAACCGATATAGAGAAGCGGCTGTCCGATGCGGGCGCGGTTCTGATCATGCCTTCTTGCCTGAACAGCTTTTATGTCAATATGTACTATGGATACGACATGTTGGATTATATCACGCAGGAGCTTGTCTCGGTCTGCGAAGGATGGCTGTCGCTGGATGCGCGTCGGGAAGCACGGCTGATTGCCGGAATCGGCATGGGCGGCTATGGGGCAGTGCGGGCGGCATTGGCTGCGCCGCAGGTGTTTGGAACAGCAGTGAGTCTGGATGGCCTGCTGGATCCGGGACGCTTCTATGAGGAGAAACTACCGGCGGTTTCGATGGAGGACGTCTTGGGACCCGAGGGATTCTATCGCAGGAGCCCGAATGATCTTCTGTTCGCGGCAAGGGGACTGGCGCACGATCCGCAGACGAAGGCGCGTCCGGAGATTGTGCTGGTATCTTCTCCGCAGGACGCCTTTCGTACGGAGGCAACGGAACTTCATGATGAGCTGGCAACATCAGGCTTCCCTGTCTGTCTGCTGCAAGATGCGGAAAATGGGCTGGATATTCTGACCGAGAAAGTGAGGGCGATGTGATATGGCTATGATGGAAATGAATCTCTATTCTGAGGTGCTGGATCTGGAGATTCCAGTCAGCGTGATACTGCCGCAGAATCCGGATCATCCGCTGAAGACGATCTGGCTGTACCATGGCTCCACGGGCGACCATACGCTTTGGCTGCGGTATACAAGCCTGGAACGATATGTGCGGGAACGGGGCTTGGCGGCCGTGATCCCTACGGGGCATAAGTCCCTCTTTACCAACATGGTACACGGGCAGAATTACGGAACATTCCTGGGCGAGGAATTGGTGGCACGCCTGCGCCAGATCTTCCCCTGCCTGTCCGCCGCACGGGAGGATAATTTTGTCTGCGGCCTCTCCAATGGTGCTTACGGCGCGTTTCGGATTGGATTGCGTTATCCAGATACCTTCAGCGCGATCGGTGCTTTCTCCGGCGGAGATACGGCGGATCAATATTTCACCGATGACGGAACCTATCGCGGACGGCGCCATGTGATTGTCTTTGGGGAAGGCTGTCCGGCCGAGAGCGAGCACGGTGTCAAGTACCTGGCGCGAAAGCTGGCAAAGCAGGGCGGTCCCTATCCCAGGATTTATCATGCGGCGGGCGCTTTAGAGCCATCCGGCAGTGGAGACGGTCTCACAGGGTTCTTTAAGGAATTGCCATTTGAATATCGGTTTGAGGTATTTCCGGGCGTGGGTCATGAGTGGCGGCTGTGGGATCAGGCCGTATTGCGGTATATGGATGACTTCCTGAAGCTTAAAGGCATCAAAACACGATATTATGTATGATCGGAGTTGCTCTATACTCCGATCATTTTTGCAAGATCCGTCCCCGCAGATTGCCCCCTCATAAGCATCTATTTTTGTGCTATTACAGGGGCACACCTATATCCCCGATTTTTACTTTCCTGATACGAGGGGGATACAGGATAATGAACCGTATGCGGAGAATCAGAAGCGTAAGTTAGAGGGCTACGAGGCGGAGAGAATTCAGGAGAGAAAGAAGCTCCTCATCATGAGGGAGTATCTTGTGCAGGATCCGAAAGAACTCAAAAAGAAGTGTGCCGGCGTCTTCTTGGTGTACAAAAATATACGCAATTTCATGATTCTGCGGGGCGTTCTTGCGAGATAGCGCATAATCTGGTTCTGAAAGGAACTAAAGTATACGCCGCAGTGCGATTCCGCGGTGAGCTATTGCAAGATGGCGTATAATCTGGTTCCTGAAGGAAGGGAAGTATACGCCGCAGTGCGATTCCGCGGCGCGCTGTAATGAGATAGCGTATAATCTAGTTGCTAAAGGAAGGAAAGTGTACGCCGCAGTGCGATTCCGCGGTGCGCTGTGATGAGATAGCGTATAATCTGGTTCCTAAAGGAAGGAAAGTGTACGCTGCAGTGCGATTCCGCGGTGCGCTGTGGCGAGATAGCGTATA
>DBQQ01000008.1:44502-81928 GCA_002305315.1 Clostridiales bacterium UBA1390
AGATCTCGCGGCGCGCTGTGGCGAAATGGCGTATAATCTGGTTCCTAAAGGAAGGGAAGTATACGCCCCAGTGCGATTCCGCGGTGCGCTGTTGTGAGATGGCGTATAATCTGGTTCCTAAAGGAAGGGAAGTATACGCCGCAGTGCGATTCCGCGGTGCGCTGTTGTGAGATGGCGTATAATCTGGTTCTGAAAGGAAGGAAAGTGTGCGCTCCAGCGAGAATTTGAGGTGAGCTATTCTGAGATGGCGTATAATCTGGTTCTTGAAGGAAGGGAAGTATACGCCGCAGTGAGATCTCGCGGCGCGCTATTGCGAGATGGCGTATAATCTGGTTCCTAAAGGAAGGGAAGTATACGCCCCAGTGCGATTCCGCGGCGCGCTATTGCAAGCTGGCGTATAATCTGGTTCCTGAAGGAAGGGAAGTATACGCCACAGTGTGATTCCGCTGTGCGCAATTGCGTGTAAATTCATTTCAGAAGAAACAAAAAATACGCAACGACGAAATTCGGGACGAATGAATCTCGTTGCTGCGTATAAAGGAAGAATCCTGAGAATAGGTGCTACAATAAATTTAGAGATAGCTTTCTACCTGTGTTACGACATCTTTCATCTTTTGTATATTTTGAAGGGCGGCTTTATATAAGCCTTCTGCCGTTTCCAAAGAGGTACGGTTAGAGGTCGTATGCTCGTTGATTTTCATAGCGTGATCGACTGTTTCGACCCATTCGGCGGGTACGGCATCGATTCCTTGCAAGGCGCCGGCCAGAGACCCAGCTGTGTGAGCGCGGCAGTCGGTGTCGCGTCCGGAGTTGACCGCATAGATGATGGCGTTTCTGGGATCCGCGTCCGCCATGTAGAGAATCCCATAGGCGGCGCTTAGGATTTCGACGGCATTGGAAACCTGGCGATTCTCGTATTTGCGCTGCAGTTCTTTTCCATAGAGCTCCGGATCCTTGCCGCAGCGGCGCGCGAGTTCCTGAACCTCCTCAAATTCTCGGCGCGGGGTCGGTCCCAGTACATTCGCGGCAGCTTGGATCACACTATCGATGGTCGCATTGGGTTTTAGCGCTTCGGCCACGCCTGCGCAGTGAGCCCCCGCGACTTCTACGGCATAATTTCCTGGAACCCCGCGTACATCCTTGATGCGTGCCAGTTCCATGGCGTCTTTCGCAGCCTGTTCCGGATAGCAGGCATTGACGACGCCGACGGCTCCCATCATCTTAGTGGTGCCATAGAGCCCAGGCCAGGAAGCACAGCGGCCTACTTCCCAGGGCACGACACCGGCCTTGATAGAATAATAAATGACCTGATCCTGGGATCCCAGCTGCCAGCCAAACATCTCAGGTTTCACGAGTGTGGACCAGGCCTTCGCCAGATCCCAGAGATCGATTCGTCCACCTTTTTCGATGATCGCAGTAGAGAGAATCCGAAAACGTTCTTCGCCATCTTCTGTCGTGCCAGGAATTCGAGTATGCGGATGACCGATCGGCGGATGTCCCAATCCTGTATCGAACGGATTGGCAGCACGGTCATTGACGCTGGGCAGACGCGGCGGCGTATGCTTTGTCACCTCGGGTAGATAATCGACCCAGCCCCAATATTGCTGACGTTCTTCTACCGTATACCCTTCCATCAGTTCGCCCATGGAATTGCCGATGGATCCGGCGGCAATGTAGCCGTGGATCTTTTTGAACAGTAGATTGTTGTGATAGTCTTGCATGGTAGTAACCCTCCTATTATATATAGTTTTATCCTTTTACGGCGCCAATCATCACGCCCTTCACAAAATAACGCTGTAGGAAGGGGTAGGCGCATAGGATCGGAACGGTGGATACGATGATCGCCGCATACTTGATCGATTCGGCCATGAGCTCGTTATCCGTGTTGACATTGTCATTGGCAATCAGGATTTCGCGCAGAATCAGCTGCAGGGGGAACTTGCTTCGGGAACGCAGATAAATCGAAGCCGTAAACCAGGAATTCCAATACGAAACGCCGTAATAGAGTGCCAGAACAGCCAAGGTTGCCTTGGTCAGCGGCAGAATGATGCGGGCGTATGTAACCAGATCGTTGGCGCCATCGATCTTGGCGGATTCCTCCAGGCTGTCTGGGACAGCCGCAAAGGCAGTGCGCATGATGATCAGATTGGTCGTATTGACAGCTACGGGCAGAATCAAGGACCAGATGGAATCATAGAGTCCCACATCATTGACCACTAGAAAACGAGGGATCAGGCCGCCGCTGAACATCATGGTAAAAGTGATCATCAACATGAAAAAGTTGCGCAGGGTAAAAGATTTGCGGGACAGGGGATAGGCGGCCATGGATGTCACAACCAGGCTGATGATAGTGCCGATAATCACGATAAAAAGCGTGTTGCCATACCCAGTCCAGATATTCGCATTATCGATGATGACTTTATAGCCCTGTAAGGAGAATCCGTCCGGATACAACAGTAGTCCGGAATGGGACATGAGTCTGCCCGAATCGCTGAACGAGGCCATCAGAACATAGTACATTGGATACAGTGCGCAGATACTCAATAGGGAGAGAAAAATAATATTAAAGCCCCCAAAGGCTTTTTCACCTTTTGTACGTTGAATCATGCCAAAGCCCCCTCTCTCAAAACAGGCTGCTGCCTTGGACGCGTTTGCTGATCGCGTTTACGATCAAAAGCAGGGCCATATTGATGACAGAATTAAAGAGATCCACCGCGGAGGCAAAACTGTATTCCGCATTTTGGATACCGCGGCGATAGACGTACGTAGAAATGATATCCGCCGTCAGGTAAGTCGTTTCATTATAGAGTAGAAGAACCTTTTCGTAACCCAGGCTCATCAGTTTACCGACACGGAGAATCAGTAGAATGACGATGGTTTCCATGATGCCGGGCAGGGTGATGTGCCAAGTTTCCTGCCAACGGTTAGCGCCATCGATCTTGGCGGCTTCATACAGTTCCTGCGAGATGCCTGCGATAGCGGATAGATAGATGATGGAGCCCCAGCCGATCTCCTGCCAGATGCCGGATATGATGTAAACAGGACGAAACCACTCCGGAGATTGCAGGAACAGAATTCGTTCGCCGCCGAAGAAGGCGATGATATCGTTGATCAAGCCGTTTTGCTTGGTGAAGTCGATGATGATACCGCATGCCACAACAAGAGAAATAAAGTGAGGCAGATAGGTGATGGTCTGCACGGTCTTCTTGAAGACCTGATTGCGGACTTCGTTCAATAGAAGCGCCAGGATGATGGGCGCCGGAAATCCCCACAGGATGTTGAGGCCGCTCAGAAGGACGGTATTCGTCACTAGACGTCCGAAATAATAGGAAGAAAAGAATTGCTCAAAATATTTCAGACCGACCCAGTCGCTGCCTAAAATGCCCTTGGTGACGTAGTAATCTCGAAAGGCAATCTGTGCGCCATACATGGGGACATAATGAAAAAGAATGTAATAAATCAGAGCCGGAGCCAGCAACAGGTAATTATACTTATTGAAGATGAAATCGCGTACAATACGATGCCAGAGACTTCGTTTCCGGCGACTGACAGTTTTTGCAGGCATGAAGACCCTCCTTTCTATGATGTTTTATAGAGGCGGGGATACTGCCCGCAGACAGAATCCCCCCGGCGTTTACGCGTTATTTGAAATATAGCTGTCATAGGAAGCTTGCATGATGCTGATGGCTTCCTCAAGTCCCATGCTGTTCAGCGTGTCGCGGAACTGCTGCAGTTCGCTGATGGGTTTCGTACCCATGATAAAGGCATTCAGCGTTTCCTGATAGTAGGTCTGGATATCGCCCATGAGCATGGTCAGGCGATCCTGATCCTCCATGGAATACTTCAGACTCTGCGGTACCTTGCGTTCCGTGGTGGAAACACTGACCGCATCATATACCATGCGCTGCTGATCGAAGCTCATAACAGCATCCCAGTAGTACAGGTCATTGACCATACGAGGAGCGATTCCACCCATGGTGTACTTGGCGATCGCCTGTACGAGAGAAAGATTTTCGGCATCCGTGATCATTTCCGTGTAATGCGGAACACCCTGATCGTCGTATTCGAAGGTCACGCCTTCCTCACCAAAGCTACACATGATCTGCCCTTCTTCGCTGTACATGTAGTCCATCCACTGGATGGCTTCTTTCACATGTTCACAGGCTGTGGAGATGGCGATACCGCCCTGATCGAAGATCTCCTGGGAATAGAAATCATAGGAATTTCCGTCTTCTGTCACCGCATAGCCGATGGGCTCCAGGTTAAAATCAGGATCCCGATTCTCATAATCGTAAGAACCCAGCAGTGTACCGATGCCGCCATTCATCTTGCCATAGAAGCATCCGCCCAGATCACTCAGTACCTTTTCCTGCCAGCTCGTGGCATCGGTACTGGCATACTCAGGATCCAACAGACCTTCTGCATACCACTGTGCCATCGTCGTCACATAGTCTTCAAACTGAGGTGCATTGGCTGCGAAAGTAACCTTCCCATCCAGAATGGAACAGGCGTATTCCTTGTAGAAGCAGGCATTGAAGCCAAAGAGAGATCCAAGACGATATACGCCCATCTGTTCATTGGAGTTACCGACAAAGGGCAGTTCATCATTCTGACCGTTTCCGTTGGGATCCTGTGTCGCAAAGGCCTTCAGCACGGTATACCACTCATCCACTGTCGTGGGCTTCTCGAGTCCCAGCGTATCCAGCCAATCCTGGCGAATCACGAAGGATTCGAAGTAGCGTGTGGAAGGATCCAGACGGGAAGTCGGATATAGACCGATATTGCCCTCATAGGTCAGGACCTGGGTATAGAACTCCGGATATTCCTCGAAAACCTGGGACAAGTAGTAACCGTACTGATCGATATACTCATTCAAGCGAAGGATAACGTCGTTTTCGATCAGCGTATCCAAACCGTCGGAAGCATTCATGATACTTCCGATCAAATCGGTATACTCGCCGGAAGAGATCATGACGTTCAGCGCTTCTCCAATAGATGTGGCGCTGGAAGGATGGAAGAACTGGATATGAACGCCGCTGATGGATTCATAATACTGCATGGTATAGTTGTCTTCCATGGTTCCGATGGATACTGAGGCCTTGCTATCCAACTGACTGAAGAGGGAAAGTGTGATCGTCTCTTCAGAGATTGGCATGGAATAGCTTTCGGGCCCCTCGGCTGGAGGCGCTGTGGAATCTTCTGTCACGGAGGATTCCGTCGCCTGCGATGCCTCCTGTTGAGAACTCTCTTGCGAAGAAGAATTCTCGTCGCCGGTGCATGCGCTGACCAGGATGAGGCAGAGTGCCATCAACAAGGCCAGGATTCGTTGGGTGTGTTTCATTTTGTAAAACCTCCTTTTGTTTTGTGGTCGCGCAAGATATTACATTCGCGCTGTGCTAAATACACCATACATCTTGACATTACTGTATCGCAAATGTGCAAAATATTCAACTATCAGATTTTAAGAAGCCTATCAAATATTCAGAGTACACAATAAAATGGCGTTTTTGAGCCATAAAACCGTCATAGGTTCATGAAGTACAGACGGAAAGTGAGTTTACAAAGTAAACAGAAACGGAAAAACTGAATCTCGACGTAACCGATGGTGCGGGATATAATAGAAAAAAAGCAAAGGAGGGCAGGCAATGCTTGGGAAGTGTTACAAGATGGAACGTGCATCCTGGAAGGATCCCTGGACAGGTGTTGAGGTGATTCGCCTTACCGATAACAAGGGAAACTATGACCGTCCCTATTTCACGTCTCCCCAGGTCTCAGCGGATGGGTGCAGCACGATCTTCGTCTCGGATTTCACAGGAACCTCGGTGATTCAAAATCCGGATGCGCCAGCCATCGGTAAGATTGGATTTGGGGAACTGTTTCTGCTAGATCTCGAGACCGGCGAGGCACGGAAACTGACGGAGGGGGAAGCTATCAAGATGGGGCATGGCGCGCATGCGATGCTGCGTCCCGACGGTAAAAAAGCCTATTACTATAGTAATGAGGCACTGAAGGAGGTGGATTGTGAAACGCTGGAAAGCCGTATGCTAATGCGGATTCCTGCTTGCTATCACTTTCATAGTCTGTCGATGGGACGAGATCCTCGGTACCTTGCTTTCAGCGTAGTCGAAGAGTTCCCCCTGTTGACGGCATGTTTCACAAAGCCGGGATCGCAGGAAACACCGGGGTCCCGCGAACGGTATTTCGGGGAGCCCAGGAGCTTTGTGTTTCGCTATGATCTACAGAAGGACAAGGCGGAGGTGGTGACGGGAGGACACGCCAGACTGACGCATGTCAGCCTGCATCCGGAGGACCCTGATCGGCTGCTGTATTGTCACGATGGGCCCTGGTATCAGGTACAGCGCATGTGGCGTGCCGATATGCGGGCAGACAGGGTAGAACCGGTGATCGCACAGCAGAAGGGATTAGAGGCCATCGGGCACGAGTTTTTCACACCTTCTGGCCGTGTGGGAGCCCAGTATTCCTATCGCTACAAACCGGATATGCCATTCTTCCAGTTCGCGGATTTGTTTGTGAACCTGGATGGCAGTGGACAGGAACGTTTTTATTACCCGTATCAGAGGACCAAACACGTCAGTGTAGGTCCGGATGAGACACTGGGGGTCGGAGATGTGGCGGCGCTTTCGGCAGAAATGAAGGATCCGGAACGATATCTGTCGCTCATCTGGTATCGTGTGGAAGACCACCGGGCAGAGGTATCTCTTCTATGCGCACATGATGCATCCGGCAGTAAAGCTGCGCATGTACACCCGGTCTTTACGCCGGATGGTACACGGATTCTGTTCTCATCGGATCGGGACGGACAGCTTAACATTTATATGGTAGAAGCACGCAAGGAGAAGGCGCTGCGTCGCCTATAAATTTTTTTGCTCCAAGTGTTTAATTTATAAACATATTTTTGCTGGCGTTTTCGCACAATGTGTTTATAATAAAAACAAAAGAGACGAGTCATATACATATAGAAGGAGGTCAACATGGAAACAAGGGAAGTCAATTGGAAGGCACTGAGGCAGTTGTGCCAGCAGCTCATGATGCGAGAAGGCATGTGTGAGGAAGATGCGTATGTTTGTGCGGATAATCTGGTGGATGCGGATCTGGCAGGCGTAGAATCGCATGGTGTCAGCCGGATGACCAACTATATGAAGCGGCTTAGGACCCGGGTGGTGGATCCCTGCGGCCGGCCAGAAACACAGAAGGAATATCCGGGATCCCTGTATATTGATGGGAAGAATGCCATGGGCATGGTGGCCGGACATTACGCCATGAGAAGATGCATGGAGAAGGCGAAGGAGAGCGGGTGCTGTTTCGCGGCAGTCCATCATTCCAATCATTTTGGGATGGCTGCGTATTACACCATGATGGCGGCGCGGGAAGGCATGATTGGTTTCAGCGCCACCAATGCTCCTCCGAATCTGGCGCCCTGGGGCAGTTCGCAGAAGTATATGGGAACCAACCCCTTCAGCATTTCGGTTCCGACCAAGAAGGAGCCGATTACGCTGGACATGGCGCCCAGTGTGGTGGCGATGGGCAAGATTATCCTGGCCGCGAAGCTGGGACAGAAAATCCCGGAAGGATGGGTCGTAGATGCCGAAGGGAACCCCTGTACGGACCCGGAAGTGGGGCAGTACGGTACGCTGCTGCCGATAGGAGGCCCCAAGGGATCGGGCATTGCGATCTTCACAGAGATTCTGTGCGGGATTCTGGCTGGGGCGGCTTGTGGTCCTCATATCCATCATTTCTGGAAGGACTTTGAAAATCCGCAGAATGTAGGACATGTGTTCTGGGCCGTCGATATCGAGAAGTTCTGCGGCCTGTCGGAATTTCTGGATGGTATCGAACAGATGGTGGCAGAGATGAAGGGGCTGGCGAAGACTCCGGGGACGACGGAGATCTTCATGCCGGGAGAAATCGAGAACAGACGGCGGGCAGAACGCAGGGCGGCGGGCATCGCCATGTCTCAGAGCGTGTATGAGGAATTGCGTATACTGGCGGAACAGTACGAGGTTCCGTTTACCATAGAATAAAGGAGGTGGCAATATGAAACAAATTGGGTTTATTGGGTTAGGCAAAATGGGGCTGCCCATGGCGCTGAACCTGTGCCGGAAGGGATTCGCGGTATGGAGTCATTCTTCCCATGCCGAGAGTCAGAAACAATTACAGGATGCCGGGGGAAAGTTGGCGCCGGATTTTGCCTGGATGGCCGCGGAATGCGATGTGTTGGTGAGTATTGTGCCGGCAGATCGGGAAATTGGGGAATTGTTGGATGTGGTACTGACGCATGGGCATGAGGGTCTGGTATGGATCGAGATGACATCCGCTATGGGAACGACCAAACAGGCGGCGCAGGAAAAGCTGCATCCGAGGAAGATCGCGCTCGTGGACGCACCGGTCAGCGGCGGAACGGCAGGAGCGCAGCAGGGGACGCTGACGATCATGGTCGGAGCCGAGGCGGACGTACTGGAAGCGCAGCGGGATGTTCTGGAGGCCATGGGCACGCAGATCTATCATACGGGACCCGTGGGCAGCGGTTCGAACGTGAAGATGCTCAATCAGATGCTGAATGCGGCCAATACGGCCATCGCGGCGGAGGTGCTATGCCTGTCTCGGAAGCTGGGAGTGGACGATGGGATCCTGAGTCAGGTCGTGAACAAAAGCAGCGGCGGCAGCTATATCTTTGAGAGAAACGTGCCGAAATACATGATGACCGGCGATCACACACCGGGTTTTCGGCTGGATTTGATGAAGAAAGACGTGGGACTGTTTATTCAGGCAGCGCAAGAAGCGGATGAGTTTATACCGGTATCCAACCTGATTGCACAGCTCTATGCGGGAGCTTCCCATCAGGGGCTGGGCGATCAGAATTATACGGCGATTCATACATGGTATGAGAAAAATCAGAAGTAAAGGAGTGGATGGCATGTATTTGATGGATTGTACATTGCGGGATGGTGCGAATGTGATTGGAAACGGATTTGACGAGAGGCTGACGAAGATGATGATCGAAGGTCTGATCCGCAGTCACATCACGGTGATTGAGATGGGAAACTGCCTGGGGCTCGGCGCATATGAGGCCAATCATTCCATCGCGCCCTTAACGGACGTGGAGTATCTGGAACTGGTCCAGCCCTATCTGGGACAGGCGGAGATCGGCATGTTCATGGGCGTGGCCAATACGCAGGAAGAAAACATTGCGCTAGGCGCACAGTATGGACTGAAATTCTTACGGATCGGCGCGAATGCGGGAGATGGCAAAAACGCATTGGAAGGGATCCGCCGTGTGAAGAAGCATGGCATGAAGTGCCGGTATTCCATGATGAAGGGCTATATTCTGAGCGCGGAAGACCTGGCGGAAGAGGCCGCGATGCTGGAGGCGGCAGGACTGGATGAGATCACGATCATGGATTCAGCGGGAACGATGCTGCCTCATCAGGTGACAGAATACGTACAGGCGATGGTTAAGAAAGTCAGGATCCCGGTGGGGTTCCATGGACACAATAATCTGGGACTTTCTGTGGCGAATGCGATGGCAGCCCAGGAGGCAGGGGCGCAGGCGCTGGATTGCGGCCTTCTGGGAATGGCACGGAGTGCGGGAAACTGCGCGACAGAGCTGGCGGCGGCCGTCTTCCAGCGGTTGGGACTGTGCCAGGAAGTGGACCTGATGACGCTGCTTCACTTTATTGATGACGAGTTGGCGCCTGCCATGAAGGAATACGGGTATCGAGCCAATGTCATACCGCTGGATCTGGTATATGGGATATCCGGATGTCATTCCAGCTTTGCCGCCCTGTTCCGGGAAGTGGCGGAGGAAAAGCAGGTGGATCTATATGATCTGATTCTTCGCGTTTCTGCTGTCAATCAGAAAAATCCCTCCCGAGCCCTCATGGAAGAGATGGCGGATGGGATCCGGCAGGGAGGTGTCCGATGAAAATCGTCATTCTGGATGGATATACGGAGAATCCCGGCGATCTGGACTGGAAAGAAATCAGCAGCTTGGGAGAGGAATTTGTGGTCTATGATAGAACCCCGGATGATCCTGCGATCATCCGGGAACGGATCGGGGCGGCGGAGGCGGTCTTCACGAATAAGACGCCATTATCGCGCGAAGTGCTGCGGGCCTGCCCTGCGCTGCAGTTTATTGGGGTATTGGCCACAGGGTTCAATATCATCGACTTGGAAGCCGCGCGGGAAGCGGGTATCACGGTCTGCAACATCCCGTCCTACGGAACGGAAGCGGTGGGACAGTTTGCGATCGCGCTGCTGCTGGAGATCTGTCATCATATCGGCAATCATGACCAGGCCGTCCACGAAGGGCGATGGAGTCAGAGCGCCGATTGGTGTTTCTGGGATTATCCGCTGATAGAGTTAGCGGGTAAGACGATGGGCATCATCGGATTCGGCCGGATCGGACAGTGCACGGGCCGGATCGCGCAGGCGCTGGGGATGCGGGTGCTGGCCTACGACCAGTATCCGAATGCCTCTTTGGAGAGCGAACACTGTCATTATGCGGATCTGGATACGGTCCTGCGGGAATCCGACGTGATTGCTCTGCATTGTCCCTTGACGCCGGAAACGGAACGAATCATCAATGCGGAGAGCCTGGAGAAGATGAAGGAGGGCGTCATTCTGCTCAACAATTCCCGAGGGCCGCTGATCGATGAGGAGGCACTTTGCGAAGCGCTTCGCAGCGGCAAGGTGGCGGCTGCGGGCCTGGATGTGGTCAGTATGGAGCCGATTCGACCGGATAATCCGCTGCTCGCGGCCCCGAACTGCATCATCACACCCCATATCTCCTGGGCGAGCCGAGAGAGCCGTGCCCGTCTCATGCATATCGCCGCGGAAAATCTAAAGGCATTTCAGGCGGGAAAACCGCAAAATGTCGTGTCATAAGGAGTTACTCATGAAAAAAAGAAGCTGGATCGTCAAGGAAGGAGACTCGGTGGCGGTACTGCTGGAGGAGGCTGCGGCAGGGGACTGGATTGAAAGTCCTGCCGGGGCCTTGTCCCTGCGAGAACCGGTTCCGATGGCGCATAAGGTCTGCCTGAAGGATATGGAGGCGGGCGAGCCTGTGATCAAGTATGGGCAGGAGATCGGACGGATGACGCAGCCAGCGCCGGCCGGCAGCTGGATCCATCGGCATAACCTGGCCTGTATGCGGGGACGGGTGGAGCACGAGGCAGGAAAGATGGCAAAGCGGCGGGAAGGACCCTGGAAAGGACCGTTATCGGGCAGTACAAAAACTTTTATGGGATACCGCAGGGCTGATGGCGGCGTGGGGGTACGGAATCATCTGGCGGTGATTGCGAATGTATTCTGCGCCAATACGACGGCGGAACGGATCGCGGCGCAGCTTCCCGGTGCGGTGTTGCTGCGTCATAACCTGGGGTGCGGTCAGATTGGATTTGATCTGGAACTGACGGCGCGGACGATCAAAGCCATGGGAACACATCCCAATGTGGGGGCGGTGCTCCTGATCAGTCTGGGGTGTGAGAGGTTGGATCCCCAGGAGGTGTATGAGGCGATCCGCGAGAGCGGGAAGCCTTGCGAACTGTTTACGATTCAGGAGGAAGGAGGCGTTGAGGCCACCGTGGAACACGCGGTACGCGTGGGCAGACAGATGCAGGAGGCGCTGCGGCAGGCCAGGCGGGAACCCTGTCCGCTGTCCGATCTATTTATCGCCGTAAAATGCGGGGGGACGGATTCGACCAGCGGTCTGGCGGCGAATCCCGTGCTGGGATATGTTTCCGATTGCGTGGTGTCAGCCGGCGGAAGCTCCGTGCTCTCCGAACTGAATGAGCTGATCGGCACCGAGGATTACCTGGCCTCTCGGGCGTGCAGTGAAGAGGCAGAAAGGAGAATCTATCAGTCCATTTACGGGATTGAGGATTTCCTGCAGGGATGTCTTGAGAAACGGCTGCCGGAAAAGCGGAATCAGCTTATCAGTCCCGGGAATTTTGATGGCGGCGTCAGCAGCATCGTGGAAAAGGCCCTGGGGGGTGTGCATAAGGGGGGAGAGGAGCCGATCACGGACGTGCTGGATTATGCGCTGCCTCCGAAACCGGGACAGAAGGGGCTGTTTCTCATGTCCTACGAAAGCGTGGACGGCGAGGTCAGTACGGGTATGCTGGGCTGCGGCGCGCAGATCGTCTGTTTTACTACGGGACGAGGCAATCCGACGGGACATCCCATCGCGCCAGTCATCAAGATCACGGGAAATCAGAAGGGCTATGAAAGGCTGCGGGATGATTTTGACATGGACGCCAGTCCTGTCATCACAGAAGGACGTTCCATCGAGGAGATGGGGAAAACGCTTTTTGCGTATCTGCTGCGTGTAGCCGAGGGAGAAGAGACGTCCTCGGAACGGCATGACGGTGACGAGTTGTTCTGTCTCCCGCGCAGACATGGATGTCCTATGGGCGTACAGGATGATATACAGGGAAATTTCTGCGGGGTGTAGAATCAGAAAGCGAGTGGAATACAATGAAGATGCGGGAATTTTTCCATGAGAAGGGCATGGAAGGAAGAACGATTCTGTATCTGACAACACTGATTGTTTCCATGGTATGCGGAACCGGCGTTCTCTTGTATACCGGAAGCCAGTTTACAGAAACGATGGAATCGCATAATCGGGGGATTCTCCGGTCGTATGATGAGCTCATTGGGGAGCACATGCAGGAGATTCCCCTGGTTTCCTATACGCTTTTATATAATTCAGTGATTCAGGAGGTGGCGGAGAGTTCAACGATTTCCGCGGAACTACGGCTTGAGATCTTGCGGCTTCTGGAAGGATTTCCGCCGCTTCTGGCCGGATATCCGATGGTATCGGACTTTTTTGTGTATTTTGACCGATCGGAGAAGATCCTGACTCCCACCGGCTTTTATGACGCTTGGCTGTATTATCAGGCCAATGTACGGGGAGATTCCTACGAAGAATGGAAGAGGGCTCTGCAGGAAAATAGGGAGCAGGGTGTGTATACTGCGGAAGAGACGAGTCTTTTTTATACAAGAAGAGATCCGGAAAGGGGTATGACGGTTGTCATTGCTACCTATTATGAACAGATCGAAGATCAATGCATGGAACAGTTAGTGACAGGAGAAGGATATGTAGGGCTGTATGGTGAAGATGGAGAGGTTTTGGTGGAAGCTGCTCCGGGAGCAGTGGAGTATGAGAGTGGTCTTTTTGTACCAGGTGAGGGTATCTATGCTCTTACGTTGTATCCCATGACAGACTACCCTATGATTTTGGCACTCGCGATGCCTGATACTTTGTTTACGGCAGTGCTGTGGAAAGCCTATGTCACACAACGAGAGGTTATGATATTGATGATTTGCCTGGCCGGATTATCAGGAACGCTTTTTGTCTATAATTACTACGTACGCCCTAAGAACAGTCTGGTAGCTTGGATGCGGACGCGGGGAAAGAAGACGGATTCTACAGTATGGGAATTGCAGCATTCGGTGGATTCTCTGATGGAAGAACAGGGAAGGGAACTGCAGAAGGAACGTGAAATGGGGCGACGTTTTCTGGGCGAAGCGTATATCATGAACCTATTGAAAAGAGAAGAGAAGTGGACGCAGGAGGTGCCCCAAAAACTGCGAGAATATTATTTGAATTTAGATTACGCCTATGTCTGGGTGATGATATGGCAATCCGATAACCTGGAGATGACGGTATATCAGTCCGGCCTGCGCGAGATCGAAGCCATGCTCAGACACAAGCTGTTTGTCGGGTTCTCGGTATTGGTTCTGGAGGGAGATACCGCACGGAAAACCATGCTTTTGAATGTGGAAAGATCGCTGTCTCCGCAGGAGATAAGGAGTGTAGAAGAAGGCTTTTCCGAATGGCTTGCGGAAAATCAGGCCCAGAGAATGACTCTGTCTCTGGGAGAACTTGTCAAAGCAGAAGATATGGCTTCTTCCTATGAAAAGGCAGAAGAAACAGCAGACTATTTCTTTCTATATCCGAAGGCAGTTCTGCTTACCGCAGATATCCTGCATCAGCATACGGGTCGGTATACATATTCACAAGAAACAGAAAATGCTCTGATTGATGCTGCAGTGAGTCGACGGATGGATGAAGTGATGGAAATTTTGCAGAGTATTTGGAACCGCAATTTTGTCAGAAATTCGCTGGAGATTCGGTTTGCCAAGCTGCTCTTATATGCACTGCTCAATACGTTATATAAAGTAGAAGCCATCCAGAAAAAAGAAGAAAAGCAATTGTATCAAATTTCTCCGGACCGATTGATTATGTCCTGCCGGGATATTGACGAGGCTCAGGAACAGATTGAGTTTGTCTTTCGTTCATTGTGTGAAGAGGCGCCGGTGCAGGAGATCTCCTGGCGGATGAAGCGGATCCTCCGATATATTGAGGATCATTACCTGGAAAGAGATCTGTCGCTGGAGCAGGTGGCGGATCATTTTCGGATCACACCGCAGTATCTCAGCGGGCTGTTCAAAAAGTCCGGGCAGAAAAATTTCCTGACCTACCTCGCGCTTCTTCGCGTAGAAAAAGCGAAGAGTCTGATGGCGCAATCGAAACTCAATCTCGCGGAGATCGCGCAGCAATCCGGATTTACCAATTATCTGGCACTGGCCCGCGCGTTTCAGAAATATGAGGGTGTAACACCGGGAGAATATCGAAGAAACCATCTTGACAGTCACTAGGGAAAATGGTACTCTGATAGTATCTTACAGAATACGGAGACAAGCATATGGAGAAAGGATATCGTTTTTTGGCGGTGGCGCCCAGTGCAGGGATTGGCCGCGTGATCGAAGAGACGGCGGCCTCTAAAAAGGGGATCCAGGTAACAGTGCGTGTCGGCAGCCTGCAGCAGGGCGTGGAAATTGTGCAGGCAGTGGCGGATACCGATTATGACGCGATCGTTGCGCGTGGCGCTACGGCGCGAATGATTAAAGAAGTCAGCCGGCTGCCGGTCATTGAGATTCGAATTTCATTTTATGATATTTTACAGGCGGTCAAACTGGCAGAGAATTTCCGGGAACCCTTTGCAATCGTCGGGTTTCCCTCGGTGGCGGATAATGCGGCGCGGCTTAAGGAACTGCTGCGGACGGAATGGAACATCTATACGCTGCAAACGGCAGAAGAGGCGGATGCGGTGCTTCCGATGCTGCGGCAGAAGGGGATTCGCCTCGTCGTATCCGGCATGGCGTTGGATTCATATTTTCAAAAATATCAGTTTCAGTATGTGCGAATCACGGCGGGACGAAGCAGTATTGAGGATGCGCTGGAAGAGGCGTGTCAGATAAGTGACGTGTTTCGGCCTCTGCGGCGAGAGCGCGACTTGTATCGGCGGCTCTGGGTGGAAGGGGAAGACGCGCTGGCGGTCTTCGACACAGATCATACACTGCTGTTTTCTACGCTGACGGGGGAAGACGCTTTATACGGCCTCGGATGTGCGAGACGGATGCTCAAGACAGGAAGCGCCGCGCCGCAAGAGATACGTCGGATCCACGAAAATGTCAGTTGGCGTATACGATGGCGCTCAGTTACAGAAGACGGCACGCAGTATCAGACCTTTTATTTTTCCAGAAGAGATCTGCCGCGTCAGTTATCCAAGAATGGCGTGGAGATTTATACGAAGGCGGACGCAGCGGAAAAATACCTGAGCGATCATCCGGAACCATTGGCGCGTTGGCGGGAGAAGGGAATACGTCTGGAACAACTCAGCATTGAGAACCGTCCATTGCTCCTCATCGGAGAGGAAGGCACGGGCAAGAGTCAGCTGGCTGCCTGGCTGTATACGCGGGAAGAGACGGAAAGACAGTTCTATATAGTCGATCTTACTAAGGCGAGCGACAGACAATGGCATACTCTGATGGAGAGTGAAGAGTCGCCTCTGAATCTCCCGGGATGGGTCTTTTATTGTAAGCAGATTCGCACCTTGTCGCCGACAAAACTTCATGCTCTGCAGGAGATGGTGGAGAATACAGTTCCTTATACAAAAAATCAATATATCTTCACGGCAGATGCGGAGACACCTGCGATTATGCGCTTTGCGGATGCTCTTGCCTGTCAGGTGATTCATACCTTGCCCTTGCGCGAGCGAAAAGAAGAACTGATGACGCTGGCCAATATCTGCATCAACACCTGCAATATTCAATTTGTGCGGCAAGTAAGCGGTTTTGACGCGGAGGCGCAGCTATGGCTGCTCCAATACGACTGGCCCGGCAATCTGCCTCAGTTTCGACGTATCCTCTCACAGCTGGTTCAGAATTCATCGGGGCCCTATATTGAGGCGGAAAATCTCCGCTCTCTACTGGAACTGGAAAGGCAAACCGCTCCCGCGCCGCAGGAGCTGTCTCTGCGAGGAAAGACGCTGGAAGAAATCAATGCAGAAGCTGCCCGCAGAGCCCTTGAAGATTGCGGCGGCAACCAGACGCAGGCGGCTAAACAACTGGGCATCTGCCGTACTACTTTATGGCGAATGCTGGGGAAACATCAAAAGGCGAAGGAGCGCTGAAGCGCTCCTTCCTTTATGTTGGGAGACTTCCTAAAAGGTTTTGTGAGATAGCATATAATCTGGTTTCGGAAGGAAGGAAAGTATACGCTCCAGCGAGAATTTAAGGTGAGCTATTGCAAGCTGGCGTATAATCCAGTTCTGAAAGGAACTAAAGTATACGCCGCAGTGCGATTCCGCGATGAGTTATTCTGAGATAGCGTATAATCTGGTTCCTAAAGGAAGGAGAATATACGCCACAGCGCAGTTTTGAGGTGCGCTGTGGTAAGATAGCGTATATTCTAGTTCTGATAGGAACCAAAGTATACGCCGCAGTGCGATTTCGAGGCGCGCTATTGAGAGCCAGCGTATAATCTGGTTCCTAAAGGAAGGAAAGTGTACGCTACAGTGCGATTCCGAGGTGCGCTATTGCAAGATAGCGCATAATCTGGTTCCTAAAGGAAGGAAAATATACGCTACAGCGCGATTCTGAGGTGCGCTGTGAAAAGACAGCGTATAATCTAGTTCCTAAAGGAAGAAAGTATACGCCTCAGCGAGGTTTCAAGGTGCGCGTTTGTGAGATAGCGCCTTTGATTCCTAAAGGAAGGAAAGTATACGCCATAGCGCGATTCCGAGGAGCGCTGTGGTAAGACAGCGTATAATCTAGTTCTGATAGGAACTAAAGTATACGCCACAGTGCGATTCCGAGGTGTGCTATTGTGAGATAGCGTATAATCTAGTTCCTAAAGGAAGGAGAATATACGCCACAGTGCGATTCCGAGGTGTGCTATTGTGAAATAGCGTATACTTTGCTTCCTAAAGGAAGGAAAGTATACGCCCCGGCGAGGTTTCAAGGTGCGCTGTGGCGAGATAGCGTATACTTTGATTCCTAAAGGAAGGAAAATATACGCTACAGCGCAGTTTTGAGGTGCGCTGTGGTAAGATAGCGTATAATCTAGTTCTGATAGGAACTAAAATATACGCCACAATGCGATTCCGAGGTGCGCTATTGTGAGATAGCGTATACTTTGATTCCTAAAGGAAGGGAAGTATACGCCACAATGCGATTCCGAGGTGCGCTATTGTGAGATAGCGTATACTTTGATTCCTAAAGGAAGGGAAGTATACGCCTCAGCGAGGGTTCAAGGTGCGCGTTTGTGAGATAGCGTATACTTTGATTCCTAAAGGAAGGAAAGTATACGCCACAGTACGATTCCGAGGTGCGCAATTGCGAAATAGCGCATCATGTAGTTTCAAAAAGAATGAAGCTCTCCCTTCTGCAGTGCCTTGAAAGCGTATAAACACGCATGCGCGGGGAAATCGTCCATTTCCATCCGCCTGTCAGCCCATCTTTAGTATAAACGCGCATGTATGGGAAGACCCACACATGCGCGTTCTAAAAAATTAGCGGATGTTGATTTCTGCGGTACTGTCCAGATCATAGGTAGTACCTTGTACGTTTTTTAAGACCACATTATTGAAGGTTACATTTGTGGCGTTTCGCACATAGAGGCCGGCAGCTTGCATGGGCTCTATGCCTTCCAGCATGGCGGGCAGTGCGGGAGCGGCGGTGGCATCCATAGAAACCGTACAGTGATTCAATTGGATATTTTCTATGGGCTGCTCAGGCAGACCACACAGGAAACCCGCGGCAGAAGTGACGTTTTTGGCGATGATATGGTCAAGGAGGATATTGCGCACTAAGGGGGTACCGGCATCCACGGGATGGGGGGTGCGGTCGCGGACAAAAGGTTGTTTCCCGATGCGTCCGCCCCAGTAAAACAGATTGATGACAAAAGGGCACAGGACACGATCCATCACGATGTTGGAGGCGATAATATCTTCCACGACGCCACCACGTCGCCGACGGGTTTTGATGCGGATACCGCGATCGGTTTCATAGAAAATACAGTTTGAGATCACCACATTGCGGATGCCGCCGCTCATTTCCGAGCCGAGGACCACGCCGCCATGGCCATGCAGCATCGTACATCCGGTAATCGTGATATTTTCACTGGGTAAGGGAGAGGATATCTCCTCTGTACCGGATTTGATAGCGATGCAGTCATCTCCCACATCAATGGTGCAGTCCACAATCCGCAGATTGCGGGTGGAGTCCGGATCGATGCCATCCGTATTAGGAGAGTCCGGCGGATTTTGGATCGTGACGCCGCGAATGAGCATATCATCGCAGTAGAGAGGATGTATAGTCCAGAAAGGAGAGCGTCGGATCGTAATATCTTCCAGACAGATATGTTGACAGTGTTGGAAGTGGAGCATAGGCGGACGCCCATGTGTTAGAGTGCGGCTGTGCTGTGCTTCCCACCACGCACCGCCATTACCGTCCAGAGTCCCCTGTCCTCGGATGGCAATATCTTCGGCATGATCTGCGAAGATAAGGGGTTTATAGCAGCGAACAGGACGTCCTTCCGACTCGGTCTCGATCAGATCATAGGCTTCTATCGTATCGAGAAAGCGGATGATGGCGCCAGCTTCCAGATAGAGCGCCGTATGGCTCAGAAGCTCGATAGATCGAGAAGGGTATACGCCGCTGGGAACATAGACAGTGCCGCCGCCTAGAGAAGAAGCGGTCTGAATCGCGGCAGCGAAGGCGGCCGTCCAGTCTTCGCCCTGGCAGGAGTAGGAGTAGAAATCAGTGATTTGAATAGATTGCATATGTGACCTCCGATAGAGTTATTTATATAAAGAAGGAACTGCCATAGTCAGAGGCAGTTCCTGAATGAGACAATGAATTAGCGAATGGTGACATCCGCGGTGCTGTCCAGATCGTAGATGGTTCCCTTCACATTCTTCAGAACCACATTATTGAATACGATGCCGGAAGCATTTCGCACATAGAAGCCAGCGGCCTGCATAGGCTCCATATTATCCAGCATGGCCGGAACAGCGGGTTCTCCGTTAGGATCCATGGAAACGGTGCAGTTAGTGAATTGCACGTTCTCCACATACTGCTCCGCCAGTCCATAGATGAAACCGGCTGCGGATGTTACGTTCTTGGCAATGATATTATTGATCTGCACGTTACGCAGTACGGGCGTACCTTCATCCACCGGATAGGGAGCCTTGTCCCATACGTACTTCATTTTCCCGTTCTTGCCACAGAAATAATACATATTGAAGATGAATGGGCAAAGCACCTTGTCCATAACGATATTAGACACCACCACATCTTCTACAGCACCACCTCTCTTACGACGGGTTTTCACGCGGATACCACGGTCGGTCTCGTAGAAGATACAATTGGAAATAGCGATATTGCGGACGCTGCCGCTCATCTCGGAACCAATCACGACGCCGCCATGACCATGGAGCATGGTACAGCCGGTGATGGTGATATTCTCGCTGGGATGCTTGTCAGGGGTATCTTCTGTACCCGACTTGATCGCGATACAATCGTCGCCCACGTCGATGGTACAATCCAGAATTCGCAGATTACGTGTGCCGTCCGGGTCAATACCATCGGTGTTCGGAGAATCTGCCGGATTCTTGATGGTTACGCCGCGTACCAGCATGTTGTCACAGTACAGCGGATGCACGGTCCAGGAAGGAGACATCGTGATGGTGACATCCTCAATTTTGATATTCTTACAATACTGGAAATTGATCATGTACGGACGTACATAAGCCAGCTTATGCTCGCGCAGCTCTTTCCACCAGCGCTGTCCGTTACCGTTCAGGGTACCCTGTCCGATGACAGCGATGTTCTCAGCGTGATCTGCATATACCAGCGGCTTGTAGGCTTTGGAAGGAATACCTTCAAACTCGGTATCGATCAGATCATAGTTTTCAATATCGTCGGTAAAGCTGATGACGGCGCCAGCATCCACATAGAGCGTAGTATTGCTTAAAAGTTCAATGGAACGCGTATGATATGTGCCGGCCGGTACATATACAGTACCACCACCTCGTTTAGCGGCTTCAGCGAATGCCTGAGCAAAAGCCTGCGTCCAGTCGACGCCGCCATTTGAGACTGCTTCGAATTGCCCAATTGGGATAAATCCTTGATTCATTGGAATCGACCTCCTCATTTAATAAGATGGTTTAATTATAGCGAAGCGGAGATGCGATGTCAAGGAGCTCCTGGAAAAGGACCGCAATTCTTGAAGAAAAATGGAAAAAAGGATTGTATTTGAAAAAAGAATATGATACACTAAATTTGAAAATAAAACGCACTGTAAGGTGTGTGTACATAGGACGAGGATGCGGAAAGGAGGAGGAACTATGATTGGAGTCGCAATACTAGATCAAGATCCAATGATTCGCTCTTTGCTGGAGACACATGTAAAAAAAGTGGAAGGATACGAGATCATTGGTTCCATGGAATCAATAGAGGAACTCAAACAGTATTATCGACAAGGGAAGGTGCAGCTGCTTATTGGAGAGACGCGGGGGATAGACGGAACATTAGTGGATTGGATTGCAAAACTGCGAGAAGAAAATCATCCATTAGATTTTATCGTTATTACAAAAGATACTTCTTACGGAACTTTTTACGATATGAGACGGTACGGCGTGATAGACTATATCTTGAAGCCTTTTACATATGTGAGATTTCGAGGGGCATTGATGCAATATAGAATATGTAAGGAGCAGATTACACCAGAAAATGAAATGACGCAAAAACAACTGGATCTGTTTTTCTTTCCAGATGCATTGGTTGGGAGATATGGCGGTAGTCACACTTTGAAAAATTTCAATCCACATACCTATGAGAAGATATGCGAGTATGCGCGCAAACGAGGCGGAAATGGGTTCACGGCTCATGAACTGGCACAAGATATGAATATTTCACGAGTAACGGCTCGCAGATATTTGGAGCTGATGGAAAAAGATGGCGTTTTAGAAGTAGAGATGAGGTATGGGGAGATTGGCAGACCCAGAAACCAATATAAATTCAGGAGGACGGAGTAAGGTGAAGAAGTTAGTTATTGCCAGCGGTAATGCAGGCAAAGTGAGGGAGTTTAAGGAGATTCTAAAAGATTGGGAGATCACTTCAATGAAAGAAGAAGGAGTCTTTGCGGAAGTGGATGAGACTGGGGTGACCTTTGAGGAAAATGCAGAGATCAAAGCACGTGCATTAGCGGATAGATTAAAGACGGCAGGCATCGACGCTATTGCGATTGCAGATGACTCGGGGATGGAGGTGGACGCATTTGACGGAGGGCCTGGCGTGTATTCCGCAAGGTATCTGGGAGAAAAAACACCTTATGAGGAAAAAAACCGTATCATCTTAGAAAAGTTAATAGATGTACCGGAAGAAAAAAGAGGAGCCAGATATGTGTGCGCGATTGCTGCGGCATGGCCGGACGGGAGAATCAATGTGGCACAAGCGGTGTGTAATGGAAAGATTGCACATAAGAGCACAGGAACGGGAGGGTTTGGGTATGATCCCATTTTTGTCGTGCCGGAATATTCCAGAAGCATGGCAGAACTTACTGCCGACGAGAAGAATCAGATTTCTCATAGAGGAAAAGCATTGGAAAAGATGATGAAAATTTTAGAAGAAGAATCTATGAATGAAAAGAAAAATTTCGGAGAATAGAATGAAAAGTGACATCTGTAAGAAAAACTTCCGAAATTGCATGGAAATCCCGGAAAAAATAGGGATCTAAAAAAAGTTGGGCAAAGTGCAAAAAAAACACTTGCAATTCTTGTAGGATATGCTATAATGAAACTACAATAACGGTGCGAGTTGTTGTGAATTTGTTGTGAATTTTAGGAGGTAAAAATATGAAAAAGTCTTTGGCTGTTTTGCTGGCTCTTGTCATGGTTCTGGGAACCCTGGCAGGTTGCTCTGGCGATAATAACAGTTCGACTGCAGACCAGAGTTCCGCCGCACAGGAATCCTCTACAGCAAACGAGGACTCTACGGCAGAAGAAGAGTCTGCTGCTGAAGAATCTGGCAGCACCGCTGAGGGTCTGCTGGATCCAATTGAGAATACGGATGGCACCTTGCAGGTTCCCCGTAGCTCTTATGTTACTTACCCCATTGAGGGCGCTGACGGTGTGACGCTGGATTACTGGCTGCCTGCTGCGACTAATATCGCAAATGGCGCTGGTGAGACTCAGGATACCGCTTGGGCGGCTGCTTGGCAGGAGAAGACGGGTGTTACCATTAACTTTACGACTTCTGTCCTGGGTTCTGATGATGAGAGTTTTGGTCTGATGACCACCTCTAATGAATTGCCTGACATCGTAGAGTGGGAGTGGACCACGACTTATGTTGGTGGACCTTCTCAGGCTATGGCTGATGGTATGCTGACCTATCTGGATGATTATATCACCGCTGATGGTTATGCAGCTGACCTGTGGCAGTTCCTGCAGGATAACCCTCACCTTGACAAGCAGGTTAAGACGGATGATGGACATTACTACTGCTTCCCGTTCGTACGTGGTACCAAGTACCTGCAGTGTACTTCTGGCCCTGTTGTACGTACCGATCTGTTTGAGGCTGCTGGCGTTGATGTAAATTCTCTGGAGACCGTTCAGGATTGGCATGACGCTCTGGTAGCGGTAAAGGGTGTTGAGGGTGTTGAGTATCCTCTGATTTGTAAGAACTGGGGCAACCTGGTATCTCTGATGGATTCTCCGTTCGAGTTCCGTGCAAATATGTATGTGGACTATGAGACAGGTGAAGTTGAGTATGGTTACATTCAGGAAGGTTATAAAGACTTCGTGGCAACCCTGCAGCAGTGGCTGGAGGAAGGCCTGATCGATCCTGACCTGCTGTCCAATGAGACCACAGATCAGACTCAGGCTATGCTGAATGGTACTTCTGCGCTGTGCTATGCTGCTGGCGGTGGCGACCTGGGTGCATATCTGTCTGCTGTAAATGCAGATCCGGATGCATATGTTGAGGGCATTTCTTTCCAGGCTATCAACTTCGCGGTTATGAATGAGGGTGACACTCCTCACTATGGCGGAACTTCTTGGGATTATGCTTGTACTTCCAAGGCTAGCGCTGTAATTACCTCTGAGTGCGAAGTTCCTGAGATTGCAGCTCAGGTTCTGAACTACAGCTACAGCAAGGATGGCCATATCGTAATGAATTATGGTGCTGATGCTGTTGTAGATGCCGATGGTACCGCTCATTATTCTGACGCGACGATGGATTACGCTGCGAATGGATTCTCCTCTCTGGCGACTTCCATGGCTAATGCTGGTCGTGCGAATATGTCTGGTGCTTTCGCGCAGGATCCTCAGTATATCTTCGAGTACTACACCGAGGATGTACAGAAGGATGCTCTGTATACCTGGAATGATAATCAGGATAGCCAGACGTCTCTGATTCCTCCGGTTACTCTGACATCTGAGGAGTCCGCTGCTTACACCGCTGCATACAGCAACGTAAATACCTATGTTGAGTCTTCTTATGGTCAGTGGTTTGCTCTGGCTTCTAATGTAGAAGATGATTGGGATAACTACGTTACAACGCTGGAGAGCATGGGTGTAAACGATATGGTTGCTGCATATCAGGCAGCTCTGGATCGTTACAACGCTCGTTAATTTAATACTGTAGCGGAAGAGAAAGAGAATCCGTATCTTCTTGCACCGTTAAAGTGATGAGCCTGCCACCGATCTGGCAGGCTCATCCACAATCGTAATGTAACATCTAAAAAGGAGGTAGCTCGCATGGCGAAGGCGAAAACAAAAGGTGGCGTTACCACAGCTCCTTTAAATAAGCGAATCTGGAAAAATAGAGAGCTTTATATTCTGGTTCTCCCGGTTGTCATCTATTTCATCCTATTCCATTATAAACCCATGTTCGGCTTAGCAATTGCGTTTGAATCAAACTTCAACCCTAGACGTGGGGTAATGGCTAGTGGTTTCGTTGGGTTCCAGCATTTTATCACATTCTTCACGGGCCCATTTTTCTTATCTCGTATGTGGAATACATTGCGGATCAGTCTGTCAATGTTAGTATTCGGATTTCCGTCTCCGATCATCTTTGCTCTATTGCTCAACGAGCTGCGTGGGAAGATCTTTACCAGAACGGTTCAGACGGTTACTTACATGCCTCACTTCATCTCCATGGTTGTATTGTGTTCTATGGTGCGTGAGTTTACTAACAGTGGCGGGTTTATTAACCAGATCGCTATGGTGTTCGGATATGATGGCCTGAGCATGTTGAACAAAGGAAACCTGTTCCTGCCAATTTATGTTTTATCCGGTATCTGGCAGTCGATTGGATGGGATTCCATTGTTTATTTGGCGGCGTTGACGGGTATTGATATGCAGCTGTATGAGGCGGCTAAAATCGATGGTGCTGGACGCTGGAAGCAAACATTGCATGTTACTCTGCCGGGTATTCTCCCAACAATCATCACAATGTTCATTATGCGTTGTGGACAGATTATGAGTGTTGGTTATGAAAAGATTATTCTTCTGTATAATGAGAGTATTTACGAACAGTCAGACGTAATTTCTACATACGTTTATCGTATTGGTCTGGTGCAGAGACAGTATTCATATTCTACTGCTGTTGGCCTGTTTAACTCTGTGATTAACTTTATTCTGGTTATTTTGGCAAATGCGATTTCTCGTCGTCTGACCCAAACCAGCTTGTGGTAATAGGAGGGGAATACAATGGCAAAACAGAAAAAAGCAGTTGTATCGAATGTAATTCGACGAAGCAAGGGTGAGCAGATTTTTAATGTTTTTAATATTATCATTATGCTCTTCATGCTGTTCATCTGTGCGTATCCCTTCTGGTACGTTATTTGTGCATCTTTTTCTAATGCGGATGCCTTAGTGGTTAGCGAAGGTATGCTATGGCTGCCTGCGAAGTTTGATTTGACAGCTTACAACCGTGTGTTGCAGGATAACCGGATCTGGATGGGCTACGGAAATACTCTGATTTATGTATTCGTAGGTACATTTATTCAGATTATAATGACAGTGTTGAGTGCTTACTTTGTATCTCGTCAATATGATGTGCCAGGTAAGAAGTTCATCATGATTATGATTGTATTTACGATGTACTTCCAGGCAGGTATGATTCCGGGATTCTTGAATATCCAGGATTTAGGTCTGTACGATACTCGCTGGGCGATCTTGTTGCCGGGCGCTATCAGTACCTTCAACATGGTTATCATGAGAACCGCGATGTTGTCAATTGACGCCAGCATGGAAGAGTCCGCTCAGTTGGACGGTGCTAGTCAGTTTACGATTCTGTTTAAGATTATGGTTCCATTGACCAAAGCAACAATTGCAGTATTGATTCTGTATTACGGTGTTGCTCATTGGAATTCATGGTTTAACGCAATGGTATATTTGCAGGATACCAGTAAGTATCCATTGCAGTTGTGGCTGCGTCAGATCTTGATTATGAATGAGATGAGTGCAACAACAGACGGTAATGATTCCCCGATGTTGGGCGAATCTATCCGTTATGCAAATATCGTAGTAGCAACCCTTCCGATCCTATGTCTGTATCCTTTCTTACAGAAGTATTTTGTAAAGGGTATGATGGTCGGTGCTGTAAAGGGCTGATTCTTTCAAGTTACTATGAAAAGGGCAAGCAGTATGGCTTGCCCTTTTATAATAGAGAGAAAAGGAGAAAGTGATATGTTTCGAGAGATGAGAAGAAGGCAGCAGACACTCACACAGGAAGAATGTAAAGAGATTCTGCATCGAGGTACCTCTGGGGTATTGGCTGTATCCGGCGATGAAGGATACCCCTATGCCGTGCCCATGAGTTACGTATATGCGGACAATGGTTTGTATTTTCATTGAGCTCGAAATGGACATAAAATAGACGCCATACGTTGCAACGATAAGGCGTCCTTTTGTGTGATAGATCAGGATGAGATTGTACCAGAACAGTATACAACGTATTTTCGCAGTGTCATCGTGTTCGGGAAGATACACGAAGTAACCACAGAAGATGACCTGCGAAAAGCATTGATGCTGTTGGCTCGCAAATATGCGCCGATGAGAACGGAGGAGCAGCATAGACAGGCGGTCCATGTAGAGAACGTATGCGTGCTGCGACTTGATATAGAGCATATGAGCGGCAAACAGGCAATCGAGTTAGCAAAAGACTAAGATTGACGAAGCATCTTGTATAGATTCCAGATATCATCTCGTTCGGCCAGATGAGAAGAGAAAGCAGTCGCGCTTCCGCAGGCGACGGCAAACGTCAGGGCATCGTCATAGTCCTGCTGTTCTAACCATCTGGAGAGAAATCCAGCCAGCATGGAATCACCACATCCTACGGTTTGAATCACGGTACCCTCAGGGGCGGCCTGAAGGTGTGTATGACCTTCTGCGTCCAATAAAAAAGCACCTTGTGCGCCCATGGAGACAAGGACATTCTGCGCACCAGCAGCCTGTAGACTCTGCGCGGCAGAATGGACCGCTTCCTGGGTGGGACACGAATGTCCTACTAATTCCTCCAATTCCCGGAGATTGGGCTTAATAACAAAGGGATGCAACGGTAAAGTGGCGCGGAGAGAAGAACCCTCCGCATCAATAGCGGTCAAGATCCGAGGGGGCAGAGCCTGAATGAGTGTTCCATAGAAGTCTACGGGCAGACAGGAAGGCATGCTGCCGGATAGGACTAATGCATCCCCCAACGAGAGATGCCGCATGCGTTCGATCAATGTATCAGCAGCAGATCGGGGAATTCGCGGTCCTGGCGCGTTGAGATCGGTATCTTTTGCATCGGCATGAATTTTCACATTGATCCGTGTCGTACCTTCTTTTAATAAGATGAAGTCCTGCGGGATCCCCTGGCGTATCAAGGATTTTAAGAACAGCCGACCAGTAATCCCAGCCGCAAATCCGAGCGCCAGATTGGGAATCCCGAGCCGCGTCAGAAGAGCGGAGACATTGATCCCCTTACCGCCATAGTTCAGGGAGACAGACTGTGCCCTGGAGACTTCTCCTAGCTGAAGATTGTCGATATACATATGATAATCCAATGCTGGATTGAGGGTGACTGTGTAAATCATGACTTCGCCTGAAAATGATGCCGACAGTGCGGGCAGGTGATCTCGATATTGCCACGACCGCGTGGTACACGCAGCTCTTTATGACAATTGGGACAAGAGAAGTATTTATATGTCTTACCATCTCGAATACGGCGGCGGTATTTTCGAAAGATCTTCTGCACGGGAGAGGTGATCTCCAGAAACTTCTGATTTTCGCGCTGTCTGGCAGAGATATTGCGGGACAGCATACGGAAGATAAAGGCAATCGCCGGGAGAAAAGATAGAATATAAACCAGAGGATTGCGGAAGAAGATCTGCAGAATACAGAAGATGACATACAGGATCATGAGAGCGAAATTCAGCGCGTCGAAGCCGCCATACCGGCCATTCATGAAGCGCTGCAGTGCCATTAACATACGTTGTAGAAAATTCATCGCGTCACCTCATCAGATAAATGGCCGGCGATCCAGCACCAGTTTCAATGGCTTCTTGCTGGAAAGTTCACCGGGCAGTGCCGCCTGCAGTTCGCTCAATGCGCAGATGCAGCCAAAGAGTGTGTGCAAATCGTTGAAGCCGTCATGGGTGGCAGGATCCAGGCTCTCCAGATAATCCAGATATCCATTAGCAAACTCGCGCAGGGCATTTTTGCAATCCTGGAAACGGTATCCACTCTGACGAAGTGCGCGGTTCAGGCAATAGACCCAATCCACCTCGGCGAAGGAAACCGCGCGTCCCAGGGTAGGCCACTGATGACCATAGAAGATTTCCAGACAGGTGTCGATCATGCGTTCCGGATAGCGCAGAGGACGATGTGCGTATTCGTGATTAAACAGATAATGGAAAGAAGAGGCCACATGAGGAAACACGGTGGCTTCTTTTAATGTACCGGAGAAGGAATCCCCCTGATGTGTGGGCTTTACGGCGCCCTTACGCCACAGCCCCGTATCTGGATCCGCATTCTCATACAGCCAGTCGAAGTACCAGTCCTGCCAGGTCAGAGATGCTTCCCCTTGCAGCACCAGTGCCGCATAGATGCCGGCGCCCTGATGAGAAGCCGTCCAGGGGCCTTCTGCCCAGTTCAGTCCGTCCAGGAGATCGTACAGATTTTCCTTGGTCAGATAGGGCTGCATCTTCTTGAGGGGATACAGCGCCTTCGCTTCAAAGAGTTCCAGCGCAGCAATACAATGCGCCGTAGTATGGAAGGGATGGTGCGTAGCCTCGATAAAGAGGCCGCTGTCTTCATGCTGAAATCCCTGCAATGTCTGTACCCAGGAGGCACGCTCGGAGGCATCAGCAGGAAAAGCGCCGACCATGTATAGGATGTTTGCGGCATCGGCGCAGCCATACTCATTGAGACCCAGTGCGCGGTCCCCGGCAGAGTTTTGCCAGATCCAACGAGCATAGGCGCCCGGATGATCCAGCTCGTGCGTGTGCAGGACCTGCATAGCACGGTCCAAAATAGGTTGAAGATCTCTCATTGAAAATAACCTCCTTTATGTTTATACGCCCAGCAACATAAATTGGGCGATGGATGAAACGCCGAAAAGTATGGAAGCCCCCAGGAACATCCGGCGGGGCCATCCCCGCGCGTGTTCCAGGTAAAGGGCTATCCCCACGATACCGACAAAGAGTGTAGGCACCATATAGCGATAACTTTGGGTACAGACATGGGGGTAGGAATAGCAAAAGATGATAAATGACAGGAAAACCAGTCCATACGTGACCCATAGGGTGATACGCGCTGATGCGCTGAAGCGGGAACGCCACATGTACCGGATCATTCCATACAGAGAATAGGCGACAAGAACAATATTAGACCAAAATAACAGGAAAGAAGCCGAATAGATGGAGTCATTATACCGTGTCAGCGTCTGCTCCTCAAATACGGAAGATTTCAACAGAGCCAGGAAGATATTGTGTTCCAGATAGGTGGCTCCGTTTTCTCCATAAGAAATATAAAGATACTGAAACTGTTCCGGAGAGAGATCAAAGAGTCTCGACCAGAAGGAGTAGGTATCTCCCAGGTACTGGCTGCTTTCGGTAGAGAGCGCTGGCACATAGGTCAGAGGCATCTCGAATAGAAGATAACAGCGGATATACCACCATAGACCCAGCGGCAGGCAAATCAGTGCAAAAACAAGAAACTGGGGCAGAAGCGTCTTCGTCCAACGCGGCGTATGCAGCAGTTTCCACAGGAACACGAGCGCTGTCGCGGGCGCCAGATAGGCCACCGATAATTTGGTGGACATGCCCAGACCGATAAAAAGAGCCAGTATCATGATGTTCCTAAAGCAGGGTTTCTGACTCCAGCGCAGGGTATAGAGCATGGTGAGCAGCATGAAGAGAATCGATAACATGTCGTTATTGATGCTGCCGGCCAGAAAGATCATGTAAGGATGCAGGCAGAAGATAGCCAGGGGCAAAAGCAGAGCAAGCCCTCGGAAGGAAAGCTCCCGCAGCAGCCGATACATCAGGATCATACAGGCGGAAGAATAAAATAACGTCAGAATCTGAATGCTCTTCCAGCTTTGTTCCCAGGAAGCGCCCAGGAGTCGGTTCAGCGATACCCATAATGCGGACAGGATATGGTGAAGCGGCGGATGATAAAACTGAAACTCCTGCCTGGGATCAAAATCCGGCAGATGTCCATAGGTGTAGAGATAGCGAATATATCCTGCATGCCCATTTGTGCTGTCAGTAAAACTATGCACATCGTGCTGGCGGGTTCCGATCCCGGTGTATAGGACATAGACGAGTTTCAAAAGGAAACCGGCGGTGAGGATGAGAATGACCCATTTTTCCTCCTGCTCCACATCTTTCGCCAGAATCCAGCACAGTCCCATGGTCAGAAGGCTGAAGCCTGCGACCGAGACGAGGACGGGAGAGACGATCTCTATGGCGACCAGAAACCAGCCGATCATCACAGCTAGAATCAGTCCCAGCCAGGGAAGAATCTTATTTCGACTCATGATAGGACTTTTCGGTATTCACATTCCAGATCCTGGAATGATCCGTGCTGCCGGAGAGCAGGCAATCCACGGCCTCCATCGCGCTTAGCATGGAATGATCCATGTTGTTGTACCGATGCTGGCCATTACGGCCGATACAATACAGGTTTGGATACGTATCCAGATATTGAATCAGTGTATGGATCTCGCTGTATGTGTCAAAATAAGCGGGATATGCTTTTTTCACCTTTTCGCGGTGGGAATCGATCACGTCATCTGCGCTGCCCAGGATCCCCATAGAAACCAGCTCCTTGGCGGCTAATTGGATACATTCCTGATCGGATAGATTCCAGAATGCATCGTTTTCCTGACAGAAATATTCCAAGCCGATCCAGACAGTGTGTTCGGGATCTTCTACCATATAGGGAGACCAGTTGTTGAAGATCTGAATCCGTCCCAGTTTTACATGCGTCTCCTGTACATAGATCCAGCAATCGGGTACGATATTGCCGAGCGTGGGAATCGAAGTCTCGTTGACGAGGCGCAAACGGGGAACCAATAAACCTACGGTGACAAAATCTCGATAGGGCAGGCCCTGAGCGATTCTCTGCACATCCTGGGGCACTGCTGCATCAGACATATCCGCCACCAGATCCTTCAAAGGCATCGAGGAGAAGAAGTAGTCTCCCTCGAAGGCCTTGGGACCATCGGGTGTATCACAGACAACGGAGGTGATGCGCCCATCCTGGGTATGGATCCGGGTGACTTTATGATGAAGACAGAGCGCAGCGCCCAGTTCTTCCGCCTCCCGCGCTACCTGCTCCCAGAGCTGTCCCGGTCCATATTTGGGATACCAGAACTGTTCGATGAGAGATGTTTCGGTCTGTCCATCGTCGGAGCGGCCCAATGCTTTCCGGGCAATGTCCTTTAACATGGCCACGATGGAAAGGCCTTTGACCCGCTGCGCGCCCCAGTCGGCAGAGATTTCCCGGGGATGCCGGCCCCATACCTTGGCAGTGTAATCCTCAAAGAACATACTGTAAAGCGTTTTTCCAAAACGGTTAATGTAAAAATTCTCCAGGGAATCTTCCGGACGCTTGAGAAGCAGTGAACGCAGGTAGCTGAAACCTACTTTCAGGGTGCGGAAGAAGCCTAGATTATGCAGGGTCTGCCATTTCAGGCGCACGGGATAGTCGAAGAATTTCTTGAGATAATAGATACGAGAGATGCGGTGGCGTACCAGCATGACCCGATCGGCCGTATCTGGATTGGGACCGCCTGGTGCAAGCGGCGATTCACGATGCAGCAGGCGATCATCCATACTGGGAGCGCCCTGCAGCGGCATGCGTGCCTTCCACCAGTCCATGACCCGATCGTCCTTTGAGAAGAAGCGATGGCCGCCGATATCCATTCGATTGCCATGGTACTGTACCGTGCGGGAGATGCCGCCGATGGCGCCGCTTTCCTCTAAAATCGTTATATCGTATTGATCTGGCGCTTTATGTAATAATTCTAAAGCCGCAGTCAATCCTGCTGGCCCCGCGCCGATGATGATCACTTTTTTCATATGTCTCACCTCGTGGATAGTATAGCACACCCGAGGAATATTGTCCATGAAAGGAAAAGAAAGTTACAGGAAATTCAAAAATGTTTTGAAGATATAAATTGCGAAATAGGGGATGCGGTGCTATACTGGGTACAAAAGGAGGAGAGGCTATGCGGCAGGTCTTTAATGGGAAACAGATGCAGCAAATGGATGGATGGGCCATTCATCAGCTGGGGATTCCGGGAAGGGTCTTGATGGAGAGGGCTGCGGAGGCATTGTGCCGGCGTGTCATGGAGGAAGCGCCGACTCGTGTGGTCGTACTGTGCGGAACAGGAAATAACGGAGGCGATGGTTTTGCCGCCGCCCGTCTTTTGTGGGAGCGCGGTGTCAGGGTTCGGGTATTTGTTATAGGGAAGCCGGAGCGGCTTAGTGGAACAGGGGATGCTGCTCATAATTTCCGTCGTCTGGCGGAATTCTCGATTCCTGTGGTATGGGGCGTTCCAGAAGAGGAAGAAGCGGATTGTATTGTGGATGCGCTTTTTGGAACGGGTTTGGATCGTCCGATTGTGGGAGAGGCTGCCCGCGCCATCGCGTGGATGAATGCCCAGAAAGCGATGGTGATCGCGGCAGATATCCCCTCTGGCGTACATGCGGGTACGGGACAGGTGTTGGGGTGTGCGGTTCAGGCGGCTCGTACGGTCACGTTCAGCCGTATGAAGACGGGATTGTGTCTGTATCCGGGAAGAAGGCTGGCAGGCCATGTGGATGTGGAGGATATCGGCGTACCAAGTCCGAATCCGATCGAGGAAGAAGCAGCCTCGTGGACGCTGGATGCACGCGCTGCCGGACAGATTCTGCCGCCGCGCCGAGTGGACAGTCATAAGGGAACATATGGTAAAGCCATGATTGTGGCAGGAAGCCCGGGGATGATGGGAGCGGCCACCTTTGCGGCTTCCGCAGCGTATCGTGTGGGCGCCGGTCTGGTGCGTTGCCTGATTCCGGAACAGGGGTCTGCCGCTATGACGATTCGAGTGCCGGAAGCGGTGCAGATTCTGTATCGCGAAGAAGAGACGCCCGCTCTGCCGGAGGATAGCACGGCGGTACTCATCGGACCGGGTCTTGGAAGAAACGAGGCGTTGTTTCATCATTGTATGAAGAATGTGCCCCAGGGGATGCCGTTGGTAGTGGACGCGGATGGACTGAATCTATTAGCGAAACACCCGGAATGGGGACGGGCCGGGATGATTCTGACGCCGCATATGGGAGAGGCTTCGCGTCTGGCGCATAAGTCGGTCGAAGAACTCTATGAAGACCTGCCAAGTTCGGCGCAGGAACTTGCGCGGCAGTATCAGTCGATTGTTGTGCTGAAATGTGCCTCTACCGTGACGGCGGACCCAGAGAGGCATGTGGTGATCAATACCACAGGGAATCCCGGAATGTCTACCGCCGGATCCGGAGACGTGCTGGCGGGTATTCTGGCAGGGCTCCTGGCGCAAGCTAAGGAATCGAATTGGCAGTTAGCGGCTCTGGGTGTTTGGCTTCATGGCCGCGCCGGAGACGAGGCCGCGAAGGAACGAGGCCTGTACGCGCTGATGGCGTCAGACATCCTGCAGTTTTTACGTCCTGATTTTCTGATTCAGGAATAATTATAGAGTGAATCGCGTATACTGTAAGGAATCCCTATCATGAGGAAGTAGAATGTGTCAGAATCATTCATGTTCATGGCATCGGCCGCTGGGTTTTGTACTGGCAGGACTGCTTTTCTTCGGCGGGTGCGGAGGAGAGCGCAGTCAGGGGCCTATGACTGAGGCTGGACTTTGGGAGTTCTGGTCTCAGCTTTCCAGCTATGAAGCCACCATCCAGATCACATTTTTTACGAATCAAACTGGGAATACATATACCGTACGGCAGCAGGCACTTTCCTCCGGGCCTTATCGAATGGAAATCGTGGCGCCGGAAAGCGTAAAAGGAGTCCTGACACTGTTTGACGGGGAGAAGACGATTCAGGAGGATCCCTCGATCGGTATGCGTGTGACGGCGGCGGAAACCCCCGTCCGGGATGCATTGTTCGTGTATTCCTTCTGGCAGCAGTATGCGCAGACAGCCTCTTCATCATCGGATGAAAAAGGGCCCCAGGAGGAGTATATGTGGGAGATTCAGATGGAAGGCACGCATGAGAAATTGGATCATGCCAGACTCTGGCTCGACGGAGAAACGGGCAATCCGAAGAGTATGGAAGTGTACGATCGGGAGAATCAGGTATCCATTCAGATGGAATATCTGGATTTTCAGCCGAATGTGGACCTGGATCCGAGTGTATTTACGATCACATAAAGGAGTATAACATGCAAGAGGAGAAGCGTTACCGGGCGGCGGCCATCATAGACTTGGCCGCCCTGGAATGGAATATAAATGAGATCAAAAAGCATTTAGCGAAGGGCGTACGCCTGATGGCAGTGGTAAAGGCCGATGCTTATGGGCACGGCTTTTCTGGCCTGTACCCTATATTCAAGAAGTGCGGCGTCGACCAGTATGCCGTGGCGTTCTGGCAGGAGGGAGAACGTCTGCGGGAACAGGGAGTGACAGAACCGATTCTGATTTTGGGAGATACGATGGATGAGGAAATGGCCGAAGTGGTGCGCTATGATCTGATGCCGGCGATTTTTACGGAATCCATGGCCAGGGCGTATTCGGAGGCAGCGTGTCAGGCAGGAATCTGCGGCCGCGTACATATTAAGCTGGATACAGGAATGGGGCGTATCGGATTTCCCTGCGATGAAGAGACGGTAGAGACGATCCAGCGGATAGGAGAGCTTCCCGGGATACAGCTGGAAGGGATCTTCAGTCACTTTGCCAGGGCAGATGAGACGGATAAGACCGAGGCCAGGAAGCAATACGAAAGATACGTAGGGGTTCTTTCCATGCTGGAACACAGAGGAGTACGGATTCCGATACGGCATATTGACAATAGCGCAGCGATCATGGAGATGGAGGATACGCAGCAATCCATGGTGCGTGCGGGAATTATTCTGTATGGACTGTACCCGTCTTCGGAGGTGGATCGGGATAGACTCTCCTTAAAACCGGTGCTGCGCTGGATCTCCCATGTGTCCTATGTGAAGACGGTGCCCGCGGGGACACCGATTGGCTATGGAGGGACATATGTGACAAGCAGGCCCTCGGTCATTGCGACGATTCCTGTGGGATATGCGGATGGATACAGCCGCGGGCTGTCGAATCGGGGCAAGGTACAGATTCGGGGACAGGAAGCGCCCATCCTGGGACGAGTTTGTATGGATCAATTCATGGTAGATGTGACGCATATTCCGGATGTACAAAGGGGAGATCCTGTCATCCTTCTGGGAGAAGAATTCGGTGCGGAACAGATGGCGGACCTTCTGGGAACGATTTCGTACGAAGTGGTGTGCGACATTTCGGGACGTGTCCCCCGAATCTATCAAAATTAAAAACGCACAAAAAAGGCGGGTCCTGTATAAAATAAAGAAAGGACGGCCATACTGAAGGTGTGAGCAAAGACAAGAAGGAGTGGTACTACATATGGTACACGCAAACGGGGTGCAGAGTGATGGTTGTTAGAAGAGGCGATGTTTTCTATGCGGATTTGCGTCCGGTAGTGGGTTCAGAACAGGGTGGGATTCGTCCGGTGGTCATCTTGCAGAATGATGTGGGGAATCGATATAGTCCGACGGTCATATGCGCAGCGATTACTTCTAAGATGAATAAGGCAAAGATGCCGACGCATGTGGAAGTCATGGGCAGTCCGGATATGCTGGTGAAGGATTCGGTGATTCTTCTGGAGCAGATCCGCACGATTGATAAGAGACGATTGAAAGAATGCATCTGTCATCTGACGGATGCTGTCATGGAACGGGTAGATCATTGCCTTTTGGTCAGTGTAGGACTGGCAGACAACTGTCCTACGACGGGAAATGCCGTAGGGCAATAGGGCATGCAGAAGCGATGGATATCGCATAGGGAAAAGTCAGGTCTTAAAAGACCTGGCTCTTTTCTTGTCTAAAAATGATATGCTCCCAATGCCCAGTCGTGTTCGCCAGATATGACAATTCTTTTTATTCCTGCAGAACATTTTCCATGGCGGCTAGAAAAGACTTCAGAAGAGGACGTCCCTGGAGGGACTTGTGATAGACGCCGAAGGAAATCGAAAAATCTTCTTTGAGTGGGATCCTGGCGAGACGGTTCGCGGCGGCGGCTTCCTCAGGATTTGCCAGCAATCTGCGAGATGCCATGTATGAGAAAATACAGACATTTTCATTTTCGAATATTGATAAGTTCAGTACCGCAGGACTGGTGACCCGTATGACGACGGACGTGACCAATGTGCAGAATGCGTATCAGATGATCCTGAGGATTACGGTGCGCGCACCGTTGATGCTCATCTGCAGCATGGCGATGTGTTTCTTTATCAATTTGAAACTCAGCAGTATTTTTCTGGTGGCCATGGTGGTGCTTGCCATCGCTCTGATTCTCATTATGAGCAAGACGACAAAAATCTTTGACCAAGTTTTCCGAAAATATGATGATTTGAACGCCAGTGTACAGGAAAATGTATCGGCGATTCGTGTTGTCAAAGCGTTTGTACGTGAGGAGCATGAGAATGAGAAGTTCAGTGCGGCTTCGGAACGGCTGTACAAATTGTTTGTCAAGGCGGAAGGCATTCTGGCGCTGAATAATCCTGTGATGATGCTGGTCGTATACGGATGTATTACGGCACTGTCCTGGTTTGGCGCCCGTTTCATTGTGGGTGGCAACCTGACCACAGGGGAACTTACCTCCATGTTCAGTTATGTGATGAGCATCCTGATGTCGTTGATGATGCTTTCCATGATCTTTGTCATGCTGACCATGAGTGCGGCCAGCGGACGACGTATCGCGGAGGTACTCGATGAGAAGCCGGATCTGACGAACCCGGAAAAACCTGTGATGGAGATTCCGGACGGACGCATTGATTTTGATCACGTGAGTTTCTCTTATAAGCACGGCGGGGACGGCGAAGAGACATTGCACGACATTGATCTGCATATCGCCTCTGGGGAGACCATTGGCATCATAGGCGGTACCGGATGCGGAAAATCCAGTCTGGTAAACCTGATCAGCCGTCTGTATGACGTAGACAAAGGCTCTGTGAAGGTGGGCGGCCGGAATGTGCGAGAGTATGATATGGAAATGCTGCGAAATCAGGTGGCCGTGGTGCTGCAGAAAAACGTTCTGTTTTCCGGTACGATACTGGATAACCTGCGCTGGGGAAAAGAAAACGCCACGGAGGAAGAATGCAGGGAGGCATGCCGGCAGGCCTGTGCCGATGATTTTATTGAGAAAATGCCTAAGAAGTATGAGACCTGGATTGAACAGGGCGGTACGAATGTGTCCGGCGGACAGAAACAGCGTCTCTGTATTGCCCGCGCACTGCTGAAAAAACCGAAAGTGTTGATTCTGGATGTAAACTGTAGGATAGCTTAGAGT
>DBQQ01000013.1:0-44306 GCA_002305315.1 Clostridiales bacterium UBA1390
GCACTGCGATCTTGTCCCAGTTTTTCCCGATGACGCCCATGTCGCGGAACTGGTGGTCGATCTCCTGCATGTTGATGGCGCCCTCGTGCTCGCGGGTGCAGATGAGATTGAAGCCCTCGTGGATCCCGATGGATTGATACTGCTGGTACTTCTTCTTCCACTCCTCGGCGTACTGGGGCTGATCGAGCAGTCCCAGATGCTCGACGTATACGGTCACGCCGTGAATCGAGAGTGTGAAGTCGGGATGATAGCAGACGCCTCGGACGAAGAGGGGCTGCTCGTACTCGTAAGGGATGTGGTGAAAATATAAGTAGTCGGCCAGGAGCGCCTCGGACTTGGAGGCCACGTATTCGCCGCGCAGTGTGAGATGCCGATACTGCGCGCTGTGCGGCTTCCGGAGTGTCTCCAATAGATTCTGCTCTTCCCGCTGCAGCTGGGCCTTCACGCGTTTGACCTCCTTGGGATCTGCGCGAAGGAGCTTCTCGATCTCCCGGAGGCGCGCTTCCAGGGCGGCTTTCTCCCGATAGCGCGCTTCCATCTGCGGAAGATCCTTCATGCGAATGTATTTCTGGACGCGCTTATGATCCGAGGGGCGGGTGTACTGCTGGGCGCCGTAGCGGCCCTTATGATATACGAGATGGCCGGGCGGCGAATGAAGCAGTGCCTGCTGGATGCGAGTGCGTTCCTGGAGTAAAAGTAGAACGTTCATGAATATCGCCCTCCACTCATCTATAGTCGCTTTTTAGAGAGAAGGTGGCTGGCGAAATGGGGAATATTTACAATATATTTACAGAATCGCAGGGGAGAACCGGATAGTTCTCCCCTGAAATCAGTTCATCAGCATTTTGTGAAGCCAACTATCTATGAGAAGCATAAAACGCTTGCCCAGCGTGCTTTCTTCTACAGATTCTGCGGCAACGACCGGCAGTGTGGCAATCGCTTCCTCATCTTGTAAATAGGTGATAGTACCGACGGGATCTCCGGCCTGAATCGGGGCCTGAAGAGAAGGCGACAGATCGATTTGTGTCTGGAGATTCTGGGCGTCTATGCCCGCATCCTTACGTGCAAGCAGCTGTACATTGCCTTGAACCTTTGTATCGATCTCGCTTTGCATACCGCCTATAATGGATACTTTTCCGGCAGACTGTCCGTCGGTTTCTACAGTCTGCAATGTAAAGAATCCAAATCCATAATCCAAGAGAGCGGTCACATCCTGAGAACGCTGATCTTTGGTTTCTGCCCCCATGATGACAGCGATGAGAGACATGTCGTTTCGAGTTGCCGTGGCGGACAGGGAATACTTGGCGAGTCGGGTAAAGCCTGTTTTTAATCCTGTCATGCCATTATAGCTTTGGATCAGATGATTTGTATTGGCCATATCGGTTTCTCCGGGGCCCGAACGCCATACATGCGGCATCATTTCATGCCAGGTCGTGGTAAACTCTGTGACCTCTGGAAAATTCATCATAAGCTCTCGCGACATGATGGCAATATCGCGGGCTGTCGTCACATGTCCGTCGGCGTCGAGGCCACAGGGGTTGACAAAATGCGTATTGACCATACCCAATTCTTGGGCCCTCTGGTTCATCATCTCGACAAATTGTTCTTGGCTTCCACCAATATATTCCGCTGTGGCAATGGCGGCATCATTACCGGAGGCAATGCACATGCCTTTGATGAGATTTTCCAAAGAAATCTGTTCGCCTTCCTCCAGCAGGATGGTCGATCCGCCATATCCAGCGGCGTTCGCGCTGATAGTCACCATATCCTCCATATTGGCTTTACCATCACGCACAGCTTCGTAAGCAAGTAAAATCGTCATGACTTTTGTCACACTGGCAGGACGTCTAGGCGTATCTGCATCCTTTTCGTACAAGACTTTTCCGGTGGATTGTTCCATCAGAATACCGGAAGGAGAAGCAATTTCCGGCTCGGCAGCATAGACAGGAATCTGTAGAGAAAGTGTCAGAACCAGGCTGCATACAATCAGAAGACAGGACAAAATCCGCAATTTTTTCTTCATTAATCTTCCTCCTTGAAAGAATAGTCAAAACTAGTATGTTCTCTATAAAAAGAATTATGCTTTTCTTACAGGGTATGAATTATTTATTAAATTTTGGGAAACATCTTGACAAGGCCCTTTTGCTGGACTAAACTGAAATCAATGATTGGAGAAGGAGGCTGGCAGCCATGGGATTTTTTGATAAATTGTCGGATATTGTAAGTACAACTGGCAAGGAACTCAATAAAAAAGCAAAGGATCTGGTTTCCACCAGTAAGCTGGAGAGTCAGATCAATTTGGAAGAAGAAAAGATTCATAATATTTACGTTCAGATTGGAACCAAGTATTATGAGAAGTACAAGAATGATCCGGTGAGTCCATTTGTGAAGCTATGTGAACAGATCACGGCGTCGAAGAACACGATCGAAGAATTGAAAAAAGAGATGGAGCGACTGAAAGGGCTTCAGCGCTGCCCATCCTGTGGTGCATCCGTATCGATCGAGGCTGCATTTTGCCCATCTTGTGGTACAAAGATGCCGGAGGTCAAGGTAGAAGAAGTTGTGCAGGAGGCCAAGGAAGCAGCAGAAGACATCGCCGAGAAAGCCGGTGAAACGGTGGAGCAGGTGAAGGAAAAGGTAGAGGATATCGTGGAGGATGTCAAGGAAAAATTGAATTCAGAGGAATAAAGGAGAGTCTGCCGCAGAAGAATGCGGCAGATTTTTTGTGTCAGCATGCGGGACACCTGGTTTTTCTTGACAAAACATACGGCTGACAGTATAATAAAAAAAGCGAAAGGGGGGAGCTGTATGGCGGTAGAAGTCCGATTACCGGCATTTGAAGGGCCCTTAGATCTGCTGCTGCATTTGATAGAGAAAAATCAAGTTGACATTTATGATATCCCTATCTATGAGATTACACAGCAGTATCTGGCTTGCCTGGATGAATGGAATAAGAAGAATATGGAGATTGCCAGTGAATTTATCGTGATGGCGGCGACCTTAATCAACATAAAAGTACGTATGCTCTTGCCTGTGCCCAAGGAGGATGAAGAAGAAGAGGATCCGCGTGAAGAGCTGGTTCGGCGTCTGTTGGAGTATAAAAGGTATAAAGAAGCAGCCGCACAGTTTCGAGAGAAGATTCCGGATCCAAGCTTTCTTTGGATGTATCGTAAAAAGACACAAATCGTCCTTCCGCCCCAGATCCCTCCGATTCATCGGCTGCTAGAGAATGTCACACTGGATGGGCTTTTTGCGCTATATCGAGATGTTCTTAAGGGACAGAAGGAGAGTATTGACCCGCTTCGTTCGACATTCAAGTCGGTAGCCAAGGATACCTATACGATTGACGAGAAAATTCATGACCTGATGCAGACCCTGGAGGCGCTGCAGTCGGTGAGTTATTACAGCCTGCGGGAAAAAAGCCAATCCCGGCAGGAGGAGATCACGTATTTTCTGGCGATGCTGGAATTAAATCGCAGTAGCCTCGTGTATTTGAAACAGGAAAAAGAGTTTTCAGATATCATTATGTCTTTGCGAATGGAGCAAGAGACGACGCAGGAAGAACCCAAGATAGAACCCGCATTACCGGCAGAGACAGCAGAGGAGAGGACGGAGGAACCAGTCCAGCCTCAAGAAGAGCCGGTGATCGTTCCTCTGAGGATCATAGAGCCTGCGGAACCAATAGAAGATTCCCTTGTGAATCTGATACAAGAAGGAGAACCGGAGGATGACGATGGAGAGGAAACAGATGTCTTTGACGGAGGAGACACAGAACCAAAAAAAGAGTACGCCGCCAGTGCCTGAGGAGGCAGTGCGAGCGGTCCCGCAGGAGGAATGGGAAGCAGTGGCTGAAGCACTTCTATTCTCTGCAGGAGACAGCATTGCCCTGGTACACATTGCGAAGACGCTGGGCGTGGATCAGCAGACGGCACAGCAGGTCGTAGAGGGGCTGGCGGCAAAGTACGATGAGCAAAAAAGGGGGATTCGGATCGTCCGCGCGGGTCACGCGTATCAGATGACCAGCCGGCCGGAGTATTATCCGTATATCGGCCAGATGTATAAGTCAGAGGCCGCGTCGATTCATCTGACGGATACGCAGTTAGAGATTCTGGCAATCATTGCCTATAGACAACCGATTACCAAAATGGAGATCGAGGAGATTCGAGGTGTTCGATCGGATGCGGTGGTCAATCGTCTGATGGAATATGGGCTGATCGAAGAAAAAGGACGCTTGAAAGCGCCGGGCAGGCCCGTGCAGTTTGGCACTACGGAAGAGTTTTTGAAGTTCTTTGGGATCGAAGACTTGAAACAGATGCCACATCTTGCGGAAGCTATGGAGGATAAGCAGGCCGAACAGGCGCAGCTTTCGCTGGAGCTGGCAGATTTGACGATTGTCCCGGAGACGGAGGACGAAGAGACAGAATAAAACATAGAGGATATGGGGTCATGGAAAGAGTCGAGAGAGAATGGATCACAGGCTGGGAGTTTTCCAAGGAAAATGAAAGGGCGTATCATGCCGTGGAGCTGCCGCATGATTGGGCGGTGGACGCGCCTTTTTGTCCGGAGATCGAAGGGGGAGCATCCCAGGGGTATCGAGACAGATGGGGCATAGGCTGGTACAGAAAGCGATTTCAGGCTGCTAAAAAGCCGGGTGTACAGTATGCATTATATTTTGACGGCATCTATGAGAATAGTACGATCTGGGTGAATGGCAGGAAAACCGGCGGTCGAAAGTATGGATACAGCAGTTTTCGCATAGACATTACACCTTTTCTTGAGGCAGGAGAAAACGAGATTCGGATACGGGTCGACAACAGTGTGCGACCCTCGGATCGCTGGTACAGCGGAGCAGGAATCTATCGCAAGGTGTGGTGGCAGGAACGCCCGTATGGAGGCCTGCAGGATGAGAAAATAGACATTCAGACGGTCATAGAAGAGGGGCGCGCCTTGATCCGTGTAGGATACGATGAGGAGATTCCGCTGCGGGTGAAGCTGGCAGATCAGGAGAGTCCGATCTCTCCCGGAGGCTATGTCCTGGTGGAAGTAAAGAATCCGCGCCTTTGGTCGGCGGAGGATCCTTACTTATATGATCTTGTGATTGAGAGATGGAACGATCGGGAGAAGATCGACAGCGTTCATCAGAAGATTGGTTTGCGGCAGATCGAATGGAGGCCGCAGGAAGGGTTGTGGATCAATGGTAAGCATACGCTGCTTCGGGGCGTGTGTCTGCATCAGGATGTGGCTTGCTGTGGAATCGCGGTGAAAAAAGAGCTGTGGCGGGATCGGCTCCAGAAGCTTAAGAAACTGGGATGTAACGCACTGCGGCTGGCGCACCATCCATTTAGCCGGGAGTTCCTGGATCTATGCGATGAGATGGGCTTCTACGTCTATGAGGAGTGCTTCGATAAATGGACGAGCGGCGCCTATGGCCGTTATTTTGGGACCGAATGGAAACGGGATCTGGACGCGATGGTATTGCGGGATCGCAACCGGCCTTCCATCATTATGTGGGGCGTGGGGAATGAGGTAGAGAATCAGGGCCAGGCATCGATGCTGGATCATCTGAAGGATTTGGTGTATGCCGTTAAGGACCTGGATGGAACACGGCCTGTGACCTATGCGATGAATCCGCATTTCAAGAGAGAAAGCGGGATTGACGCTTCGAAGGTCAAAGACATTCAGAAATTCGTGGACGAGGAAGACGATCTCGAAATCTATGATCCGGCAGAAAAGATCGAGCGTATCCGAAAGATCGGACAGATTGTGGATGTGATTTCCTGCAACTATCAGGAGCCCTGGTACGAGGCGATTCACGAGGCGATGCCCGATAAACTGATCCTGGGGACGGAGGTATATCCGTATTTTCTGGGGGATCAGAATCAACTGCAGAATTTCACTGTGCAGAACCCTTCTTTAGTGCCACTCATGTATCCGTATGTGGTGGGCAGTATGATCTGGACAGGCTACGATTATCTGGGGGAGGCCATGCAGTATCCTTCCAAAGGATGGAGCGGTTCTTTGCTTCGTTCCAATGGTGTGCCCCGAGGAACCTACTATCAGATCCAAAGTTATTGGACCGATAAGCCCATGGTACATTTCGCGGTATTGGATTACAGTATGGGGACGGAGTGCGTGAAGGAACATTGGGACAGCCCGCCCTATCTGACCCACTGGGATTTTCCTCAGTATCTGCGGGCGGTGATTCCCTATCGTGTGGTCACGAACTGCGAGGAAGTGGTACTGTACTTGAATGATAAAAGATATATATTGCCTAGGCCGGCAGAATGTCCGAACCATGTGATTTCAGGGTTCCTTCCTTACACGCCGGGGACGGTTCGTCTTGTTGGGTATCGAAAGGGACGAGCGGTCTGCGAGCAGAAGATCACAACGCCGATAGCACCGTATCGGCTGCAATTCGAGGATGAGGCACTTCGCGTGTTTTTGCATAAGGGAGAAGAGCGGTTATTGCATATTCGTGTGACGGATCAGCAAGGAGTTCCCTGTATTCGGGCAGAAGGACGGGTATCTTTCCGGGGAGAGGGCGCGCTTCGTGTCCTGGCCGTGGACAACGGCAGTTTATTGGAAGACGAGCCCTATCATCAGACGTCGGTTTCGCTATACCAGGGCGGCGCCAGTGTGCTGGTACGCCGGGAAAGCGATGGGCAGGGCATCTTGCACGCAGAATGCGAGGGCTTACAGGAAGCAAAACTCATATTTGTATTCTCATAAAGGAGGACATCATATGTTATATATTGGAATCGATCTGGGAACATCGGCGGTCAAGCTGGTACTCATGGAAAGCGGCGGAAATATCCAGAAGATCGTCTCGAAGGAGTATCCATTGTATTTTCCACATCCAGGATGGTCGGAGCAGAACCCGGAGGATTGGTGGAATGCGGTGCAGGAAGGGATTCGGGAGCTGATTCAGGATCAAGAGAAAGATCAGATCGCGGGCATCAGCTTCGGAGGACAGATGCATGGCCTCGTGGCATTAGATCAGGATGATCAGGTTATCCGTCCGGCAATTCTCTGGAATGACGGTCGAACAGCACAGGAGACAGAGTATCTCAATACGGAGATCGGCAAGGAGAAACTGTCCCAGTATACGGCCAATATTGCGTTTGCGGGATTTACCGCGCCGAAGCTTTTGTGGATGAAGAAGCAGGAACCCGAGAACTTTGCGAAGATTCGCAGGATCATGCTGCCCAAGGATTACATTGCCTATCGGTTGACAGGAGTGCATTGTACGGATTATTCCGACGCGTCCGGCATGCTGCTTCTGGATGTCAAGAACCGATGCTGGTCTGCGGAGATGATGGAAATCTGTGGGGTTCGCAGGGAACAGCTTCCAGACCTGTATGAGAGCTATGAGAAGGTCGGAGAGGTGAAACCGGACCTGTGCGAGAAGTTGGGGTTGCCGGCGCATGTCGTCGTAGCGGCAGGAGCGGGGGATAATGCGGCGGCGGCCGTGGGTACCGGTACCGTAGGAGACGGACAGTGCAACATTTCTCTGGGAACTTCCGGCACGATTTTTATCTCCAGCGAGGATTTTCGGGTAGACGCGCATAATGCGCTGCATGCTTTCGCGCATGCGGACGGGCACTATCATCTGATGGGCTGCATGCTGAGCGCGGCCTCTTGCAACAAGTGGTGGATGGATGATATTATCGGCACGAAAGATTATGCGGGAGAACAGGCCGCCATCCAGAGACTGGGAGAGAACCATGTATATTTCTTGCCCTATTTGATGGGAGAGCGTTCCCCGCACAATGATCCGAAGGCACGGGGGACGTTCACGGGACTCAGCATGGATACCACCAGGGCCGATATGACGCAGGCCGTCTTAGAAGGTGTAGCCTTTGCGATCCGTGATTCCTTTGAAGTGGCTAAGAAACTGGGCATACAGATCGAAAGGACAAAGATCTGCGGCGGCGGGGCTAAGAGCCCGTTATGGCGCAGGATCATGGCGAATGTACTCGGGATTGCGGTGGATATCCCGGCCTGCGAGGAAGGTCCCGGCTATGGTGGCGCGATTCTGGCGGCAGTCGCCTGCGGAGAGTATGCTTCTGTGGAAGAGGCCGCGGAGAAGCTCATTCGGGTAGTGGATACGGTGGAGCCAGAACCGGAACTCTGCGCAAAATACGAGAAGCGTTATGAGACTTTTAAGAAGATCTATCCTGCATTGAAGCCGCTGTTCCAGACAATGGAATAAGTCCTTTATTGGATTCATAGACTGAAGGCAAAGGGAAAACAGGGGAAAATCGGCGTTGAAACGATGGATCGGATGGTTTTTGTGCGTATGCCTGATAGGTCTATGGACTCCGGCGGTACAGGGGCTTGCTGCTTCCGAACTGAATGCACTTTCTGCGGTTGTGATGGAAGCCTCTACCGGCCGGATTTTGTATGAGAAAAATGCGTATGAGGAACGAGCAATCGCCAGCACCACCAAAATCATGACCCTGATTGTGGCGCTGGAAGAAGGAAACGAAGAAGAGATCGCAATAGTGAGTGAGCTGGCGGCCTCTCAGCCCAAGGTCAAGATGGGAATGACGGCGGGAGAACAATATAGACTCAAGGATCTGTATTATCTGATGATGCTGGAATCGTGGAATGATACGGCCGTGGTGATTGCCGAACATATCGGAGGATCGGTGGAGGCATATTGTGAGAGGATGACGGAAAAGGCCCGGGAGATCGGTGCATTGCATACGCAGTTTAAGACGCCGAATGGCCTGGATGCGGAGGGACATTATTCGACGGCGGCGGATATGGCTCGCATTCTGGCGTATGCAATGCAGAATGAGGAATTTTGTGAGATTGTGAATACAGAAAGCTACACCATGAGCACGGCGGACGGAAATAGCCGCAGTGCGACCGCGCACAATCATAATCCGCTTCTGGGGACCTTTGAGGGAACGAATGGGGGAAAGACCGGATATACGGACGAGGCCGGTTTATGCCTCGCGGCAGCGGCCGAGCGGGATGGCGTGCAGCTTATCGTGGTGGTTCTCGGCAGCGGATGGCCGCCCCATTCCAATTATCGCGTAGAAGATGCGAAAAAGCTTCTGACGCTGGGCTTTACAGAATATGGCTTTAAGACGTTGATCGAAGAGGGAGCGCCGGTTGCGGAGACGATCAATGTGACAGGCGGAACCGTCGACTATGTGACGACACATGTAACAGAGGGTTTCTCATACTATGTATCGGAAGAGGACGACATCCGGCTCTCTTACGATATTCCGTATTCGATTCCGGCACCGGTAGAAGCGGGGGACATCGTGGGCGCCGTCAGTATTTATGTGAACGATACGCCGGTGGGTGTACTGGAACTTGCCGCGGATCAGTCCTGCGAGCGGAGAACGCAGTCCTATTATTGGGATCGTTTATGGAAGAGCTTTACGTTTTTTATCACACCAATTTGAGAAAAAGAGGAGAGGACCATGGAACAAGGGATCAGATTGCAGAAATACATGGCGGAGGCAGGAATCGGTTCTCGCAGAAAATGTGAGGAATGGATTTCAAAAGGAATGGTACAGGTCAATGGCCGTGTGGTGACAGAATTGGGAACACGGGTGAATCCGAAGGAGGACGTGGTTTCTTTTCGGGGAAAGCCTGTGGAGCCGCCATCGGAAACACGTACGACCGTACTGCTGAATAAGCCGGCGGGATATGTGACGACGAGCCGTGATCAGTTCGGGCGTCCAGACGTATGCGATCTGGTCAAGATTCCCGGAAAGAGATTATATCCGGTGGGGCGACTGGATTATCAGACCACAGGACTCCTTCTTATGACGGATGATGGAGACTTGGCCTATCATCTGACGCATCCGAAGCATCATATCCCCAGGGTGTACGAGGCCCGTGTCAAGGGGGTGCCAGATCAGGCCGCGATTTCTCGTCTGGAGAGGGGCGTGCGGCTGGACGACGGCTATAAGACCAAACCAGCGCGCGTCCGGATTCTGAAGCAGGAGACAGACAGTGCCGTCATAGAATTCACATTATATGAAGGAAAAAACCATCAGGTTCGCCGTATGGCGAAGGCCGTGGGATATCCGGTATTGCGCCTGCGGCGTGTAGCTATGGGGCCATTGAAACTTGCCGATCTTCCAGAGGGAAAATATCGGATGCTGACGGAGAAAGAGATCGTAATGCTGCGGAAAGCTTCCGGGATAAAGGAGTGAACAAGGGATGAACCGATATATTGTAGAGGAAGCGGATCTTGCGTATAATCTGCAGAAAATAAAGGAGAGTACATCGCTCGAGATCATTGGCGTCGTCAAGGGAAACGGCTATGGAATGGGGCTCGAGTATTTAGCACGCTTTTTGACAGAGCACGGCGTGCGGATGGTGGCAGTCACAGAGTTGGCCGATGCGCAGCGTCTGCGGGATCAATATATGGATCAGCCGATCCTGCTGCTGCGTTCTACGCCGCTTCCGGAAGAAGCCGAAAAAATATTGCGCCTGGACTGCACGGCTACGATTGGTTCACTGAAGAGCGCATGGGTGTTAAATGAGGCAGCCGCTTCGCATCAGATTCGCGTGAAGGCACATATCAAGATTGATACCGGATTAACTCGATTCGGTTTTGTTTCTTCAGAAGTTTCGGAAGCTGCCAGAGAACTCAAGAAATTGGAATGGATTGATTTTGAGGGAATCTATACGCATTTCAGCAATGCTTATGCAAAGGATGGCCTGACCCGCCGGCAATACGAAATGTTTCGGCAGGCGGTTGCAGAATTTGAAAAAGAGGGATTTTCATTCTCAATGGTACACTGTGCGAATACACCGGCGTTTTTCAATGAGGGATCCCATATTGAAGAGGGAATGACGGCCGTACGTATTGGTTCAGGATGGACGGGACGCGTTATCACCTGGCAGCCCCACGGACTGAAGAAAGTCGGCGTGATTGCCAGTGATGTACTCGAGGTGCGAGAGATTTCAAAAGGTACCAAGGTAGGGTACAGCGGAGTATTTACTGCGTCGAAACCTATGAAAGTGGCAATTATACCTATCGGTCATTATGATGGATTTGGCATCGAGGGAAAGGATGATATGACCGATCTGAAAACGCTCGTGGAGACCATGATCTCGAAGCTGAGACGGTACTTGCGCCATGAACGTATGTCTGTGGAAATCGGAGGACATACTTATCCTGTGGTGGGATATGTAGGCTTGACGAGCATTGCAGTAGATGTCACGTCTTCGGATGTGAAGCCAGGCGACACAGCATACGCGGATGTGTCTCCTCTATTTGTGAATCCTATTATGCAAAGAGAATATCGAAGATAGGATGGACTATTTTTCTTTTGTAAGATTGTGTCTTGCAAGTTGCCAGAAGATGGTTTATAATATATTTCGGTACAAAGTTGATTGTCCTGGACGATTACTGTCTTTGACAATCTTTTGTCATACATCGGACTTGTAGTGAATGCGAGTCCGGCATATCCATTTTTATATATTGGAGGTAGCGATGAGTACAATGGACAAGATTCAAGAGCTCAAAGCCAGCCGCAGCGCGGTAGAATCCGGCGCGAAGGCGGCAAGAGGACGGATTGCATCTCTGCTGGATCCCCAGAGCTTTGTTGAGATCGGTGCTTATGTGAAGAGCCGCAGCACGGATTACAACATGCAGAAGAAGGATACACCGGCGGATGGCGTCGTCACAGGCTATGGCACCATCGAGGATCGGCTTGTGTATGTGTACAGCCAGGACGCGTCTGTGTTAGGCGGCGCAGTGGGTGAAATGCATGCAGCCAAGATCGTGGCGCTGTACCGGAAGGCGGTAGAGATGGGAGCACCGGTGATTGGAATTATCGATTCTCAGGGGCTTCGTCTGCAGGAATTGACGGATGCACTGGCAGGATATGGTAAGATTTATGCGGCACAGGCGCAGGCTTCGGGTGTGGTTCCACAGATTACGGTCGTAGCAGGTACGGCAGCCGGTGGAGCGGCGGTGATTCCTGGCCTATCTGATTTTACCTTTATGATTGACAAGCAGTCTAAGGTGTTTGTATCCAGTGCGAATGCCATGGAGAAAGGTACGGATTTTGATGCCATTGCGGCTGCTTCTGTCCATGGAGCTAAGACGGGATTGGCGGATTTTGTCTGTGCCGACGAAGCGGAGTGCTTCACGAAAGTGCGGGCCTTGGTGGATATGCTGCCGGCCAATAACGGAGAGGATGCTCCGATCTATGAGAATCTGGATGACCTGAACCGGGTCAGCGATGTGTTGAACGCTGTAGGTCCCGAGGATGGCAGTGGCTTCGATGTGCGTGGCGTTCTGGCAGAGCTGGCAGATGCTTCTCAGTTTATGGAAGTCAAGGCAGAATATGCCAAGAGTATGGTAGTCGGTTTCATGCGTCTGAACGGCGGCACCGTGGGCGTGGTCGCGAATAATAGCGCAGAGGAGCAGGGCGTTTTGACAGTGGGCGCATGCCGTAAGGCGGCGCAGTTTGTACGTTTCTGTGATGCCTTTGAACTGCCGATTCTGACAGTAACTGATACGGTTGGATTTGTAGCTTCTAAGGAAGAGGAGAATGCGGGGTTAGCACAGGCTGCGGCTGAGCTTACCAGTGCATTTGCGCAGGCGACAGTGGCTAAAGTGAATTTGATCACAGGGAAGGCTTATGGAAGTGCTGCGATGGTCATGAACTCTAAGGAGACTGGTGCAGATGTGGTTCTGGCGTGGCCCAGTGCGGAAGTGGCTGTGATGAATGCGCAGTCCGCTGCCCGGATTTTGTATGCGGAGGAGCTCAATAATGGGGCGGATCTGGCGGAGAAGACCGAGGAAGTGGCCGAGCTTTCTACACCGTATGCGGCGGCAGCCCGAGGAAGTGTGGATGACATCATCGAACCGGCACAGACCCGTAAGCATCTTCTGGTGGCCTTTGGCATGCTGGCAGGCAAGCAGCAGCTGTCTCCGGCAAAGAAGCACAGCGCTCGGTAATGCGAGGTGGCAGATATGTTAAATAGTATCCTGTTTAGCACAGGCTCTGATAATTTCATCGAAGGATTAGGAAGCGCTGTATCGGGCTTTCTGATCACGTTCGTCGTTTTGATTCTGATCTGCTTTATTTTGTATCTCTTTGGCAAGGCGTTTCATAAGCCGACGGCAGAGACAAAGGCAGAAGAAGTGAAGACGGAGGAGATTCCGGCTGCTCCTGTGGAACAGGCTGTGACGGAGAGCGCGGCAACGGATGATGCGGAGCTTGTAGCTGCGATTACGGCAGCAGTAGCCTGCTGCCTGGGAAGAAGTACGGATGGTTTCGTGGTTCGTTCCTTCAGGCGAATTGGAAAAAGACGCGGCAGATAATGCCGGAACTCACATAAAAATCAGGAGGATATATCAATGTCTAGATTGTTTAACGTAACCGTAAACGGCACGATGTATGAAGTCGAAGTGGAAGAGGTAGGCGTAGGGGCTCCGGTAGCTCCCGTAGCCCCGGTAGCCCCGGTAGCTCCTGTGGCACCTGTCGCGCAGGCAGCTCCTGCAGCAGCACCGGCACCGAAGGCAGCGCCTGCACCGAAAGCGGCTCCGGCGGCTCCGAAGGCCAGCGGAACTGCGGGCAGCGTAAAGATCACAGCTCCTATGCCGGGTAAGATTCTGGATGTGAAGGTCGCAGTCGGCGCTTCTGTTAAGCGTGGCGATGTGGTAGCGATTCTGGAAGCTATGAAGATGGAGAATGAAATCGTGGCACCGCAGGATGGAACGATTGCTTCTATCGAAACCAGTAAGGGTGCCTCTGTAGAGACCGGCGCTGTCCTGGCGACAATGAACTAAGATTTTCAGTCCTGGGGACTGGAGAGTAAGATAGGAGATAAGACAATATGAACTTGATTGCTATGGATTTTTTATCTGATCTGGGAGATGTTCTGACCCGTTTCGTCACAGAATCCGGTTTTGCCGCATTCTTTACGGGCGATGGCTGGAAGAATCTGATCATGATCGCCGTAGCGTGTGTGTGTCTGTATCTTGCCATAGGAAAGAAGTATGAGCCTTTACTTCTTGTACCGATTTCAGTCGGCATGCTTCTGTCCAATCTGCCTCTGGCGGGGATGATGAATGAGGTGGTTTTGCAGGAGTTGCCGGAGAATGCCACGGTACCGGATCTGTACAATATCATGACACAGTACGCGAATGGAGAAATGGCGCAGTCGAATGGACTGCTGCGGTTCTTTTATAACTTGAAGGGAATTTTCCCCTCGCTGATTTTCATGGGTGTTGGCGCTATGACGGATTTCGGTCCGCTGATTGCTAACCCCAAGAGTCTGCTGTTAGGAGCAGCGGCACAGCTGGGGATCTTCGTGGCTTTCTTGGGTGCGTTGGCTCTAGGTTGGGCATTCCCGAATCTGGGATTCGATCTGAATGTAGCCGCTTCTATCGGTATCATCGGTGGTGCGGATGGCCCGACGGCGATCTTGACTACAACACGATTGGCACCGGCATATTTGGCGCCTATCGCGGTAGCGGCATATTCTTATATGGCTTTGGTGCCGGTCATCCAGCCTCCGATCATGAAGGCGCTGACCACAAAGGAGGAACGTTTGGTTCGTATGGATCAGCTTCGCCCCGTCAGCCAGAAGGAGAAGATTCTGTTCCCCATCGTGGTGACGATTCTGGTCATTCTGATTCTTCCAGATACGGCTCCACTGATTGGTATGCTGATGTTTGGTAATCTGCTGAAAGAGTGTCTTGTAACCAGACAGCTGGCGGATACAGCGTCCAATGCGCTGATGTATATCGTCACGATCATGCTGGGCACAGCAGTCGGCGCTTCTGCAGAGGCGCAGACGTTCCTGACGGCGCAGACCCTGGGTATTCTGTTGCTCGGCGTCACAGCTTTTGCGGTGAGTACGGCAGGCGGTGTGCTGTTGGGTAAGATCATGTGCAAGCTGACTGGCGGCAAGGTGAATCCGCTGATCGGTGCAGCAGGCGTGTCTGCGGTTCCGATGGCTGCTCGTGTGGCACAGAAAGTGGGAAGCGAGGAAGATCCTACCAATTTCCTGCTGATGCATGCGATGGGTCCCAACGTAGCGGGTGTGATTGGGTCAGCAGTAGTAGCGGGTGTATTCCTGAAATTCTTAGGCGGTTGATTTTCGATAGAGGAGGAAATTCGAAATGGCAGATACAGTTAAGAAGCCGGTCAAAATTGTGGATACAGTTCTGCGTGATGGTCCACAGTCTCTGATCGCAACACGGATGTCCACTGAGCAGATGATGCCCATTGTTCCCAAGATGGATCAGGTGGGGTACTATGCGGTGGAGTGCTGGGGAGGCGCTACCTTCGATGCCTGCCTGCGTTTCATGAAGGAAGATCCATGGGAGCGTCTGCGCAAGCTGCGTGATGGTTTTAAACACACGAAGCTACAGATGCTTTTGCGTGGCCAGAATATTCTGGGATACCGTCATTATGCGGATGATGTTGTAGAGTTTTTCGTACAGAAGAGTATTGCGAATGGTATCGATATCATTCGTATTTTCGATGCCTTGAATGATCTCAGGAACGTAAAGACTGCAGTAAAAGCAACCAAGAAGGAAGGCGGACATGCGCAGCTGGCTCTTTGCTATACGCTGAGTGATGTGCATACCATGGAATATTGGGTAGATATCGCAAAGAGAATCGAGGATATGGGTGCAGATTCTATTTGTATTAAGGATATGGCAGGACTTCTGGTTCCTTATCAGGCACAGGAGTTGGTGCATAATCTGAAGGAAGCAGTCAGTATTCCGATTGATCTGCATACCCACTATACTTCCGGTGTTGCCTCCATGACATTGTTGAAGGCGATCGAGGCAGGATGCGACATCATTGATACAGCGATCTCCCCATTTGCGATGGGAACAAGCCAGCCGGCAACAGAGGTGATGGTAGAGACTCTGAAGGGAACCCCTTATGATACGGGACTGGATAATAACCTGCTTTCTGAGATTGCTGACTATTTCCGTCCGATCCGAGAGGAAGCTTTGAAGAGTGGTCTGATGAGTACCAAGGTGTTGGGTGTAGATATTCAGGCTCTGCTTTATCAGGTACCAGGCGGTATGTTGTCCAATCTGATTTCTCAGCTGAAAACGCTGGGGGCAGAGGATAAGTATACCGATGTTTTGAAGGAGATTCCTAGGGTGCGTGCGGACTTTGGGTATCCTCCGCTGGTTACGCCGTCCAGCCAGATCGTGGGTACCCAGGCGGTATTCAATGTGGTGATGGGTGAGAGGTATAAGAATGTGACCAAGGAGTCCAAGGCCGTGGTTCGCGGGGAATATGGACAGACACCTGCGCCGATTTCGGATGAGATTCGCAAGAAGATCATCGGGGATGAGAAGCCGATTACTTGTCGGCCGGCGGATCTTTTGAAGCCTGAGCTTGGAAAGATTGAGGAAGAAATGAAGCAGTGGAAGCAGCAGGATGAGGATATCCTGTCCTATGCACTGTTCCCGCAGGTGGCAGAAGAATTCTTCAAGTATCGTGAGGCCCAGCAGAAGAAGGTAGATCCTGCGCTGGCAGACACGGAGAATAAGACATATCCCGTGTGATGCAGATAAGAAGGAAGCGTATTGGGAGATAGAACCCTCCGAATACGCTTTTTCTTTTGGAGTTGAGATTGTATACAAATAATGAATTTTTCGATTATTGGATTGCAAAAGTCTGAAAATAGAAGTATAATAGAGATCCTGGAGTTTATTCTGGGAAGTATATAGTAAGAGGATGGAAAGAATCATGAAGCGTTCAGAGGACGTACTGACCCGAATACAGGATCAATATCCAAAACTCAGCAAGGGGCAGAAGCTTTTGGCGGGTTATATTCGGGAACATTATGACAAGGCGGTATACCTGACAGCTTCCAAACTGGGGGCTATTGTAGGAGTATCTGAGTCTACGGTGGTACGGTTTGCCTTAGAACTGGGATATGAAGGATATCCCAGTATGCAGCGGGCTTTAGAGGAGCTGGTTAAGAATAAGCTGACGGCGATCCAGAGAATGGAGGTATCTCAGGGAAGAGTAGACCCCGATCGTATCCTAAGCTCTGTACTGCAGATGGATATGGAGAATATCAAGCTGACTCTGGAGCAGGTGAATGAAGAGGCATTCCGCAAGGCGACACAGGCGATTCTGCGTGCAAGAAAGGTTTATATACTGGGAGTGCGCAGCTGTTCTGTGTTAGCGAATTTCCTGAGTTTTTATCTGAATCTGATCTTCGAAAACGTACATCAGGTCATGACCAGCAGCGCGAGTGAAACCTTCGAGCAGATGTTACAGGTTTCCAGCCAGGATGTGGTGATTTGCATCAGCTTTCCCAGGTATTCGAAACGAACAGTGCGGACAGCTGAATTTGCAAAGTCTCGAGGAGCTACTGTAGTTTCGATTACGGACAGTGATATGTCGCCGCTTGTCAGTGTTTCAGATTATGTGTTGATGGCGCAAAGTGATATGGTGTCTTTTGTGGATTCGCTGGTAGCGCCGTTGAGTCTGATCAATGCATTGATTTTGGCTCTTTCTTCTGCAAGAAGAGATGAGATTGCCAAGTCGCTGGAGACCTTGGAGCAGATCTGGAAAGAGTACGATGTATACGATGGGAACACCCAAGAGGGGGCTATGTATGGCACGCCGCTTCCGTGATCCAGTGATTATCATTGGAGCAGGAGCCGCCGGCATGATGGCTGCTGCGGCGGCTGCGGATGCTGGTGCCGAAGTGTTGCTCCTGGAGAAAAACAGCCGTCCGGGCCGAAAAATCGGCATCACCGGCAAGGGACGGTGCAATGTGACCAATGCGGCAGCGCCGCAGGAGTTTATGGACAACATCGTTTCGAATCCACGGTTTCTGTACTCGGCATTTCAGGGCTTTTCCAATCAGGATTTGATGGATCTGCTGGAAAAGCAAGGGGTTCCCTTGAAGGTGGAGCGGGGAGAGAGGGTATTTCCGGTATCGGATAAGGCGCGCGATGTGGTAGACGCGCTGGTGGGTCTATTGCGGCATCCCCGCATTCGGCTTCGTACAGGAGTCACCGTACGAGAGGTGGTTCCAGATGGCAAGAGATGGCTGGTAAAGACAGGTGAGGAAAGTTTCTGGGGACAGAGCGTCGTCATAGCCACAGGAGGCGCCAGTTATTCGGCAACAGGATCCACAGGGGACGGATATCCTATGGCAAAAGCTCTGGGCCACACGGTGCATCCGTTGCGGCCGGGTCTCGTTCCCTTTGTGAGTGATACTCCTTGGGTCAGAGAACTAAAGGGGTTATCCCTGAAAAACGTGGAGATTCGTATCACCACGCGGGAAGGGCAGGAGATCACTCGAGGATTTGGAGAAATGCTTTTCACGCATTTTGGCGTGAGTGGACCGATTATCCTGAGTGCTTCCAGTCGCGTGCAGTATGCGTTGGAAAAAAAGCAAAGATCCTGGAAAGACGCGGGTCTCACGCTGCATCTGAATCTGAAACCGGCTTTGAGTCCGGAACAGTTGGACCGGAGGCTGCTGCGGGATTTCGAGCAGTATCGGGATCGAATCATGGAACATGCGATGAAAGACCTTTTGCCAAGGCGTTTGATTGCAGTGGTGCTTGCAGAGAGCGGCATTGCCTCAGATCTGCGGGCTCAGAGTCTGAGTCGAGTACAGCGTCAACGCTTAGGAGCCAAGCTCCATGATTTGTCCATGTCGATCACGGGAACAAGGCCATTAGAAGAGGCCATTATCACGATGGGCGGCGTGGATACCATTCAGGTGAATCCAAAAACCATGGAATCGAAAAGACATCCAGGACTTTATTTTGCAGGAGAGATTCTGGATGTGGATGCCTTGACGGGAGGGTTTAATCTGCAGATTGCGTTTTCTACGGGCGCGGCAGCAGGCAGGGCATCGGCTCAAACAGGAAGGTGGGAGTAAAGTGTTTGCGATTGCGTTAGACGGTCCGGCGGGAGCGGGCAAGAGTACAATTGCCAAGATGGCGGCAACGAGACTTGGCATGCATTACGTGGATACAGGAGCCATGTATCGCACGCTGGCGTATGATATGCTGCGGCACCATGTGGATATCCATCAGGAAAATGCGGTGGCATGTGCACTGGAACAGATCCAGATGAAAATCATCTATGATGAGAATGTCCAGAGGATGTTTCTGGGAGAGGAAGAGGTGACGGATCAGATCCGGACGCCAGAAGTAGGCGAGGCAACTAGTACGATTGCGGTATACCGTGCGGTGCGGGATAAGCTTTTGACAGTACAGCGGGATCTGGCTCAGAAATATGAGGTCATTATGGATGGCCGAGATATTGGAACCACGATCTTACCGGATGCGCCTTTGAAGGTCTTTCTGACTGCAGATGCTGCGGAGCGGGGAAAACGACGGTTTTTAGAACTTGAAGAGAAGGAGCCGGGAATGCATACCCTGGAAGAGACAATCCGAGCGATTAAGGAGAGGGACGAGAGGGATATGAACCGGGAGATTGCACCGCTGCGGCAGGCTGCGGATGCCGTGGTGCTGGATACGACATATATGACAGCGCAGCAGGCTGCGGATGCTTTGGTGCAGATGGCACAGGAGGCGCGCAGCCGATGAAGATTCGCGTAGCCAAAACGGCAGGTTTTTGCTTTGGTGTTCGCAACGCGTTAGAGATCACGGAACGGGAACTGGCGAAGCATCCTGGTGAACCATTGTGTACCTATGGCCCTCTGATTCATAATCGGGATGTAATACAGCGATTGGAAGAAAAAGGAGTTCGAGTGATTTCCTGTCCAGAGGAGGTGAGGGCAGGAGAGCGTGTCATCATCAGAGCACACGGTATCGGCCGGCAGGTCTATGAGGCGTTGAAACAGCAGGGTGCTGTCCTGATCGATGCGACCTGTCCGTTTGTGAAGAAGATTCACCGGATTGTGGAGGAACACTCCGCAGCTGGAGAGTCCATTCTAATTTTGGGAAATCCTGAACATCCAGAAGTACAGGGGATCATGGGCTGGAGCCACAGTCCTTGTATGATCATGGAGGGGCCTGAGGATCCCATCCCCCAATTTTTGCGGGATCACCCCTCAGAGAAATGCTGTCTGGTTGCACAGACAACATTTCATCAAGAAAATTTTCAAAAAATTGTTGAGAAATTTTCGAAACAGGAGTATAATCTATGTGTATGTCCTACGATATGCAGTGCTACAGCGGAGCACCAGCTCGAGGCTGTTACACTGGCTGAGGAAGTCGATCTGATGATTGTCCTTGGCGGGATGCACAGTTCTAATACACGTAAACTGTATGATATTTGCAGGGAACGGTGTCCTCATACCTGTCACGTAGAGAATGCGGCTGGACTCCTAAAGTTTTTGTGGGAGAACGAGCCAATCTGGAAGCAAATTCAAAGTGGAGGATTCCAACGTGTTGGAATTACAGCCGGAGCTTCCACACCTAATTATATTATACAGGAGGTTGTACAAGCAATGAGCGAGATGAATACGTTTGAAGAGATGCTGAATGAAAGCTTTAAAGAAGTCCATTCTGGCGATATTGTGAAAGGAACTGTGGTTAGCGTAACAGATAATGAAGTGGTACTCAACATCGGTTACAAGTCTGATGCTTTGATGAACAAAGAAGAGTATTCCGCGGATCCGAATGTTGTTTTGACCGATGAGGTAAAGGTCGATGACGAGCTGGAGGTCATGGTAGCCAAAGTAGGAGATTCAGATATTTTGGTGAGCCGCAAGCGGCTGCTGCAGAATCAGGCATATAAGGAACTGGAAGAAGCACTGGAGAATCGTACAGTGCTGACAGGGAAGGTGTCTGAGGCGTTTGAGAATGGTGCCGTGATCTTCTATCAGAATAATCGCGTCTTTATTCCGGCGTCGCTGCTGGATATTCATAAGATTGATCCGAAGTCTTTGCTAGGCCAGGAAGTCTCCTTCCGCATCATTCGTATGCAGAAGAAGCGCGGCCGTATCATGGGTGATCGCCGCAGTGTGATGTTTGACGAACGGAATGCGAAGCGGGAAGAGACGCTGAAGAAGCTGGAAGTAGGTGCCCGTATGACAGGTACGGTCAAGAATCTGACCAATTACTGCGCGTTTGTGGATCTGGGCGGCATTGACGGTATGCTGCATGTGACAGAGATGAGCTGGAGCCCGGTGCGCAATCCCAACCAAGTATTGAAGGTGGGAGATACGGTGGAAGTCATGGTTAAGTCCTTCGATCCGGAGACCAAGAGGATCTCGTTATCAGCAAAGCTGCCGGAGAACAATCCTTGGAATCATGTGGATGAAAAGTATCCTGTTGGTTCCATTGTAGAGGGCAAGGTAGTGCGTTTTGCAGACTTCGGTGCTTTCGTTTCTTTGGAGCGTGGAGTAGACGGACTGATTCACATTTCTCAGCTGTCCAATAAGTTCGTAAAGAATCCGGCGGACATCCTGGAACTGGGACAAATCGTTAAGGTAAAGGTGATTGATCTGAACATGGAGCAGAAGCGTATCAGTCTGAGCCTGCGTGATGTGGCAGAGGAAACGCCTGCGGAAGATGAGGAAGCTTCTGAGACGACAGAAGAATAAGATAATAAATAGTAGACAGCGCGTTCCTCGATGAACGCGCTGTCTGTTTGTTAGGGGTCATCAACAATGAATATAGATACAGATACATTGCTTTTTTCAAAACGGGATCTGCGCCGATTGATCATTCCGCTGATCATCGAGCAGACATTATCCATCACGATCGGCATGGCGGACTCCATGATGGTGAGCAACGTCGGAGAAGCTGCCATCTCCGGCATCAATCTGGTGGATTCGATCAATAATCTGCTGATCGGTATCTTTTCTGCACTGGCAACAGGAGGTACCGTCATCGTTTCACAATATTTGGGACGAAGAGAGAGGGATCATGCGAATCAGGCAGCGAAACAGCTGCTTTTGGCGGTCACTTGTATTTCGCTTGTCATCATGGCGATTACCATTATAGGAAACAGCAGTATACTCGGACTTGTATACGCTAATATTGATGCCGAAGTCATGAAAAATGCGGAGACATACTTCATTCTGTCAGCGCTCTCGTATCCGTTTTTAGCGATCTATAACAGTGGTGCGGCGTTGTTCCGTTCCCAGGGAAATTCCCAAGTTTCTATGTATACTGCCTTGGTCGTTAATGTGGTAAACGTAGGATTTAATGCCCTGTTTATCTATGGATTTGAATGGGGAGTGGCCGGCGCTGGAATTGCAACGCTAATTGCGCGGGCTACAGCGGCAGTTGTTGTCATGGTTCTACTGCGAAATGAACAGAATCCAATCTTTGTTCGTCAGTTGTATAAGATTCGTCCTCATTTTCAAACGATCCGCCGGATCCTGAATATCGGGATTCCTACGGGCTTGGAAAACGGAATCTTCCAGATCGGCAAGATCTTAGTGGCGACACAGGTAGCAGGCTTCGGCACGGCTGCCATTGCTGCGAACGCAGTGGCTTCCAGTATGGCGGGTTTTCAGTGTATTCCTGGAAACGGAATCAGCCTTGCGATCATCACAGTGGTGGGACAGTGTGTCGGCGCGGATCGCTATGATGAAGCACGTTATTATGTGAAAAAACTCTTCACCTATAGTTATTCGATTCTGGTTGGGCTGAACCTGATTATGTTTGCGGCATATCCGCTGATTCTAGGGCTTTATAATTTGCAGCCGGAGACAGAATCTGTGGCGTGGACTCTTTCGGTGGCACATGGAATTGGCGCCTGTACGATCTGGGCGTTGTCCTTCTCTCTGCCCAATGTTCTGAGAGCGGCTGGCGATGTTCGATTTACGATGATTGTTTCTGTAGCGTCCATGTGGATTTTCCGGATCATGCTCTGTATGGTATTTAGTTATTTTACGGATTTTGGAATTTACGGCGTGTGGGCTGCCATGTTCGCAGATTGGATCTGTCGCTCCACCTGTTTTGTATGGCGGTATCGCTCTAATAGATGGCAAGGAAAGAAAGCGATTGAGTAGGGAGGTACAAATAAATGGAACCTAGAGAATATGTGGTAGAGCAGATTGACGGCGATTACGGTCATCTGCGGCGAGTGGATGTCAAAGAGGAGGATACGATCCTGGTGGCACGAGCTCTGCTTCCGCAGGAAATTTACGAAGGGTGTCATCTGATTTTTGAGAATCTGGAATATCGTATGGGTTAAGGAGGCTATATGGAGCAGAAAGATATTATTTGGGGTATGATTGGTTGCGGAGATGTTACAGAGGTTAAGAATGGACCAGGACTGTATTTGTGTCAGCATTCCAGGCTGAAGGGTGTAACCAATCGTACGCTAAGTAAGGCACAGGATTGGGTGCGTCGCCATGGTCACGGCCAGGTGTATGATTCCGCAGCGTCCCTGCTGGCGGATCCGGAAATTGATATCGTATATGTGGCGACCACCCCGGATACCCACTTGAAATATGCGCTTGCCTGTGCGGAGGCCGGTAAGCATTGCCTACTAGAAAAGCCCGTAGCGGCCACCTATGAAGAAGGGATTCGTATTCGGGACGCTTTTCAGCAGGCTGGTAAGCGCTGTTATGTTGCCTTTTACCGCCGACAAATGCAACGATTTCAGACCTTGCATGATCTGATCGCTTCGGGGCGTATCGGAGAGGTGATGGGGGCACAGTTGCTACACTGTACGAAAGCTGTCACGGATCCTGAGGCTTGGCGTGCGAATCCTTCCATTTGTGGCGGAGACCTGTTTACGGAGACGGACATACATGCATTGGATATCTTGGTATGGATTATGGGTGCCGTGCAGGATTGGAAAGCGGTGAAATCAGAGGATGGTTATGGCCTGCTTGTCCAATTTGCAGGTGGAAAACTGGCTTCCGGCTTCTGGAATTACCGCTCTTCTGAGAATGTGGATCGGTTCGAGATTTTTGGCACAAAGGGACATATCGCCTTCTCCGTTTTTGATAATACGCAGCCTCTCTGTGTTTGGGATAACAAGCAGGGATATGAAGAGATTCTTGTGGAGGATTCTCCACATGTGGGCATGCGGATGGAGCAGGCGATTGTAGACGAATTGCGAGGAACAGGCTGTTTTAGCGCCACGATTCAGGAGGCATTGCGCAGTCTTGAAATCGCGGCGGGAGCATATTATGGGAAATGATCAGGAAAGGCGCAGAGGAGGAGTGAGGCAGTGGAGTATGATCTGACGAAATACCAGCCGGTTCTGCGGTCTAGCATCTGTACCGGCGAACAGACAGCCGGCTTCAAGGACCGAGGGTCTGGACATTTTATCGAAGTGCAGCTGATTCAGTCTCCTAAGGATCTGAAGCATTTTCTAAAGACTTACCATCTGCGGGAAGAAGACTTGAAGAAAGAATGGTAATCAAAAAAGCGAGGACAGCCGGCCCTATCGGGCATGGCGTTTGTCCTCGCTTTTTGATTGTGTTTTGGAAAATGGCAGGAATTGATTCAGAAACAGTCTGCGTTCTTCTTCTGTACGCTGCGGCAACCAGCTATTTAATTCCTCGCAATCATAGTATACTTGTTTATCTTTATAGTTGTATTGGAAAGGATGAAGCCCCTGCCATGCGGTTGGTTTGGGTATAGGAAGGAAGGTTCCCTCCTTCGGCAGATAGCACTCTGCCCGCGTCGCAGTCTTTTTCTGTGGCGGCGTATCCAGAGACTTGTGAAGCAGATTACCGGAAGGTAAGATATAATATTCTTTATAATTGGGCAGGTAATAACGCAGCGTATCCTGACATAAAGGAATCGTCAGGCAGAGCGTTGATTCCTGATAATCCGTCCTGAGTTGTATCGGGACGGATTTTTTTTGTGCATAGAAGCAGGTTTTCAGTTCTAGAGGTGAGGCTTTACTCATCAGGAAAGAAAGAGACAATTGCGCTTCGGCTTCCTGTTTGACCTGAATATCCACCACAGAACAATTCTGCAGATATCGAACATATGCATCAATCCGCAGCAGGGCGGGTAGGTTCAGAATATCCTCATAGTTATGCAACAGCAACGTTTTTTCTAACTGCGAATCTTCCGTTCGGCTGTATTCATAGAAGACTTCGATCAACTCGCCGCCATTCATGGTATCCCTTCGATCTAAATGAAGAAAACGCTCGATGGATTTTAATTTACAGTTTTCCCAACCAAAGAAGGATGCGTAGGGACGGTATTGTTTATAGAGATCCCAAGATTGTATAGAGGGAAAGGAACCATTTACACGCATTTGCTGCAAACGGTCTTTCACGAATGGAACGTCAAAGGTATCTCCATTAAAGGAAATCACCACATCAAAATCACCGAGCTTTTCCAGACAAAGCTCCAACAATTCAATCTCTTCCGTCGTTGAGGCGGCCAGATGCTGTTCAATATAGGGCTGGTGCTGTTCCCAGTAAAAATATCCCATCAGATAGACACTGTCATACTGGCGAGAAAATCCCGTCGTTTCAATGTCCCAGAACACCACCCGTTCCGGATCACATCCTGCAGGCAGCATAGAAAGCATCCATTCATTTTGTTCCGCGGAAAAAGGAACCCGCGTTTTTTGTACTTTCATACAATTCACGGCGAGAAGCCACGTTTATCCATAGCTCCAACACCGTCCTCCCTTCTATTCAAAAGGCTCTCATGCGATTTCCATACTAAAAAGAAAATCATTGGTATAGGAATGGATATATTTGATCCTGACTTCGCAATAGGAGAGCACCTTTACTATACCAGAAAACAAGAAAAAAAGCAAGAAATGTCGAGAAATGACATACAAAAAATAAGGGGAAGGGAAATGGCTAGGGCGTATTTGTTGTGGATAAATTTTCGAAAATGCTTGCAATCATCCTATCAGAAACAGAGATGTTTCCTAAGAGTAGATAGGATGTTTATTATATATAGATATTTTCTATAAAAGATTTGAGAAAAAATGGATAAGAAATACACGGTCGCAGTCGTAGGAACCGGTTATGTCGGCCTTTCCATTGCGACGTTGCTCTCGCAGCATCACAAGGTATATGCTGTAGATATCATACCGGAAAAGGTGGAGAAAATTAATCAACGCAAATCACCGATTCAGGATGAGTATATTGAAAAATATCTGGCAGAAAAGGATTTGGATTTGACGGCAACGTTGGATGTAGAGAAAGCATATAGCGCCGCGGATTTTGTTGTTATCGCAGCGCCGACGAACTATGATTCTGCTACACAGCATTTTGATACTTCCGCTGTTGAGAATGTCATTGACTTGGTGATGAAGTACAATCCGAATGCCATTATGGCGATTAAGAGTACGATTCCGGTTGGATATACAAAGAGCATTCGGGAGAAGACAGGGAGTAAGAATATTATCTTTAGCCCAGAATTCTTGAGAGAGTCAAAGGCGTTATACGACAATGGCTACCCTAAATTTTCAGTCGAGTTTTGATGGGTAAAACGGTGGTGTAGTTATCATCCATCCAACGCCATTTATTGTCCGATAAATCACCCTTTTACCCCCTCTAAAAATCTATATTTCTGCGGAAATTTTGGGTCGAAGTTCATAGGTGATGATAACCTCATTTTTCATGCAGTATATAGGATAACGGTCGAAAATGAGGGGCGGGGAAAAAAGCTATCTTTCTGGGAGAGTTTGGGGTAGAGGATGATGGAAGAGGATAAGCTCATTTTTCTGGGGTGGTATAGGGCGAAATGGGTGAATAATGTACAAGTATTACAAATGGATGAGGATGATTATTGAATCGGGTTGTAATAAATGAACAAATCATCATCAGAGAACGACCTCGACAATAAATGAAATTGTTTTGATGAGAATGGGTATTTGGGCCGGCATAGGCAGTCGAGAGAGTAGAGGATGATGAGCCCGTAGGGGTACCGAGTGTGGATAAGATGATATACACATCGTAGCAGGTCTACCCTATAAGAACACAGATAAGTTCAGTTTAGACGATTCCGCGCTGTGGGAAACGGATGAGGATGTCATAGCAAGATGAGAACATCATCCCAGATGATAACCACAGCGATTAACATAGAAAAAACCATTTCCGCTTTTGCCGGGACAGACAAGGAGAAAGTATCATGAAGAATTACACGATTGCAGTTGCTGGTACTGGCTATGTTGGCTTGAGTATTGCCACACTGCTGTCTCAGCACCATAAAGTATATGCTGTGGATATCATCCCGGAAAAAGTGGAGCTGATCAACAGTAAAAAGTCTCCAATCCAGGATGAGTATATTGAAAAGTATCTGGCTGAAAAGGAGCTGGATCTGACCGCAACGCTGGACGCCAAACTCGCCTACAGCAATGCGGACTTTGTTGTTATTGCGGCTCCGACAAATTACGACAGCCAGAAGAACTTCTTTGACACATCCGCAGTCGAGACGGTGATCAAGCTGGTCATGGAGTATAACCCGAATGCGATTATGGTCATCAAGTCTACCATTCCGGTCGGCTATACCAAGAGCATCCGGGAAAAGACCGGCAGCAAGAACATCATCTTCAGCCCTGAATTCCTACGTGAGTCAAAGGCATTATACGATAACTTGTATCCCAGCCGCATCATCGTGGGTACGGATATGGAGGATGAGCGTTTGGTTGAGGCGGCGCATGAGTTCGCTGCACTCCTCCAGGAAGGCGCCATCAAGGAGAATATCGACACACTGTTCATGGGATTCACCGAGGCAGAGGCTGTCAAGCTATTTGCCAATACATATTTGGCGCTGCGTGTCTCCTATTTCAACGAGCTGGATACCTATGCCGAGATGAAGGGACTGAATACCCAGCAGATTATCAACGGTGTGTGTCTCGATCCGCGCATTGGTACTCACTACAACAATCCGAGTTTCGGTTATGGCGGCTATTGCCTGCCCAAAGACACCAAGCAGCTACTGGCTAACTATGAGGACGTGCCGGAGAACTTGATTGAAGCTATTGTAGAAAGCAACCGGACGAGAAAGGATTTCATTGCAGACCGTGTGCTGAAAATGGCGGGGTACTACGGGTACGAGGAAGATAACCAATACAGCAAGAGCAAAGAGAAGCCCGCCACAGTGGGTGTGTACCGACTGACTATGAAGTCCAACAGCGATAACTTCCGCCAGAGTAGCATCCAAGGAGTCATGAAGCGGATCAAGGCCAAGGGAGCGACTGTGGTGATCTATGAACCGACGCTGAAAGACGGTGAGACCTTCTTCGGAAGCGTTGTAGTCAACGACTTGGAGAAGTTCAAGAGCATGAGCGATGCGATTATTGCGAATCGATATGATAGCTGTCTGGATGATGTGAAAGAGAAGGTTTATACAAGGGACCTGTTCGGCAGGGATTGACGAAACAGGTGCAGTTGATGAGAGGAAAAGTGGGAATGAGTCTACATTGCATAAAACAACTAATACATAGGAAAAGAGTTGGGAATGCTTGCTTGTTCGGACAGAATACGACTATAGATTCCAAAGCTAAATTTGAAGGAATGAACAGACTGTCAGATGGTTCTGTTTTTCTGAATAGCTCTATGGGTTATGCATCTTATGCAAGTGATCATTCTTTCATAAAGAATACAGTGATTGGCAGATACACCTGCATTGCCAATGAGGTAATGACAGTTGCGGGAAATCATCCGCTTTATTATGCTTCTGTACACCCTGCATTTTATTCGACTACGCAAAAATTATCCTATGTAAAGCAAAACAAGTTTGACGATTTTCATTATCTGGATTCCCAGAAGAGAATCTCTGTTGTAATTGGAAATGATGTGTGGATTGGTGCAAGAGCAACGATACTTGAGGGAGTCACCATAGGTGATGGTGCAGTTGTTGCGGCGGGAGCTGTCGTAACGAAAGAAGTGCCGCCTTATGCAATCGTAGGCGGTGTTCCAGCAAAGATTATCAAGTATCGGTTTGATGAAGAGACAATCAAGAAGTTACTGAAACTGAAATGGTGGGAAAAAGATCAGTCATGGATTAAGAACCATGCAGATGATTTCGATGATGTGGAGAAATTACTTGAAGATAAATAACGCTAATAAAGTAAAGAGGGAGGAAAGGATGAGATGACTACAACAGAAAAGATTTTTATACATAAAGCAGATAAATCCAGAATCCCTACTTGTAATATCTTGGGCGTGAATATTGCAGCTATTGATATGCAATGGCTGGTTGAATACCTTGATAGCAACATCAGATTGTTATCAGGGGATTACATATGTGTGTCCAATGTACACACCACTGTGACTGCATATGAAGATTCAGAATACTTGAAAATACAAAATGGCGGGATTATGGCGATACCTGACGGTGGGCCTCTTTCTTCGGTTGGGCAAAGACGTGGATATAGGAACATGAAACGCACTACTGGTCCAAGCTTAATGGGAGAGATTTTCAAGACTTCCGCCGAGAAAGGCTATCGCCATTATTTTTATGGATCAACGGATGAGACTCTTGAGAAGCTTTATTCGGTTCTGACAGAGACTTATCCGGGAATCAAGATTGCTGGAATGTACAGTCCTCCTTTCAGACCTATGACGGAAGAAGAGGATAAGGCAATCGTTGAGAGGATCAACGAGACGGAGCCGGATTTCGTTTGGGTTGGACTTGGCGCGCCGAAGCAGGAAAAGTGGATGGCTGCGCATCAAGGACGAGTGAATGGACTGATGGTCGGCGTCGGTGCTGGATTTGACTACTACGCGGGGAATATAGAGAGAGCGCCTGAATGGATGCAGAAGCGAAACCTGGAATGGGTGTATAGGCTAATTCAGGATCCTAAAAGATTGTTCGGACGGTACTGGCACACGAACACAAAGTTTATTTGGAATGCGATGATAAGGGGGAAGTGAGCATATGGGATTACTCAAGAAAATGAAAATACTTAGATGCAAACTGCTCCTTGCTCCTCAGCGGAACATAACTATTGGGAATAATTCCACATTTGGCCGGGGAACTGTGTTTTGGGCTCCAAACAAGATGACCATCGGAAACAATGTATATATTGGGAAATACTGTACATTGCAAGCTGATATGGAAATCGGTAATAACATCGACATTGCAAATAATGTGGGCTTAATTGGTAAGTATGATCACGATTATTCTAAGGTCGGAGTGAGCATAAAAGACGCCCCCTGGATAGGGGATGCTTCTTATGATTTCAAAGGAAAAGATCAGAAGATTATCATTGAAGATGACGTGTGGATCGGATTTGGTGCGGTAGTATTTACTGGCGTGAAAGTTCACCGTGGTGCGATTGTTGCAGCTGGAAGCATCGTGACGCATGATGTTCCGGCGTATGCGATTGTCGGAGGAAACCCGGCACGGGTGTTGGGGCAACGTTTTACGGAAGAAGAAATCAAAAGACATGAGGAGATTTTGTACTCTGGAAAGGGTTAAGAGATGAAAATAGGCATTCTCATTACGAGGATCAGCAACTTTGGACAAAAGGGCTTTTATAATGCGCAGGAAATTGGGTTGGCGAAGGCCGTGGCAAAGCTTTGCGGTAGAGTTGAGGTTTATAAGCTGATTCCGATTGATCAAGATAAGAAAACAGAAAAGATTTGTGAGAATGCTGAATTACATCTTATTCCGGCTAAGAATTCCGGCATCAATGGTGTTATCAATGTTGATGATCTGGAAAAGTCTCTTGATGCACTGATTCACTTTTCGGATACGCAGTTTTCTGTGCCAAAGGTATACGGTTGGTGCGTAAAAAATGTGATTCAGTATGTTCCATATATTGGAGTCATGGAAAGCCACAGCACCAGCAAGCTGAAGCAGGTGATTACTAACCTGCTGTTCCGGAAGAACCTTGCGGTTTATCGGAAGTGCGCTTGTTGCGTAAAAACACCTACGGTTCAGCAGCAATTGAGGGGTATGGGTGTGAAGAATACAACTGTTACGCCTGTGGGACTGGATCTAGACTTGCTCCATGCAGATTATGAAACTGCTTCTGTATCGGTGTTGAAGAAAAAATATGGCTACCGCGAATCAGATAAGGTTCTTCTGTTTATCGGAAGATTGATCGATGAAAAGCAACCGGTGAGAATGATTGATATTTTGGCAGAAATCCGAAAGAAGGATACTGACTACAAGCTACTCATGGTGGGCACAGGTGAGTTAAAAGTGGCAGTGGAAACCAGAATCAATGAGCTGGAATTGCAGGATGCTGTACAAGTGGTAGAACGCATTCCCAATAGCGATATCTGGGAACTTTATCGCTTGGCCGATGCTTTTGTGAACCTGAACCAGCAGGAAATTTTCGGAATGGCAATCCTTGAAGCAATGTACTATGGTTGCAAGGTCGTTGCTTGGAATGCTCCTGGGCCGAATTTGATTATAGAGAATGGAAAATCTGGATGGCTGGTAAAGAGTGACGCAGAAGTGATTGAGAAAATCATCGATGAAACAGACGTTAGCGTAGAGGCGCATGATAGGGTTTTACGTGATTTTACTTGGGATAGCAGTGCAGAAAAGATTTATCGCATAGTGGGAGGAAGAAATGAACTGTAGAATTGCGGCTGTAATGACGTGTTATAATCGAAAGCAAAAGACAGTTACAAGCATAAAGCGTCTATTGACAACAAATGAAGCATTACTTTCATTTGTTGTAGTAGATGACAATAGTACAGATGGAACAATAGACGCTCTATATGAATTAGAAAAGCAATATTCAATAAAGGTGCTTAATGGAAATGGGCATTCTTATTATACAGGTGGAATGAGAATTGGTTTGAAATATCTACTTGATTCTGGAATGGAATATGATTATTTGCTCTTGTTTAATGATGATGTAGAATTCTATGAGTCATGCATTGATGAAATGGTGAAAAAATCGAACCAGGGAGAAAACATTGTTGTCGGTGTATGCTGCGATAGAGAAAGTAAAATGACATACAGTGCAGTGAGGTATGCCTCAGGGTTTAATGTAAACTACAGAAGGTTGATGTTAGGTGAGGAAAATGCAGACACATTCTGCGCCAATTGTGTCTTGATTCCTTGGAAAGCATTTTTGTCTGTGGGAAACATGGACGAAACATATACACACAGTTTTGGAGATTTTGATTACGGTTTTTCTTTAAGCAGAGGCGGATGGAATATTGTGACATCAGAAAAGTATATAGGAGTGTGTGAGTATAACAGCGAACGAAATACTTGGAATGATAAAACATTGAATAGAATTGAGAGATTTAAAAAGAAAGAATCTGTGAAAGGCCTTCCAAGGAAAGAATGGTTTCATTTCTTGAAAAAAAACTTTGGATTCATCCATTCAATTGTCTTTTCCTGTACACCGTATATAAGAATACTGCTGGGAAGGTGAGATAAAAATGAATAAAATAAAGCATATTGTTGTAAGCACTATGACGTTGATTTCCCCAATGTTAAATACAAGATTTATTTATCGGCTCAAGTTTGGGAAGCCACTAGATCTGAAAAATCCGAAAAACCTTAATGACAAGATCCTTTGGTTGAAATTTAACACATATAAGAATAATCCAGTTATCAAGCAGTGTGCGGACAAGTATGCTGTAAGAGAATATATAGAAAAACTCGGAGAGGGTGAGTTACTAAACGAGTTAATAGGATGCTATGAAAAGGTTGATGATATACCTTGGAGTATGCTCCCGGATAGATTTGCATTGAAACTAAATACGGGATGCGCTTGTAATATTATTTGTACGGACAAAAGAGACCTCGATATTGAGGAGACAAAAAGAATCTTGCGAAAATGGCTAAAAGCGAACTATTGGCTAGAGTATTCAGAAATGCAATATAAGGGCGTAAAGAAACGAATACTAATTGAAAAATTCCTTGGAGACGATGAGGGAAATCTTCCCCTGGATTATAAGTTTTATTGTTTTAATGGTGAAAGCAAGTACGTCATGGTATGTACAGATCGTGAAATAGGGAAAACTGCTAAATTTTATTATTTTGATAAGAAATGGAATATGATGCCGTATACACAAGATGCATTAGATAATCCACATACAGTAATACCAAAACCTGAAATGATTGATGAAGCGTTTGAGTGTGCGGAAAGACTATCGAAAGGATTTCCGTTCGTTCGGGTTGATTTGTATATTGTAGGGAAGAAGATATACTTCGGAGAGTTAACATTCACACCTTCTGCGGGAATGGATGAAGAGAGATTAAAGACAACAGATTTGATTTTGGGTGAAATGCTAAAGCTACCTGAATAAGAAGGGAGAATATATATGTTAGAAACTATGGGATGGATATCCATTGTGCCAGTAGCACTGGCAGTCATTTTGGCTTTTGTAACGCGTAACACAATAGTATCTCTTGCCACAGCTTGCGTCTTGGGATGTTTTATGGCCGGAAAAGGGGTATTTGGATTTACAGATTTGCTGAAAACATCTCTTGGCAATGCGGATTTTATCTGGGTTGTCACGATAAATATGATGGTTGCTGTAATGGCAGCGTATTTTGAGAAGAGTGGCGCTATTGAAGGTTTTACAGCAATTGTAGACAAGAAAAAGTTTAAGAGAAAATCGATTCAGCTGATTACTTGGCTTCTCGGTTGCTTTATTTTCTTTTCTGATTCTTTTAGCCCGCTTTTTGTGGGCGGCGTAATGCGTAAACTGAGTGATAAAGCGAAAATCTCAAGAGAAAAGCTAGCCTACATTTGTGATTCGACTTCAGCTCCTGTTGCGGTGTTCCTTCCGATTACCAGTTGGTCTGCATATCTCTGTGGTCTGACCATTGGTATCGGAGCAATTGCGACACAATCGGATGCCTTTAATCTGTTTGTAAAGGCCATGCCTTTTAACTTCTATGCAGTCTTTTCCATATTTTTTGTGGGATTGATATGTGCTGGCATCATTCCGGAGTACGGTCCGATGAAGAAGGCGGAGTTGCGTGCTCAGAAGGAAGGCAAGCTACTGCGGGATGGCGCTGTGCCGCTGATGAGCGCAGAGCTTACGGACATGAAGGTCAGTACAAAAGTTAAACCACGAGTCTTTTTGAACTTTGTTCTTCCGATTCTTATTTTCTTAGGTGTTTCTTTTGGAACATTTGCTGTACTTGGAAGTACGAAGGTTATGGAAGCTGCCGTCATTGTAGTACTGTTTATGTCGGTATCGCTTTTGATCCAGGGAATGTCAATGCAGGAAATCTCGGATACATTTATGCTGGGAATTAAGGGAGCGATGCCGGCTATTGTTATCCTTGCCCTGGCTTATCCGCTAAATACATTGAGTAAAGAAATGGGAACCGCTAATTTCATTATTAACTGTACGAAAAGTTTTCTCACTCCAGCACTGCTGCCTTTTGTGATTTTTGTTGTTTCTGCAGTTATGGCTTTTGCAACGGGTAGTTCATGGGGAACTTTTGCAATTTGTCTGCCAATCGCCTTACCGCTTGCTTTTAACGCGACTGGAAACGAAGTTACGGCTTTAGTGGCTGCTTGTTTTGCTGCGGTTGCGGGTGGCGGAGTGTTTGGAGATCACTGTTCTCCTGTCTCTGATACCACGATTCTTTCCTCGATGGGTGCAGCTTCTGACCATATAGATCATGTAAAGACACAGCTTCCGTATGCACTTACAGTAGCAGTAATCTGTGCTGTATGTTATCTGGTAATCGGAATGATATTTGCATAAATTGGAGGGACTTAAAATGTTACATACAATGGGATTCCCAATTAACAGTAAAGAGAATGAAAATCGTCGAGCAATTGTGCCAGATCACATTAAATTGATGAAGCATCCGGAATGCTTATTTATTGAGCAGGGTTATGGTAAAGTACTGGGTGCGAGTGATGACGAATATGCTGAACTTGGTTGCCATATCTGTGACCATGATGAAGTGTTGCAGAAGGATATAATATGTGATCCCAAAGTTGGTGATGCAGATTATTTGGAAAAGCTGCACCCTGGTCAGGTTATTTTTGGCTGGGTGCATGCTACTCAGAATAGAGATATCACTGATAAAATAGTAAATACTGGATTGACTGCCTATGCTTGGGAAAAGATGGAGGATAGAGGTAGACATGTTTTCTGGAGAAACAATGAGCTTGCGGGAGAAGCGGCTGTTATGCACGCATTTCAGTGCTATGGGAAAATGCCTTACGAAACAAATGTTGCAGTGTTGGGACGCGGTAATACAGCGCGAGGAGCAATAAAAGTCCTTAATATGCTTGGTGCGAACGTTATGCAGTATGACAGACGTACAGAGAAATTACTAAGAGAAGAACTTGGAAAGTATGATGTGATCGTAAACTGTGTTCTCTGGGATGTAATGAGAAATGACCATATCATCTGTAAAGAAGATTTGAAACGGATGAAAAAGAATTCCATGATCATTGATGTAAGCTGCGATCGAAATGGAGGAATTGAGTCCAGTATTCCGACAACAATCGAGGCTCCAACTTATTATGTTGATGGTGTTCTTCACTATGCTGTTGATCATACGCCCGCTCTTTTCTATAAAACCTTTACAAAGGAAAATTCGGCATTGATATATCCATTTATTGAAGAATTATTGACAGACGAATTAGGAGCGGTATTGCAGAAATCACTAATTATCCAAAACGGAAGAATAGTTGATAAAGAGATAAGAGAATACCAAAATAGATAATCTTTCGTTCTATTTCTAAGTACGGATATAAAGAGATATATGTGAATAGGACAGTTTTATGTTGGTCTGTTTGATTCAAGAAAGTAAAAGGGGTTTCCGTTTAGGAAGAAAAAAGAAAACCGTTCCTTCGGAAAACACGAATTAAGGCTATCGCTAGAACAGAGAAGGGATAGAATAGTACCTCTTGTTTCCCTCAATCCAGGTGTATATTGTGATACCCCAACGAAGGAGTCAAGACCTGATGCAATTCATCCAGATGTTTAGTTATAGTACCACCTGGACGGCGAGGCTTGACATGGGACGGCAAAATTCCCCAAACACCAAGATTGCCACATACAGTCGATAGTCTAAACACGTTATATTTGGTTGATGAGGGTTGCGACCAAATGCAGTTCCAATTTTTTTCTGCCTTTATCCGAAATAGTGGAAAACTGATTTGCGGAGTGTCCATATGCATCGGCTCGAAGATTATTTGTGAAATCAAAGGGTACAGATGAATAGATTGAGTTATTGTTTTTAATAGAAATGTGTAATTAGGGTCTACTGAAAAAATAGAAATACGGAGATATAGAGAGAAAACACGAGTATTTAAGAGAATTTGCAGTGTTGGCTATTCCCCAGATTTGAGGGGGGGGGGGGAATCCTGGGAAGGTACGCATTCTGGGGTATTTTGTAGTGCCTTGAATTACCAGAAGGTGAACACTGCATTAACTATATCCGTGATTAACTCGCACAGAAACCGTTCAAATTTCTATATTCTCCAATATTTCAGCAGAATCCAGCGAAAAATGGATTTTTTCAATAGACCCTAATTAATCTTAACTGTTAATTGAATATAGATAAATGAGTCATTAGGGAGGGGACATTTTGCATAGTATAATTCTATATGTGGCTTTATTGGTGCTGGGGTATCAAGCGATCCACAACATGTCAAAAGGAAATCCAAAGTGGATAATCAATTTGGCAATTTTGAGTTTTCTATCTACGTCAGTAATGTATTTATTTAAAGCTACCACTGTATTTACTGTAATTAATTTATTTGGAATACAAATCCATATGGATGATGTGATTCTAATAGTACTGATGATATATTCTGCAGTTCATTTTACTCAGAAAGGGCTTAAAATCTCAAAATTGGCATCTTGTATGCTGATGTTGATTATTCCTGTAATTACTTCATTGCTTAGAGGTATAACAGGAGGCGATATCGGAAATACGGTTTTTATGAACGACATACGGAAATATCTCTATTTTGTGGTCGCAATGATAGCAGCTGAATACACATTCTCTGACATGTATTCACAAGAGAGTTATGAATCATGCAAGAAAAGTATAGATAGATTCATGAATGCAGCTGCAATTTACGTTTTTATAATTTGGGGAATGGATGTACTTCTAGGGATTAACAATTTGCCTGGCCAACAATATGGTACTTTAAGTGATGGCGGATCAACTTTTAGAATAATTCAACCTCAACATGTATTGATGATTGCTTTCTACAGCTTGTGGGAGTTATATAATAACTTGAAAAATGACGGAGATATAAAAGCAAGGACAGTGCTATTTTCCGGAATTGTAATCTTGATGAAATGGCGAACCGTTGTAGCTGCGTTTCTGGTGGGAGTTGTTTTTGTTTTTGTTGATTATGTTAAAGAAAAGAGTATTAGTAAGCGACTCTTTTTCAAAATCGCTGTTTTGAGTGCTTTGTGTATACTCACAGTATTGTTTGTAACTGATTTAGGAGCATCGGCAAATTCCTCTATATTGAACCTGTTTACTTCATTTGAATCTGTTAGTAAAAAAACAGGAACATTTGGAACTAGAAGTCTTGTGTGGACGGCTTTGTTGCAATCGTTAACGGGAGTTAATGCAATCATAGGAAGACCGTTTGGAATGCATTTACAAAACGCTATGGCATGGGAAGTTTCGGCACATAGCGGATATGTAGATTATATAATGGTAACGGGATATACCGGGATGCTACTCTTCGTTATTTTAATCGGATTTTTGCTTACTAATCTGAACAAGCGGAAAATGAAATTGTTCTCTATTATACTAATATGTATGATAGTGTACTGGATTGGATATGGGTTCTCTGTCCATCAAGGCTTTATTCTTGGAATTATTGTTGCAGAAATAAAGAATCCTAGGAAGCAACATAAAACTATAGAGTTGACGGGAGAGTGAAAATGATTATTTTACTGAATGAATCAGGTCAATTGGGTAATAGATTGCGTTCGTTATCGAACTTACTTGCGCTTGGTATTGAAACAAATCAAACGATTTGGTGCCCAGTTGTTCCTGATGACCTTAAAAAGTATATTAATATGAGGGTACAAACAAAGAGAATCCCATCAGTCTATTTTTCCTATTCTGGGGCGATGTCCCTAATGGTGAAGGGTATTTCCAAAGTCGGTATTTGGAAAAAAAGTCCTCCAGCGACACGCAAAATTAATATCTATGCAGACTGGATATCTTTTGCGCAACCAGAGCTTACATACAAGCATTACGATGCGGTGGCTGAGTATTTTGGATTTTGCAGGGAATTTGTGGAGCATTGCTCTGGTTTGCTGCCCCAGAAGAACAATAAGCAGGAAATACGCGTTGCTGTGCATTTAAGAAGAAATGATTATAAGTATTGGAAAGATGGTAAATACTATTACGAAGAATCTGTGTTTATGAATCAGATGATGTCAATTTACAATGAAAATCACAATGTTCAATTTCTCATTTTTACAAATGACAAAATTGATAAAGAATCATTTTGCGGGAAAGAGTTCCCTGTTTATTTTATGCATGGATCCGCTTTTGAGGATTTGTGTACGATGTCAATGTGCGATTACATATTTGGCCCCCCTAGCACATATTCTGCATGGGCGGGTTATATCGGAAACAAGCAGCTCGCTTGGTTAAGAAATAAATCATATGTGTACAGGCTCAATGAATTCCAAAGGGTGCCTGAATCTATGGAGAAAACGAAACAATTTTGGGAATTGGAATAATCTCTACAGATGCGTATGGCGGCTGCTGCCACATTCTGTCTGAAGGTGTGAACTAGGAGAAAATGGATAATGAAAGCTACACCACTACTATCAATCCTGATTCCAGCTTATAATGCTGAAAGAACAATTGAGTCTTGTTTGGATTCGATTATTGCGCAGGAACCAAATGTTTATGAAATAGTTGTTATAGATGATGGTTCAACGGATAAAACACATAGTCGACTCCTTAGATATAAGGATATGGATCAGGTTACAATCATCCAGCAGGAAAATAAGGGTGTATCTCTCACAAGACAGGCTTTGATTGAAAATGCCAGAGGTAATTATGTGATGTTTTGTGACGCGGATGACTGCTTGGAGCCAACGGCAATACAGCATGTTCGTAATGTTCTTTCTGTAAACGATAGCAGCGAGACGAGCAAGGTAGATTTATATGTATTTGGTTATAACCTTGTTCGGGTTGAAGGGAAAAAAAGAGTTGCGGACAGAAAGCGAAAGCCTGGAATATACAGCAAAGATGAGTACGCCAAGGATCATGTTCGTGGATTTGATGACTTGTATTATTCTGCTTTGTGGAATAAATGTTATAGACGAGAATTGTTTTTTGAACCCAAAGAGCTGATTTTTGAAACGCTGATCGAAGATGTAACGTTCAATGTTGATTATGTGAACAGATGCAAAAGTGTCTGTTTATCTGATACGATTATTTATAACTACAACCAGATCGGAGAGTCGCTGACGCGCTCCAAAAGGGCGGATACGGGGGCAGATATTCTAAGAGCGCTGAATGCGTTTTTGGTGTTCTATGATAAGGCATTGGAGGCTTATCCTAAATATGAAATGTACATTGGAAGGTATATCTGTGTTAAACTGCTTCAGTTAAAGAAACGAGCGAGGAAGATCAAAGATAGAAAAGTGGAGGAAAAGATTCAGGCAGTTTTGGAAAAGCATAGAAAACGAATTGGATTTCAGTACGATGTTGCCATGCTAAAATTGAGCGTGTTCGAGCTAAAGACCATTGTGAAAAAGACGCTGGCACACATTAAGTAAAAACGGCCTAATGATAAGGAGAACAATATATGAAAAAGATTTTTCTTGTTACCTGGTTTACGTCAGAAAACTATGGAACATGTTTACAGGCTTATGCGACGAATCGCGTGTTAACTCATGCTGGTCATGATGTCTGTTTTTTGGAACGGCGTACATACTATTCCTTAGGAAAGATGAATTTTTTGATTCCGAAAGTTCTGGGGACGGTTAAGTCGAAATTAAAGAAAAAACAGGCTTTTGATTATGGCATTTATAAAGATGAGCATGATAGGAAAGTAAAAAAAACCAGTCAGCTCATATCAGATACATACAGAACGAAGAATATTTCAAACCGCAAAGATATTGCGTACATAGAAAATGAATATGACTGCTATCTTGTGGGTAGTGACCAGATGTGGAATCCTTGGGTCGTTAGACCGCAGTATCTGCTTGACTTTGTACCGTCGAAGAGCACAAAACCCAAGTATTCTTATGCAGCAAGCTTCGGCGTTGACTACATTCCAGACAAGAAGATTGGACTGTACAAGAAATACTTACCTTCGTTCAGTTGCATTTCTGTACGCGAAGAAAAAGCTGTTGAGCTTGTGAAGAGTATTACAGGGCAAGAAACTACCTTAGTAGTAGATCCTACCTTCCTGCTGGAACAGGATGAATGGCGAGACTTTTCTATGCGCTCCAATAGTGTGAAAGAACATAATTTAGAGAACTATATCCTGTGCTATTTCCTTGGTGAAGTATACGATCACCTTACCGCGGTAAAGAATATGGCAACAAAACTGGGCATGAAAGTTGCAATTATTGCAATGAGAGCGTCCGACTATAAGCTCGATGATCCGGACGTAACAGTGATAGCCGATGCATGTGCCTATGATTTTGTTTCTCTGATTGATCAGGCAGGATTGGTGTGCACAGACTCGTTCCACGCTGTTGTTTTTTCATTTCAATTGAATACGCCTTTCTACTATTTCCCTCGTTTTCGCGTGGGAGATCCTGGCTCTCAGGACACCAGACTGCGGAATATTATGAACCGCTTTAAGCTGACAGATTCTGCATGGAGTGAGAATCTGACGGTTGAAGATATGAAGAAGCATCTGGAACCGGATTATGCAGAGGGGTATACAGTCTTGGGCAGAGAACGCGAAAGTAGTAGAGCATTCTTGCTAGATATGGTGAATGGGGTGAAATAATGGATAATAATAAACTGATTGAACGCTCCAAATGTAGCGGATGTGAAGCATGCAAGGATATCTGTCCCAGTAAGGCTATCCGAATGGAACGTGACGATGACGGTTTTTACTTTCCTGTAATTCAGGAAGATATTTGCATCAATTGCGGAGCTTGTACGAAGGTCTGTCCGGTTGGGAAGGAAAACACATTTCGTAAAGTTGATTACAATGATACGCTTGCTTTTGGTGGATACAATACAAACGTTGAGGAACTTCGTAACTCCTCGTCGGGAGGCTTTTTTGGCAGCCTCGCAAAATATGTGACGGACAACGGCGGCGTTGTGTTTGGTGTTGTTTACCAGGATAATTTCCGTAGAGTAGTATATGCCGCGTCTGATGAAGTGTCCATAGATGAAATGAGAGGCTCTAAGTACGTTAGTGCTGAGAAAAATGGTGTCTACTTAAAAGCAAAGGCGCAGTTAATGACGGGCAGGCTGGTTTTATTTGTGGGATTGCCCTGCGAAATCGCGGCACTGTATGCTGTACTGAAAAAAGGTTACGATAATCTGATTACCTGTGAGCTTATCTGCGCAGGACCTGCTAGCTATAATGTGCATGATGCCCAGTTGGATTGGCTGGAAAACAAATATAAAAAGACAACCTCTTATTATACATACAGATCAAAAAAGTATGGTTGGGTTCCTCTTTGCTTAAAGGCTAAAAACGGAAAACATATATATGATGTTGTATATGAAAAGACTTTGTTTGGAATCGGATTCCCCTATGCGAAACGTCTCTCTTGTTTCAATTGCTGGTTTAAGGATTCTAGAAGACTGGCGGATTTTACAATTGGCGATTTCTGGCGAGTGAATAGAGGGGAGAAATACTATAATGAGGAAGGAACCTCGGTAGTCTTTGCGCGAACAAAAAAAGCGGAAGAAATAATAAATAAGTTGGATAGTTTTAAGAAGGTAAAAGTTCCGGAAGAGACCGCTTTGAGAGGAAATTATACCCAGTTAAAGACTGCCAGCGAAATTCCTCAGAAGAGAGAAGAATATCTACGGGTCCTGAGTTCACAGGGAGCAAACCTGAAGGCATATGATAGCTTTAAACCTAAAATGAGTTTAAAGACCAAGATCAAGAAGTCCCTTCCTCCGGCTGTATATAGATTCTTGAGAAGATTCGACAACGGAAGATATTGATTTCTCTTTACTATGCGATTGAAATTTGATCATTGTTCATACTGCAAGGAGAAAAATCAGTGAAGTTAAATGTAAAAAGAAATACAATAAATGGTTCGATTTCCGGAGTCCTGAATAAGGTCGTTGCGACTGGATTTCCTTTCATAATGCGTACCATCATGATACATTATATGGGTACGCAGTATTTGGGATTATCATCGCTGTTTACCTCAATATTAAATATGCTGAGTTTGGCTGAGTTGGGGTTTGGCAGTGCATTGGTTTATAGTATGTACAAACCCATAGCGGAAAATGATTCTGAAACAATCTGTGCGCTGATGGGCTTGTATAAGAAAATCTATCGTATAATTGGAACAATGATTCTTCTAGTTGGAATCGCAATTACTCCATTTGTCCGGTTTTTTATTAGTGGAGATGTTCCGGCAGATGTCAATGTGTATGTGCTATTCTTAATTTATTTGGCAAATACCGTATTGTCGTATTACCTGTTTGCCTACAAGAACTGTCTCTTATTTGCGTTCCAAAGAAATGATATATCAAACAACGTGAATACGGTACTGACTATTGCAGAGTATCTGGCGATGATTATGATTATCGTTCTCTTTAGAAACTACTACATGTATGTGCTTGTGTTTCCGGTAATCACAATTACCGGAAACGTTGTTCGTGCAATCATTGTTGACAGGCTTTATCCACAGTATAAATGCAGAGGACGTATTAGTGCAGAGCTACAGAAAGAAATATACAAAAAGACTTTTGCACTTGGCTGTCACAAGATTGGGAATACTATTTCCAGTTCGCTGGATAGTTTGGTTGTATCATCTTTTTTAGGCCTGAGCGCAGTGGCGATATTTGGCAACTACAATTATGTTGTCACAACACTCATCGCATTGATATGGATTGTCTATTATTCGATGACAGCTGGTATTGGAAACAGAATGGTACTATTATCCCGCGAAGAGAACTATCGAGACTTTACAGCTCTTACCAGTATCAATAACATTATCTGCGTGTGGGCGTTTGGATGCTTGCTGTTTCTGTATCAGCCTTTTGTACAGCTCTGGACTGGCGAACAAAATATGCTTCCCAATACTTCTGTACTTGTGTTTGCGTGCTATTTCTTGGTATGTCAATCCAGAAAAGTAATTATTCTGTACAAAGATGCTGCGGGGTTGTGGAAAGAAGATCAGTGGGCATCTATTATTGGTGCAATACTCAATCTGATAGTGAATATTACATTGGTGCAGATCATCGGTATCAACGGTGTCGTTTTGTCATCAATAATCAGTTTCCTGTTGGTTGAGATTCCTTGGGAGTCATATGCCCTCTATAAAAAGTATTTTGGAAAGAGCCTCATGGAATATTATAAAATTCAAGTTCGTATGATAATAATGGCATTGCCTTGTTGGATTGTAATTGGCCTATTTTGTTCAGTAATACAGCAGAATACGATAGTAACCCTTTTAGTGAGAGGATTGATTTGCGGTATTTTGCCGGTGCCTTATTTAGTACTGATATATAGAAAAGACGAAAATCTAAAACGCATGCTTAAAAGAATCATTCCGTCTAGAGTTGCATCGCGGTTGTTTAGGGATATGTATTGATGCGGTGAGATCCTCGGTACTTTGCACACCTCTCCGTGGTGAGTAGCGGGCAACGCAGTAATGATGTACTGTGGCTAAGAGGCGAAGAATAATGTGTTAAAACATGAAGAAAAGGAGCGTGAGAGCGATGGAAATACCTAAAGGAATAATCACCAACGTTCTTACCGCCCTTTACCAGCCTTTCTGGTTTGCAGTCATCCTGTCTGTACTGTTTATGTTTGTATATAAAGCCTATCCTTCTATAAAGCAGGCGGCGAAAGATTGGATTTCCTGGTTTAAGTCCGATTCTGCATTTCGCCGAACCTTCTTCTTGGTATTCTATACCGTGATGATCTTATTCCGGACGCTGCTGAATCGGAATATGTGGCTGAATCCGGTAAGTAATGTCTTAGGCGTTTGGGGGCTTTATAACGCTAAGGGAGAGCTCACGACAGAGTGTATCGAGAATCTGGCACTATTTATTCCGTTTACGATACTTCTACTGTGGGCGGCTAAGGATAGGATTCTAAAAAGGATGACAATGGGATCGGTACTGTGGAATAGCACGAAGATTACATTCCTGTTTTCCTTTTCTGTAGAAATGCTCCAGCTATTTCTCCGACTTGGTACCTGGCAACTTTCAGACCTCTTTTATAACACACTGGGCGGCGCAATTGGTGGGCTGATTTACTTGGCAGGATACAAGGTTACGCACAGGTGAGTGTTGGTAGGAAAGGACAAGGTGAAAATATGCAATCTAATCTCTTTACATCTTCACCTTCCGTCCAATCCTCGCGTATCCTTTACACCCCATCACCGTT
>DBQQ01000013.1:44377-44676 GCA_002305315.1 Clostridiales bacterium UBA1390
AGGCGTATAGTCATAGTACGGGTAATACCAGTCGTGTGGGTATTGATCACAGCACAGGTGATAGGAGTAGGTTGGATAATGCTCACGAAACCTGTGATGACCACACCACTGAAGAAGATAATAGTAATTTGTGGTCCCTCCGTTGGTGTCATTTCTACGGCCCATCCATGCCAGCTATCTACGCAAAATATTGTGAGCGTGGCGGTTTGCCCGTGATCCGTGGAGTTGACGCATCCGTTGACCTGGCTCGCGGTGCTGATATGGCCCGTGGATCTGATATGGCTCGTGGAGCCGATATG
>DBQQ01000041.1 GCA_002305315.1 Clostridiales bacterium UBA1390
TTAAAAAGGCGCCGCATCGGACGCCTTTTTGTCGTGTCTGGAAATAAGGTAAAGGGACGGAGAAGAGGTATAAAATACATTGCGGGGATGGAGACTATTGCTATTTTATACGCAGACGAGAAAAGTGAGGAGCGCGAATCTTATAACAGCGTATAAAAAACGCTGCAGGGACGGAGATGCGCTCAGAATTATACGCAATCCAGCGATTCTGCAGCACTTTTCTGCGGATCTGCGTATAAATTTGTAAGATATTTCCATTTCGAGCCTCGCGGGGACGGAGATGCACTCAGAATTATACGCAAAAGTGAAATTCAATAGAGTCTCTTCGCAGGATTGCGTATAAATCTGTAAGATATTTCCATTTCGAGCCTCGCGGGGACGGAGATACCCTCAGAATTATACGCAAAAATGAAATTCAGTAGAGTCTCTTCGCGGGATTGCGTATAAATCTGTAAGATATTTCCATTTCCAGTCTCGTGGGGACGGAGATACCCTCAGAATTATACGCAAAAATGAAATCCTGTAGAGTCTCTTCGCAGGATTGCGNNTAAATCTGTAAGATATTTCCATTCTAAGCCTTGCAGGGACGGAGACGCCCATGAAGTTATACGCAAAAATGAAATCCAGTAGAGTCACTTCGCGGGATTGCGTATAAATCTGTAAGATATTTCCATTTCGAGCTTCGCGGGGACGGAGATACCCTCAGAATTATACGCAAAAATGAAATTCAATAGAGTCTCTTCGCGGGATTGCGTATAAATCTGTAAGATATTTACATTTCGAGCCTCGCAGGGACGAAGACGCCCATGAAGTTATACGCAAAAACGAGATTCAAAGGAGTCTTTTGCGTATTGCGTACAAATCGGAAAGATGCTACTATTTTAAACGCAGTGTTATCCGTTATTTTGTGGAAAAGAAAAGGAGGGCCATATGCTAAAATAAATACTGTGTCGATGAAGACCAACGGCACAGCGTACAATATGAGTACAGGGACGGAATGCCGTCTAGCATTTCGTCCCTGGCAGTTTAATCATCCACATCCATCATCTCTAATTTGCTTTTAGGCAGGAGCGGTTTTGAGTCTCCGTGTCGAACGAAGAGCATGACGATAAAGGCAAGAACAAGGAAGAACACAGAATACGGGAAAAGCGTCCAATATCCCACATGCTCTAGTAAGAAGCCGGAGAGAATGGGGGTGATGACCTGCGCGGCCATGGAAAAAGTATAGTAGTATCCAGTGTATTTTCCAATGTTGGAACCCTTGGACATTTCAACAACCATAGGATAGGAGTTGACATTGATGGAGGCCCAGCCCATACCTGTTAAGGCGAAGAGGACGATTAGCAAGGGATGATAGGAAGTAAAGAAAATCGCGCATCCGAAGGAGAAGAGCATAAGACAGATTCCGATAAGAATCGTCTTTCTGCGTCCGATCTTGGAGGCTACAAGCCCTGCGGGAATATATGTGAGGATGGCTGCTCCCGTCGCGATCAGAAGACAATCGGCAAAGCCGGTACCTTCCATACCCAGATACACCTGCGTGTATTTAGAAAACGCACTGGTAACTGCGTTATAGGCAATGTACCAGAGTGCGACGGCAAATAGGATGAGAACCAGACTGCGGAATACATCTCTGGGCATTTTTTCCGTCACCGTAGAAGAAGGTTCCGGCGTCTCTTCTTCTTGAATTCCTAGTGCAGCGGCGAGTTTGTTTTCTCGAATTGTGATGACGAGAATCAGCACACAAAGTCCCATGATGAGGGCGACAGCTGCGAATACCGGAAAATAGTCCGGGCGACTGCCTGCAGGAACCAGAAGTTTGATAAGAAGCAAGGCCAGAATACCGCCGATGGCTCCCATCAGGTTGATAACTGCATTGGCTTTGGAACGAAGAGGCTTCGAAGTCAAATCTGGCATCAGGGCGACGGCAGGGGATCGATAGATTCCCATGGAAATCAATGTAAGAAAGAGGGCGATCATGAAGAAGACCAAGTTGGCCAGACGATCTGCCACAGGCAGCATCAGCATGAAAAGAACGGAGAGTGCCGTACCTGCGATGATAAAAGGAATCCTGCGGCCCAGTGGAGTCTGCACTTTATCCGAAATGCTGCCGAAAATGGGAAGCAGAAATAAGGCCAGCACGTTGTCCATGGCCATGATGGCGCCAGATAGTGTATCACCCATGTGAAAGGTTTGTTTGAGCATCAGGGGAATCAGATTTTCATAAAGTTGCCAGAAGATACAAATGGACATAAACGCAAGCCCAATCAGAATAGTTCGTTTGTAGTTCAGTTTCAAAGCATACACCACCTTTCTATTTCTAAAAATAGTATAACGAAAAAAAAGAGCTATGTCAATAAAGATTCGGTAAAATCTGGGTAATGTATCGTCATTTTGCTGGTTTTTGATTGATTTTCCTGGTAGTTTATAGTATAATGAACGCAGTAATGCAGCAGAATCACAGGGTTATTGAGCCTGCCTAGAAAGGCAGGATAATGTAAGAAGGAGGATCAAGATGGACAATCAATGGAAGAATTGCCTGGAGCAGATTCGCCGGAAGACCGATTTTCAACCAAGAATCGGCATTGTATTGGGGTCCGGGCTGGGCGATTATGGCGATCAGATTCAAAAAGAAGCCGTGATATCCTATCGGGAGATAGAGGGATTTCCGGTTTCCACGGTACAGGGGCATCGGGGCCAGTTTGTATTTGGCTATATTAAAGACGTGCCGGTCGTGTTGATGCAGGGACGCGTCCATTATTATGAAGGATATTCCATGCAGGAGGTAGTGCTTCCGATTCGCCTGATGGGACTTCTGGGAGCAGGTAAGCTTCTTTTGACGAATGCGGCAGGCGGGATCAATACGAGGTTTACTGCAGGAGATTTTATGATGATCACCGATCAGATTGCCACTTTTGTTCCTTCTCCGCTCATAGGGCCGAATCCGCAGGAGTTGGGGGAGCGTTTCCCGGATATGAGTGAAATCTACGATGGAAAGATGCAGCAGAAGATCCGAGAGAGTGCACGCGCATTGGGGATTCCGCTGCAGGAAGGGGTCTATCTGCAGACGAGCGGACCTCAATACGAGTCGCCGGCGGAGATCCGTATGATGAGAGCGCTGGGTGCGGATGCGGTGGGCATGAGCACGGCTTGTGAAGCCATTGCAGCCCGGCATATGGGGATGAGAGTCGCAGGCATCAGCTGTATTACCAATATGGCATCGGGTGTGAGCGAGGAGCCATTGTCTCATCAGGAAGTCGAGGAGATGGGACGGATTCGAGCTGTGGAGTTCAGGAGATTGCTGGAAGATGTGGTTCCTGGAATAGACAAGGCATAGAGGCATGGAAATTCTATTTGGAACGACAAATTTAGCGAAGCAGGAGACAATGCGCAGACGCCTTGACGGGATGGGACTAGAGATTTTGTCGTTAAGGGATTTTGCATCCGTACCGGAAGTGCAGGAGGCGGGGCGGGATCCATTGCAGAATGCCCGAACAAAGGCATGGACCTATTGGAGATTTTATCATAGGCCTGTTTTTTCCTGCGATACGGGGTTATGGATTCGGGAACTTCCGGAGCATCTTCAGCCCGGCGTACATGTTCGGAGACGAGATGGACATCGTATGGAGGATGCGGAAATGACCGCCTATTATGCGGGACTGGCTGAACAATATGGACGTCTGACAGCACAGTATCAGAATGCAATCTGTCTGATTCTGGATGAAAAGCATTGTTATGAAGAGATGTCACAGGATCTATCCGGCGATCCCTTCTGGATCACGGATCGTCCGCATCCTAAAACAGTGGAAGGATATCCTTTGGATCAGATATCCCTAGTGATCCCGTCAGGGGAATATTATTATGAGAGTGATTCCCAGGAAGAAGACCATCTTCGAGCGGGTTTCCGCCGTTTCTTCAGGCAGAGCCTGGCAGACTGGGAGAGAGAACATCAATAAAGGGAGGTCATGAGTATGCGGTTTGGTTTATGTGGGGATTATGGGCAGCTGGAACTGGCGAAGCGAGCGGGCTTTCAGTATCTGGAGATGAAAGTCACGGAGATCGCCGGATGGGACGATGTCACTTTTAGGCACCATCTCGCGGAGATTCGGGAATCCGGCATGGAGTGTCGATGTTTTAATGTGCTCTTTCCTGGAGATATGTCGCTCCTGGGAGAAGAGGCTGATGAAACAAGGAGAAATCAGTATCTGCATCATGCGTTTGCCCGGCTGCAACAGATGGGCGGAGAAATCGTTGTGTTTGGCAGCGGCAGGGCGCGTAGAAAACCAGAAGGCATGGAGTTCTTTAGAGGATATCAGGAGTTGGTGAAGGTCACAAGGGCGATTGGAGAGATCGCATCCCAGTATCAGCTGACCATCGTCATAGAACCGCTGAACCGTATGGAGTGCAATATGATCAATTCCATGGCAGAGGGGGCCCTTCTGGTGGCGGATGTGGATCTGGCCAATGTACGTCTGCTGACAGACTTTTATCATGTGGCGATGGATCATGAACCACTCTCTGACATTACGCGTATCGGGGATTTCGCGCATGTGCATATCGCCTCACGGAAAGACAGACGGTATCCATTTCCGGGGCAGGCGGATGATTATGCGCAGTTTTTCCAACGCCTGAAGGAGATCGGGTATACGGGCAGGATCAGCATCGAAGGCGGCGCAGAGGACATTGTACATGAAGGCAGGGTCAGTCTGAGTTATCTGAAGAAGCTCTGGGAGAACGCCTGATGATGCGTCGAGTTCGGTGGAGCATGCTAGTGATTCTGGGCGTGTTTTTTCTGGGAGTCTGCTTTGTGATAGGGCTCAATGCGTATGTAAAGCATTCGACGGAAGAACGGATTCTTTCCGCCGAAGAGGCGGCTAGGCTGGAAAATATGGATTGTATTCTGGTACTCGGCTGCGGGGTGGAAGAGGATGGAACGCCCAGTGATATGCTGAGAGACAGATTGGAACGAAGCATCGAGGTCTATCAGTTAGGGGCCGCACCCAAACTTCTTATGAGCGGAGATCACGGACGAGTAGAGTATAACGAAGTGGGAACGATGAAGCAGTATGCCATCGGCGAGGGAATCCTTTCCCAGGACATCTTCATGGATCATGCGGGATTTTCCACGTATGAGAGTCTGTACCGTGCGAAGGAGATATTCTGTGCTGACAGGATCATTATTGTGACGCAGAAGTATCATTTATACCGGGCGCTTTATACTGCGGAGCAGTTAGGAATAGAAGCCTATGGCGTAGCCTCGGATCAGCACACCTATGGAGGGCAGATGATGCGGGATATTCGTGAAGTGGCAGCACGATGCAAGGATTTTGCGACAACTATGATGCGTCCAAGACCCACCTATCTGGGAGAGCGCATCTCCATTCAGGGAGATGGAGACCTCACGAATGATTATTAAGTGAATTTAGTTGCGAATTCTCGAATCATTGCTTAATTTTCGGTTGTGATTCAGCGATAGCTATTCTATAATGAAAACAGGAGGTGGATAGAATGCATTTTCAGATTCCAGAAGAAAAGAAAAAACGGTTTATCCTGAATACGGATGCCAAGAACGAGGTGGACGATCAGTTTGCGATTGTGCATGCGTTATTGACAGAGTCCTTCGATCTGCGGGGAATCATCGCGGCGCATTTCGGTGAGCTCAAATCCCTTCATTCCATGGAAGACAGTTATGATGAGATCATGAAGCTGCTTGCGCTGATGGACTGGAAGGAAGAGACTCGCGTGGAAAAAGGCGCCAAGCATGCATTGCCCGATGAGAATACGCCGGAGGATTCGGCAGGCGCGCGGCTGATCATCGAGGAGGCGATGAAGGACGATCCGCGGCCGCTCTATGTCGCGTTTTTAGGGCCTCTTACCGATATGGCCTCTGCCCTTTTGCTAGAGCCTGAGATCGCGGAGAAGGATATCAAGGTGATCTGGATCGGCGGAGGGCCCTGGCCGAGCGGGGACAGTGAGTATAATCTGAAGAATGATATTGTCGCGGCAAACGTGATTATGAAGTCAAAGCTGGAACTGTGGCAGATTCCTCGCAATGTGTATCGGATGATGCCGGTTTCCTATGCGACGATGGCAAAGCGGGTAGCACCGTATGGAGAGATTGGTCGTTATCTGGTGGAAAATGTGATCGCGCATAATAATAAGAGTGTGACCGGTCCGTCAGAATATCGTGTACTGGGAGATTCGCCGGCAATTGGGGTCATGTTGTATGAAGAGTGCGGCAGATGGCAGTGGAAGCCCGCGCCAGAATTTGACGCGCAGATGAAATATGTTCATACAGGAAAAAATCGTCCCATTAAGGTCTATGAGACGATTGATGATTATTTTATCATGGAAGATTTTTATGCGAAGCTGCAGGACTATATCGAATCCTCAAAGGACGCTCCTTCGAAGGAGTAGTCTGGTCGAGAGTTCGATTTTGATGGGCGGCTGATCGGGCTCATGAATCCGCTCGATCAGCCGTCGGGCTGCTACGCGTCCCATGTATTGTTTGGAGACCTGTACGGTGGTCAGTGGAGGATCCAGATAGTTACAAAGTGGCAGATCGTCGAAACCGATGATGGAAATGTCCTGGGGGATTCGATATCCATATTCCTTCAGCGCTCGGAGGGCGCCGGCGGCGATGGTGTCGTTATCTGCGAAGTAACAGGCAGCCAGAGATTCCTGCTGTGCCAATAACTCCAGCATATCGGCGTAGGCGCCGTCCATGGAGGGAGTCAGTCGATGCACGATACTCTGTGAAGTGGACATGCCGGCGGCGCGGATGGCCTGATAGAAACCGTTGGCACGTTCTTCAAAATTGCCGATGGCATAGGAAGAGTGCAGGTAGCCGGGCTGAGACTGGCAGTGTTTGATCAGATGATCGGTGGCCAGAAAAGCGCCCTGCGTATTGTTGATCAGGACATAATCCGATGTCATCTGGTTGCAATAGGTGTCCAGTACGACAAGGGGCAGCGAGAGCGTCCGAAAGGGTTCGAAATCGGACTCCGTCATCTCGGTTCCTAGAAGCAGCACGCCATTTTGACCAGAGGCGGTCAGTGTGCTGAGAAACGCGGGGATGTATTCATGGGCGTACACATAGCTGATGTTCAGGTGATATCCCTCCGCTTTGCAGTATTCGTTGATCCCTTCTGACAGCTGGGAAAAGAAGGGCGTATCGTTGACGATAGCGCCGCTTTTCTTATAAATGATGAAGAAGATTGTGCCGTAGGAGTGAGAGGGAAGCTGCTTTTCCTGGATGCGGGTAAAATCGTATCCATGGGCTTCGGCAGCCGCCAGAATCCGATGGCGGGTGGCATTGCTGACACCCTTCTTTCCGTTGAGGGCCATGGAAACTGCGGCGGGAGATATACCCAGCAGTGCGGCCAATTCCTTGGCAGTGATGGACATGTCAGAAACCTCCTTACGAACATATTACCTTTATTATAAAGGCTGTATTGGGGGAAGTCAAGGATTGCAAAGCAAATCGGAATGTGTTAAAATAGGTATATGATATAAGGAGAAAGGAAGAATAGTATGGCAAAAGTAGTATTGGGTTTTGCGCCAACCCGGCGCAGTATTTTCAGTGCGCCAGACGCGATCAAGTACGCAAATCTGACGAGAGATCGCCTGAAGGAGCTGGGCGTAGAGTTCGTGGATATCGACGATATCAACGAGGAAGGTCTTCTGTATGATGATAATGACCGAATCAAGGTGGCTGCGAAGTTCAAAGCTGCGGGCGTGAACGGTTTGTTCCTGCCGCATGGAAACTTCGGTACGGAATATGTGGTAGCAAGACTGGCCAAGGAGCTGGGGGTACCCGTTCTTCTGTGGGGCCCGCGGGATGAACGTCCGGATGAGAACGGCATTCGTCTCCGCGACAGTCAGTGCGGGCTGTTTGCGACCGGTAAGGTGCTTCGTCGGTTCCAGGTTCCTTTTACGTATTTGACCAATTGCCGTTTGACGGATCCAGAGTTTGAACGCGGAGTGAAGGATTTCTTAGCCGTATGTAATGTGGTGAAGGTTTTCCGCAGCACGCGGATTCTGCAGATTGGGCCCAGGCCTTTCGACTTCTGGTCTACCATGTGCAATGAAGGAGAGCTTCTGGAGAAGTTTAATATCCAGCTGGCGCCGATTCCGTTGCCGGAACTGACGGCAGAAGTGGAAGCCGCGAAGAAGGAAGGCACAGAAGTAGCGGAAGTTCTGGATTATGTTCACTGCAATATGTGTGTAAAGATCAAGGATAACGAGCTTGAGAATGTGGCAGCCCTGAAGGTGGCCATGAAGCGGCTGGCAGCGAAATATGGCTGTAACGCCATCGCGATCCAGTGTTGGAACGCGCTGCAGGGCGAGCTGGGCATCATGCCCTGTGCGGCAAACTCTCTTTTGAATGAAGAGGGGATTCCTGTGGTCTGTGAGACAGATATTCACGGCGCCATCACGGCGGTCATGGTAGAAGCGGCAGGTATGGATACACATCGGTCCTTCTTTGCGGACTGGACAGTTCGTCACCCGGACAATGAAAACGGGGAACTCCTGCAGCACTGTGGTCCTTGGCCGATTTCGGTAGCCAAGGAGAAGCCGACGATCGGATATCCTTTGGCATTCGATCATCCTGGCGCGGTGGAAGCGGAAGCCAAGCATGGCGAGATGACACTGTGCCGTTTTGACGGAGATAATGGAGAATACTCGCTGCTGCTGGGCAATGCCAAGGGCGTAGATGGACCTTATACCAAAGGAACCTATGTATGGGTGGAGGTAGCCAACCTGAAACGCCTGGAAGCCAAGATCGTCTGCGGTCCGTATATCCATCACTGTGTTGGCATTCATAAAAATGTGGTGCCGATTCTGTATGAGGCATGCAAATATATCGGGATCAAGCCGGATCTGTATGATCCGATCGAAGAGGAAGTACAGGCGTATCTTCGCGGAGAATGAGAAAGAATTATCATGGGAGAAAGACTGTTTTCATAAGGAAAACGGTCTTTCCCTATGCAATAAGGAGATAGTGTGATGAATTTAGTCGAGAAGTCCTACCAGATTCGTCAGGATGTGCTGGATCTGGTATATAATGGAAAAGCAGGCCATATCGGCGGCGATTACAGCGTTTGCGACATTCTGGTGACGCTGTATTATCATGTCATGAATATGAGTCCGGAGAAGGTGAACGATCCGAATCGGGACCGTTTTATTCTGAGTAAGGGGCATTCCGTAGAGTCCCTATATTGCATCCTGGCAGATCAGGGGTATTTCCCCAAGGAAGATCTGAAGACCTATTCTCAGTTTGGTTCTAAGTATATCGGCCATCCGAATAATAAGATCAATGGCATCGAGATGAACTCTGGATCGTTGGGGCATGGTTTGCCGGTGGCAGTGGGAATGGCATTAGCCGGGAAGATGGACCAGGCGCCGTATCGGGTATATACGGTGATGGGCGACGGCGAGTTGGCTGAGGGCTCTGTCTGGGAAGGCGCTATGGCAGCCAGTCATTACAAGCTGGATAACCTGACAGCTGTGGTAGATCGCAATCGTCTGCAGATCTCTGGTTCGACAGAGGTTGTCATGCATCATGAGGATTTGGGAAAACGCTTTGAGAGCTTTGGATGGCATGTGATTCACGCGCCGGGCAATGATATTAGCGCGCTGATAGAAGCCTTTGAGGAAGCAAAAGCAACGAAGGGCGTGCCTACGATGATCATCGCAGATACCGTGAAGGGCTGTGGCGTATCCTTTATGGAAAATCAGGCGGTATGGCATCATAAGGTGCCTACGGAGGCAGAGTACATACAGGCGAAGGAAGAACTGAAGGAAAAGGAGGCGCAGGCTCGTGAATAAGATTGCGAATAAACAGGTCATCTGCGACGTATTGATGGAGCATGCCGAAAAGGAGAAAGATCTGGTGGTTCTATGCAGCGATTCCCGTGGTTCTTCTTCGATGACACCGTTTGCGGATCAGTTCCCGCAGCAGTTTGTAGAGACGGGGATTGCGGAGCAAAATCTGGTTTCCATCGCAGCAGGTCTTGCTGCCTGTGGGAAGAAGCCGTATGTGGCTTCTCCGGCTTGTTTTCTTTCTACGAGGAGTATGGAGCAGGTAAAAGTGGATGTGGCGTATTCCCATACCAATGTGAAGCTTATCGGGGTATCCGGCGGCGTCAGCTATGGCGCACTGGGGATGACACACCATTCCGCACAGGATATCGCGACGATTGGTTCGATTCCCGGCATGCGGGTATATCTGCCGAGTGACCGGCATCAGACACGGCTTCTGATGGAAGCGCTGCTTGCGGATGAAGAGCCGGCCTACGTGCGGACGGGCCGCAATGCGGTAGAAGATGTGTACGAAGAAGGGCAGGTGCCTTTTGTGATGGATAAAGCCACGGTCGTGGCGGAAGGCACGGATGTGACGCTGATTGCCTGCGGAGAGATGGTGCTGGCAGCAAAACGGGCGGCAGAATTATTGGCAAGCGAGGGCATCTCGGCTCGTGTTTTGGATATGTACTGTGTGAAGCCGATTGATGAAGAAGCGGTCATTCGTGCCGCTAAGGAGACAAAGGCGATTGTGACCATTGAGGAACACGGTCCCATCGGCGGCATGGCAGGCATGGTCAGCCAGATCGTGACGACGCATCATCCGGTGAAGATGGCTGCCATGAGTCTTCCGGACGCACCCTGCATTGCCGGAAAGTCGCAGGAGATCTTCGATTATTATGGACTGAATGCGGAAGGCATTGCCCAGAAGGCAAAGGAGCTGTTGGCATGAGATATATCATTGCGCTGGACCAGAGTACGCAGGGGACCAAGGGATTGCTCCTGGATGAAAAGGGAATGCCCGTCTGCCGCGTATCCAGGCCGCATGAACAGATCGTCCTGCCGAATGGATATGTGGAACATAATCCAGAAGAGATCTATGACAATGTGATCGGCGTGGTCAGGGATCTTTTAGAGAAGAGCCATATCGGTACGCAGGAACTGGTGGGCGTCGGAATCAGCAACCAACGGGAGACAGCTCTGGCCTGGGATCGCCAGACCGGAAAAAGCTTTGGCAATGCCGTGGTATGGCAGTGCGGGCGAGGCGAAGCGATCTGCCAGCGGATTGTGGAAGCGGGACACGAAGCTGCCGTACAGAAGAAGACAGGGCTTCGGCTGTCACCGTATTTCTCGGCCGCTAAAATTGCATGGATTCTGGAGAACCGGGAGGACGCACAGGAAGCCGCCAGAGTGGGAGACTTTTTGTGCGGGACGATGGATAGTTTTCTGATCTATCGTCTGACCGGGGGGAAAGAGTTTCGGACGGATGTTTCCAATGCTTCGCGTACGCAGCTCATGAACCTGACTACGCTGGATTGGGATCCGGAGATGTGCGAATGGTTTGGGATTCGAAAGGATATGCTTCCGCGGATCTGCTCTTCGGATGCGCTCTTTGGTATGACGGATTTCGAAGGGGTGCTGGAGCACCCTATCCCGATTCATGGCGTATTAGGAGATTCCCACGCGGCGCTTTTCGGACATGGATGCCGGAAGAGCGGTCAGATGAAGACAACCTACGGCACAGGATCTTCGATTATGATGAACATTGGAGAGAAACCGGTATGGAGTCAGAAGGGGCTGGTGACCTCTCTGGCCTGGCAGATAGGCGGCAAGGCGGAGTATGTGCTGGAGGGAAATATCAACTATACCGGTGCGGTCATGACCTGGGCCATCAAGGACCTGGGACTGTTGGAATCGGCCGCTCAGGCGGATGAGCTGGCGTATGCAGCTTCCGAGAACGACACGACATATATTGTACCCGCGTTTACAGGATTAGGAGCGCCGTATTGGGATACGGATGCCAAGGCGATGATCTATGGCATGGGGCGTCAGACTGGAAGAGCGGAACTGGTGCGGGCTGTCGATGAATGTATCGCGTATCAGGTCACGGATATTGTCAAATTGATGGAAGAGGAATCCGGATTTCCGATCCTGGAGGTGCGGGCGGATGGCGGCGCGAGTCGAGGGGAGTTTCTGATGCATTTCCAGAGCGATCTTCTGAACGTGCCGGTGTATGCTGCGGAAAACGAAGAGATCTCCGGGACAGGAGCCGGCTTGGCGGCTGGATTTGGCCTGGGATTCTATGATGATAGCGTGTTTGAGGGAAGATCCTATCGGGCCTATACGCCTGAAATGGATGAGGAATGCCGGCGCCGAAAGTACGAAGGCTGGAAAGACGCCGTGAGGCGCGTGTTATTGAAATAAGATGAGTACAAAAAGGGTCAAATGGATTTTTGGTCTAGCGACCATGTTTTTCTGGGCGTCGGAGTATTGCCATGTGCCATTCTTTACACCGTACCTGCGGACACTGGGGCTGAGTGCGACACTCATCGGTTTTCTGGTGGGCTGCTATGGATTCACACAGCTATGCGTACGGATTCCTCTGGGGATTTTCGCAGATATGTCAGGACGTTACCGTTTTTTGGTACGCGCCGGCTGCTTCTTTACGACGATCTCCTCGCTCGGGCTGTATATGACGCAGGATGTGTTTTGGATGTTTGTATGCCGTATCCTGGCAGGGGTGGCCGCATCTACGTGGGTAGCCTTTACGGTCATGTTTACGGGATATTTCCCGGAAGAAGAAAGCGGCAAGGCCATTGCGCAGATCAATGGGTTTAACAATACGGGAAAACTCCTGGCTTTCTTCCTGGGCAGTGCCTCGGCAACGGCCTTTGGGTATCAGGCGCCGCTCTTGATGAGCTGTATCACGGGATTTGCAGCGATGTTTTTCTCGTTTTTTATCAAAGACAATGATTCCCGCAGAACGCCGCAGAAGCCCAGGGAACTGTTGGAGGTATTCAAGGACGTTTCGGTACTTGTTCCGGCGGTTTTGGCCATTGTCCTGCAGATGCTGATGCAGGGAACCGCTTTTTCCTTCACTTCGGATGTGGCAAGAAGTATCGGAGCCAATGCGGTGGAAATTGGCGTCAGTTCCTGCTTGTTTACTGCGACACAGATTGGTGCCGTATTCTTCTTAAACAGCAGCTGGGCAGGAAAGCAGGATCGCAAAAATATGGTCGCCGCAGGGTTCTTGCTATATACGCTGTATTGTCTGATGGTGGGATTTGCTCCGAATATGATTCTGATGTATGCGGCACAGATTATCGGAGGTTTTGCGAATGCGGTTCTCACATCGGTGCTGATGGCAAGCTGTATCGCGTATGTGGCGCCGGAAAAGAAGTCCACGGCAATGGGCCTGTATCAGGCCATCTATGGGATCGGCATGACCATCGGTCCCGTCATCATGGGCCGTTTTGTGGACTGGTCCGGCTATGGCGGCGCATTCAGCCTGTTCGCGCTGTGTGCGTTGGCGGCGGCCATCGGCGCGCTCATTTTCATGCCCATGGTAAAACGAATCAAAACTCGGAGTTGATGATATGGTCACTTTATTGGCAAAACTTTTTATCAAAGATTACCGCAATACAGAGAATCCCAGCGTCAGAGGGGCGTATGGGATTCTCTGCAGTATTGTAGGAATTGTGCTGAATCTATTATTATTTGCCGGGAAATATCTGGCGGGAAGTCTTAGTGGGTCTCTCGCGATTATGGCGGATGCTTTCAACAATCTATCGGATGCGGCATCTTCGTTTGTGACGCTGATTGGTTTTCGCTTTGCGGGGAGAGGTCCAGATACGGATCATCCCTTTGGACATGGACGATATGAGTATATTTCTGGACTCGTAGTATCCTTTCTGATCCTTCTGATGGGCATTGAATTGGGGCAGTCTTCCATCGAGAAGATTCTGCAACCGGAAGCGATGGAAGGTGGCTGGCTGACGGTGCTGATTCTTCTGGCTTCTATTGCGGTCAAGTTCTATATGCATCTGTATAATCGCAGAATCGGCCAGAAAATCGATTCGGCTGCCATGAAGGCGACGGCCATGGATAGCTTGAGCGATTCTATTGCCACAGCAGTGGTATTGATCTGTACAGTCATCTATCTGGCGACCGATGTGAATCTGGATGGGTGGGGCGGCGGCCTTGTAGCGCTGTTTATCATCTATACGGGCATCACATCGATACGAGATACATTGAGTCCTTTGTTGGGCCAGGCGCCGGATCCGGAGTATGTGCAGAAGATCGAGACGATTGTAAAAGCACATCCGGAGATCCTGGGCATCCATGACCTGGTGGTACATGACTATGGACCGGGACATCGTCTGATCTCGTTGCATGGCGAGGTGTCTGGTGACGGCGACATCTACGTACTCCATGATGTGATCGACCGGATCGAACAGGAGCTGCATGATAAACTGGGTTGTGAGGCTGTGATCCATATGGATCCGATCGCGGCGAATGATGAACATGTGAATGCCATGCGAGAGAAGGTAGAAGAATTGCTCGCGCGATGGGACAGTCGGATCTCTCTGCATGATTTTCGTATGGTAGAAGGTCCTACCCATACGAATCTGATCTTTGACGCGGTGGTGCCCCAGGATCTGGCTGCGACGGAAGAAGAGGCTCAAAAGAAGATTGCGCAGTTGATTGCACAGCTGGGAGAACAGTACAGGGCAGTGGTGAAGATCGATCGGTTTTATGTAAAATAAAGGCGCGCTTCATTTCGGTGCCTATCAAATTGAATTTACAGGAAAGGATGGAATGACAATGGCATTTAAGATCTTGATGTTAAATGGAAGTCCGCATAAGAATGGAAACACGGCGTTAGCCCTTGCGGAGATGAAAACCGTGTTCGATCACGAAGGTTTCGAGACGGAATGTCTTCATATCGGGAATCAGGCGATCCGCGGATGTATCGCATGCGGTGCCTGTGCCAAAACAGGAAAATGTGTCTTTGACGATCTGGTCAATGAGACCGCTCCGAAGCTGGAAGCCTGCGATGGCTTGGTGATTGGAAGTCCGGTATATTATGCCTCTGCCAATGCGACACTGGTGGCCTTTTTGACAAGACTTTTTTACAGCACTCCCTTTGATAAGACCATGAAGGTGGGAGCCAGCGTGGTAGCGGCTAGAAGAGGAGGTCTGTCTGCCACATTTGACGAACTCAACAAGTTTTTCACGATTTCCGGCATGCCGGTGGCCTCAGGCCAGTATTGGAATAGTATCCATGGCCGGGAACCCGGCGAAGCCGCACAGGATGCGGAAGGCTTGCAGAGCATGCGCACGCTGGCCAGAAATATGGCCTTTTTGATCCGGAGTATTGCGCTCGGTAAGGAAACATATGGATTGCCGGAGAAAGAGCCTTTCCAGAGAACCAATTTTATACGATAAGACACGATAGCGGATGATAGCAAGAGAAACCGAATCCTGGGATAGATAGGGTTCGGTTTTTGTATAGAATTGAACACATGACTGCCTGATAGAAAAAGGCGGGAAGTATGCGCAAATGTGGAAGGTGCAGAGTCAAAAATATCATTAAAAAAGGATTTATGATATGTAACTGCAATGTAGACTATATGAGGCCGATCATGATCTTGGATGGGGAGTTTGCGGGAATAGACACGATCATCATGGAGCAATTGAGTCAGCTGCCATTCCATCCATACATCGTATTGATCACCCATAATGAACAGGTGAAAAAAGCCTGTCAGAAAGAGATCGTATGGTCGACAGGCAGGATGCAGTGATTCGCATTGCCTTGTCAACGCCCAAATGTAGTCCATATATCAAAAAGAGAACCGACGCATCCTACACGTCGGTTCTCTTACAGTGGTTGGTGTACCGCTTACACTTATTTTATAGCTCTCCAACGTCCGGTTTTCTTGGAACCTTCACGTACAATCAAATCTTTTTGGACGAGAACTTTAATGGCTCTATCTACTGTTCTCGTAGATATGTTGAGTTGATCAGCAATTTCTTGACGAGTATTTTGTGGAGCCTTCTCAATGAGATGATAAACTGCTAACTCGCTCTTGTTCAGATAAAGCAGACTTGGATTTAATTCGCCATTTAACTCGCCATTTAACTCGTCATAGGCGTCATTTAATTCGCCATTCCGTATCGTCGCATTGAGCATAAACGCGTTATCACTGTATTCCGGCGCAGGAAGACCTGCGGCAGCCATTTCCTTAAACATACGATCAACGCCTTCACCAAATTCTTTGACATAATCATATTCTTGAAGGAAACGAGCGATTTTGGGATTGCGTGAAAAATGTACAGTGCGGATATTGCTCAAACGCACAATGCCGGGGAGAGTGCCGGGACTCTCTACATATCAAAAAAAGAACCGACGCATTCTACACGCCGGTTCTCTTTTTTAGAATCATATGGATTTATACGTTGACTTCCGCAATGACTTCTGCGTCGTCCTTATACTTTTCCAGAATAGGAGCGACTTCCTCACGCAGGAAATCATCGACCTGCTGCGGAGCGCGTCCTACGAAATTCTCTGGGCGAATCAGTGCCTTCAGTTCTTCCAATGTGGTTCCGAAGATGGGATCCTGCGCGATCAGTTCCAGCAGAGGATTATCTCCGCCTTCCTGCTTGATCACGCGCCCGGCCTCCATGGAATGTACGCGAATGCGTTCATGCAGCTCCTGACGGTCGCCGCCGCGCTTCACTGCATCCATCATGATATTTTCGGTCGCCATAAAGGGCAGTTCTTTCATCAAGCGCTGTTCGATCACCTTCGGGTAGACCACCAGACCATCCGAAACATTGATGTATAGCGTCAGGATAGCATCGACGGCCAGAAATGCTTCCGGAATCGAAAGACGCTTATTCGCGGAGTCATCCAGCGTACGTTCAAACCATTGGGTCGCAGCGGTGATGGCCGGATTCAATGCGTCCACCATCACATAGCGGGAGAGGGAGGCGATTCGCTCTGAGCGCATCGGGTTTCTCTTATAGGCCATGGCAGAAGAACCAATCTGTTTGGACTCAAAGGGCTCTTCAATCTCCTTCAGATGCTGCAGAAGACGAATGTCACTGGAAAACTTAGAAGCGGACTGCGCGATGCCGGACAATACATTCAGCACGCGGCTATCGATCTTACGAGAGTAGGTCTGACCGGATACAGCATAGACGCCGGAATATCCCATCTTTTCAGCGATCTTACGATCCAGCGCTCGAACCTTCTCATGATCTCCCTCAAAGAGCTCCAGGAAAGAAGCCTGGGTTCCCGTGGTACCCTTAGCGCCGCGCAGTTTCGCGTGCGCCAGACAATGTTCGATATCTTCCAGATCCAGCAATAGATCCTGCATCCATAGGGTAGCGCGCTTACCTACAGTAGTGGGCTGGGCGGGCTGAAAATGGGTGAATGCCAAGGTGGGCAGATTCTTATAGGTATCAGCAAACTTGGACAGATGACGAATCAGGGCTACCAGTTTGCGGCGTACCAGACGCAGCGCCTCATACATGACGATAAGATCGGTGTTATCGCCAACATAACAGGAGGTCGCGCCCAGGTGAATGATTCCTTTGGCAGAAGGACACTGTACTCCGTAAGCATAGACGTGAGACATCACATCATGCCGAACTTCCTTCTCGCGGGCCTGCGCCACATCATAATTGATATCCTCCTGATGCGCCTTCAGTTCCGCGATCTGCTCATCCGTGATGGGAAGGCCCAGTTCCTGTTCGGCCTCCGCCAGTGCGATCCACAGACGGCGCCAGGTGCGGAATTTTACATCATCCGAGAACAGATGCTGCATCTCATAGCTGGCATAGCGAGAGGCTAATGGAGTGTTATAAATATCGTGAGCCACGAGATACCTCCTCTTACAGGCCCAGACGGCGCATAACTTCCTGATAGGCTTCTTCTACGCCGCCCAGATCTCTGCGGAAACGATCCTTATCCAGCTTGTCATGAGTCTTTACATCCCACAAACGGCAGGTGTCCGGAGAAATCTCGTCTGCCAGGATGATCTGTCCATGATAGCGGCCGAACTCAATCTTGAAATCCACCAGTTCGATGCCGATGGACAGGAAGAATGCCTTCAGCTCTTCGTTGATCTTCATGGTCAGCGTGCTGATAGTCTCCAGCTCCTCCGGGGTCGCCAGATCCAGAGCCAGGATGTGGGAATTATTGATCATAGGATCGCCCAGGGCATCATCCTTCAGGCAGAATTCCAGTGTGGGGCAGGAGAGTACACGACCTTCTTCCACACCGAAACGCTTGGAGAAGCTGCCGGCAGCAATGTTACGCACGATAACTTCCAGAGGAACAATCTCCACTTTCTTGACAGCGGTTTCACGATCGGAGAGTTCTTCGATCAGATGTGTCGGTACGCCCTTCTTCTCCAGCATGGCAAACATCATGTTGCTCATGCGGTTGTTGATGACGCCCTTGCCGGTGATGGTACCCTTCTTCAGACCGTTAAAAGCGGTCGCGTCATCCTTATACTCGACGATATAGGCATCCGGATTATCGGTCACAAATACCTTCTTTGCTTTTCCTTCATACAGCATTTCTTTCTTTTCCATGATTGATTCTCTCCTTAGTTCATATATTATTCCATTATTAAGTAAGCGTCGCGAGCAGCTCCGACAGAGACATACTTGACAGGGCAGCCCATGGACTCTTCAATGAAACGAATGTAATCGTAAGCAGCCTTCGGAAGATCGGAGGCCTTACGGCAGGCACTGATGTCGCAATGCCATCCTTCCATATAGGTATATACCGGCTTTGCACGATCCAATGCGGCGCCGAAGGGGAATTCATGAATGATCTCACCATCCAGCTCATAGGCTGTGCAGACAGGGATCTTTTCCATGTAGGATAATACATCCAGCTTCGTCAGGGCCAGCATCGTAGCTCCCTGGACTCGTGTGCCGTAACGAGAAGCGACCACGTCAAAACCACCGACGCGACGGGGACGTCCTGTAGCAGCACCGTATTCGCCACCGGCTTTACGGAGGGCCTCGGCTTCTTCACCAAACATTTCACAGGTAAAAGGACCTTCTCCTACACAGGAGGAATAGGCCTTGATGATCCCTACCACATCATCCAGACGATGGTTCGGGATGCCGGCACCCACTGGTGCATAGGCAGCAATGGTCGAAGAAGAGGAAGTATAGGGATAAATACCGAAATCAATATCCCGGAGAGCACCCAGCTGTGCTTCAAATAGAATTTTCTTGTCGGCTTTTGCGGCCTGATCCAGAAACAGGCTGGTATCGCAGACAAAATCCTTGAGCGGGGTGAAGTACTCATCCAACCAATGAACCAGCTCTTCAAACACGATGGGCTTTGCGCCATATACCCGCTCCATGGTCAGGTTCTTCCATTCGACAATGTCACGAAGACGTGGCAGCAGTGTATCCATATGCAGCAGATCACCCATGCGAATGCCCTTCTTCATATATTTGTCACCATATACATAGGCAATTCCACGGCGAGTGGAACCGTATTTCTTATCGGCCAGGCGGGTTTCCTCCAGACAGTCCTGATCCACATGATAGGGCATGCAGACAATCGCGCGATCGCTGATCTTCAGATTCTTCGGCGTGATTTCAATACCGCCCTTACGCAGATTTTCGATCTCGCCGCATAGATGATGCAGGTCGATGACCATGCCATTCCCCATGACGTTGACCACGTTTTCATGAAAAATTCCGGAAGGGATGAGATTCAAAATAAATGATCCCCGGGGATTTACGACAGTATGACCTGCGTTGTTGCCGCCCTGATAGCGGACAACCACATCGTAATCCTGACAGAGAAGATCCACCATACGGCCTTTGCCTTCGTCTCCCCAGTTGATACCAGTAATGGCTGTTAGCATAGACATTCCTTCTTTCCTAAAATACGGAACGGTTCCAATAAAAAAGCCGCCCATGTTATAAGCAAACGATCCGGCGGTATGGCATAAAACCCCATTCCATTCCGATTATACACATTCAAAAGATGCTTGTCAAGGAATTCTTGACGGAAGAGGCGGAAAATGATACAATAACGAGCGAAAAAAGATCATTTTGGGGGAAGATGCATGAAAAAGATCGTATCGCCCATGCTTCCATTCTTTATGATTGTTTGTCTGCAATCCATGGCAGCCAATTTTGCGCATCCCGTGACGCCGACGATCATACAGAATCTGGGTCTGGGAGACTATATGTTTGGACTTGCTTTTGCCGGAATGGCAGGTACGAGCTTCTTATTCTCGCCCTTCTGGGGAAAACTGGCGGATTATGTCCAGAGCCGTACTATTCTCTTGATCTGTAACCTGGGATATGCGGTGGGGCAGATTCTGTTCAGCCTGGGTACGACAGAAGTTACGATCATGATGGCGCGGTTTGTCTCCGGCTTTTTTGTGGGCGGCGTAAACGTCTGTATGCTGACATATACGGTCAATATGTCGGCACCGGAGCAGCGGGGAAGTCACTTGACCATTCAGGCCACAGCCGTGACAGTCGCGGGTACCTTTGGCTATATGATTGGCGGTGTACTGGGAGAGGTTTCCGTGAATCTGGCATTTGGCATGCAGGCGTTGTGTCTGTCTTTGTCGGCATTCCTGTTTTTCTTCCTATTAAAAAATGACCGGACAGATCGGCAGGGACATATTCCGATGGGACAGGTGGTACGCAACGCGAATCCGTTTGCGGCGTTTCTGTCTGCCAAACAGTTCATGACGATGTTGTTTGGCGTACTTTTTGTCGTGGTCTTCATGATCAATTTCGCATTTACAGCGTACGATCAGTGCTTCAATTATTATATCAAAGATCAGTTTGGCTTTTCTTCCATGTATAACGGCTTCATCAAAGCAGCCATTGGCCTGATTTCCTTGTTGGCAAACATGACGTTATGTATGTATATCATAAGAAAGACGGATACAGCGCGTTCGGAAGTGAAAGTGCTTTTGGTCAGTGCGATCGCACTGTTTGGTGCAATTATAGGAGATGCAGTGGTTCCCTTTATTCTGCTGACGGTCGTATATCTCAGTATGAATGCAGTCAGTGTGCCGGTACTGCAATCTATAGTGGCGGATCGGGCACCCCATGAGAGCAGTAATATCGTCATGGGATTCTATAATGCGATTCGATCCTTCGGACAGGTATGCGGAGCAACATTTGCAGGATTTGCGTATAGTGCCGGTCCCAAGGTCCCCTTCTTATGGGCCGGTATTGCCTTAATCATAGGTGGACTGGGGATGGTTGTATATATTATCCTGAGTCATAGGAGGAATGAAACATGTGGGAAAGCGTAAAACAATATGTGAAAGAGAATCTGTCAAGAATGCGGCGGGAGCCGGGCGGCATTCTGCGATATCCGTATATCGTACCGGGATCGGATACCTATGCCACCACGTTGTGGGATTGGGATTCCTGGTGGACCTGCATTGCGATAGGACAGGCGGACGCGGAGGAAGGGACCGCGAAGGACTCTCTTCCCTACGAACAGGGCTGTATCCTCAATTTCCTGGATCATATGGATGAACAGGGAAAGATGCCGATTCTCATCACGAATGATAATTTCCTACCGGACAATGAGATGGACTATATCGGTAAAAATAATCATAAACCAGTTTTGGCCCAGCATGCGCTGTACACGGCCCAGAAAAGCGGAGATCTGACTTGGCTGCTGCCGTATCTGGATCGGCTGGATACCTTTGTCTCTTATTTTGGAAAGTATGCTACGCACGAAGAGACCGGATTGGCCTATTGGGAAAATGATTTTGCTGTCGGTGTGGATAATGAGCCGATCATTTATTTCCGTCCGGAGAAGAGTACAGCCGCTTTATACCTGAATTGCCTTTTGTATCGGGAAGAACTGGCGATGGCGAAGCTGTGGGAATTGGCAGACAGGCAGGAACGAGCCGGACATTGGTTGGCTGCGGCGGAATCATTGGCCGAAAGTGTCCGCCGGTACTGCTGGGATGAGAGAGACCAGAGCTTCTACTCTGTAGATATCCTGCTGCAGAAGGTGGACCCGGAGCGATGGCTGCATCATGAGGCACCCAGAACCTGGCCCTGTTTGTTGATGCGGATTGATACTTGGACGAATTTCCTGCCGTTATGGGCAGGCATTGCTACGCCAGAACAGGCTAAGAAGGTGCTGCGCCGCCTGGAGAATCCCGATAGTTTCATGGGGACATATGGTGTGAGGACACTGTCAAAACAGGAACCCATGTACAATTTGAAGGCGACCAATAATCCTTCCAACTGGCTGGGTCCCGTATGGGGAGTATCCAATTATATGGTATTTCGCGGACTGCAGCGATATGGTTTTCGCGAAGAGGCTACAGAGTTGGCGCGTAGAACTGCCAATTTATTTGAGAAAGATCTGAAAGAAACCGGAACCTTCCATGAGTTTTACGATCCAGACCGGGGCATCGGCATCCGTACGCCGGACTTCCAGAATTGGAACTGCCTGGTGCTGAATATGATCGCTTATCTGGAAGGAAGAACGCAAATCACCGAATTTTGATTCATATGCAAAAGGGGCGTTGCAAAATACCTACGCTGTCTCACCATTGATACAGAATGAAAGAGTATGATCTTCTAAGGAGTTCCGTGAATGCACGGGCTCCTTTTTCGTTTCCAAGATGTTCCATAAAGCTGAGAAATCCAGGGCTTTTCTCATTTGTCCAGAGATTTCTCATCTATTTTGCAATGGCCCCTTCTGATATAGACAGTACGGATATAAACATCAATTTTTGATTTCAGCCAAGAATTGCGTGAGTTTCCTATAACTCAGGAAAACGAAGGCTGTATCGTCAAATATTCAGGAGGTGTTCACAATTTGTACTTTCTTTTTACCTTCAAATGCGCTATACTATAGAAAAGTATTATATACTGGGGAGGATATAGGATGCAGGAACTTTTAGAGATTTTGGAGAAGAACAGTCGGATTTCGGTGAAAGACCTGGCGGTGATGCTGGAGGAGGATGAAGCCGGAATCGCCTCGCAGATGACCCAGTTGGAGAAGGATAAGATTATTTTTGGATATCATACCATGATTGATTGGGATAAGGCCAAGATAGATCGGGTGACGGCTCTCATAGAAGTCAGAGTCACCCCGCAGCGAGGAGAAGGCTTTGATTATATAGCACAGAGAATCTATCAGTTTGAAGAGGTGACAGCAGTCTATTTGATGAGCGGAGCCTTTGATTTGACGGTCATTGTAGAAGGAAAGACCATGAAAGAAGTGGCTCTTTTTGTAGCAAGGCGGCTGGCGCCCATTGATCAGGTGCTGAGCACCTCTACGCATTTCATTTTGAAGAGATACAAGGATCATGGTGTAGTATTGGAAGAAACTAAAAATGATGAAAGGATGCTTGTATCACCATGAGGGATTTTATCAATCGGACGGTGAGAGATCTGCCACCTTCAGGGATTCGCCGCTTTTTCAATCTGGCGGCGGAGATGGAGGATGTGATTTCGCTGGGAGTCGGCGAACCGGATTTTCTGACGCCTTGGAATATCCGGGAAGAAGCAATCTATACATTGGAGAAGGGGCGGACAATCTATACAGCGAACGCGGGATTGATGGAGCTGCGGCGGGAGATTTCGCGGTATTTGCAGCGAAAGTATCATTTGGAATATGATCCGGCCACACAAATCCTTGTGACTGTGGGTGGCAGCGAGGCCATTGATCTGGCGCTTCGCTCCATCGTGGAGCCGGGGGATGAGGTGCTGATCCCGGAACCTTCTTTTGTGGCCTATAAGCCATGTGCAGTCATGGCCGGCGGCAAAGCGGTACCGGTACCCTTACGAGGAGAGAATGGGTTCAAGCTGACGGTGGAAGATCTGGAACCGTTAGTGAATGAGCGGAGCAAGGTATTGATCTTCCCATACCCGGGCAATCCGACGGGGGCAACCATGCATGAGGAAGATATGCGGGCGCTTTGTGAATGGATCTGTCAAAAAGACCTATTCGTGATATCGGATGAAATCTATAGTGAGCTTACCTATGATGGCGATCATGTTTCCATTGCCTCTATGCCGGGGATGAGTGAGAGAACGCTTGTCATCAATGGCTTTTCCAAGGCATTCTCTATGACGGGATGGCGGCTGGGCTACGGAGCAGGGCCCAAGGATCTTCTGGAACAGATGACCAAGGTACACCAATTTGCGATCATGTGTGCGCCGACAACCAGTCAGTATGCGGCGATTGAGGCGCTTCGCAACTGCGATCGCGCGGTGGAGGAGATGAGGCAGGAGTACAATCGCAGGAGAAGGCTGGTCGTAGCCAGTTTGCGGGAGATGGGTTTGAGCTGCAACGATCCGGGCGGCGCATTCTATGTCTTTCCCAGCATTCAGTCTACAGGCATGACATCGGAGGCCTTTTGTCAAGACCTGCTGCACCATAAAAAAATCGCCGTCGTTCCCGGCGATGCCTTTGGAGCGAGCGGCGAAGGGTATGTGCGAATCTCCTACGCGTATAGCGTAGAACAGCTTAGACTGGCACTGGGCCGTATTGCAGAGTATATGCAGGAGCATCCTTAATCGGATGCATCCTGAACCTGCTGACATTCTGGACAGAGCCCGTAAAAATAGAGCTGTGCCTGTGTGATCAAGAAAGAACTCTGTGCGCGGGCGCGATCCGAAAGATCTGCGAAAGAAGCAGGGTCCAGATCAAAAACGCGTCGGCAATGCAGGCATTGGACATGAGGATGTGAGCTGGTACGGGCGTCATAGCGAAAACATTCTTCTCCCACATTGAGCTGCTGTATGAGTCCAGCTTCGCGAAGGGATTCCACCGTCTTGTAGACAGTCGCAAGACTCATGGTAGGATGTGTAGGATGCAGTGACGCATAGATGGTGTCTACCGTGGGATGTGCTTCTGTATGCAGCAGGTAATCATATATGGCGATTCTTTGGGGCGTGGCTTTGAGCCCGTGTTTTTTCAAAAGAGTAACGGATTGTTCCATGGCTTCCTCCTTAAGAATGGATTTTAAGTGATAATCATTATTATAAAATAGAAAGATCAATCTGTCAAGAGATTTGTTAAAGGAGTCAAACAGAAGTGCACATTGTGTTATTGGAACCCGAAATCCCGGCGAATACCGGTAACATTGCAAGGACATGTGCTTGTACCGGTTCTTCCCTTCATTTGATTCGCCCGCTTGGGTTTTCATTAGAGGAGAAGCAGCTGAAGCGAGCTGGCTTGGATTATTGGGATAAATTAGGCGTTTTTTTATATGACAGCTATGAAGAGTTTCGGGAAAAAAATCCAGAAGCGCGTGTCTTCATGGCAACGACGAAAGGGCCCAGAACGTATGCTGAGGTGCATTACGAGCCGGACGATTATCTCATGTTTGGGAAAGAGACGGCGGGAATCCCGGAGGAGATTTTGGCCGCGAACAAGAAGTGGTGCATTCGGATTCCGATGACGGCGCATCTCCGTTCTCTGAATCTATCGAACGCGGCGGCCGTTGTTTTATATGAAGCCCTTCGTCAACAGGGATTTCCGGGTCTCCAAGAGACAGGAAATCTCCGCAGATATGATTGGGAGACATTATGATGGAAGAAAAATCGTTGAAGAAACTGGAATTCGATAAGATCTGTCAGATGTTGGCGCAGAGAGCGTCTTCGCTCATGGGAAAGGAACTGGCAGCAGCGCTTGTGCCAGAGACAGACCTATGGGTGATCGAGCGTCTGCAGGACGAGACAGAGGAAGGATTTCAGATGCTGGTGCGCCAGGGAGAGCCCCCCTTTGGCGGCATCCGAGATATCAGGGGGTTATTGCAAAGATCCAGTGTGGGCGGCCTGCTATCTATGGGAGAGCTGCTTATGGTGGCAGATACCACCCGCAGTATTCGGCAGATCAAAAACTTCGGGAAAAGAGAAGAAGATACGCCGCAGCGCCCCAGACTGGATCCGTTGTTCGCGGGATTATCCAGCTATACGCATCTGGAGAAGGAGATCGAGCGATGCATTCTGTCAGAGGAGGATATGGATGATCATGCTAGCGAGGCATTGGCCAGCATCCGCAAACAGATGATCATCGCGCAGCAGCGGGTTCGGAGTCATCTAAATGAAATGATTCATTCCGCAACCTATCGAACCATGCTGCAGGATCCGGTAGTGACCATGCGGTCTGGGCGGTTCTGTCTGCAGGTCAAGGCAGAGTTTCGCGGCAATATAAAGGGGATGGTACATGACCAGTCGGCTACGGGTTCCACCGTGTTTGTGGAACCGATGGCTGTGGTGGTGCTGAATAACAAAGTGGCCGAACTGGCGGCGGAAGAGAAGGAGGAGATCGAGCGGATTCTGCGTCGTCTGAGTAATATGGTGCGGGAAGTACAGAAAGAACTTCTGGCAGATATCGAAATCATGGCACAGCTTGATTTTATCTTCGCCAAAGCGAAGCTGGCGTATGATATGAATGCGGTAAAGCCGCACTTTGATCCGGGAAGACGCATAGACTTGCCGAAGGCAAGGCATCCGCTGATTGATGCGCAGAAGGTGGTGCCGATTCACATCATGCTGGGCGGAGACTTTACTTCGCTGATCATCACAGGTCCGAATACCGGCGGAAAGACGGTGAGCCTCAAGACACTGGGGCTGATGTGTCTGATGGGGCAGGCAGGACTTCATATTCCGGCAGCCTCTGGCGCCGTGTTGACGGTGGTCGACCAGGTCTTCGCGGATATCGGCGATGAACAGAGCATTGAACAGAGCCTGAGTACATTCTCCTCTCATATGGTGAATATTGTCGATATTCTGAAGAAAGTCACGGATCAGTCCCTGGTGCTCTTCGATGAGCTGGGGGCAGGAACCGATCCGGTAGAAGGCGCGGCATTGGCCAATGCGATTCTGGAACATTTGCGTAAGCGTAAGATTCTGACAGCAGCGACAACACATTATAGTGAGCTGAAAGTCTATGCCCTGAGCACGGAAGGCGTGGAAAATGCGAGCTGTGAGTTCGATGTGGAAACGCTGAAGCCGACGTACCGATTGCTGATCGGCGTACCCGGAAAGAGCAATGCGTTTGCGATTTCTTCGCGTCTAGGACTTCCTAAGGAGGTCATTGAAGAGGCGAAGGAGCTTCTGGAGAGCAATGATATTCAGTTCGAGGAGATGATGAGCGAACTGGAGATGCGCCGTCGTCAGGCAGAAGAAGAGCAGGATAAGATCCGTAGTCTGCGTATGGAGATTACGGCCTTGCAGAAGAAGGAAAAAGCGGCCGAGGAGAAACTGGCGGAGAAACAGGAGAAGATCCTGAAGGCGGCCAGAGAAGAGGCGCGGGAGATTCTGCGAAAGGCAAAGGCCGAGGCGGACGAGAGCATTCAGGCGATTCAGAAGGCCATCCGAGAGGGTGCCCATGTGGATATGCGGATGCTGGAAGAAAACCGCAGCCGGCTGCGTAAAGGCGCCAAGGAGATGGAAAAGGATCTGGCCGCCGCTGCAGATCGCAGAAAAGCCTCTGTAGATCCTAAGCTTCTTGTGAAGGGAACCAAAGTGCGACTCGGTACACTGGATCAGGACTGTATCGTCCTGTCGCCTCCGGATGAGAGAGGTTCCATGGTGGTTCAAGCGGGGATTCTGCAGATGAATGTCCGGGCAGCGGATATCACCGCCATTGTCCCGGAGAAGGAGGAACGACCCAAGGGGGCGGTACGATCTAAGGATCAGGATCGCGGCATTCGGGCGGGTTCCTTTGGAAAATCCGCGACGGTATCCGTGGAGGTAGATCTTCGAGGTATGAATGCGGAAGAGGCATTGGGGACGCTGGATAAGTATTTGGATGACGCTTATTTAGCGGGCCTGGAAAAGGTCACCGTCATTCATGGCAAAGGAACAGGAGTACTGCGCCGAGAGGTACAGCAATTCTTAAAGAAAAGGCCGCAGGTGAAAAGCTACCGCCTGGGCAGCTATGGTGAGGGAGAAAGCGGCGTAACTATTGTAGAACTGAAAACACAGTAAAGGAGAGATAAATCATGGCAGTGAAACAGAAAATCTTGGTAGTAGATGATGATTCGAATATCGCGGAGCTTATCTGTCTGTATCTAGTGAAGGAAGGCTTTGAGACAGAAAAAGCAAACAATGGTAAGGAAGCTCTGCGCCAAATGCAGCGCTTTGATCCTAATCTGGTCATCCTGGATGTGATGATGCCGGAAATGGATGGATATGAGACCTGTCGGGAGATTCGCAAGCAGGGCAATACGCCTGTGATCTTCTTAACAGCTAAGGGAGAGACGTTTGACAAGGTGTTGGGACTGGAGCTTGGAGCGGACGATTATATCGTAAAGCCCTTTGACAATAAGGAACTGGTAGCGCGCGTCAAGGCCGTACTGCGGCGCACGGAGACGAAGGAAACCAATGTCAAGAAACTGGTTTTCCCGGGTCTTGTCATCAATCAGTCCAACTATTCTGTGACATATAAGGAACGGAACATCGACATGCCGCCCAAGGAGCTGGAGCTTCTGTGCTTCCTGGCCTCACACCCGAATCAGGTGTTCACGAGAGAGCAGCTTCTGAATCAGATCTGGGGCTACGAGTATTACGGAGACACGCGTACGGTCGATGTCCACATTAAGAGAATTCGTGAGAAGCTGGATAATGATGAGCATGAGGAGCCATGGAGCATTAAAACCGTTTGGGGCGTGGGGTATAAGTTCGAGGTGAGATAACATGCCGCTGGAGAAAAAACGAAAGTGGTTTTTCTCGGTTCGTTTTAAGCTGCTGAGTATCTATTTTGTCATCGTGTTTGTGATGTTGGTCATCATCCTGGGGATCTTTCCAACGATCTTTCAGACCTATCTGCTGGAAAGATCCCGGGATGATCTTTTGACGACCAAACAGATCATTCAAGAGACGCTGGAAGAAACAAATTTCATGAACAGCGACAGTATGAAGGATAAGTTGGATGCGGTAGCACGAGCCAAGGATATTGAGATTTGGATCTGTATGGAACCAGAGACAGCGGTGGATGGCTCTACAGTTGTCCCTGTATTACGGTTGGGGAGTGATTCAGATTCGCTGCAGCTGGAACTTTCACAGGAAAGTGCGACATTCATCGAGCGAGTGCGTTCCGGATTAGAACAGGGGGAGGTCTATACAGATCGCTTTCAGGAATATTATAATAGAAGAACCATGACTCTGGCATATACGACAGGATATTATGCGCAGCGTCAGATCAGTCAAAATGTAGAGTTGTCCCTGCCCGCGACAGCTGTTGTTTTGCTGAATATCGGTTTACAGGATATTTCCCAGAACGTACAGGCGACTTTGATGGTGATTCTGGCAGTGTTTGGCATGATCAGTCTGTTGGTTGCGCTGATGATCTGGATCTTAGCTAGTAGCATTGTCAATCCGGTGAATCAGATGAGAGAGATTGCAGTGGCGATTGCGCAGGGTGATTTCAGTAAGAAGGCGGAAGTGTATTCCCATGATGAGATTGCGGCGTTGGCGAATGCTTTTAATCGCATGGAAGAGGAATTGCAGGAGGTAGAGTCGAATCGGCAAGCGTTCATTGCGAATATCTCTCACGACTTCCGTTCTCCGCTGACTTCGATCAGAGGATTTGTGCAGGCCATGCTGGACGATGTGATCCCGGTAGAGCAATATCCGAAGTATCTCAATATTGTATTTGATGAAACCAATCGTCTCAGCAAGCTGACAAATGATCTGCTGGAACTGTCTAAGATGGAATCCGGACAGGATGAATTGCATATCGTTCGATTTGACTTAAATGAGATGATCCGAAAGCTGACCTTGGGGTTCGAGCAGCGGGCGGAATCCAAGAAGCTAGAGATCAAATTCAAGTTTTTGCAGGAGAAACTCTTCGTAAACGCAGATATTGATAAGATTCAGCGTGTCATCTATAACCTGGTGGATAATGCGATTAAATTCACGGAGGAGGGCGATTCCATCACGATCGAGACGAGCATCGTTGGAAAGAAAGCCTTTATCGCAGTGGAAGATACAGGGGTTGGTATGGACGAGGAGTCGCTCAAGCATGTCTTTGAGCGCTTTCATAAAGGAGATAAATCCAGAGGTCTTAATAAGACAGGCATGGGGTTGGGTCTTGCGATAGTAAAACAGATCATCATGAATCATGGAGAGAACATCCAGGTCTACAGTCAAGAAGGAAAGGGAACTCGTTTTGAGTTTCATTTGCCGCTGGCTAATCAGGTCAATTTTATTGAAAAGAAATAATGGAATCTTATTTTGCTTTTCGAGAGAGGGAATGCATGTTTTCTTTTTCTCGGAAAGCTTTTTTTGAAAAAGCATGCTATTGATTTCCTTTTTAACATTTTATGTATGCACAATCAAAGAATGAAAGCAGGGAAATGCCGTAAAATGGGAAGTTTCAGCATAGAATATGTTTGGATTGGACAGACTGTAAAAATAAGTGATTATTTCACGTCCAGTTCATACGCAGTTAAAAGTTCGAGATTATGATAATACCGTATTCGGAAGATACATGCTGATGATAGCATAAGAGCGACATCGGCGTTAGATAAGAGGAGGTAATCAGTATGGACGAGAAGAAGGAATTCCAGGAAGAATTGGACCAGAAGAATGAGACGCTGGATGAGACGGTAGACTCCCCCGTGAATGAGGCGGCAGAGGATACGTTTGTTGGTTCCATGCAGAATGACACGCAGTATCGGTACAGTGGAAATCAGATCCACCAGGATACACAAGAGAGTCAGCAGTGGAACTACCAAGGTCAGTCGCAGGCATCCTCGGGGAATGGCCAGTATCAGCAGTGGGGATCCTATCAGGGACAGCCTCAGCAGACGGCTGGCAATTCGCAGTGGCAGGGAAATGGCGGATATGGTCAGCCGCCCTATGGAGGCAATTATCAGGGATACCCACAAAATGAACCGCCAAAACCTAAGAAAAAGGGGAGAGTGGCTAAGGCATTTGTTGCGGTTTTATGTGCGGTGGTGCTGGTAGGCGGCGCATTTGGAGCCTCGGCATTGGGCAGCTACTTTGGCTTTAACAGAGCGGAAGCCAATAATAATGTTGTTCTGGCAGAAGGCGGATCGATTGATCGAACAGATGCGACAGAGCTTCAGAATTCGGACTATTCCAGTGTTGCGGATGTCGTGGAAGACGTCTCAAAATCATTGGCTACGGTGATTGCGGATAATAGCACGTATGCCACGGGAGCGATTGTGGCAGAGGATGATGACTATATCTATGTTGCCACTGTGTATCATGTATTATCTTCCGCGCAGCAGGTACAGCTGATCTTTGGAGAAGATAGCGATCATGTATATAATCCGGAACTTCAGGGTGTGGATGTGGATACAGATATGGCTGTACTGCGGGTGAGTAAGAACGATATTGACGAGACGCAAAGAAGCGAATTGAAGATCGCAACTTTGGGCGATAGCACGGGTATGGTGTTGGGAGACTTGGCGATCACTTTCAGTTCTCCTATGGGATATTATAATACGCCGTCTCTGGGAACGATCAGCGGTTTGGAACGAGGGGTTTCCTTCTCCATCGCGAATCAGTCTATCTCACTGGATATGCTTCAGACCGACGCAGCAGTTAACACCAGCGGTGTTCTGGTCAATGGCAGAGGTGAGATTATTGGTTTTACCCTGGACATGACGATTGAGGATTCAGAGGGTATCGGCTTTGCCATTCCGACCTCTACCGCAGAGGATGTCATTTCACAGATCATTCAGTTCGGATTTGTGGAGAGACCGTATATGGGCTTTTCCGGTTATAATGCCATGAGCTTTTATCCGAACGGAAGCACCGTGAGCTGGGCAGAGTACTACGGCCTTCCCATGGGCGTTCTGGTCGCAGATGTGACAGATGGCAGTCCGGCAGCAGAAGCGGGCTTGCGTGTCTATGATGTGATCATCAGCTTCAATGGAAATGCGATTAACAACTTTGAAGATATGAGTGAATGGCTGGAGCAATGCGAAGTAGGCGATACGGTGACCATAGAAGTACTGCGGAATTATATGAATGGCGGTTCGGCAGAGACTGTAGAGCTGAGCGTCACCCTGCAGCAGAAGCCGCAGAGCTGATTCAAAACGAAGTAAAGGGAAGCACCATGAAATGTGGTGCTTCTTTTTTTATGGGCTTGGGTTTTGGATTCCTGAAAAAAGAAGTGAAAAATGTGTTCAAAGAGGAAAATATCTGCTATAATGGTTGTGGTATTTCTGAAACCAAGGAGAGGAAAGAGATCATGACATATATAAAAGAGTTCCAGGATGGACAGCGGATTATAGGTCATTATTTATGCAAGGAAAAATCGATGTTCAGGACCAAAGCAGGAAAGAACTATCTGTCGTTAATTCTGCAGGATAAGACGGGTACCGTGCCGGCAAAGGTATGGGAGCTGAATGTGCAGATCGGTGAATTTGATAAAGGAGATTTTATCAAGATAGATGCCCAGGTGACGACATTTCAAGGGGATATTCAGCTGAATGTACAGCGGCTGCGCAGAAGTATGGAAGGAGAATATGATCCGAAAGACTACATGCCTTGTACGGAGAAGGATATTCCTGCCATGTTTCAAGAGATACAGCATTGGATTGATAGTTTGAGGGATCCGCACTTGAAGAAGCTATTATGTCATTTCTATCGAGAAGATCCGGAATTGATGGCGCGGATCCAGGCACATCCGGCGGCGAAGAGTGTACATCATAATTTTGTGGGTGGATACCTGGAACATGTGACATCGGTGACGCGGTTAGCAGAATATCTGGCGGGGCAATATCATCCGGTGCGAAGAGACCTGGTCGTGGCGGCGGCTCTCTTGCACGATATAGGTAAGCTATGGGAAATCAATCCTATGCCAGCGGGAGATTACAGTACAGCTGGACAGCTTCTGGGGCACATTATGATCGGCTATGAAGAAATCTGCAAGGTGATTTCGCAGATTCCCGGCTTTCCCACAAAATTGGCGGTAGAATTGGAGCATATTATCCTGGCGCACCACGGAGAATTAGAATTTGGTTCGCCCAAGGTTCCCATGACGATGGAGGCCATGATTATACATATAGCAGATAATGCGGATGCTAAGCTGAAGATGATCGAAGAATTCATCAAGAATGATAATAGCAGTGGAGAATGGACTGAATACAATCGTTTTCTGTCCCGCCCGTTTTATAAGGGAGGCAGAGAAGAGGAGGAAACATGCGAGAGCGAGTCGCACCGCCCGTAACCAAGAATCAGCGGATCGAATTATTATGCGAGGATCTGAGCAGTCAGGGAGCCGGGATTGGACATTTTGAAGGATATACGCTGTTTGTGCCGGGACTCTTGCCATCGGAGCGAGGACTGGTACAGGTGGTGAAGGTGGGAAAGCAGTATGGATATGGAAAATTGATCGAGGTACGGGCAGCTTCTTCAGAGCGCCGGACACCTTTTTGCACAGCTTTTCCGCAATGCGGCGGATGTCTTTTACAGCACATGTCTTATGAGGCACAATTGCGTTGGAAGCAGCAGCATGTCTATGAACTTTTAAGACGCGTGGGAGGAGTACCCCTCACCGAGTGGCCATCTATACGAGGAATGGAAGAGGGAGAAAGACTGCATTATCGGAACAAAGCCCAGTTTCCAGTACGAATGACAGATGGACACCTGCGCGCAGGCTTTTTTGCACCCAGAAGCCATCGGCTGATTCCTCTGACACAGTGTCTGATTCAATCCGAGGCGAGTAACCGACTGCTGACGCCGTTATTAACCTTTCTGGAACAATTAGGGGTGACGGCCTATGATGAGACGACAGGAGAGGGGCTCCTGCGACACATCTTGATTCGGGATGGACGTAGGAGTGGAGAGGTTCTGGTTTGCCTGGTGATCAATGGATATGAGATCCCCGAGGAGCCACGCATCGCTTCTTTTTTATTGGAGCGTGGTGTGACCTCGGTAAGCATTAATATGAATTTTTCACGCACGAATGTGATTCTGGGAGAAAGGACACGCATCATCGGAGGAAAGAATGCGATAGAAGAAAAGATCGGTCCATTGACATTTACCATTTCATCCACATCCTTCTTTCAGGTGAATCCGATTCAGACAGAACGATTGTATCAGGCAGCACTGGAAATGGCCGAGCTTACAGGAAATGAAGTCGTATGGGACGCGTATTGCGGAGCGGGAACCATTTCCTTGTTCTTAGCACAGAAGGCGAAACGGGTATATGGTGTAGAGGTTGTGGAGGCAGCTGTGCGGAATGCTTGGGAAAATGCTGCGAAAAATGGAATGGACAATGTGGAGTTTTTCGTAGGCAAAGCAGAGCAGGTGATTCCAGAACATTTTCGAAGAACGGGAATACGCCCTGATGTGATCGTAGTAGACCCACCCCGAGCCGGTTGTGATGAGGCGTTGCTCCATACGATCCTCGAAATGAAGCCGGATCGTATGGTCTATGTATCCTGTGATCCGGGAACACTGGCGAGAGATCTGCGCTTTTTGAGAAAGGGCGGCATGGAAGTGCGAGCGGTACGGTGTATCGATATGTTCCCGGAAACGGGACACGTCGAGACAATAGTGTTGCT